>CAJUPJ010000100.1 GCA_910588655.1 uncultured Lachnospiraceae bacterium | reverse complement strand
ATGTAAAAACAATGAAAACGATTAAAAAAGTAACTGTACATGCAGGACATAACCCATCAGGAAAAATTGCCTGTGGGGCATCAGATTTACTTGATGAAAGTACAGAAGCAAGATGGATAACCAGAAAAGTTATAAAACTGTTAAGGAAAAACGGCATAAAAGCTGTAAACTGCACAGTAAACAATGGTACAAGCCAGGGTGATGTGCTACGCAAAATCTGCGCTAAATGCAACGCTGTGGCAGATGCAGACCTGCACATATCAATACATTTTAACAGTGGCAGGGCTGACAAGAAAGGTGATGGCAGGACAGGAGGCACAGAAGTCCTGTTGACAAAAAATATAGATGACAAAGGTGACATTGCAAAACGTGTATGCAGCCAGATGGCAAAGCTTGGCTTTACAAACAGGGGTGTAAAGACCAGGACAGACTTATACTTCCTGAACCACACCAAAGCACCAGCATTGCTTGTTGAGGTCTGTTTTGTGGATGATAAGGACGACTACATGCTTTACAGTGCAGACAGGACAGATGCTGCACATGCAATAGCCAGGGCTGTGATAAACCACAACAAAGATATTGGTTAAATAAGTGCAGGCATTGCCAGAAACAGGTTAAAAGCAATTGCAGGGAATGGATTAAAAGAAGGTTTAATGATATTGATGCCATAGAAAATGAAAATTATAAGGTTTTGCTCAAAAATGAGCAGAACTTAAAAGGTGGCAGACCATCAACAGACCACTTAATCAAACTTGATACCACCAAAGAAATGGCAATGCCCCACATTATTACGAAAGAAGGGATATATTTATGGACAGCTTTATAAGCTGGGTGGGAGGAAAAAAGTTATTAAGAAACAAAATTTTAAGCCTGTTCCCCGAAAAGCATGAGTTTAACCGTTATGTTGAGGTATTTGGCGGTGCTGGATGGGTTTTGTTTTCGTCAGAAAGACATGCAGAAATGGAAGTCTACAATGACATAAACGGAAACCTTGTCAATCTGTTCAGGTGTACAAAATACCACCCTGATGCGCTTTGCAAAGAACTGGATTATACTTTGATGTCAAGGGAGCAGTTCCTTGACTCAAAAGAATGGTTAAAGATACCAGGGCTTACAGATATCCAGAGGGCGGCAAGGTTTTTTATAATAATAAGGGAAAGCTTTGGCGCAGGCCTTGGTTCTTTCCGCGCTTGCCCGAGGGATATGGAAAAAGCAGTAAACAGTATTTTAGAAATATCCCGCAGGTTAAAATCTGTTGTAATCGAAAATGCGGATTTTGGATATATTATAAACAGGTACGACAGGGAAGGCACATTGTTTTATTTAGACCCTCCGTATTACGGGACTGAAAGTTATTATACAGAAAAATTCCAGGAAGAAGACCATGAAAGACTTAAAGGGCTTCTGGACAATATAAAAGGAAAATTTATATTATCGTACAATGACTGCGGTTATATAAGGGAATTATACAAAGATTACGACATTACAGAAGCCGACAGGGCGCATAACCTTGCGGGGGGGGTAAAACAAAACCAAGGTATAAGGAACTTCTGGTTAAAAATTTTTAGGGCGGCAACAGGATAACACCATATGTAT
>CAJUPJ010000099.1 GCA_910588655.1 uncultured Lachnospiraceae bacterium | reverse complement strand
ATACATATGGTGTTATCCTGTTGCCGCCCTAAAAATTTTTAACCAGAAGTTCCTTGTACCTTGGTTTTGTTTTACCCCCCCCCGCAAGGTTATGCATCCTGTCAGTTTCTGTAATGTCATAATCTTTGTATAGTCCCCTTATGTAATCACAATCGTTATATGACAATATGAATTTCCCTTTTATATTGTCCAGCAGACTTTTAAGGCGCTCATGGTCTTCTTCCTGGAATTTTTCTGTATAATAACTTTCAGTCCCATAATACGGAGGGTCAAGGTAAAATAATGTGGTTTCCCTGTCATGGTTTTTAATTACCTTCTCAAAATCCTGGTGCTCAATGACCACGCTGCGCAGTCTTTCCGATACTTTTTCCAGATAGTTTACTGCCCTGCCCATGTCCCTTGTACGCATCCCAAAAGAACGTAAGTCTATGCCAAAACTTTCCTTTATTAATATGAAAAACCTTGCCGCCCTCTGTATATCCGTCATGCCACGTATTTCTGCCTGCTCCCTTGCATCAAAAAACTGCTCCCTGGAATTAAGTGTAAATCCCAGCTCTTTCTGCAGCGCATCTGGATGGTACTTGACGCAGCGGAACAAATTTACAAGCCTTCCATCCATGTCATTATAAACTTCTGTTTCTGCGTGTCTTTCTGATGCAAACAGTACCCATCCAGCACCGCCAAACACCTCAACATAGCGGTCAAACTCTTTCTTGCCAGGGAACAGGCTTAAAATTTTGTTTCTTAATAACTTTTTTCCTCCAACCCAGCTTATAAAGCTGTCCATAGATATATCCCTCCTTTGCAATAGTGTGGGGGCATTGCCATTTCTTTGGTGGTATCAAGTTTGATTAAGTGGTCTGTTGATGGTCTGCCACCTTTTAAGTTCTGCTCATTTTTGAGCAAAACCTTATAATTTTCATTTTCTATGGCATCAATATCATTAAACCTTCTTTTAATCCATTCCCTGCAATTGCTTTTAACCTGTTTCTGGCAATGCCTGCACTTATTTAACCAATATCTATATTGTGGTTTATCACAGCCCTGGCTATTGCATGTGCAACATCTATCCTGTCTGCACTGTAAAGCATGTAGTCGTCCTTATCATCCACAAAACACACCTCAACAAGCAATGCTGGTGCTTTGGTGTGGTTAAGGAAGTATAAGTCTGTCCTGGTCTTTATACCCCTGTTTGTAAAGCCAAGCTTTGCCATCTGGTTACAGATGCGCCTTGCAATGTCACCTTTGTCTGCAACGTTTTGTGTAAGCAGGACTTCTGTACCTCCTGTCCTGCCATCACCTTTCCTGTCGCTCCTGCCACTGTTAAAGTGTATGGAGATGTGCAAGTCTGCATCTGCCACAGCGTTGCATTTATTGCAGATTTTATAAAGCACATCATTCTGGCAGACACCATTGTTTACTGTACAATTAACTGCCTTTATACCATTTTTTTTTAACAGTTTTATAACTTTCTTTGTTATCCACCTTGCTTCTGTGCTTTCGTCAAGTAAATCTGATGCCCCACAGGCAATTTTACCTGACGGGTTATGTCCTGCATGTACTGTTACTTTTTTAATTTTCTTCATAATTCTATTCCCTCCATGACTGCCCTTGCCTCAAGTACAGCGATGTAATCTGTCATTGCCTTAATCTGCACATTGTAGGTACTTCTTGGACATACTGGTTCAAAATCCAGTCCGCCCTTGTCCCAT
>CAJUPJ010000098.1 GCA_910588655.1 uncultured Lachnospiraceae bacterium | reverse complement strand
AAAACAGGTTATAAAACCTTTTTATTGGTAATAACTTTTTATGCGGTTATCCTGTCCTTTCGCAATTTCCACTTGCAAAAAGGATTCCACAATGTTATAATAAACTTGTTGAGGGAATAGTTATAACCAGTTGATTGTGGAAACACTTTTCAACAAACAGCCAAGTATCTTGTGTACTTGGTTTTTTATATAAAAGTCTTAAGACTGTTTATATCACTATTATGCAGTTTTAAATAATTCTAATAACTTTATCTCATAATCTGTATAACTATGTTGTCCACAGTTAAGCCAGGCCTGGTAATAATTATATGCATAACATGACGCCTGGTAGCTGATATCAAAAACTTTTTTTATGGATTTTGGAGATATATGTTCCAAACTATGAATAAGTGGAGGTGGGGCAAGAGCATATTTTGCAAAAAATTTAGCCTCAGCCTCTTCTATATCCCCACCTTTTAAATGGCCCAATGAATAATGTCCAATTTCATGCATAATGGTATGGTTAATTCTTCCATAATTACAATTGTCATTATAGTGTATCAACCATTCGCCACTTTGCAATTCTATTGAAAAACCATCTAAACTTATTTTTTTAGCAGCTAATTTCCTTTTTTTACTTAATGATGAGTATGGAATAACCCTAAGTCCCATTTTAACAGCAATTTCAAATGCACTTATAGGAATACTTTTAACATCATATTCTTCAAAAATATCAATCACTGTCTGTTTAATCTCTTCATATTGTTTATTTTCTAGCCGCATTTTCTTATTACTCCCCACTTATTAAAATACTTAAAAGTTCCATTTTTTCTTCTTTTGTCATTTGTGATGCATTTCTTGCTATTAACGTTTTGACAATTTTCAAATCACCGTCTTTGCAATGTGCGTCATCCTGCCCTAATAAATAATCCGTTGTTACCCCTAGTGCTTTGGACACTTTGACAAGATTAGCTCCCCTTGGAACTCGGTCTCCCTTTAGATAATGTGAAACCGCAGATTCTGTTATATTAGCAGCTAAAGCTAAATCCTTTTGCGTCATATCTTGACTACAAAGCAAATCCGATATCCGCCCTGCCATGTCCTTTGCCATGATATCCTCCTTAAATGCTTTACCTTTTTACGATTATTATTATATTTGCACATTATCACTTTGTCAAGTATTTTCTTTTGTGATTATTCTAAATTATTTATAAACATATAATTCCTAGCAAAATTATTAAACACAATTATTATTAAAACGTTATCTATTGATATCCTTTTTAAAACCCTGCCATATTACATTATTTCCTGGAAGCCAGCCCTCCCATCCAGGGCACTGCTTTTTTCAATTAATATTCATATTGTGGTTTATTACAGCCCTGGCGATTGCCCTTGCAACATCCAGCCTGTCAGCTTTATATAGCATATAATCGTCTTTATCATCTACAAAGCACACCTCTATAAGTATTGCTGGCGCTTTGGTATGGTTTAAAAAATATAAACCGCTGGTAACTTTGACACCTCTGTTTGTAAAGCCAAGTTTAGCCATCTGGCTGCATACACGCTTTGCAATATCCCCTTTATCATCCACATTTTTCGTAAGCCAGACTTCTGTACCTCCTGTTTTTCCGTCACCTTTCTTGTCATTCCTGCCACTGTTAAAGTGTATGGATATATGAAGGTCTGCATCTGCCACAGCGTTGCATTTAGCGCAGATTTTGCGTAGCACATCACCCTGGCTTGTGCCATCGTTTACTGTACAGTTTACAGCTTTTACGCCATTTTTCTTTAACAGTTTTATGACTTTTCTGGTTATCCATCTTGCTTCTGTGCTTTCATCAAGCAAATCTGACGCACCACAGGCAATTTTACCTGACGGGTTATGTCCTGCATGTACAGTTACTTTTTTAATCGTTTTCATTGTTTTTACAT
>CAJUPJ010000097.1 GCA_910588655.1 uncultured Lachnospiraceae bacterium | reverse complement strand
GGCGGTACTATAGAAAAGCCAGTACATGAAGATATTACCTATGAAGATATTTACAGGTCACAGGATAATTTATGGAATTTCCTCTTTTTTACAGGTTATCTTAAAACAGTGGAAAAAAGTTTCAGGGAACAACAGATATATTTGTCAATGACTATACCCAATGATGAAATATTGTATGTGTACAAGAACAAGGTGCGTGAATGGTTTACACAGTGTGTGGAGAGGCAGGATTTAACAGGACTTATAAAGGCATTTGAAAATGGTGGCTGTGAAGAAGCGTCTGAAATTATTACAACACAGCTTATGGAAACAATAAGTTTTTATGATTACAGGGAAGATTATTACCACGGTTTCCTTGCAGGCCTTCTAAAGAACAGCAGAGGATATGTTATAAAATCCAACAGGGAAAGCGGACTGGGAAGGTATGACCTGGTTCTTAAAACCAGGAGGATACTTAAAGGCAAAGTGATTATACTTGAACTAAAAGTAGCAGATAATGTACGCAGACTGGAGGAGGGCTGTAAGGAAGCTTTAAACCAAATAGAAGATAAACACTATGAAAATGATGTTCTGGAAGAAGGATATCCAAGTGTGTTAAAGTATGGAATTTGTTTTTATAAAAAAGAGTGTATGATAATGACAAATTAAATCTATAATCTTATAATTACAATTAAAGAAATATCTGAAACTAAAGAGCGGGTTAGTAAAAATTTATATTTTCAAAGAGGTTAAAAATATCTGGTGTGTCTGGGAGTGGCAAGATTTTGGAGTTTAGCTTTGTAAAAGTTGTATTTAATGGCCGGTTGATAAGTATACCACCAGAAAGAAAGTGAAGGTGTTTGCCAAAGTTTGCCGTTTAATTTATAGATTTTTGTGTATTGTTATGTTATACTATCAAATATAATTGTTGTTGTGATTTTAAATTAAAATGAGGTGGTGATGTTCATGGAATTAGACAGGAAAATTGTAAGAAAGAAATGGGAAACTCTTATGAGTAATCCTCTGGCTAAGGAGTTGTGGGTAACAGAAGCAAAAAATTTTGATGACCCTACTTATCATCCTTTATTGCGTCTGGTTGTTGATTCAGATGATATTACTGTAATAGATGTGGCTGAATTTGAGGAACTTTATTCCGATGAAGAATCTAATTATTGGAATGGCATTACCAGGAAAGCAAAGGATTTTAATCCAATGAATACAGGTATCCGTAATTTAACATGTGTTTATAAAGATGGGCGGTGGCTGGATGCCTAATAAACAGATAGTTACAATTGAGGAAGTATTTGAGGCTAAAAGGGTTTTAGCCAGAACTTTGAGAGACTTTAGGGAATTTCCTTGTGAATCGACACTGACTTTGTTAATTATACGGTTATTTGAAGCAATACAGCTTGTTTGTAGTTATGAAGAAAAAAGATGTGCTAACTATAAAAGTGTAAAAAATAAGATTTTTTCAAAAGTACCCACAGCATTTACAAATATGAGAAATTCACTGGTACATGAAATGAAAAATATTAACGATTTTAATAAGTTTGTTAGTGATAATTTAGAAGATTATGGTAAAAAAGCTTTTAATTGCGTTTACGAGCTATGTTTTGACAGAAAATATGATTTGTATTCTGAAGTAATGGAATTTCTTAAAAAGTTTGAAATGTCAGATATTAACGGGGAGGATAAAGGACTTGTAAACAGTTCTTCTCATTTTAAATCCAAAGAATTAAATGTTTTTTGATATGATAGTTATAATATAACAAAGGATAGCACTGACAATACGGTGTATTGTACAAATGTTGTAAATCCAGGGTCTTGAAGTGCAAGAAAAGTAAATGATGTACAGAAAGAAAAATACCTTGTTATAATAAAATATGGTATTTGTTTTTGAAAAAAGTTGTGTTATAATGTCAGACAGGAAATAAAAGTTATATTTAAAAAAGAATTTGGCAGGCTGCCAGTCCAGAGAGGGCTGGTGGTCTTTTTTAATTGGT
>CAJUPJ010000096.1 GCA_910588655.1 uncultured Lachnospiraceae bacterium | reverse complement strand
CAACACGTTTCATGACGCATTGGTGCCTTTCGCAGAAAGGCGGATAATAAAAATGAAAAAAGCAGCAACGGTACTATTATGTGCATTTGTTTTGTTTGCATTTGCAGGATGCAACAGCAATACGCAAAAAAACGGTGATTTTTCATTCCATGATAATTCTGCTCAAAGTACCCAAAATCAAAATGGGACTGAACAAAATAATTCAGGTCAGGACGATGTGGATCAGAGTGCGGCGGATTCCAAGCAGGATGAAGGTTCCAAAACTTTAATTGCATACTTTTCTCGTGCAGGAAACACAGATTTTCCTGTCGGAGTAGATGCTGTTGCTTCCGCAAGTCTGATTGTGAAGGACGGCGAGCTGTATGGAAACACACAGTACATTGCTACGTTGATTCAGAGAGCCACAGGCGGAGATCTGTTTTTGATTGAAACCGAGGAAAAGTATCCAGCTGATTATGATGCTACCGACCGGCAAGGCGCTAAAGAAAGCAGAGAAAAGTCCCGACCGAAACTTGCTTCTCATATAGAGAATATGGATGAGTACGATACAGTGTATCTTGGTTTCCCAAACTGGTACTACGGAATGCCAATGGCAGTATATTCTTTCTTGGAAGAATATGATCTTTCAGGTAAAACAATTATTCCGTTTGTTACCAGCGGTGGAAGCGGTTTTTCAGATGCCATATCGGAAATTCAGAGCATACAGTCAGATGCAACGGTGCTGTCAGAAGGATATAAGGTAACACATTCAAAAGTGAGCGATGTGACTTTTGAGGATGTTGAAGAATGGATTAACAGCTTAAATAAATAATCGTTTTCTGTAAAAGGTGGTGAGAAAGATGAAAAGAAAACAGAGTGTAAGAATAGTGATAGACATTGCAATGACAGCGGTACTCTTGTTTTTGATGACATATGAGCTGATTGGGCAAGTATCCCATGAACTGCTTGGTATCATTATGTTTGTGCTTTTTATTCTGCACCACATTTTAAATAGCAGATGGATGAAAAATTTGATTAAGGGCAAATATACTGCCCTGCGAACTCTGCAAACTGTACTTGTTGTGTTGGTTTTGTTTTCAATGGCAGGCTCTATATTCAGCGGCGTAATGTTATCCCGCCATATATTTTCGTTCCTGCCGTTTGGCAATGGCTTGTCATTTGCGAGAAATCTGCATATGCTCTCAGCTTATTGGGGATTTGTTTTTATGAGCCTTCACCTTGGATTTCATTGGAATATGATGATGGGAATGGCAAAACGGCTGACAAAAAATTCGTCTGCTATGTGGGCATGGGTGTTTCGTATCATTGCCCTGATAATTGCAGGATACGGTGTGTATGCATTTATAAAACGGGACATCGGTAGCTATTTACTGCTCCAAAATAAATTTGCATTTTTTGATTTTGCAGAACCAATAATACGGTTTCTTTTGGATTACACGGCGGTAATGGGACTGTTCGTTGCAATAGGACATTATACATCTGGCATAAGCAGAAAATGCAAAGGAACGAAAAAACAAGATAAGAGGCGCGAAGCACCACATTTTTGGAGCGGTTTGTCAAGTGTTTTCGAGAAAAAAAGTAGGGGGGATTTTTAAAAATGTAGATTTTAAAGCCGCATGAAATAAGGGCTGGAGAATCCGAGAGACTATAAGTTTAAGAAGCTTAGTAAAATGGCACAGTTAAGAATTTACTGGAAAAACGGTGGCAGTATGCCGAGGCTTGTAAGATAACAGAAAGAGGAAAAACACATAGAAAAAACAGAAGAAGAAAAGTGTTCCAGTGCAACAGAAATGGTTATTTAATATGATGCCAGGAGTTGTATGTATTAATGTATTTAAAAATAATAAGAAAATATATAATGTCATATGTCCAAGTAAAGTTACACTATCCAAGTGTGCAGGATAACCACATAAAATAAATATTTTATAAAACCCAATAATATATAAAAATTTTTTCATTTTCCAGAACTGTATATTTCTGGTATAATCTTTAATAAAGATTATACCAGAAAAGACATTAAAAACAATGATATTTTTATACACAGCCTTTCAAAAGAAGCAGCAAAAGTACCAGATTACAGGCATCCGTCTTATGTAAAACACAAGCTCCAG
>CAJUPJ010000095.1 GCA_910588655.1 uncultured Lachnospiraceae bacterium | reverse complement strand
TCAGTTGTCAATACACAAATCTTAACCAGCTCTTATGAATCCGAGAGGCTATAAACCTTATTTTGTCCATTGTTTATGTTTTATATTTTAATCCAGTATATCATTATATCTTTCTGGTAACAAATACTTATATTAAATATATGCATATAGCTGTAAGGAATGGAAGGGCGGAAAAGGGTAATTGGCCTATGGTGCATTTAATGGGAATTTATTTTTTTTATAATTGTGGAAGCATAATGTCCTATAAAAACAAATAGTCCCATAACTGCTAAATAATCCAGTATAAATAATAAAAGCAGTTCTTCAAAATTAAAAAATACAAATTGTATTTTCATAAACATATAGTCAGGGATTTCTCTTTTAATAAAAGCATATATACCATAAGAAGCTGTTATAATGGCAATTATGCGCAGCATCCAGGTTAATGCCTGTGGCTGGGCTTTAACAAATTTTTTAATTATGCCCGTAATAATACACCAGTGTATACCAAGATGTAATGACATCAGGATAAATCCCCAGTAAGCACATGCCATGTGCAGTTTTCTGGCAAAAGACATGCTGGTGTTTATTGGAAGGAAGGCAAGTACATGGCGTGAAAGTATTACACCGCTTGCCATTGAACCAGCCATTGCCAGCAAAACTGTAATTACAAGCACTGTCTGTATAATACGGAACATTGTATATCTGCCTTTTATTATAGAACTCCACCATTTGATATTTAAAGCATGGTGTAAGATAAAGAGAATAAACATTCCAATTCCAAGCCATTCATGTACAACATCCCCAGCTATTGAATATGACATAAGGAACAGAAGGACTATTACCATACAAATATCAACTGTTATTTTAACTTTCATAATTAGTTTCATATATGCCTCCTGCTTTAAATTCCTGGAGTTAATATCCTAATTCTTCCAGCCAGCTGTTAACATCACTTTCTGCATCTGGTATATCATTTTCGCTTATTGTAAGACCATCTGTAATTACGGTGGTGTCTGGTTCTAAATCCTGTATAGTTTCTATTGTTCCAGAAAAGCGGCTTCCATTATGTGTATTAAATGGGATAATTGTTTTGCCAGAGAAGTCATATTCATCAAAGAAACTGTATAAAACTTGCGGCATATCGTACCACCATGTAGGATAGCCAATAAATATTGTATTATAACCACCATCTGCTGGATATATTACAGATGTCTGTATAGAGAATAATTCACCACCAGTTTTTGCCTGGATTATATCTGCCAGTGCCCGGACACGTCCAGTTGCTTTGCCATTTACTTCAGAATAACTTGCAGAGGAAACTGCATCAACCCCGCTGTTTTCTGCTGCTGCCAGTTGTATTATTGCTGCTGTTATTATTACTGCTATTACCGCAGGAAGATGCCATAAATGTAAGGGGTACAGCCAGAGTTACTGCTATTAACCATTTAATAATACCTGTTTTATATAATTTTGCCATAGTATACCATTCCTTTCTGGGTTTGTTGTTATAACAGCATTATAACCTATATAAAATCCCTATGTCCCCAGATAAACTTATGTTTTTCGGGGAATAGGGATTTAAACTTATATATTTTCTGAAAGCAATGATGCTTCCTTTATATTTGTTGTCATGCCGGTATATTCCATTCCGTAAAGCTTCGCATATTTTCCCATTGTGTAATCACCTGTTGCTAACTGTTCTTTAGTTGGAACTGCCTCCTGGAACAGGAAAAATAGTTTCCTGCCGCTAAACATCCCCTCTGTAACTGTCCCATATGAACGGTCTGATAAATTCCTTACAGACCCGCTCATGCTGCGCCAGTATCTACAAGATGTAATGTCTTATATTCCTTGTCTTTTAATAATTTATTTGCTAATGCCACTGTATTGCCGTTTTTATTTGGGCTTCCATTAATAAATAAAATATTCATTTTTATACACCATCTTTCTTTGTTTTGCCAGCTGGAATATCAGTATTTCAGTCCGTCAACCCATTTATTTACTGTTTTCTGTGATGGGACATCATAAAAATTGCGTCCTTTAAGCCATTTTGTTTTAAATGATATTTTTGCATTGTTTTTTAAATTGGAGGCACTGCTGCCAATACCACTGCTTATTGATGTACAGAATGGTACAACAGTTTTTCCATTAAGGCTTACATTTTCAACAAGGTTATATACAATATGTGGTGCTTCACCCCATAAGTGCGAACTTAAGCAAGCAATCCTGGTAAAATTGCTGTATGG
>CAJUPJ010000094.1 GCA_910588655.1 uncultured Lachnospiraceae bacterium | reverse complement strand
AAGAACAATGGGATTTTCTGGCTTCTTAGTGGTACAAACTTTCAACTGTCAAGTTAACTATAATTGAACAAAAAACCGGAAAAGTGAATTGTATTGCTATAAACAATAGTTGCCGGGAAGCGTTGTCTTTGTTAATAACGCATAAACAGCCCCTTTCGCCAAATGAATATATTTTTTACTCTGGAAATAATACACATAAACATATTTCACGTAATCGGGCATGGAATATTATAAAAACGGCGGCAATAGATAATCATTTGGACGGAAATATAAGCTGTCACTCTATGCGAAAGACATTTGGATATCATGCATGGAAGAATGGTGGTCAGCCTGCACTGATAATGGATATTTATAACCATTCAGACATTGAAATCACCAAACATTATCTGTCTATTGACCAGGATGAGAAAGATGCTCTTTTTCATAAACTTAATCTGTAAGAAATTGTAATAGAAAAAATTGTTTATTTAGCTTGACTTTTACAACATTCTAACATATATTTTATATCAGATAACACTTTGAATAGAATTGTTATGTCTCAAATATTAACTGCACACGAGGAAACAAAAATGAAAATTTTAATTATTATTCCAG
Organism: uncultured Lachnospiraceae bacterium; assembly: GCA_910588655.1. GTDB lineage: Bacteria > Bacillota > Clostridia > Lachnospirales > Lachnospiraceae > Butyribacter. The sequence goes on along the minus strand of CAJUPJ010000094.1, from coordinate 1,789 downwards.
CATATAATGAAGCAGAAAGTATTGTTAATGTTGTTAATCATTTAATCAATAATTATAGCACATTTGACTATATTGTAATTAATGATGGTTCAAATGATAATACTGCAGAAGTCTGTCGTAAAAACAATTTCAATCTAATTGACCTTCCAATTAATCTTGGTTTGGCGGGTGCTTTTCAAACAGGAATGAAATATGCATTATATAATGGATATGATTATGCAATACAATACGATGGTGATGGACAGCATAATTCAGAATATATAGCAGGAATGCTTAAAAAAGCAAATGATGAAAATTTAGACATAGTTATAGGAAGTCGTTTTATCTCTGAAAAGAAACCATTTACTTTTAGAATGCTAGGAAATTCACTGATTGAGATATGTATTTTTTTGACAACTGGTAAAAGAATTACAGATTCAACTTCAGGTATGCGTTTATACAGCAAAAAAATGATAAAAAAACTTGCCACTTCAATGAACTATGGACCAGAACCAGATACAATAGCATTTCTCTTACGCAATGGAGCAAAAGTAGAAGAATATCAGGTACATATGAATGAGCGAACATCTGGCGAAAGTTATCTGAATTTAACACGTAGTATTAAATATATGTTTCATATGTGTTCTTCCATACTAATCGTCCAGTGGTTCAGAAATGGAGAAATCAAAAAATGATATAACACCATAATATCAAAATAATAAATTTGTTTTAGAATTATAACACTACTTTACAACTTATAAAAACAACCACATTGCTGTTTAACCAGCCGTTTTAAGACTTTTATAAAGGTATTTGATTTTATGCCTGTTTCGATATTTCTCAGCAAATTGGCATAAAATATCTGCTGGCGTATCTGCATACTAAGGATAAAACGAAACTCCTGTACGCTTTCGCCGCGATATTTTGAAAACTCTTTTTCCTGATAGGGCAGTATCTTCATTGCACAGTATGCAACGTTAATCAGGTTGACCAGCATTTCTATCCCTTTCTGACTGCGCACCATATAGCTGCATAATGACCAGAATGTCTTCTGCTCATAATAGCTGACCTCTATATTCCTTATGCCGACATTTTTTTAATGCCGATATTTTTAGGTATTTGCTGCAGTAATGCGCTCCTACTACAGCAAATATCGGTATTAATTATTTAAGCCCCGCCAGTTTCTTGAGTACAGCTTCATTATCTGCATACTTGAATGCAATGTCATCTTTAAATACGGATCCTTCCTTTTCACCAAGCTTTCTTTGTGCCTGCCGCTTCATTTCATCGGTTGCCCTTGCATAAATCTGGGTTGTTTCCATACTCGAATGCCCAAGCCATTCCGACACAAGCGGTAATGGAACTCCTGCAAGGTAAAGATGCATGGCACGCGTTCTCCTCCATAAATGGGGATGAAGATGTGGAATCCCCGCATTGATTTTCTGCGCTTTCTTCTCATATGTTTTCATAAACCGTTGGACATTATCCTGGGACATCTGGCATTTTATCCCATTCCTGACTGTATAAAACAATAACTCGTCGCTGTTTTTTTCAGCATCTGGATGGTATAGTCTGCAATACTCATTAAAATATGGTACTATATCTCTTGAAAGCGGCGTACACCGGTGTTTGCTTCCTTTTCCAAATATATGGGCATCGGGTTCGCCTGCTTTATTTATGACTATATTTTTAAGCCTCATGTGCAGTATTTCATCATCCCTGCACCCGCTCTCATACATCAGGGCAATAAAGAAACGGTCTCTTATGCCGGTCTTTTTATTTATGTCAGGCTGTTTGAGCACGAGTTTTA
>CAJUPJ010000093.1 GCA_910588655.1 uncultured Lachnospiraceae bacterium | reverse complement strand
CCCGTTTCAGTATAACATAAAATTTATGAATTTGCAAAAGTTAGTGCATATGGTGTATACCCCCTTTCTGGTTCTTTTGATATCCCAGGGCGTCATCCAGTTCTGCCTCCATAAGTTCCTGTAGGATATCCTTAAAACTGTCTTTGAGCAGGGTATAAACATCGGCAACGCTGCTGATGCCGTTTTCTGTAATTATCTGTCGGATTTGTTCCTTTGCTGCTGGCATAATAATACTCCTTTTTGATAAGATTTGTCATATCTTAATTCTTGCCAAAAAGGAGTTATTTTTTACCAAAGACACAAACTATTTTACACTACCCATGGGGAGCAAATCTTAAATATTGTAAATTTCCTGCTTTTCTGTGCAATGTCCTGAATCTTCTTAACAGTTTCTTATACTTCTTTGTTTTCTTAAATCTGCTGCCCTTCTTTACAGTTCTATCCTTGTTATAACATTCAGGGTTATTTACCCTTCTGCTTCGTTCCATCGCCTTCTGGCATTCTACGATATCCTTATTGTATTTTTCAGCACCAGATGCGAGCACCTCCAGAAAACATTTATCATTACTAACTGCTGCCACTGTGGATACACCAGGGTCAATTCCACATTCCCCTTCACCACAGGTATGTTTATGTACTGGTTCACCATTTATTACAAGAATGAAATGGCAGTCCATGCCCTTCTTCTTTAATCCGGAGTGGCATGCTTCATGTTCTGTATCTAACAGGATGCCATTATTCAAGGATTTTGCAGAAACTGTATGTATGTTGCCAGGTTTCTTATGGTGAATTTCCTTACCATTACTGTATAAACATTTTTTTACAGCAGAAAACACATCCTTTGCAATGATTTGTGCCATCTGGCTGCTGGCATACTTTCTGCTGCACTTTCACATACTGCTCGAAATCATCTTTTGTAAGCCCATAATATATAATCCTTTCATTCATGGCAGAAGTAATTTTATCCTTATCTAATCCACTGTCTTTCACAGTCTTATATGTCTTATAATCTTCTTTCTCCTGTATGTAAGCATCATCATGCCTGAGTTTTCCAATTTGTTTGATGGCATAGGAAATTAAAACATTCTGGATTTTAAACTTACACCAGAATACCTTCTCAAAATACTTGTAGGAAGTATTTTTATTTTCTAACAAAAATTCTAATATATACATGCAGATACCACTTTCTTAATATAATGTTGTCTGCAATGTAATATGGAAGAAAAAAAGCATTCCACCTGTATTGGGAATGCTTTTTTATGAATTTTTATTCGAATTTTATATTTTAACCCACAACCTAAAGTTTGTGGGCTTTAATATTTCTGTAAATGCAACAGGTTATCTAAGAAGGAGGTGAACTGCTCATCTGCTAGAGTAAACAGCATAGCTGTTTCCACAACTTTGTTAAGCAAATGGGTAGTTCACTTGGGATATAATTGTTTAATGTTAAAAACCTCCCTGTCCTCCTCCTTATTTTTCATAATTTCTCTTTTCATAGTACCATGGACATGCATCAGTGCTAATACCTATGAAAAGTTTTTGTTACAGTGTATGTGTCATTTTAAAATATAACTGCCAGTTATCCAACCATGTTGCTAATAGCTTCTTCAACAGCAGCATTAAGGCTTTTTCCATGTTCAATGGCATATATTGCAATGTTCCGATGAAGTTCCGGGCTTATCCTCACATTAAATGTACCCTTGTAAGGCTGTTCAGGTTCAACATTCCTTTCTTTACAGTCTTCCAGATACCCATCAATTACATCTTGGAAATTTTCTTCCAGCTCCTGCACAGAATCACCTTCATATGATAACAAAGACTTTATTCCGATAACTTTTCCAAAAAGGCATCTGTCTTCCCTGGAGTATTCTACTGTCCCATTATAGTTTTTGTATGATAATAAATTACTCATAATGAACCATCCTTCCTTAATTTTTCTATCACTTGTTCCAGTACATAATGTTTTAATATCCCATCTGGATGCGGTTTATGGAAATTTATTATTTCATTGCTGCCTTCCTTGATAAATTTTACCCCTGAACCTTTCCCTCCCTGTTTTAATCCATATCCAAAATATGACAGGAGGGATTTCATTTCGTCAAAAGTAAAATCTTTAGGTTTTTTCAGCAATTTTTCAACCAGTTTATCTTTTTTGCTCATTAATAAGCCTCCTTTATTATAATATAACATTATAACAGAAAATATGCAACTATTTTTAGTTGCATCAAAAATTTTTGTTCTGAACCATTATAACATGGCTACTGGATAAACAGAAACAAGAAACCCTGTTTTTTCAAAATAGAAAATTGTAAAAATGAAAGAAATCAGATAAATGTGGAAAAAAAGGACGCACTTTTCCCTTGATATTAGATGAGATTTTTTTGAAATTGTGGTATGCTTATT
>CAJUPJ010000092.1 GCA_910588655.1 uncultured Lachnospiraceae bacterium | reverse complement strand
TCATAGTGCTATTATACATTATTTTTTCTGTTTATGGAAAATTGATTTCCGTGGGGAAGTCTGCACTTTTTTGGCTACCCAGAAAGTATTGTTTCAGAGTAAGCAAAAAACTTCCAGAAGTTTTACCTTCTGGAAGTTTCTGCGCTTCACATATACAACCGTTCATCTATTAAAGCTGCTAACGGGATTTGAACCCGTGGCCTCCGCCTTACCAAGGCGACGCTCTACCTGCTGAGCCATAGCAGCATAAAATATCTATATATGATATCCAACGGACATTATTATATAATACATTACAAAATAATTCAAGCATATTTTAAAAACTTTCAAATTTCCTTTGCCTGTCCAGTTTCGCTTTAATCCTTTGTAATGCATTATCAATAGACTTTGGCGTCTTGTCCATATCTGCTGCTATTTCCTGGTATGTCATGCCTCTAAGATATCTGCTAAGAACCTGTTTCTCCATTTTACTAAGGTTTTTAAAAAGCTGTTTTTGTGTAAAAACAGCGCTTTCCCTTCCAATTACAATATCCTCAGGATTACCCTCTGCCACTTCCAGTTCCTGGTCTATCATAAAATCAGCACCCGATGGTTCATTGTTCACAGAAAGTGCTGGTGCATATATTGAAATATATGTATTTAATGGCTGGTTCTTCATTCTGTTTGAAATTTTTATGGCAGAATAAATATGTCTTGATATACATAGTTCAGCAAATGTTTTAAATGAAGCTTCCTTTTCAGGAAGGTAGTCACAAATTGCTTTATACAGCCCTATCATGCCTTCCTGTACTAAGTCGTCTTTATCCCCTCCTGATAAAAAGAACGGACGTGTTTTCTGCCGCACAAGGCTTTTATATTTCTCCATTATAAATGTCATTGCCTTTTCATTTCCTGACTTTGCCATGCTTATTATATCATTCTCTGGTAATCCGCTAAATCCAATTTCCATAATAATCCCCCCATGCCACTTCTGGTAACACAAATAGAAACAGCAGACTTCTGCCATGAAAACCTGGCAGGTGGTTTTACTTTTTCTGCATTAAACGCTGCCTTACTATCTCATATGATAAAATTCCCATCGCAACAGAAGCATTTAGTGAACCAATATCACCAAACATAGGAATAGATGCAATAAAATCACATTTTTCCTTAACAAGACGGCTTACACCATTACCTTCACTTCCTATTACTACACCTATAGGGCCTGTAAGGTTCAAGCCATACATAGTTTCACCTTCCATATCCCCACATACAAACCATAATCCCTGCTTTTTTAATTCTTCAATAGTTTTTACTATATTAGTGACTTTTGCAACTGGTGTATAATTAATTGCCCCTGCAGAAGCTTTAGCAACTACTGCTGTAAGTCCTGCTGCATGTCTTTTAGGGATTATAACCCCATGTGCTCCTGCCTGGTTAGCAGTTCTTATAATAGAACCAAGATTATGAGGGTCTTCGATATTATCAAGCAATATAAGAAATGGGGGTTCATTCTTGTTACTTGCAATTTTAAGCATATCTTCAACTGTACTGTAACCATATGCTGCCACATATGCAATTACACCCTGGTGTCTTCCTGTTTCAGACAACTGGTCAAGGCGCTCTTTCTTAACAAAATTTATAATACAGTCTGTTTTCCTGGCTTCCCTTAAAACAGTCCGTACAGGCCCGTCCCAGCATCCATCCAGTATAAAAAGCCTGTCAATAGTTTTACCTGACCTGAATGCTTCTATTACAACATTCCTTCCCTCTATTACCATTCCTTCTTCTCTCATTATAAATTCCCTGTTCCTTCCAGTATACATAAATACAATAAAAACTACGCAGTTATTTCCCATCTTTAACACTCTTGCTTATGTTCTTCTTATGTTGCTGCCTGTATTTATGTAATGGCAGGAAACCAGCCCTTTCCATTCCAAGTTTTATTATTTCCAGCGCCCTGTTTAACCTGTTTGAAAGATATAAATACCCAGTTAATGCTTCAAAGCCTGTTGCTACCCTGTAATCTGTAATAGAAGAATTCTTGGCAGATGTTGCAGACTTCGTATTCCTTCCACGCTTATATACTGCCATTTCTTCTTCTGTAAGCTCATCAAACACTGACCTGATAATCTTTGCTTGTGATGGCGCTTTAACAATATTGCTTGCCATTCTGTGAAAATCATTTACCTTTCCATTGCCAAGGTCAAGTATAATTGTCCTTATAATTAAATCAAAAACACCATCACCTATATATGCAAGTGCTAGTGATGAATATTGTCCTGGTTCTGTACTGCTTTTCCCAAAATATTCCTGTACACTGTTAAAAAAACTATTATCCATATCTTTCCCTTATTTCCTTATAAAGAAATAAACTGTAATGATATATATCATTACAGTTTTCTCTAAACTAAAGGCGACTAACGGATTTGAACCGATGCTCAGGGAGTTGCAGTCCCATGCCTTACCACTTGGCTAAGTCGCCAAAATAAAAATGACTCCAACGGGATTTGAACCCGTGTTACCGCCGTGAAAGGGCGATGTCTTAACCGCTTGACCATGGAGCCATATAATGTATATTAATATAATATTCAGTTTCCAGAAAAATATGCATCATTCTGGAAAAACTCCCCGAGTTGGGCTCGAACCAACAACCCCACGGTTAACAGCCGTGTGC
>CAJUPJ010000091.1 GCA_910588655.1 uncultured Lachnospiraceae bacterium | reverse complement strand
TCATAACAACATTTTGCAAATTCAGCACTGTCAATTACATTGGAATCATCAAAAATAATTATAGCATTCTTTGAAGCAGTCATCAAAGCTTTCCAGCCAAGGTCATCAGCAACCAGTACATCTAGAGAAATATTTTTAATAATATCGGGAGATGTGTCTCTTACAAGTTCTAATAAGGAAGTTTTGCCAGTACCACTGTCCCCTTTAATAACATTTATCCTTCTTTCAAAATAAAATTTACACACGTACTGGTTAGAAATTATCTCTAATTCTATAGTATTCATCAACAAACCCTCCAAACGTACATACCTTCTTTCCTGACTCAGCTATTACTGCTTCAAAACCAGATTCCGGGAACTGCATAATATGATGTAATGTAATATGGACATCTTTATTCCTGGAAATTTCTAAAATATCAGGAACACAGTTATCCCCACACTTTGTTGCATAAATATAAGGTTTTTCGAGCACAGCCATCAAAATAACTGCTTTACACCCTGTTGACAGCTTCGTAGGTGACATCCCACCAAACACAGGTGACTCAATATATTCATCTTTTACAGCTATAGATAAATCTATATTTTTAATAATTTTTTTAACATCATCACGGTTAAACCAGTCTTTAGATTTATTTCGGTTAAAATAAGGGTCTATTGTCCTTATACATTCTCTTTCCACCTGGCCTACATGTATATACAGCATAAAACCACCTTCATTTCTCCAAAGTTTTATTTAGCTTATTATAACAAACCACTTTATCTGTGTAAAGATATGGCTATTGTCTGTTTTATAAACAATCCATTAAAAAGACTATTATTATAAAACAAAATAAACCTGTCTTCCAGAAGCTTCTAAATTCTACTTAGAAATCCAAACAAGACAGGTTTCATTACTACTACCAGCAACCAGACCCAATTCCAGGCTGCACCTGTTTAATCCCAGTCATCAGTATCAATTTCCTCAACTGCAAGTATTTCAAGAGAGTCACAAAATACATCCAGTGCAAAATACCAATCACCAGATTTTGCCAGACTTAATGAAGGCTCTCCCCACATCTGGCCTACAGCTTCCCTGGCACAGAATTCCAGCTGGCTTAAACTGACAGCATCTGCAAAACCTTGTGCTAATACCCTGTGCCTGTCCGGTTCACCTTCAAAAACAAAATACAGCTCAAGTTCAACTGTCCCACTATCATACCAGATACCCTCAACGGAAACAATTACAGTCCCCTCAGATGGTTCAGCGCTCTTGAAAAAGTCTTCCTTATTGAAAGTGGCGCTGCCTAAAACATCTGGTGCAAATTCCTGGACTTCTTCTTCTGTAAATAATTTAGCATTTGTCCTGTAACTAACTTCTAATGTTTCTGAAACATAAAATGCTGTCCCATACACAATACATAAACCGCCAGAACTCTCCCCTTCTAAAAGCTCTTCCCTGAACCTCCCACCAGGATAACCAGAAACTTCATAATAGTATTCTTCACGCACACCATTAATGGAATTTTCTTTTCTTTTCAAAACTCTGGTAACAGCTGCTTTTGGCGGACAAAAGGGGTCATCACCTGTATATTCAACTTCTCTGCCTCCAGCAAGATTATAGTCTAACCAGTCACCCCTGTACTGGCTGTTCCTTAAAACTACACTATCCCCTGTTTTAAATTTTGAATTTTCTGAATTAAACATTTACAATCAATCCTTTCTATATTTAAATAGATTCAAACAGATTATTCCAATTAATTGCACATCTTTACCAGACGTCCTGCTTTTATACTTTCTGCCTCAGCATCTATTAATTCATTAAAAGAAACAAAACCATTTTCATCAGCTTCTGGTTCTTTATATTCTGGCTTCCATTCAGCATATTTTTCTGCATTAGGATTTTCCAGCATAGCAGCAGCACACATTTCAGGAGTCTGCTCCTTCACCCATTGCAAGGCTTCTCCATTCTGCTTTACCGCAGCCATACAAATTTCAGGGGTCTGTTCTTTTACCCATCTTAAAAGAAGCCCGTTACGTTTTACTTCCTTTAAAGCATTTTCTTTACTTATGACAGGGTTTACAGTCCTTCTGCCTTTCCAGCCTGCAGGCAGGTAAAACAATCTTCCTGGAAGATTAATCTGCGAAGTATCATATTCATCATGGTCTATCCAGTCACACAGACAATCAGGCTCTTCTGTACAATAATAAGCTAGCATAGCATCTTTAAATTTTTTATTATCGTTTAAGATAAAATCCTCTGCAGCTTTTCTAAATTCTAAAGGACTGCTAAAGTCTTTCTTTTCAAACCCATACGGAGGCAGTCCTGCAAAAATCCAGTAATTCATAATATATTTCAGATAATTAATATTTAAGATATCCCGGTTAAGCTTGTCCACTGTTTCATTACCAGAACCAGCATCAAAGTCCGAAGCCTTGTCAACAATAATATTGTCTCCCACTCCAGTATATGCAGGTATCCGCCCATAACCACACACTTTCGCATCTCCATAAATACAGGTATCAAATTCTATACGGGCATCACCACAAACTACAGCATTACCTGTAACTTCCGCACCCGGATGTATTTCTGCGTACCCATACACCCTTGCGTTTCCGCTTATCTTAGCATCTGTAACCATGGCATCACCACAAACAACAGCATTTCCTGAAATCTCAGAACCTTCCGCAATTAAAGCACTGCCAGAAACCAGGGCATTACCGCAGACTACAGAGTCATCAACAACTACAGCA
>CAJUPJ010000090.1 GCA_910588655.1 uncultured Lachnospiraceae bacterium | reverse complement strand
CTTACGCAAAAAATTTTGCCATTTTGCGCAAGATTTCATTGTTAAGTGCCTAATATAAAAAAGGAAGGGAGGAAGATTTACTATGAAAACTCAGGATAAAAAAGTAGCTGCAAAGGCATTGACTGTGATTGCCAATCATGCTCTTTCCGTAGCAGCAAACAGCAGGTGTATGGTATTCTTTCATCAGCCTAAACAGCCGGATGAAGTAAAGAAATTCAGAAGGTTCTGATTATGGAAAGGACAGCTAAATTTTTAGCAGACTACATAATAAAAAAAGGCACGGTGGAGGAAACAGATCGAAAAGTATATGAATATGGTTTTCTGGTATCAATGGAACTGGGGCTGTTTGTTTTGTTCTGTATATCCATGTTCCTATATCTGCATATGGTTATAGAAGGCATCCTTTTTTTAGTATTTTTTATACCGCTGAGATCATATGCTGGAGGACTTCATTTAAATAGATTTCATTCCTGTTTTATACTGTCGTGCCTGACAGTAGGAAGTATTCTGATAATGGTTAAAAACTTTTGTATTCCCATAACTGCCACGCTTCCTATTTTTGGGGTTTTGGTAATATGCGTGTATGTTTTGTACCCAATTGATCATATCAACCGAAAAACAGACAGTGAGGAAAACAAATACTTCACAAAAAGACTGCAAAGATTTTTAATTATGCATTTGGCAATTACGGCAGGCTTTGCCATTTTAAACTATAGTAGATATTTAGTGTTGATTGACATTACGTATATAGTCGTAGTGATTACTATGGCGATAGCAAAATGTAAGACTTGCAGATAGTTATATGAATTGAAATTGCTTGCTGGATAGCACAGTTCTTAATAAAAAAGGTTGTAATAACCATGGTAATTGGTAAATGCTATTCCAAAAAGAAAAATAGGAGATAGGATATTTATACCCGTCTCCTATTTTAATGGAATTTCTTTTATAAAAAAAGTAGATGATACCTCTATGAAAAATAGTATACATTATTTTACAGAAAAAGAAATACCTGAATTGCATCTTTATGGGAGGAAGCTATGGCGGCGTGTTTTGCGAGGGAGACCTAGGAGTAAGGAACGATGGCGAAAGCAAGTGCCATCATATACAACATAGCTAAAACGGTGAAAGCCAATAACCTGAAACCATATGAATACTTCGAATACTTCCTGTCAGAGATCCCAAAGCATTTGGATGATATTGACCAGAATTTTTGTGAATACCTGCTCCCGTGGTCGTCAAATTAATCGTTTTCTTTCGCATAACTCGCATAATAAGCCATCTTGCAGAATAGATAGAGAACATTCTATTTATTCGCAAAAGTCAAGTTTAACGAATAATAAAAATATTTGTTATAAAATAACAATAATAAAATTATATTATTCACACACACCATAGCCCCAAATTTTGGATAAAAGTGGATTCTAAAAATTGAAATGTTTTTGGAATCCACTTTTTTAATAAAATACATATCAAAGTTTTTGTATTGTCAGTTCTTTTTCATTTTTAGCCAATAGTTATATTTTTCCCGAAACTGTTCTATGCTGAGATTTAATTTTTGTGCGCCGCGCTGTTCTGTAAAGTCATTTTCGTAGACGCAGGAAAATATTGTCTCGGTGCGTCCCTCAGCGCGTCCCTCGGCGCGTCCCTCGGCGCGTCCTTCATCCTTGAACTTTTCCATAGTCTCTGCTTCATTGTACTCTGTAATACACATTTGTTTCACCTCCGCTTTATTTGCAATCAAAAGCTCTTTTAATTTAGAATCGTCCGGCATATTGTCCAGCGCACTGTCAATTGCGGTCTCGATATCCATCGTTTCACTATACCTGCGGATTTCTGCTATGAACCATGCATAATCGGACAGCGGCCTGCATGCTGCCATAAGTTCTTTATTTTTGCCGTAATTGATGTTAATCATCCGCACACGCACCTGTATGTCCGATTCCGCATCGACTGGCTGTCCATCTTCTGTCAGGAAAGCGTCTTTCAGTTCCAAAATGCTGTCTTCCATATCCTCACGCCCGTTGTAAAAAGTCACGAGCTTAGGGACAGGGAGACGAACCTGTTTTGTGCTGTAGATGTTCAGTTTGTGGAGATGGATATATCGGTCATACATGCGTGCAGCATACATCAACTTGCGTACCGGCATATTTGGGTTGTATGTGGACTGCTGTTCATACATGTTTGCGAGATCCGTGACAAGGAAGGAGAGATCATTCTTCATCCCCATATAGAGGACATCATCCATTGTCATGAACATAATGTCATCCGGATTGGTGTAGGAAGATCCGTTCACGGCATTGTAGAGACTCAGTGTCCATTCCTTCCTTTCGGCGTTTCCAAATATAAATGTAAACAGTCGGTCCTTATACTTTGTGTTGATCATTGTCATTCTCTCCTTATACTGTCTGGTATTTTATGGCATTGTGTCTATCGTGGCATCTTCTTCATGGAATGTTTTTGCCATTTCGTTAATTACAATGGATGTGTTCCCGTTTATCCGCAGACTTCCGTTAATAATCAATACTTTCATCTACTGTTTCCTCCCATTCCTGTTGCCAATAGTATAACATATTGATACGGATGCCTGCAACCAGACTTTAAGAACTAATATCCGACTTTCCATCATTCGGTTAATCCGTATGGCTGTGACTTATGTTGCCTGCTGTTTTTCAGCTCCATCAGTATAATCTGCAGCTTCACGTGGCATAATGATAAGCTGTCCTTCCTTACATTTAACTGTCAGGGACATTCCGGATTCGAATCCCAGTTCTTTCAGCCAGCTGCCTTTTAGCGTGATCGTCGGGGTGGGCTTATAATGGTATCCTGACTGGTTGTAAACTTTCATGTATCTGTATTCTTTTTTTAACATATATGTGTCCTAGTATAATAATGATATAGCAACAAGAGCTATAGTTAATAAGTTACAAAGAC
>CAJUPJ010000089.1 GCA_910588655.1 uncultured Lachnospiraceae bacterium | reverse complement strand
TAGTTAGAATAAATTATAATCTGTCACCAGCAAAAAGTTGTTCTGCAATGACATAGTATGAAAATCCTATATCCATGCTGCAGCATACACATATGCAGCCTTTAAAGGTGCTGCTGGTCTGGTTTCATGTCCATGTCTTCTTCTTCCTGAGACAATTCTTTTAACATTTCAATTCCAAGATATTTGGTAAAACCCCTGTTCCATTCCAGGACATCTGGTGCCAGATACCTCATATATGGATACAATACATCACATATAAATGGTGTTTCTGGATATTTGCCATATACTGCAGATGCAGCTGGAATCCCTGGAATAACTGACACATTACAAAGTGGTGAATAAATATCTGTCACCAAGTCCCACATTATTTCTACAGTTTCAGTATTAACTGCATCTACATCCACAACACCTATTGTTGTTAATAATGGTATCCTTTCTGCCTCTTTTAAATACAATACTGCTCTATATGCCTTATATTCCTTGCCGATAAGGCAGCCCATTTCTGTCCTGTCCGATACTGGTATATTTTGCCATGTTTTTACCTGCCAGTCTATTTTGCCAAAAACCTCCCTGAATCCAGAGGCACTTTCTAAATTATTTTCATAATGTAAAACCTCACCTGTATTCATTATAAGATGATTAATTTTCCTCATATATATGATTCCCCTTTTCTATAAAGATATTATCAAAAACTCCTGTTACAGCTTATATATTACCTGGCATACTAAGGCTGCTTTATTTTTTCTGCCTGCAGTTAGGCCAGTTTAATACTATAAACTAATCATTCCACCTGTACCATAACTTTCCTCGATGTCTCCGACTTTTTTCCAGTATTTCTTTTTTTCTTCTGTGTATTCTTCCACTATGGAAGCCTCATCGTCTGTAACAGACACTTTATCATTGTCCAGGTAAATGGAGTAACTGCCAGATTTGCCATATACTTTGCCATTCCACTTGTGCCCTCTTAAAATATTCGGAATGCATGGCTTTTCTACTTCAGAAATTTTTTCATTTAACTCTTTCCATTTTTTATGATAGCTTAATGCTGCCATATAGTTCATCTTCTCACGGAATCCGTTGCCTGTTACAATACTTTTAGCCCCAATTGATACTGCTTTCGCATATTCCTCTTCCAAATTTTCTAATTTTATAACCTTTTGCCAGCCCATATCTGATGTTTGCACAGGCCAGCCATAAGCTTCTTCTATATATCCCCACCAATAACCACCTGACGACTTAATGCTGTCTTTATATGTTAATGTATCCCCGCTAAACCACACATGTAAAAGAATCCCTCCATCATGTTTATCTACATATGGATAAATAGCCACATTAAATATAAGCCCCCTCTCTTTTTCTTCTTTTCTCTTTGCTGCTTTATAGCACTCCTTACATACCCCATTTTTTTCTAAATATTCTATTTTATCTGATATTTCGGATGAATTTCCAGATAAATATACTTTCCCTTCATGCCCACATCCCATATTTATATAGTATTTTTTCATATGCGTCTCCTTCCATCCTGATGATTTCCAAATGATAACAGCTGCTAATCCCAACTGTTTAACTTACCCTTACCAGTTACTATTTTAATGCCTGTGCTTCCTGGCACCAGCCTGTCCGCCAGCACCAGGCTTCTATTACATATTGCCATCCTGAAAAACATGGTTTACATCCCTGCAATATACATTTCTTCGCACATACATCCTTCCTGCCAGCCCCAAGTCCAAGACTGGCAATCTAATACCATATTATCTTTTAATCCAAATTCCTTCCTGATGGTGAAAACCACCATTGCCCAAGCCTGCATAATATTCATCTGGTTTTATAGTAACAATCTGCCACCCTGACTAACTTCTTAGTAGGATAGGCAGCATATATGCTGTTTATATCATTGAAATATTCTTTCACATTAAATGGCTTCCTTTTCTGTTCTTCAACCATTTTAATAAGTTTCCTGCTCATTTCTGTTGACAGTGATAAAAACCTGTTACAATGCAATTTCCCTGTAAAAGTATCAAATAACTGTACAGTCATGGCCAGCCCAAGACCATCAGAAGGCAGTTCCAGCTTTGTCAGGTTCAGGCTTAAATGGACATTGTATGGGGCATCCATCCAGTTTAATTCCCCGAACTTAAAAAGAAGAAAAATAATATCCCTTAACCCTGCAAGCCTCATTTCAAAGGGCTTTTCTGACCTGAACTGCCCAGCCTCATGTGCAGTCACCCCACAAAAGTAAATTCTTAATATTATTCCACTATCAGTAATATCAAAAAATACACCTTCCTGATGTCCTATTGCTTCAAAATAATTAACACCAACCTCATAACATTTCACTTCTTTTTTGCCTAAAAACATATAACCACTCCTTCCACATCTGTAAATATAGATGCCAGCAGATTTCCTGTTTACAAAATATAATCTGGCAGCAAAAAACTGAATTTACCATATACCTCCCTAATCCACATGTATACACTTAAAAACTTTGACATCCTTCGTTTTTCAATACCTGAAATATCCTTTCTCCCTATATCTGCCTGGGGGCAAGCAATTTTCCTTTCTGAATATAAAATTCCAAAACAGCTCCAGCACTGCAATTAATATTTTTTGATGTTGGATACCACTGGATACTGTATTGGGAATTATGAAAAGCCATTTTATTTTGTCTGGGATTTTAAAAGATTAATAAGAATTGCCAATGAAAAAAACTAGCTACTAATCTATTTGCTGTAGTAGCAAAAAAGCAATCAAAATAAAACCAAACAAATAAACTGGTTTCCAACTTTGACATTTTTTGCTATTACAATCCTTGTAATAGATAGTGCTAGTAATATACTAACTTAAAATTCATGTCAATATTCAATTCAATTATGTACCAAGTATATCATATTCTTTTCCATGAGTCAATGCCTAAGAGAATTTGAGTTTCCCCATTTTTTTGGTTTAGGCATCATCAAGTCCCATTTTTAATATGTTTAACAGGAAACC
>CAJUPJ010000088.1 GCA_910588655.1 uncultured Lachnospiraceae bacterium | reverse complement strand
ATATGTTTTGGCAAAAATTATTTATTTTTATACCCTAAAGCCTGAATAGTAACAAGATAAATAACCCAAAAACCATATTTGCAAATAAATTAATAAAATGATAAAATAAATTATCAAATACCGAAATATGGAGGAAAATAATGAATAAACCATCTATTGACGAAACAAAGCTTCCTAAGGTTATGGATATTATTGATAAAGCCGCCTCCCTTATGGAAGAAAAAGAGTGTGGTAACGATAGAGAAGCTATGCAGAAATTACCAGAATTACAGAAAGAACTGGCAGATATTACAGGAAACCCCTCAATTAAAATAACAGATTTCAAAAGGTACTGGGGTTATACCAGCCTGGAAGAAATATCCAAAAAAGCTTTAATGTTACCACCTGTTAAGGAAAACCTGACAGATGCACAGATACGTGAAATTATTTTAAATATCCTGTCATATGATAGCGAATCTGAAATGGATTACTGGATAGAATATTTAACAGTAAATACAGGACTGCCAGACCTTACAGATTATATTTTTTATCCAGATATGAAAGGGCTTGATGGTAACACTTCATTAGAGGAAATTGCAGATAAAATTATTTCTGAGCTTCAAAGCACTTATATATAAATGTTCTGAAGCCTTATAACTATAATATATTTTTTAATTTCCAAATGTTATTTTTGCTGCAATTAACGTATCCATACAATGCTTATCCTTCAATTATTAAATTTTCGTAGATTTCCCTGTCAATATTTTTAAATACATTAAAAACAACCCTGTCCAAAGAATTGATATGTATATCAAGAAAATTTAATACAGTTTCTAATGCAATTTCTGCCGCTTTATCATTTGGAAAATGGAATTCGCCTGTTGATATACAACAAAATGCAACGGATTTAATTCCATTTGTAACACAACATTCTAAAACGCTTCTATAGCAGTTACACAAATCCTGGCAAAGTTTCTGGTCCAGGCAATTATATACAATTGGCCCAACAGTATGGATAACATAACTGCATGGCAGGTTATACGCTTTTGTCAGGATAGCAGTACCTGTCTGTTCCTGGTACTGCCTGCCATTCTGCTGGCGCTTCTCTTCCATAATGTTATTGCACTCTTCACGGAGCTGCAATCCTGCTGCACTGTGGATTGCATTATCAATACATGCGTGGCATGGCACAAAACATCCTAGCATCTGTGAATTAGCTGCATTAACAATTGCACCAGTCCCAAGCCTTGTTATATCACCCTGCCAGACTGATATTTTATCTGCATGTGGAATATTGCTGTTATACTGCTGTTCTACTACTGGAATATCATCTAAATACACTATTCCCTTATTATCCAGCTCATTTTGCAAATAACTGTCCTGTATACTTAAAAGCCCGTCAGGTATATTTCCTGGCATACGGATATTCATAAGTGAACGTATGGCTTTTTTCTTTTCTTTAATACTTAAACTGCTTGTTTCAAGATTTTTATATGAAACACTGTCTTCTTTTAATTTATTTAACAAACTATCTGTATTGTTATTTATATTATCCACTTCTGCCACCTGCTTTCACTGTATACTATAATAAAATATATAAATATTCTTAAACTGATGTTAACGGTATGATTTTTCAAAAATTCCTGCACAGTCCTCATCTGTCATTTCACATGGATTAGCTTCAAAAAGACCACCTTGCATAGAACGTGCACCTTTTGCAAGTATCATTGCTTCATCAGGTTTAAAACCAAAATCACTCATTTTTAAATCTGCTACACCACAGTCTTCCTGTAACTTTACAAGGGCAGTAATAAAGTCTTCTGGTTTGTCTGCATCTTCCATTCCCATTGCCTTCGCCATCTTAATAAACTGCCCGTCACATGCATGTTTCCCAATAAAGAATTCTGCAAAAGCCTTAGATATCATAATAAGCCCTGCACCATGTGGAAGGTTATGGTGGTAAGCACTCATGGAATGTTCCATGCTATGCTGTGCTACAACTGATGTAAGCTGCATTGTAATTCCTGCCATTGTACTTGCATAAGCAATATGCTCCCTTGCTTCAAGGTCTTTTCCATTCTGTACTGCACGTGGAAGGTATTTTGCTATACATCCAATAGCAGATAAAGCTATTGTTTCACTTAAAATATTAATTCCCTTTGACATCATAACTTCTGTATTGTGGAACAAAGCATCAAATCCCTGGTAAGCAGTATACTTCGTAGGAATAGTAAGCATAAGTTCCGGGTCTGTTACTGCCAGTACAGGCACAAGGCTCTGGTCTCCAAAACCTATTTTTTCATTAGTTTCCAGATTTGAAATAACACCAAAACCATTCATCTCAGAACCTGTCCCTGAAGTAGTGGTAATGGCAACAATTGGAATTCCTTTATTAACAAGTGGTTTGCCTTTGCCTGTACCACCACATACATAGTCCCACAAATCACCATCATTAACAGCCATTGCTGCAATTGCTGATGAGGAATCAATAACAGCACCGCCTCCAAGTGCTACAATAAAATCACATTTATTTTCCCTTGCAAATGCAGCACCTTCCATAATTACTTCTTTTACTGGATTTTCCATAATCTTATCAAAAACTGCTGTTTCTACACCTGCTTTTCCAAGCTGTTTTAATGTGCGTTCAAGATAACCATTTTCTTTAACTGACTTGCCACATGAAATTAATACCATTGCCTTTTTGCCAGGCATAGGCATAGTGCTAAGATTATTTAACATTCCAGCTCCGAAAAATAAGTTTGTAGGGTTATTAAAATTAAAATTCATAAACATAATTAAACTTCCTTTCTTTATAAACTTTCTTAATTCCATCCACATAAGCAGAATTTTTATTGACAAACCTTTTTACAAGATGTAGTTTAATTATAGAACCTAAAGCAAGGTACAGGTCAAGTACTTTTTGAAAAAATGCTAACAATTTACAGGAGGACAGGGGTTATGTACTATTCAATAGGGGAAGTTTCAAATATAGTCATTCAACTTGAAAAAAAGAGTAAATAGCGTCATCCAAAGAAGAAAAAT
>CAJUPJ010000087.1 GCA_910588655.1 uncultured Lachnospiraceae bacterium | reverse complement strand
TGGAAGGTGTATATGGGTTAAATGTTTTAATTCCCATGACATTTTCTCCTTTCAATCTCTAATCAATGTGCGATAGGTTTTCCACACATTTTATTTATTAAAGCCCTTCAAAAATTTCAATTTCCTTGCTGTCTTCTGTAAGCTTTACAATAGCTTTCTTAGTCTTAGCAGTCTTGCCTGATGTGCGTCCACGGCGTCTTGTCTTGCCTTCAAGGTTCATTGTATTTACCTTGTCAACCTTTGTTCCTTCAAAGAGCTTTTCAACAGCTTCTTTTACCTGGTTTTTTGTTGCATCAGTGTGTACAAGGAAAGTGTACTTCTTTTCTTCCATAGCAGCCATTGACTTTTCAGTAATAACAGGCTTAAGGATTATATCATAATATTTTAAATCTGCCATTATGCGTACACCTCCTCTATCTTAGATACAGCACTCTTTGTAATTATAACTGTTTCATATTTTAAAATGTCATATACATTGATTGTATTAGTAGTAATAGCCTTTACACCTTCAATATTCCTTGCTGAAAGCGCTACATTTGCATTGTCCTCACCATCAAGGATTACAAGTGCCTTCTTTACTTTTAATGCATCAAGCACACTTACCATTTTCTTTGTTTTAATCTCGTCAAATTTAAGTGACTCCATAACAAGGAACTTTTCTTCATTTACCCTGCTTGTAAGTGCAGATTTCATTGCATTTGCTTTTTCCTTTTTATTCATTTTAAATGAATAATCCCTTGGTACTGGTGCAAATACAACTCCGCCGCCTTTCCACTGTGGAGCTCTTATAGAACCCTGCCTTGCATGGCCAGTCCCCTTCTGTTTCCAAGGTTTCTTGCCACCGCCACGTACTTCCGAACGTGTCTTTGCCTTCTGTGTACCCTGGCGCTTATTTGCAAGCTGAAGTGTTACAGCCATATGAATTAAATGTTCATTTACATTAACAGCGAATACCTTGTCATTTAAGTCCATCTTGCTGACTTCGCTGCCTTCCATATTATAAACAGATACATTAGCCATCTGTGTATTCCTCCTTTCCAAAAGAATTATTTATGAGCCTTGACGCTTTCTTTAATTATTACACAAGCCTTCTTTGGTCCAGGCACAGCACCCTTAACTAATATTAAGTTCTTGTCTGCATCTACCCTTACAACTTCAAGGTTCTGTACTGTAACTTTTACATTACCCATCTGTCCAGGCATCTTCTTTCCCTTAAATACACGTCCTGGGTCAGAACAAGCA
Source organism: uncultured Lachnospiraceae bacterium (assembly GCA_910588655.1). GTDB lineage: Bacteria > Bacillota > Clostridia > Lachnospirales > Lachnospiraceae > Butyribacter. The sequence goes on along the minus strand of CAJUPJ010000087.1, from coordinate 1,842 downwards.
CCGTTTGAACCTGCATGCCTGTGGAACTTTGAACCATGTCCCATAGGTCCTCTGTGAAGGCCATGCCTCTTGATAGCACCCTGGAAACCTTTACCTTTAGAAGTACCAGTTGCATCAATTTTGTCGCCTGCTTCAAAGATACCAGCAGTAATTTCCTGTCCTGGCTTATACTCTTCAGCATCCTCAAATTTAAATTCTTTCAGATATCTCTTTCCAGAAACGCCTGCTTTTGCAAAATGTCCCTGTAACGGCTTGTTTACACCGTGAATTCTTTTAACTTCCCTTTTTCCTGTTGCATCTTTTGTTATAACTTTGTCTTTCTTGTCAACAAAGCCTACCTGTACTGCGCTGTAACCATCATTGTCAACAGTTTTAACCTGTGTAACATAACATGGCCCTGCCTGGAGTACAGTAACAGGGGTTAAAACCCCGTTATCATTGAAAATCTGTGTCATACCGATTTTCGTAGCTAAAATAGCTTTCTTCATTAATAATGCACCTCCTGTTAATCTACAGCGGATTTCAAATCCTGCCTGACGCATGGTGTTGAAATCATCCTAGATGGTCTATAACGTGCATGCCTGTATTTAAAACATCACCTGTGCTGCTTAATGCAGCTCTATATAAACCCTAAGAGTTTCTACCTGTTAAAAAAGATATTACTTTTCTTTCATTTTAAGGACTACTGCTACACCAGATGGCATTTCCATCTTTGTAAGAGCCTCTATGGTCTTCTGTGTAGGGGCGATAACATCAATCAGTCTTTTATGTGTCCTCTGCTCAAACTGCTCTCTTGAATCTTTGTACTTATGGACAGCACGGAGAATTGTAACTACTTCCTTCTTTGTTGGAAGTGGTACAGGCCCGCTAACCTTTGCACCTGTCTTCTTAACTGTCTCAATAATCTTTGCAGCAGCATGATCAACCTGGTTGTGGTCATACGCCTTGAGTGTAATCCTCATTACATTTGTTGCCATAAAAAAAGCCGCCTCCTTTTCGCACTTTTACAGGCTGTTATTCTGGCATTATGCCAGGCCTGCTATATCCAGCGCAACAAGTGGTGACTGTACACTTATCCGGGTGTGTCCATACGGGTACGCCCTGAAATGGAACATCCTTTCCAAATAACTTGTTGTACAGTGACTTGCCGCCAGTTTCCTAACATGACATTCGCTCCACTGAAAACCTGCTATGTGTTTCCACCTAGCAGCAACCTCAAGCTTCAACGCTATCAATGTCACAGCATTAATTAATATACACTGTTTTTTTTCATTTGGCAAGGGGTTTTTTTAAATTTTTTTAAAACTTCCTATAATAATAACGTACCCCTGCTTTACAGCTGCCATTATTATATCAAGTTTATTACCAAAAAATATCTAAATTTTACCATTATCCAGCCATAAATAATCTCTATTATAATCACATAGCCAAGTGATACATATAACCGGTTTATGTTATGCACTACAATACAATATAAGACAATACAAATAAATATTTAACAGAATGGAGAATTAATATGGTAAAACTAACAAAAATAAAATTTCCCAACAAGCAGCTTGCATTTACTCTTTCAGCAGCATTACTAATATCATTAATGCACATTACATCATCTGCTGCAGAAAACAGCAATATGGAAGTTCCTTCTATTATAAATAGTACATTTACAGCAGCTACAGGCAGTGCTACAGTTCCAGGTAACAGCCAGGCAGGCACAGCTACTGGTGGCTCAGTGGATACAGATAACACTGGCAGCAATACCCCAGGAACTGTTACAGGCGGTGCTGTAACCCATAAGTGCGAACTTAAGCAAAAAATGCCTAAAAAATATGCTTTAAAGGAAAA
>CAJUPJ010000086.1 GCA_910588655.1 uncultured Lachnospiraceae bacterium | reverse complement strand
ATAACAGGTATTTTATCTCATACCGTTTAAATATTTGCTGGTAATTCATGGCTTTTCTCCCCCTGTTTCTATGATAAAAACATTATAACAAAGATTTCGTGTACATTTTATGTCCATATACCACATTTCAAAATTAATTCACAAATTCCCATATATAATACAATAAAGCCAGGTATAACTCCTGCGGTCTGCAAAAGTCTGCCTGGCTTATAAATTTATATATTATAGTATTATATCAAATAGAATAATTATGGCACAGAATAAGACCATGCCGCCTTTACTTGTGGTTGTATTTTCTGGAGATTCCAGTGTTTTACAGAACGTGCAATACTGTTCGGGTCATTAACTATAATTTTACCTTTACTGTCAATGCCAGCCAGCACAATAAAATGTCCCTGTTCTGTAAAATCACCTGGTGCCATGCTGCATATAACAGGCTTGCCTGCTTCAAGTGCTGCTTTTATAGAACTTATAGCTATTTTATCAGCATCAATCCCCAGGTCTTTAGCACCTTCTGACATCATCATCCATGATGTGCCTGTATCCTGGCTGTAGTAATTTTTATCAGTACAATATTCTGCCATATCAGAAGGGGACATTGAAGTATTTTTTAAAAGCCCCGAATAAACCATTGACATACATGTAGGCCCACATCCGCTTATAGCAAGTATTTCATTGCCATATTTAACATACCCCCATCTTTCGTCCCACTGTTTCAGGTCAGGTATCTTGCCGTCCGCAACCTCTTCCTCCGAAATTTCACCAGAAGACGCACTGTCATTTTTATGTTTTGGATAATTAAGCACAAAAGATAATGTCTCCTGGTTATTTATAAAAAGATTTAAGATATTTTCAGGATATTGTGACAAATTCATTAAAATCCCCTCTGACTGTGGATATTCACCAAGCAAAGGCTCAAGCTGCTTATAAATCTTCTCATACCCTTCTGGTATTATTATCTCAGGCTTCTTCGTAGGGCTTTCTGTAGGCGTTGTTTTCTTATTCTTTCCATCTTTTTTATCAATTACATAATTAACACCTGCACGCACAAGCAGGAACAGGCATATTACAATAAGAATACCAATTACTGCCACAAGCGCCCTTGCCATCATAACCTGTCTTCTTCTTTTACGCTGCCGTATCCTTCTTCTAAGATACCTTCTGTACTCAATTTCTTCATCTGTTAAATTTTCCAAATCCTCTTCCTCCAGATAATTCCGTTTATTTAACCACAATCAAGCTCCATAAGTTCACCCATAATACTGTCAAATTCTTCTGATGTAAGATACCCGTCCTCAAATTCATCAGTTACAAGCTCTTCTATCTCATCCCATTTATACTTGCTTTTTCCTTTTTCAAAAAGTTTAAGCTCCTTATTCCACTTATCTGCATTGCCCATAATAATCCCCCAAAATTTTTCTAATATTTCCATTCTCTATCTGATATAATAAACAACCATGTTTTATCTGTCAACATTATACAGGAATTCCACCGTCTGGCATACCACTATAAATAAAATTTAAGTATTTTGTAATGTTTAAGACTGGTCTTCCTTACTGGATTATTTCAAAATCCCTGTTTAATATATCCACAAATTTTTGTGTCTTTTCAATAATCTTCCTGCCCTCTGGCTCTGTCTTAATAAAGGAATATGTAGCACTTGTTTCTACCCGTACTTTACAGGCTTTGCCATTAATATTAAAACAGCAGCTTATATGGTTAATATTTTCCTTATCATGGTATGAAACAGCCACTTTGGCAGAATTAACAGAACTTAATGGCACATAATGTATTTTAAACGGATTTAAAAAACATAAATAAGCCAGTTCTTTATGTGAAATATCTATCCAGAATACTGACCATTCTGCTTTCATGCAATAGTATGTTATAAAGCCTTCTTTTACACCTTTATTTTTCTTATACATGTAAATTAATGGAACTGATAAAACAAACCATAGTGAATAAACCAGCAACAGCAAAATCCATGCAAAGTTAAAAGGCAGCAAAGAAAACAAATAGTCCATTACTGGTAATATTAAAACCAGACATATAAAATATATATAATTTATTTTTTTCATATAAAGCACCATATCATTATAGCTTGTTGTACTGCTAATAAATTCTTTTTAAAACCATATCCTGCAAAATATCCTGTTTCTATTACATCACCAGAAACTTCTTCACCACGGTAAAATGGCGGGCATGGGTTTAATACTGCACCTGGATTAGCCATTTCCATTACTTCCTTATCCACCTGGCACTCACTGAAATCATTCAATATAGCAGCAGGCAGTGAATCTGTACAGATAATATCTTTTCCTTTAACTGCCTCTTTTATATTATAGTATACCTTTACACCATCCATCTCATAGCCAGCACCACAACACTGTGATAAATCAAGCCCAAGTACCTCAGACGCTTCTTTCCATGCAAGCCCTATATTTCCAGACCTGCCACAAAATAAATACTTGTCATTAATAAAATCCTTCCTGGTTTTTGACAGAGTATACAAATCTGACAGTATTTCACATGGATGGTTAACATCTGTCATTGCGTTAATAACTGGAACTTCTGAATATCTGGCAAGTTTTTCAACAAGCCCTATATCTTTATGCCGTACGATAATAATATCTGCCCAGTTGTCCAGATATCCGCATACATCCCTTAAATCTTCCTTCTTATCCAGTGTACCATCTGGAAATAGTATAGACTGCCCGCCTAGCAGATGTATTCCTTTTTCAAATGTTATCCTTGTCCTTATACTAGAAGCAGGAAAAAACATTACAGCACTTTTGCCATTAAGGAAACCATTATATCCGCCAGCAATAATATCATCTGTAATACTAAATATCCTGTATATGTCATCTGATTTTAAAACAGATAATTTTATAAAATCTTTCATATAAATCTCCATTCCGCCGCCTTTCAGTTGGCGGCACAAATAGTAATGAAAGTGTTTCAACTCTCTACGCTGTGCTGTAAAATAGTTTGTGAGAAGCTAAACTACAAAGCACGGGAGGAGGAGTTGTAATAACTTTCTTCGTTTTAGACAGCATATAAATCAGTGTAAGTTCTGCCTTTTCAAGCACAAATAAGTGGCATTACGAATCCGTACACTAAGAATTGTTTAAGCGCCTTAGTTTAATTGTGTGGCAGTTCAGTCAATGGCTTCTTATCATTTACGAAAGGAGTCTGACTATGAAAGTTACTTACCAAACCTGTTGTGGTGTCGA
>CAJUPJ010000085.1 GCA_910588655.1 uncultured Lachnospiraceae bacterium | reverse complement strand
ACAGATAATAAGCATTATTGAAAGGAGCATGAACATGATTTATTCACAGGAAGTAGAAAACATGTGCCCAGTTGCCCAGGGTGTTGCACATGGCTGCGCACCTATCCCAGAGGAAGCAAAATGGGTGAAAGCAAAAGAAGTAAAGGATATCTCCGGTTTTACACATGGTGTAGGCTGGTGTGCACCACAGCAGGGTGCTTGCAAGCTTACCCTTAACGTAAAGGAAGGCATTATCCAGGAAGCACTGGTTGAAACTATCGGATGTTCAGGTATGACACATTCTGCAGCTATGGCAGCAGAAATCCTTCCAGGACGTACAGTAATGGAAGCTTTAAACACTGACCTTGTATGTGATGCTATTAATACAGCTATGAGGGAATTATTCTTACAGATTGTATATGGACGTTCACAGTCAGCATTTTCAGAGGACGGCCTTGCTATAGGCGCTGGTCTTGAAGACCTTGGAAAAGGACTCCGTTCACAGGTTGGAACAATGTATGGTACATTAAAGAAAGGTCCACGTTACCTTGAGATGGCTGAAGGTTATGTTACAGCAATTGCTCTTGACGCAGATGACTTAATCATTGGTTACAAGTTCGTTAGCCTTGGAAAGATGACAGACTTCATCAAGAAGGGTGATGACCCTAACACAGCATGGGAGAAAGCAAGTGGCCAGTATGGCCGTGTTGACGATGCTGTTAAGCTCATTGACCCTAGAACAGATAAGGAAATCGAAAAATAATATAAAGGAGGCAACGGATAATGGCATTATTTGAATCATATGAAAGAAGAATTGATAAGATTAACAGCGTATTAAACAGCTATGGTATTGCTTCTATTGAAGAAGCAGAAAAGATTACAAAAGATGCTGGGCTTAACGTTTATGACCAGGTTAAGGGCATCCAGCCAATCTGTTTTGAGAATGCATGCTGGGCTTATATTGTAGGCGCTGCTATTGCAATTAAAAAGAACTGCCGCAGGGCTGCTGACGCAGCAGCTGCTATAGGCGAAGGCTTACAGTCATTCTGTATTCCAGGCTCAGTTGCAGATACACGTAAAGTAGGGCTTGGCCATGGTAATTTAGGAAAGATGCTTCTTGAAGAAGAAACAGACTGTTTCTGCTTCCTGGCAGGACATGAATCATTTGCAGCGGCAGAGGGTGCTATTGGTATTGCAGAGAAAGCTAATAAAGTACGTAAAAAACCTCTCCGTGTTATACTTAATGGTCTTGGAAAAGATGCTGCACAGATTATTTCACGTATTAACGGATTTACATTTGTTGAGACAGAATATGACCCATATACTAATACAGTAAAGGAAGTTTTCCGTAAGTCTTATTCTGAGGGGCTCCGTTCTAAAGTAAACTGTTATGGTGCTAATGATGTGTGTGAAGGTGTTGCAATTATGCATAAGGAAGGCGTAGATGTATCTATTACAGGTAACTCTACTAACCCTACACGTTTCCAGCATCCAGTTGCAGGTACATATAAGAAAGAATGTATTGAACAGGGCAAGAAATATTTCTCAGTAGCATCAGGCGGCGGTACAGGACGTACACTCCACCCGGACAATATGGCTGCTGGCCCGGCTTCATACGGAATGACAGATACACTTGGACGTATGCACAGTGATGCACAGTTTGCAGGTTCATCTTCAGTACCTGCCCATGTTGAAATGATGGGTCTTATCGGAGCTGGAAATAACCCAATGGTAGGAATGACAGTTGCAGTTGCAGTTTCCGTGCAGGAAGCAGCAGACGCAGGGAAGTTCTAAGAATACCTTAATATTAAAAATCTATAAAAGCTTGAAAGCACTGTAACCGTGAGGGGTTACAGTGCTTTTTTATATTTTACCAGAAAAGTTTCCCGGATACAGGCAAGGTACTTACCGGGTGGTATACATCTGTTTTGTTATTATTATTCTTTAACTTTGCCTAAGACTTTAATAAAACAGTTTTCTCCTTGTACAAAAATACCGGTTTACCCTGTTTCAAGACCAGCCATTTTTTCAACAAATACCTTTTCTACATCATAATAGTCAGATTCCATGCAATAAGCGGATAGTATAAGCATAAATTATAGATAAATGGCATTGGTTAATACAAGTCTATTGTTTAAAAGGTAATTATACAGATAATGGTATTCTTATTATGTAATAAAAATATATTTAAGAAAGGCAGGTACATATGTTATGAAAAAAATCAGGAAAGTAACTGTACATGGCGGTCATAATCCATCTGGAAAAATTGCATGTGGTGCATCTGATTTTTTAGATGAGAGCAGGGAAGACAGGTACATAACTAGAAAAGTAATAAAATTATTAAAGAGAAATGGTATAGCAGCAGTTAATTGTACAGTAAATAATGGTAAAAACCAGACTGATGTATTAAGTAAAATCTGTGCTAAATGCAATTCTGTAACAGATGCAGACCTTCATATTTCCATACACTTTAATAGTGGAAGAAATGACAAGAAAGGTGATGGCAGGACAGGAGGCACAGAAGTCTGGCTTACAGAAAATATTTCAGACAAGGGTGACTTTGCAAGGCGCGTATGTCACCAGATGGAAGGTATTGGATTCACAGACAGAGGTGTCAAAACAACAAAAGGATTATACTTTTTAAACCATACAAAAGCGCCAGCGGTACTTGTTGAAGTATGTTTTGTGGATGATAAAGATGATTATATTTTATACAAAAGAAACAGGAACGTTGTAGCAAAATCTATAGTAAAGGCTGTTTTAAAGCATAACAAGGCATCACAGTAATTTACAGGTTACTGGTTTTTTTTGTTGCAGTATTAAAAAACATTAATTCTGGTTATTAAATTTTGAGTTTTGTATATTAAGTATTAACTATGGCAAATACAATAAACTATATTAATAGTACAATAGTTTTAAAACCATTGTACTATTAATTGCAAATTATCATATTCTGCAATGTATTTAAAAGATTGAATAATATTAATTTCTATCAGGCTATATATTTATCCAGAATTAAGTTTCTTACTATGGAAAAAAATAAAAAAAAGACTTGACATAAATACTAAGCAATGGTAATATACTATTCGTTGCTGTGAAAAATATGCAGTTGGCGGTTAAGTATAATATATATTTACCAGACCTTTGTATAGAGTTTCTGCAACAAAAAGTTACAAAAAAAGATAAAAAAGTTGTTGACAAAGACAGATATAAGTGGTAATATAAAACACGCTGTTGGGAACAACACAAAGCACATTGATAACT
>CAJUPJ010000084.1 GCA_910588655.1 uncultured Lachnospiraceae bacterium | reverse complement strand
CCAGCTTTTTAACTGTGTGCCTTATAAATGTGCCTTTATGACTGAATAGTAACAGTTATTTTTTGTTTGTGTGGACTGGCAGGCGGACGGCTTCTGTGCCAGAGCCAGAATATTACATACAGGGGATACTTTGACCCCAGCATCATGTCATTTAGTCCAGAGTTCAGATATTTCTATAAATTGCCAAAGTGTAGATTGCTGGCAAATTCCAAATGTGCTTACATGAAAAAGCTGTACGACGCCACTGGTGCTTAAGCCCTGTACTTTAGGACTTTATGCACCATTGCGTGCGAGTTCAAGCGGTTTGCAGGGGCGTGCTTTTTTCATGGAAGGCACTTTGGATTTGCCAGCCTATACAATATATGACATTTTTAAACAACCCCTTAACTAAATGACATTGTGCCGTAAAAAAGCGTGCCCCTGTATGTAATATTCCGGCTCTGGCACACGAAACCGTCCGCCTTTACACAAACACAAAATAACTGTAAACCATCCCAATATTAATCAAAGTAAAATAGTTCTTCAAATTTTTTATTAAGTGCAATACATAATACAAGCGCCAGTTTTGCAGTAGGGTTAAATTGTCCTGTTTCAATAGAACTAATTGTATTACGGGAAACTCCCACTATTTTTGCAAGCTGGCTTTGTGACAATTCCAGCTCTGCCCTTGCTTCCTTTAAATGGTTTTTTAATATAAGTTTATCGTCCAGACTGCTACCTCCTTAAATATAAGTTCTTATACTTCTATTTTCTAAAAATCTAATGACCCATAAAAAAACGTATAGTTGAAATAACAAAAATTACAACCATTATTACAGCAATAATTAAATGTGATTTATCCCTGCATTTTATATACCTGTAAAAGTTGCCAGCCACCACTGAAACACTGACAGTTGCAGTTAAATCCATTACTGGATAACCTTTCATATCCCTGATAAATGAAAAAGTACCAGCAGCAATAACCATAAAAATGTAAGTCCATTTCATTGATTTATCCCTAATCTGTACTTCCATTTCATCATTGTTTTCATTTTGTGCTTTTCTTAAAATTTCTTCCCTGTCCATTAAAACACCTCCAAATTAGTTTGACAAGTTTTCTTTGCAAAGCAATAATATCATAGCCAAGTTTTCTTGTCAATACTATTTGCCAAGTTTTATTTTCATAACAAAAAACCGTAAAAAATGCTTGACAAAACTGTGCATATACTGTATATATTAATATATACAGTATATGCACAGTTTATAGAGGAGGTATATATTATGCTTAAGGTAGAATATTTAGATAAAACACTTTCCAATAAAAACAATACATTTAAACTACATAATATATCTTTTACACTGCCTAAAGGATATATCTGTGGTATTGTTGGTGAAAACGGCTCTGGCAAGTCTTCGCTTATAAAATGCCTTGCAGGATTATACCGTCCTGACAATGGCAATATTTTTATCCAGAGTGTCCCTTTCTACGAAAACGAAACAAAGAATAAAAATATGTCCGGGCTTGTACTGGATAACAGCTTTTATAACCAGAATTTTACTTTAATCCAGATTGGCAATTTTTATGGCAGCCTGTACAATGAATTTAACTTTAACAAGTATCTTGGATATTTATCTTTATTCAATTTGGATAGCAAAATGAAATTTAAGCACCTTTCTAAAGGAATGAAAACAAAAGTGCAGATTTCATTTGCTTTATCACATAACGCAAAACTATTCCTTTTTGATGAACCAGCAGACGGGCTGGACAAAAATTCAAGGGAAGAATTAATAAAAATCTGTACAGGACTTGTATCTGATGGAGAAAAGTCTGTCCTGCTTTCCTCACATATAACAGAAGACCTGGACAGGATAGCGGATTACATTGGATATATGCAGAATGGAAGCATGTTATTTTTTCTGCCAAAAGATACATTATGTGACAAGTTCAGGATTATTAAAGGAGAGCACTATAAATGCCAGAATATCCCCCAAAATAAAATTGTATATATGGAAAAAGGCAAATATATAACAAGCGTAATGGTTACTGGAGGAAACAAATATTCATCAGATAAAACACTTGAAGTATACAAACCATGTATTGCTGAATTTATGTATTACTTTGTAAAAGGGGGAAAAGAAAATGCCAAAAATATTGCAGAGAACTTTATTAATATCAATAGCTAATTATTTGTGTTTTATATCTTTTTACTATATAGCCTTTATTATTGCCAGCCTTGCTTTAAATAAGAAAATAGAGTTTCTGGAAGATAGTTATTATGCAATTTTTTTCTTTGTATTTGCACTTGAATTTTATGATACAAAAATTCCAGACTATATATTTATTGCTCCTTTTTCCAAAGGTGAAAGAATGTTACTGCAAAAAAAGTTATTTTTATATAACCATTTTGCTACATGGGTTATAACATCAATAATTGTTGTATTTCCTGAATTAATAACATCAATTATTAGTAGGAATATTTACAGCTTTTGCCAGTCTGTATTTGTAATAATTATAATATATTTTCTGTTATTTGCAGCAGGGCATTTTAAATATTTTAATCTGGTTAATAAAAAAAATTATAAATTTACAGGACTGCTTACAGATGCAGTTATTATTGCAGACTCTTCAATTGTTGCTGCTATTTCCATAGATGCAGATACTGGCATATTTACATATATTATTGCCGGGGTTACTGGTATTTCTGCAATTATTGTTTCTTTATACTGTTACAAAAAACATTTTAAAAATATGCTTGAATTTTATTCCGATTATGAATTAAAAATACAATATAATAATTACAAACTTTTTGAAAGAAAAGGAAAATAAGGTAATATATGAAAATATTAATCTCAACAACCAAAAACATGCCTATCTATGAGCAGATTACAAACCAGATACGTGATGCTGTTATAAACGGGGAATTAAAGCCAGGGGAAGGCATGCCTTCTATAAGAATATTAGCTAAAGACCTGCAAGTCAGCGTTATAACTACAAAACGCGCATATGAAGAACTTGAAAAAGAAGGCGTAATTGAAGCAAGGCAGGGTAAGGGTTTTTATGTCTGCCACCAGAATAATGACCATCTGCGTGAAAAACAAATAATGAATATAGAAAACCGGCTGCTGGATTTAATAAAAGAAAGCAAAAGTGCAGGAATGGGACTTGATGATATTATTGAGTTAGTCCGCATGTTGTATGAAGAAAAATAGCATAAGGCTTAAATATAAAGCAATAATAGCCTCTCGGATTTATAAGAGCTAGTTTAGATTTGTGTATTGACAACTGAA
>CAJUPJ010000083.1 GCA_910588655.1 uncultured Lachnospiraceae bacterium | reverse complement strand
CATAAATCCATACGAAAGGGTTATTTTTTTATTGAGAACTTTCAACTCATAAGTAACACAATATACTCTATCAAACTATTTTGCCAATATGAAAACTTATGAATACCTTGCAAATAGCATATTGATTTTAAAACATAATTTGCCAGGAGTATTTGAACAAAATATATACAATGCAACTGTCAATGGATCACTTTGGACATTGCCTGTGGAGTTTTTGTGTTATGTGGCATGCTATCTTGTCTGGAGAATGGGATTAACAAAAGAAAAGATAATGGCATATACAATACCATTGTTTGCTTTTGGTTATATTCTAATGCATATCATACTGACAGAAAATAAATTGCTTATTAGTGCTTTGCGGCCATGTGCTATGTTCTATTGTGGGATGCTGTTAGATACTTATCGTGATCGGGTTAGAGTGCGGATACAATATGTACTGTTAAATTTTATAGGAATAATATTGTGCACGTATTTAGAAGTTTTGGAATATGGGATTATTTTGTTTCTTCCTTATATTTTAATTTATGTTGCGTTTGGGACAAAGAAAAAGTTAAGTTATTTTGGAAGAAAATACGAGATTTCATATGGAATGTATTTGTGTGCATGGCCAATACAACAAACGATTGTTATGTTATTTGGTGGGAAAATGAATCCTATTGTGAATTTTTTGATTAGTATTCCGATGATTATTACTGCAGGGCTTTTACTGCAAATATTAGAGAATAGATATATGGCAAAATGAATTAAAAGCTACATGGAGAATTGCAAAAAAGACAGTTTTTGATTTAATATAACTCTAAATATGTATGTCCATCCTAATATAAGTAGAAAAGGTATTGTATATAGTTTTTTGTATAAAATATAAGTCTATACAAGTTTTAAATTTTATGCTATATTATTAATATACATGAGCAAAAGGGAGCAAAAGTCCTTATTTTAAATAAGGTGATAGTCAAAAAGTGTGTTGTTAATAGAAAATTGAATTGAATACAAATGCCTGTTCTGTTATAATAAACTTATCTATAACATTCGAGGTGATGAGTTTATGAATAGTAAGATTAATACACTCTTTGATTACATTAAACAACTATGTGATTCCGATTTGGATCGTATTATTAGCTTTGTACTCAGTATTATCTGCGTTAATCAGCAGCCGGAAGAAAAACCCAGTTGCCCTTACTGCAACAAAACACATGTCATAAAATACGGTTATAAAACTGGAAAACAACGCTTCCTATGCCATGACTGTAAACGTACATACATGCACTCGACCAATACGATCATGTCAAACTCTCATTACGATCAGTCTGTATGGACAGATTTTATCCGTGATACATTATGTGGTGTATCCCTGGATAAGTCAGCGAAAAAATATGGTTTTTCACATCAGACAGCCTTTAATATGCGGCACAAAATACTTATGGCTTTACAGGATCTTTTTGAAAATAATCCTGTTCTTCTTTCTGGCGTTGCTGAACTTGATGAAACATTTGTGCTTGATTGTTACAAGGGCAGTCAGGTTCCCGATTCGGCAGGCCGCGAAGCGCGCAAACATGGTGCAAAGGCTGCCAAACGTGGTATTTCAAATGAGTATGTAGCTATCTGTACTGGCATCCAGCGTGACGGCGGCACCATTGCGGCTACTGTAAACCGTGCAAAACCATCAAGTAAAGAACTTGATGAAATATTTCGTGGACACATTGCGGAAGATACACTCGTACTAACAGACGGCCTCCGTAGCTATAATGTTCTCGAAACACTTACCAGTTGTACTGTTGTAGATGTAAAACAAGAAGCAGGCAGAGGCATATTTAACCTCAATACTGTAAACAGCCTGCATTCTTTTATCAAAGAAACTTATAATCATTATCGTGGGGTTGCTACAAAGTATATCAACCGCTATAATGTTTTGTTTTCTATTGCTTTCCGATGTGCAGATAATCTAAAGGATATACTATTTTCATCCTTGTGCACAATCAGTCAAAACTGTTACTGGCATAGTGTAAATGATATTCGGAACTATAAATTAGTAATACTCTAAAGTAACACCAACACAGTTATTGACTATCACCTTAAATAAATAAGGGTAAAAGTTCAACCGTTATAAATGTTATTTTGTAGTTAGCATAAAGGGAAATAGGATAATATGAATATTTTGCTGGTGGCACATGAAAGAAATTTGGGAGGAGCAACAAAGTCCTTGGCTACGCTGGCTAAGGAATTACAGGAAAACGGTAATTCAGTCATCGTTGTAGTTCCTTTAAAAGCTGGTCAGGCTTATGCGGAATTGGTTAAACTACAGATACCAGTATTTAGGATATTTTTTGGCTGGTGGATGATACCGTCTTACTGGAATCCATTTTTAAAATTGGCATTTCGGTTGTTGCATTTGATGGAAGTGTTGCCGGCGGCAAGGATTGCACGGCTGGCGCGTAGAAAAGATATTCAGGTAATTCATTCAAATTCTAGTGTTATTGATATCGGAGCAATTGCAGCAGGAATGGCACAAATTCCCCATATATGGCATTTTAGAGAGTTTGGAGATGTGGATTACCGTTTAGAGTATTTGGAAGGAATGGAGAAAAGTTACCGTTTTATATCCAAAGTAGGAGGACAGATTGTTTTTATTTCAAAGAGTTTGCGGGAACATTATAAGAAGAATATCTCTGATGATATGTGTACAGTAATTTATAATGGTATTTCAAATGAATTTTTGTATGAGAAAACATATAAAACAAAGTACCAGAAAGTCATTTTTCTAATTTCTGGAAATTTTCACCGAAATAAGGGGCAAAGTATAGCTTTGCGCGCGGCGAAAGTATTGAAAGATAAGGGATTTGAGAATTTTGAATTGTGGGTAGCTGGGCAGATTGCGGCTACAAGTGATTCGCATAAATATGAAAAAGAATTGCGAATGTATGCGAAAGAACACCTAGAAGGTGTGTGTAGATTTCTTGGATATATTTCAGATATGAAGGAACTTCGAAAAAAAACTGATGTGGAGCTGGTATGTTCGAAAGGAGAGGCTTTTGGGCGTGTTACGATTGAAGCTATGATGGCAGGTAATCCAGTTATTGGATCAGACACTGGAGCTACACCTGAGTTGGTAACAGATAAGGAAAATGGCAGATTGTTTCATAATGGAGATGTAGCAGACCTGGCGAAAAAAATGCAGTGGTTTGTAGAAAATACAGAGCGTATTGGAAATTGTGGAGAGAACGCTTATATATTTGCCAGAGATAATTTTCAAGCAAGTGGGAATACAAAAAATATTGAGAACTTGTATCAGAAAGTTATAGGAGCAAATACTTTGTCGTGTGAGAGAAATGAAAGAGAGAATAAAAATTTGAAAAAAAGAGTTGTAGTTAAAACGGATATGTGGAATAATTTAGCAGAGCAGAGCAGAGCAGAGCAGAGCAGAGCAGAGCAGAGCAGAGCAGAGCAGAGCAG
>CAJUPJ010000082.1 GCA_910588655.1 uncultured Lachnospiraceae bacterium | reverse complement strand
GCTCCAGACCTGCAGCATCAGCTATAGATTCTATCTTGCTATGTTCAGCATCTAGAAAAGGCGTAAAATAGTAAAGAGTACCTTTTTCCTCTATAATCCAATGGCTGTCATTTACTATATCCTCTGCATCCTTATAAATTAAAATACATTTGTCAAAACAGTCTTTAAATTTCGTTAAACTGATTTTCTTTAGTTTCAAAACTTTATAATAACCAGGTTCTACTTCTTCAATCCCTAAACCAAATTTTTCTGCCACTTCTTCTACAGTCATAGTAAATTCCATTACTTCTTCTAGCTCCATACTAAACCCTTCTTTTAATCTTTGCTATCTATTATATCATATCTCTATACTGAATACCATCATGGTATTTTTACCTTTAAAAATATAGAATCCCTTACTGCCAAAATCATGGATAACAGCTTATAAAGGATTGCTTTAGGTACAAATTAGAATGCCTTCATAGTCCTGGCAAAACCTTTCTGGTATGGATAACTCCATATTTTAGCACCATTCTGAAAATCTTCAAAAAATTGCCTTAGTTCCTCCAATATCCTTATCCGTTCTTCTATATCAAAACCAGTTAAAGAAGTATCAGTCCTGATAATCCCCTCCAAGGTGCTTAAAGAAGGCAGACTGCCCAGCTCAACGCATCCCCTGTCAGAAACACATTTCAGCTGTTCAGAAGCAGTCCTGTAAAATGAATTAACCGGCATTTTAAGTAATTCTTTTCCTTTAGGTAAAAACGAATTAGTGGTATATTTATAAAACAAAGAATTTCCTGAGTCAAATACAGGAGCCATTGACTTCCACTGCAAACTTACAGGGTCTCTCAGAATACCAAAATTGTTTAAATGCCTGTCATTGTTAGCAATTAAAAAATCAATACATAACATCACATCCATAAAATGCTGCACATCCAGTAATTGCTCATTACATTTTTTAATAAAGTATCCATACCAGGAATCAGAATTTGTTTTTTTTCCTGCATTTACTATATCTATAGCTGGAATAAATTCAGAATCTAAAGATGTGAAGTTTTTGCACCCACAACCAAGCTTCTTTTCATCATTACAAGATACCCATATAAAATTGTATTTTACAAAATTAATATCACATACAGAATACATTGCTGCAGCCAGTACTTCTGAAACTGACTGCAGGGCATTTTGCAAATAACTCCCTTTTACTAAAATTCTGTTTCCATCATGGTCAGTTATCCATTTCTTTGCAAGGTCTCCTTTTAAGGAAGAACTTGGAATCAAGTCTGTCTTGTAAGGAATTGTTTTAACTTCATTAAAATTATCAAGAATATTAGTTGATACAAAAGAATTGCTATACAAATTTACTTTGTTCCATGATGGGACTATTCCTATAGGACAAGTCCAGTAACTGTCAGACAAAGATAATGAATTATTATTTAATAAAAACTGTAACCTGGAAAAACTGTTCCCAAGGTTTGAATACCGTCCTGTGGGAATTGCCCTGTCTTCTAACCAGTTTATAAAACTTCTTAAACCAGATACACCATAAGGCAGTAATCCCTGCCAGTCTCCGTTAATTTTAAAACTTAAGACTGAACCATTATCCACAGTAAAAGCAGCAATTTTATTATCCTGGTGCATTAAATAGAAAATATCCATAATTTCCCCTTAAAACAAATCCTCAAGTAAACTCTCAGCTTTTTGTTTTTTAACGACAGCTTCTACAAGAGCTAAAACAACAAGCTCCCTGATTGCTTCAGGTTCTTTGTTAAAACCACCTGCCTCAGCTGTCCCAATTTTACACTGTTTGCAATCATATACAGATAGAATTCCTGAATCTGGTTTCCATTTATAAAAGTATTCATTTCCATTAAAAATTACCACTGGCATCTTCTTCCCCACACCATTTCCTTTTTCTAATTCTTTATTCACAGGCCTTACCCCAATATTTTAATTGAAAGAATATTTTTGATAATTCAATAGCAGCATCAGCAACATTATTTTCCGCGAAAGCATTAAATTGTTCTCAACTCCCTCAAAACAAAACTGGCTCTTTTTCACAACACCCCACTATCTATGGTATTTAACGATAAAATCCATATAGTTATGATACAAATCACCCGTGGCAGCATCTATAAAATCAAACTCTGTTTCTGGAAACCTGAAATAATGTTCTATACTGATGGTTAAATCTTTCCGTTTTCCAATTTCTAAAAACCATTTAGCACAATTATCCCCGCATGCTGTTGCCCAAATCTCCCAGTCAGTCTTTAAAGCCATAATTAACGCTTTAACCCCGCCAGACAAGCCTGTTGGAGGAATCTGCCCAAGCACAGGGCTCTGGATACAGTAAGGGGAAAGAATCTCTGATTTATCTACATCCAGTACCATCTCTTTTACTAACGGGTCATCAAGCCACTCTTCTTCATAATTATTATCAAAAACAGATTCCACCAGTTCAACAGTATCTTCAGTTGTACCCCATCTTATACTTAACATTTAAAATACCTCCATCCTGGTTATATTTGCAGTTATCTATTTGCCGGCAAGTATTGCACAAAGAATTATGTTTTAAACATTTTGGCAGATGTCCTTTATCATAACTAATTTTATTCTTCAATTTACTTTCCGACGCCTGTTCAAGACTTTCCCACCTGTTTTCGATAGTACCCGTACCAACACTTACCTGGTACTTGCAAAATATTTTTTAATTTTAATAAACATTTCATAAACATGCTACAGTATAATTAAAACAACACTCTGGCCTGCATGAAATTATCTTTTGTTATTCTCTTAAAAACAAACCCTAAAAAGCAGACATTTTCCTGGTGATATTTTTTCCATTATCATGAAAAGTTAAAAGGTATGAGTATTTAGTATCCTTTAATAACCAGTCCAATTTGCTTCCCTTAATATCCAGGTCACATTTTTGTGACAGTTCAAAAGTGCAAAATGAAAATGAACCACATTCTTCAAAATAACATTCCCTCAACCGCTTCCCATGTAAATACTTATATGGCTTTTCTTTAGTTATACAAGCAAGAAATTTCTCAAAAAATACTTCCCATGACAAACAATATTTATTAGCATAAGCCGGCAAATTATTAAACACACGTTTAACTTCCTGGTTATTCAAAAACAAGTTACTACGTAATAATAATTCTTCAAAACACTCATAAGAATCTAATACTGTTATATTATAATCCCTCAACTTATTTACAAATTTTTCGATTTCGCATCCGAACGCTGCCCTGTCAAATACAACAAGTATATTTTTATCTTTTATGGACATTCTTTCGATCTTATCAACAATTGCACTTTTTCCACCATCAGAATGTTCCACAGAAAGCATATTTAAAAGTTTATTAAAAAATTCAAACCCACCTGAAGAATCTTCTGTAATGCAAATATCTAATTTAGAGGACTGGTTAAACGTATTTAAATTATAAAACGGTTCTAACCAATGGTTAATGCCATCACTGCATAAACGGTATATGGAGTCAATACTATAAGATATGTGTGGCATATATCCAGATCCCTCACCATTTTGTTCTATTTTTAAACTTTCTCTGTTGAAAATTAATAAATATAAATTATTTTTAACAACATACTCATAACAACATTTTGCAAATTCAGCACTGTCAATTACATTGGAATCATCAAAAA
>CAJUPJ010000081.1 GCA_910588655.1 uncultured Lachnospiraceae bacterium | reverse complement strand
TTTCCTTTAAAGCATATTTTTTAGGCATTTTTTGCTTAAGTTCGCACTTATGGGATATACCAGTAAGTCCTTGTATCCCTCTAATGTTGTTATAACTTTAACCCCTCTGGCTGTTTTTACATTTACAATATGCTTAAAATTCCAAAATCAATAAATTTCCCAGCCAATTTAATGGTATATTCATCTGTTTCAATTATATTATAATCTATCTGGTTCAGATAATCCAATAAGATTTTTAATTTTTCTTCACTACATCCGCTGATTTCTCTAATTACAATATCTGAAATATAAACTTCATATACCTTATTTTTAAATAATTCCCACAAATCTAATGTATTCCAGCGTAATATTAAAATGTCCTGTATCATGCTGTGTGCCTTTGGTTTCCTTGCCATGTTTTATTTTGCAGCAACAAGCTCCCTGTATTTCTCAAAATATGCTTCCAGCCTGTCAATAACTGTTCTCTTTTTTTCTGCCCTGTCTGCGCCACTTTTGCCAAAACGTGATACAGCAGGCAGAATAACATCAATATCCGTTCCTGTTGTCTTTAAAATACCATTGCGGAAAACATTCTGTATAAACTTATGTGTTTCATCACTTTTCAATTTTTCTTCATGTATAATCAACATTAAATCCTGTTCTTTTTGTTCCTCAATAAACCTTTGCCAGTCCTCATCTACTTCTGTATCTGCATTAACTGTCTGTAGAAAATCCTGTATAAGCTTTAATTTGCTTCGTAAATTAATACTTGAATTAACTGTTTTTGTAATTGTAACAAGAATTTCTTTATCCTGGTTTCCACTCTGCTGGTATTTCTTTACAAGCATAAGAATATAATCAATATTTATTTCTACCTGCTTAACCAGTTCTATCTCAAAAATAATATCATCATTAATAATTTCTTTCTGCCCATTTTTCTTTGTTTTCAATTCCTGGTATAAATCCAGGTAAATGCTCTGGTAATCCTGGAAATCACGTATAGGAAGTATTTCATTTCCTTTAAAATCATCAAATGATGACAAAATATTCTTTGACCTTAGAATTGCCCCATATAAAGAAATAAATTCCTTTTTGTTTTTTTCGCCTTGTATTACCTGGTCTAATGGAAATCCAGCCAGCAGCCTGCCAATTAATTCCTTATACCCGTCATAATGCTTTCCATCCTCATCATACCCTTCATAATAACTTTTATAATCTTTTAAAAGAACAATACTGCCAGCATTTCTGTTTCCAAACAGTGCAATAGCTTCATTTGTTTCCTGTTCCAGATTACGGAAACATACAATATTGCCATATTTCTTTACTGAATTAAGAATACGGTTTGTCCTTGAAAATGCTTGTAACAGCCCGTGGTACTTCAGGTTTTTGTCAACCCATATGGTATTTAATGTTGTAGCATCAAAACCTGTAAGAAACATATTTACCACAATAAGAATATCTATCTCCCTGTTTTTCATGCGGAGTGATATATCTTTATAATAATTCTGGAATTTCTCACTGGATGTATCATAGGCTGTCTGGAACATATCATTGTAATCATGGATTGCCATTTCCAGAAATTCACGTGACCCCTGGTCTAACATGCTGGTATCTTCACAATTTTCATCCTGTACAAAATCATCTGTTGTATCTTCGTTCACTCCATAACTGTAAATCGTAGCAATATTGAGCCTGCGTGCTTCTGGCAAATCATCCTGCTGCTTACAAAACTCCATATAATACAGTTTTGCCATATCAATTGAACTTACAGCAAAAATAGAATTAAAACCTTTCATTCTTGTAGAACGTTTTTTCTCTTCTATCTTTCTGTTTTTTCCAGCAGAAGCCATTTCTTTTACATTTTCCAGTACAGAAAAATCAAAACTTTCTTTATCACGTTTTGTTTTCTGGTCAAAATGTTCCAATATATAGGAAACTATTTCCTTTATCCTGCCTGGTGCAGCCAGTGCTTTTTCTGTATCAATTGCCCTGACCTGTTTATCTGCTGTACCAGATTTATCCTTCATTGTTTTAATATAATCAATACGGAATGGAAGTACATTGCCATCATTAATAGCATCTACAATTGTATATGTGTGAAGTTTGTCCCCAAAAGCCTGTGGTGTTGTCCTAAGGTCTGGATATTTGCCTGTTCCTGCATTTTCCGCAAAAATTGGTGTACCTGTAAATCCGAAAATATGGTAATTTTTAAAACTTCTAGTTATCTCTTTATGCATATTACCGAATTGTGAACGGTGGCACTCATCAAACACAATCACAATATGTTTACCAAATACTTCATGGCCTTTATTCTTAGATATAAACTTATCCAGCTTTTGTATTGTGGTAATAATAATTCTTGCGTCCGGGCTTTCCAGCTGCCGTTTTAATACCGCTGTGGAAGTATTTCCATCTGCTGCCCCCTTTTCAAAACGGTCATATTCTTTCATTGTCTGGTAATCCAAATCCTTCCTGTCCACTACAAAAAGCACTTTATCAATATATGAAAATTTGCTTGCAAGCTGTGCTGTCTTAAAAGAAGTTAATGTTTTCCCGCTTCCTGTTGTATGCCATATATAACCCCCTGCCCCAGCCGTTCCAAGCTTCTTATAATTGGTACTTGTTTCAATACGGTTTAAAATACGTTCCGTTGCTGCAATCTGGTAAGGACGCATAACAAGCAGCAGCTTCTCAGAAGTAAAAACGCAATATTTAGTTAGTATATTTAAAATAGTATGCTTTGAAAGAAATGTTTTTGTAAAATCTACCAGGTCAGGAATAAGCTTATTATTTCCATCTGCCCAGTATGAAGTAAATTCAAAACTATTACTGGTCTTTTTACCTTTTTTCTGTTCCCTCTCCTGTTCTATAATGTGGGAATTTCTTGTTGTGTTAGAATAATATTTCGTATGTGTCCCATTAGATATAATAAATATCTGGATATATTCATACAAACCGCATCCTGCCCAGAAACTGTCACGCTGGTAACGGTAAATCTGGTTAAAAGCTTCCCGAAGCACAACTCCCCTGCGTTTTAATTCTACATGGACAAGCGGCAAACCATTTACAAGAATAGTAACATCATAACGGTTATCATAATTTGCGCCATCTTTCTGTGAAACCCTGTACTGGTTCAATACCTGCAGGCGGTTATTATGTATACTCTTTTTATCCAGTAAAGTAATATTCTTGGTACTGCCATCATCCCTTACAAGGTTTTTAACTGCATCCTCTTGTATAGTATGTGTTTTCTCTACAATCCCGTCATTTGAATTAGCTATGTACTCATTAAAAAACCTGTCCCACTCATTATCAGAAAAAATATAATCATTTAATTGTTCAAGTTTTACACGCAAATTTGCAACCAGTTCCGGTTCAGAATGGATATTTATATATTCATATCCCTGTTCTGTAAGCATATGTATAAATTCTTTCTCCAAATCTGCTTCACTCTGGTAACTTTCAGAACGCCTGCCTTCTGGTATATATTCTGATACAACTGTACTTTCATTCATAGAAGCAACCATATTAAATATACTCATTTGCATAACCCCTTATCACTTATATTAAAATCTGCTGTAAAAACAACTGTTCCTTGTTTTATTAAATCGCATTTTATTTTACTTTATTTTGTTTATTCATGTTTTAATTCCTTAAAAGTTAATAATTTATCGCGGTATAGTCATTCAACTTGAAAAAAAGAGTAAATAGCGTCATCCAAAGAAGAAAAA
>CAJUPJ010000080.1 GCA_910588655.1 uncultured Lachnospiraceae bacterium | reverse complement strand
AAAACAGGTTATAAAACCTTTTTATTGGTAATAACTTTTTATGCGGTTATCCTGACAGCCGTGGGTTTATTCTTGATATTGTTACTAAAATTGTATATAATAACCAGATGGGATGGTTCTTTTACTGTTTTATAAAAAACCAGAATTTTATTAGGAGGATTTATGGTTAAAGTACAATGGCATCCAGCCTTTTGCGCTGCTATGCGTTTAGAGCTCAGAGGTAACCCGGCATTACAATTTATAAATGAATTTAATTTATCAGAAAAGCCGCTTGAAACAGATTTACTGGTTATCAAAAAAATATCTGGTATTTATATAGACAATCCTATTGGGGAATTTTTTGAGGGATACAATATTTTGGAATATAAAAGCCCTTCAGACCACTAGTTTAATAAATATGCTATTTACAAGGCATTGGCTTATGCTTTTTACTATTGCAGCAGATACCGGACAAAGGATGTTATAGTTTCTTTGGTTGTAAGCAGAAGCCATTTTAATATATTAAAATGGCTGGATGCACAGAAAATAGATTATTGTAAACGTCATGATGGTATTTATACAATTATGGGTATAAGTTTAATGAAAATGCAGGTTGTGGTTACAGAGGAACTTCAAAGTGAAGCATTTATCTGGTTATCAGCACTTACTGATAAATTGACAGAGCAGAATGTAAAAAGATTAGTTAATAAAGCATATAGCCTGGAAGAGATTGAGGAAAAGCAGCAGGCAGATGCAATAATGCAGGTTTTATTATCTGCAAATGGAAAAGTTTTTGAAAAAATTAAGGAGGATAAGGCAATGAGTGCATTAATGATGGAACTGATGAAACCAGAAGTTGAGAAGTATGCAAATGAATATGCCAATGATTGTATAAAAGATTATACAACAAAAATTGCAAAGGAAATGCTCCTTCATGGTGATGATAATGAATATATAAGGCATATTACACATTTAACAGACAATGAAATTGATGCATTGAAGAAAGAACTATAATAATGTTTAGAATTGCTTAAAATTGTTCCAGAAAGAATAAAGCAGATATTATTTGTTTTATTCTTTTTTATTTATAATCAAAAAAATGGTGCACACAATATTGCAGTATGTTATAATAGTTATAATTATTTGCTATATATGGTTTTAACAATGTAAGAATAATTGAAAAGGAGAGATTAAAATGAGGTTAATTACACGTTCGGATTTTGATGGTCTTGCATGTGGGGCACTTCTTAAGGAGGCAGGTATAATCGACAGCTGGAAATTTGCCCATCCAAAGGACTTACAGGACGGGCTTGTTGAGGTAAATGAGAATGACTGCCTTGCCAATGTACCATTTGTAGAGGGCTGTGGTTTGTGGTTTGACCATCATTCAAGTGAACATGAGAGGCTGGAGCTTGAGGGTAAGTATAAAGGTGAAAGCCGTATTACGCCATCATGTGCCCGTATTATTTATGAATATTATGGCGGCAGGGAGAAGTTCCCTCAATTTGATGATATGATGGAAGCAGTTGATAAGGTTGATTCAGGAAACCTTACAATTGATGAAGTGCAAAATCCTGAAGGCTGGATTTTAGTAGGATTTCTTATGGACCCGCGTACAGGGCTCGGACGCTGGCGTGAATTTACTATTTCAAACTACCAGCTTATGGAAAAGCTTATAGATGCATGCCGCACAATGACTACAGATGAGATACTTGCAATGCCTGATGTTAAAGAGCGCATAGATGTTTATTTTGAACAGACAGAGAAGTTTAAGGAAATGGTTAAAAAGTATACAAAAGTGGATGGAAAACTGATAATATCTGACTTGCGTGGCGTCAATCCTATATATTCAGGCAACCGTTTTATGATTTACAGTATGTATCCAGAACAGAATATTTCTGCATGGATTGTAAGCGGACGTGGCGGCAAGGGATGCAGCGCTGCTGTTGGATACAGTATACTTAATAAGACCTGCACTGTTGATGTGGGAAGCCTTATGCTTAAATATAATGGGGGAGGACATAAAAAGGTTGGTACATGCCAGTTTTCTGATGAAAATATGGAAACAGGGCTTAAAGATATGTTAGAAGAGCTTACTGCTCTAAGTAATAAATAAAATTCAAATATAATTAAAATATAATATGTATCCTGGAACGCAGCCGCCTGCATTATTTACAATAAGGCGTACCGTGTTCCAGGTTTTGTGTGCCTGCATTTAAGCAGGTTTATTATATTTTGCTTGTTTACATATCATTAAAAATTTCTTCCATTTTGCTGATTTCTTCTTTCTGCGTTTCAAAAATATCCTCAGCAGTATTACATATTTCCCTGTGTGATGAAAATTTTAAAATGGTTTCTGCCATATCAGCTGCCATCTGGTGGTGTATAATCATTCCTTCTATATAAGCTTTTTCAACATTGCTGCTTGCATCAGTTTCATCAGATATATGCTGGTGGGATGAAATAATTTTATTATAAACATTAAGATATTTTTTTTCTTTTTCATTGTCATTAATATCCTGTTTCTGGATTTCTTTTATTAATTCCCGCATATCCTCTATTTCTTCCAGATGCTCTTCAATTATTTCCTTAGCAAGTTCTTTAAGCCTTTTGTTTTTACCACCTAATATAAGGTAACTTTTAGACAAATCAACAGAAGCTTCATATTGAGGTATCATGCTTATAAGGAAATCAAGTTCTGCACTCCCGGATTGTTTGACACGCATATTTTCCAGCATATCAGAAATAATTGTGTCTTGTTCTTCAAGATAGGCATTTACTTCTGCATCATCACCTGCATCTTTTATAATATCTGTTCCAGGTGAAGAGGCAGGTGGTGATGCTTTTGAAGCAGAACTGCCATTTGTATTCCGTCCAATATAGAGGCTGAAGAAAATAATTAGCAATATTAATATAACAATGGCAAGAATACCATACATATGGTAATTTTTATGCTTGTTCATTTTCAAATCCTTTCACCTGTTTTTATAAAAATTGGTTATAATATAGTATTAACAATGTTCCTCTGCTTTATAAAACTTTTTATCAAATTCTGCATTAAAATAGTAAAAATTATTATGGTCAAGATTACTTTTGGTCATTTCAAGTGCTTCACCAAAACGCTGGAAATGCACAATTTCCCTTGCGCGCAGAAATTTTAAAGGCGCACGTACATCAGGGTCTTCTATTACACGCAGTAGGTTGTCATATACGGTGCGTGCTTTCTGCTCTGCTGCAAGGTCTTCAAATAAATCGGCAAAAGGGTCGCCCTTTGACTGGAATTCCAGTGAAGTAAAAGGTACACCTGCTGCTGCCTGTGGCCAGAGTGCTTTTGTGTGGTCAATATAATAGGCATCAAACCCAGCGGTTCTGGTGTCTTCAGGTGTTAAATCACGCGTAAGCTGGTATACTATTGCACATATTATTTCCATATGGTTTATTTCCTCTGTGCCTATATCAGTCAGAAGACCGCCAGTTTTCTTTACTGGCATAGTATAACGCTGTGCAAGATAACGCATTGAGGCACTTAATTCACCATCAGGCCTGCCATACTGGCTAATAATTAACTGTGCAGTTTTAGGGCATGTTTTCTTGATTTTAACAGGAAACTGCAGTCTCTTTTCATAAGCCCGCATTATATACAGCCTCCTTCCCATGGCATAGGGCCTTCTGCCCATGCATATTTACTGTTATCTAAACCAGCAGTAACCATTGAAAGCTGCGTTAAAGGATTATATTTACTGGCATATTCAGTTAATAATTCCATTCGTTCCTTGGAAAGCTGGTGGAACAGCGGAGTTCCCTCAGGGCAGTCTGGATGTGTGTCAAGGTAAAGTGTAAGGTCATTAATTGCAAAACTCCAATCTTGTAAGGTTATCAGTTGCAGTAAATATTTTAAAAGCAGTAAAATATTATCTTCATGTTGTAAGAAATCATGTATAAATTTATAGTGTAAAAAATGGGAGGGTTCACTTGCGCCACTACATATTTAACGTTATAATAAACAAAACAGGCAATGTGCAGGTTGTCAGAACATTTGTTTTATAACAGGAAAGGATATATTTATGGCAGATAATTACAGTGAATATGAATTTGAAGAAACTATGGTAACATTAACAGACGAAGATGGCAATGAAAGGGATTTTTATATTGATGAAATATATGAAGCAGACGGCAGGCTTTATGCTGCTGCAATTCCAGCAGATGTTGAAAATATTACAGAGTATTATGTTTTCAGGATAAAGGATTTAGGAAATGATGATTTTGAGATGGAAGATATAACAGACGAAGAAGAGTATGACATAGCAGCAGATGCTTATGAGGAAAAGCTTGATGCAAGGCTGTGGAATAAAATTAATGAGGATGAGTAAATATAATACAGGCAGGCTATTTTGCTGCCCGCCTGTATTTTCTGTATATTGTTACAGAGAAAACCATAAAATATATTATTCCTGTTATTGCAGGGAAAAATAACATCAGGTCAAAAAAGTTACACCTATATTTGTAAACGTAATATACCCTGCATATAAATGCCAGTATCTGGGCTGGCAGTATATGTATTGTTATAAACCTTGCAAGAACTATAATTTTGGCAAGGAACAGTGTACCCATATCTACAGGGATAAATTTATATTTTAAAAATATATTATTTATAGTTCCGTTTTCTTTAATTCTATATAAATACTGGTACAGGAATGATAAAGATACATACCCTGACCATAAGGTAGTATAAAGATAAAATGTGTCAAAAGGTTCATTATCAGGAATGGAAAGAATCAATGTTGTAATGGTAAAAATTATTGCAAGGACATAAAAAACATAATAAGTCCCAAAGCTTTCCTTTTTGCGCCGTTCTTTCATTTCAGATATTTCCTTGTATACAAGTTGTTTTAACGTAATCATTAAATAGCCTCCTTCCAGCTGCATTCCCCGTTTTCTATTGTAATTAAATAATCTGCAATTTGTTCCAGGTTTTCTGTTACATTGTCAGAAATAATAATTGCAGACATATATTCTGCTACAAATTCCTGGAGGATTTTAAAGAAATCTGTCCTGAATACAGGGTCTAAGCCTGAAGCTGGCTCATCCATTATAAGTAAAGCTGGTTTATATGCTGCCGAAAAAGCAAGCTGGAATTTTATCCTTTCACCTTTTGAAAGATTTCCTATAGCCTTACTGGGAGGAATGTTCATTTTTTTAAGATATTCCCTGTAAATTTCTTTATCCCAGTTTTCATAAAAAGAGGAGAAATATTCTTCATTCTTAAGTGCATCTTCTTCCTCATAAAAAGTTCTTTTTTCTGAGATAACACCTGTCATTGCAAGCGCTTTCTGGCGTTCTTGTATTACGTCAGAACCATTTATTGTGACAGTGCCATTCATTTTGGGAAAGCATCCAAGAACCATTTGGATAAATGTAGTTTTTCCAGCACCATTTGCACCAGTTATACCAGTAATAAAGCCTTCTGGTATTTCAATATTTACAGGGTGTAATGTAAAGTTTTTAAGGCTTACAGATGCATCCTGAATTTTAACAATTATATTTTCCATAATAACCTGTTTCCTCCATTTAAGTATTATAGTCTCTCGGATTCTCCAGCCCTTATCTTCTGCGGCTTTCAAATCCAGTTT
>CAJUPJ010000079.1 GCA_910588655.1 uncultured Lachnospiraceae bacterium | reverse complement strand
ATTTTATTATGGCATAGTTCTCTATTTTTTACAAGTAAGTTAGTGCATATGGGGTCTGCAACTGTATAATATACATTTTTGTATAATACACTGTCACCCTTCTTAAGCTCTGGCTTCACATCTGGTTTATCTTCACCACCTGGCTGTTCTGTTGTGCTGTCTGTACTAGATGGAAGCACTGTTTTGTATTCACGCATTGAAGCGTCTACATCTGCTGTAGAAACTGGTTTTAATGTAAAGCTGTATTCATATACCTTATCTGATGTATTTAAGTACGCCGGAAGTGGTTTTGCTCCCCATGAGTTATCACCACCAAGCCCCATCTGGCGCTGGTTCAGGCGGAGTGTAATCCTGTCCTTGCTGCCTAACATATATGAATGCATTACATTTGTGAGTTCTTCGGCTGTATAATACAGTGCACTAAATTCCATTGGTACATCTGTCTTGGCAAGAAGCCCTGTACCATCACTGTTTGTCATGCTTACCCAGCGTGTTTCTGTCCTGTTTCCAGTTTCCTGTGGTTTGATATAGTCAATAAAGAAATCATCTACATCTTTTTTGTATACACCAATTTCATATCCAGACTGCCTGTCAATATAGTTTTCATCTGGCCCTTTTCCATACCAGGTTACGTTTGAAAATTCTTTTGGCAGTGTAAGGCTGTTGCCTACTACTGGAATTTCTGGAAGCCCTTCCCCTGGTGTTAATTTGCTGGTAACTTTTATATCACCTGTGCCATAAATTGTAAATTTCTGGCTGTAAGAAGATTTTGTTGTGGTTGGAAGTACAGAGTCTGCTGAAATTTCAACCATGCCATTATTAATCTTTTTAACTGTTACACTAGATACTGTTTTGTCTTCACCTGCATATCTCCATGTATCATATCTTGCCCCTGAATAAAATCCAAGGTCACTATCTGTAGGTGCTCTCCAGAAATCAGGCTGCGGGCCGCTCTCAAGCAGCTTTTTGCCCTTGTATGTAAAGTCTTTTATTGTACCTGCTGTCTTGTCAAATGTAACTGTAAAGTCCTTGCCTGTGATTACGGCTGAGTCCTGTCTGTCTTCCAGTCCAAGCCCACCTAAATCTTCTGTTTTTAAAGCTGTAACTTCTGGTACATCAAATGGTACTGCAATCTGTCCATGTGCAACTTCATGCCCCTTCTTAGCCCATGAAGCATCTTCTTTTAATTTAAAGCTGATATTTACAAAATATTCTGCACCTGCTTTTAATTCTGGCTTTGTAAATGGCACTGTAACTACTTTTTCACCATATGTCTTAACTTCTTCTGCAGAGTCCTGTACTGGCCTTACATCCACATCGCCGCTAGAGAATACGCCATTCTGTATAGCTTTGCCGTCTTCTATAAGCTCCCATGAAGCTTCAAATTCATTTGCGTTTGTGAAAAGGTACTTGTTAGTAATCTTTACTTTGCCATCCAGTATTCCTGCATCATCAATAGCAATATCCTGGTAAATGTATTTTACCTGTTCAAGTTCTGGCTGCACAGTCCTGTCTGCTGAAACAAGCCCGTTCGCACAGAAGTTCTTGTTATTAGGGTTTCCTTCAGGAATGTCCTGCCAGTCACCACCAAAGCTGTAATATGTATCCTGTGCATATGTTTTATCTGTTGTGCTGTTAAAATCAAGCCACAATAATGTGTTGTTATCTGCTTTTCTTCCAGTATTGTTTAGTTCTTCCTGTGATAATGCTTTATCATAAATCCTTACATTATCAATTACACCTTTAAATGCAGCTGGTACATTAGGGTTCTGTGCATCATATGTTAAATCTGCACCAATGCCTACTGGGTTAGGGCCAGAAACAATGCCAAAAGTGCTTGTTGCTGATGCCACTTCCTCACCATCAAGGTATAATTTCAGGTTTGTTCCATCAAATGTACCTGCAATATGGTGCCATTTGTCGGCCCAGTCATCTGGTGTTTTAAACTGTGCAGCTGCTTTTTCATATACGCCCCAGTCATCATCATAATTGCCGCCACGTATATAAAATTCCAGCACATCAGTATCACCATCTACAAGCCTTCTTAAACCATAAGACTCAGAATTACACCACTCATCATTACCCTTTGTAATAATTGGGGCTGTCTGGTTATATCCAGAAGCATCAATCTGGCCTGAACCATCATTTGCCCCCCTGAGATTATAGCCTTCTGGTTTTACATATGCCTCTAATGTAAATGGCTGGTTTCCTGATAAATGCAGTGATTTATCATTGTAAACCTGTGCATATCCCTTAAGGGCTTTGCCTTCTTTTCCATTATCATCCAGGCTGCCTTTTAATAAAACTTCAATGTTGTTTTTGCCTTCATCTTTTAAAATCTTGTCTACAGGTGTCTTTATTTCCAGGCTCTGGTCTGTCCAGTCCCATATATACCCGCCCTGCAGGTTTGGATATTTCTCATATAAATCCCAGTATTCATCTATGTTTCCAATGCCATTGCCCATTGCATGTGAATATTCACACTGGAATCCTGGCACTGTACCATGTTCTCCCCACCATTCAAGAGGGTTCTTCCAAAGGTCATCAACTCCAAGGTTATTAACACGGCGGTACATCCTTGACCATACATCTATTTCTTCAGGAGTTGCATCATAAGCAAATCCTTCATAATGTACAAATCTTGTAGGGTCAAGCTGTTTACAAAGCTGCCTGAGTATCTGCCATGTATCACCCCTGGAACTTTCATTTCCTAAAGACCAGGACATAATGCTTGCATGGTTTTTGCTGCGTTCAATTGTGCTGGTCATCCTGTCTTTACATGCTTCAATCCATTCTGGGTCACTCTGTGGGATTAACCAGTTAAGTCCATGTGATTCAATATTTGCTTCATCAATCATATAAAGCCCGTATTCATCACAAAGTTCATACCATTTTGCATCATTAGGATAGTGTGAGTTCCTTACAGAATTAATATTGTACTGCTTCATAAGCATAATATCCTGTATCATGCTTTCCTCTGTAATTGCACGCCCGCCTTTTAATGAAGTTTCATGGCGGTTTACACCCTGTATCCTGATTGGTGCACCGTTTACAAGAATTTGTGACTTATTAGTACCACGCCTTACGATTTCAATTTCCCTGAAACCTACATGTGTACCAGCAGTTTCTACAATGCCTCCTTCAGCATTTTTTAAGATAATTACCAGCTCATAAAGTGCTGGGTCTTCTGCTGACCAGAGCGCTGGTGCTGTTACCTGATGTGAATAACTGGAAGAAGCCTCAAAATAACGGCTGCCATCTCCGGCTTTAAATTCAAAGCTGTCTAAATCCTTTTTGAATACTTCCTTGCCATCTTTATCATATAAAATACTTTCTACTGTATATCCTTTGGCTGCTTCTTTGCCATATCCCCTCAATGTTACTTCAAAATTGAATGTAGCATCTTTATAATTGCTGTCAAGGTCTGTTGTATATGCAAAGTCAAACAGTGATGCTTCTTTATCTTTAGCAAATAAAAATACATCCCTGAAAATGCCGCTCAGACGGATAAAGTCCTGGTCTTCTAAGTAACTTCCATCTGACCAGCGGTATACCTGCACAGAAATTGTATTTTCTTCACCTGCTGGTTTTAAATATTTGCTGATATCAAACTCTGATGGTGTATAGCTGTCCTCACTATATCCCACTTTTTCTCCATTAATCCATAAATAAAATGCAGATTCTACACCCTGGAAAGACACAAAAACTTCTTTACCGTCCCATCCTGCCGGGGTTTTAAATGTTCTTTTATAAGAGCCAACTGGGTTATAAATTGTTGGTGAAACCCCTCTCGGGCTGCCTTCTGGCAATCCATAATTTGCCCTTGGGTCTTCTACACCTTCCCATGGAAGACGTGTATCAGTATATTTCGGGGAATCATAGCCCTCTGTCTGCCAGTTTGCAGGAACTTTAATGTCCTTCCATGTGCTAGTATTATAACCATCCTTGAAAAATTCTGTATTTCTTTCATGCGGTGATTTTACCCACTCAAATTTCCAAGTACCATTTAATGACTGGTAAAATGGAGATGTATCATGTTTCTTTCTGAGTGAAGGGTTTTTAACACTGTCTGCATTATCAAATCCGATAAAACTTGCATGTGCATCTTCCCTGTTTACCTGAAATACACCATTCTGGTCAAACCATTCCTCACCTTTAAATACAGAACTGTCATTGCCTGCCGCCTGTACAACACCCCCAGGCAGAGGAATACTTGTCGCAGCTACGCTGAATGCTAATGCCGCTGCCAGCATTTTCTTTGCTCCCATAAATTCTCCTCCTTATTATATTGTTTTTTGTATCTTCCCTCTTTTCTATTCTTATCTAAATCCTTTTTTATTTATATATATTTATTTATTTTTTCTGTACATATTTCAGGCAGTCAAGTGTTACTGATACAAGAATTATTATTCCTGAAAATACAAACTGTAAGTTTGTATCAATACCAAGTATTGTAAGGGAATAAGTAAGTGCTGTAAAAATAAATACACCTACAACTACGCCTGAAATCTTGCCTATACCACCTGTAAAAGATATACCACCTACTACGCAGGCAGCGATTGCATCCATTTCCCAGCCTTGCCCATATGCAGCAGAACCAGAACCAAACATCCTTGCACATTCAAGCCATGAACCAAATCCGTAGAGTATACCTGCAAGTATAAATGCACCGACAGTAACACGGAATACTGAAATACCTGAAACTGCTGCTTCAGGGTTTCCACCTACAGCATACAGGTTCTTGCCAAATGTTGTTTTATTCCAGATAAACCATACTATTACAACTGCTGCTACTGCCCATAAAATAATTGTCGGGAAGCCGTTTACCTTTGGAATAATCATTTGAGGAATTGAAGGTTCAATACCACCAAATGACACACCCTTTGTCGCATATGTTACAAGCCCGAAGATTACAAGCATGTTTGCCATTGTTGAAATGAAAGGATGCATTTTAAACTTAGCAGTAAAGAAACCTGCAATAGTTGTAAAAAATGTACATAAAACAACACAGGCTACAAGTGCCAGTAATACCCTTGCGCCAACAGGCATACCTGTAAAATCAAATATATGTCCAAAAACTGAACCTGTATTAATGCCCTGGTGCATAATAATCGTTGCTGTTGTCATGCCCATGCCAACCATACGCCCAATAGAAAGGTCTGTACCTGTAAGAAGTATTAACCCTGCAACTCCAAGTGCAAGGAACATTCTTGGTGATGCCTGCTGCAAAATATTTAACACATTGTTATAAGTAAGAAGAGGGGCATTTTTTACTACCGGGATAATTATGCAAAGTGCAATAAATACAAGTAAAATCGCAATATATAAACCATTCTGTAAAAGAAATGCCCTGCGGTTAAATGTATACTTGTAATTTTCCCATTTCTGTGCACATGTTTCCGCAAATGTAAATTTTGACATACGCAGCAAATCAAGAAGATGGTATTTATGCATATAAGCTGAATGTTTTCTGTCTTTTATGCGGTGAAGTTCTTTTTCAAGGTTCATCTTTGCATCAAACAGTTTATTTTTAAATACATATTTCTCATCTTTTATTTCCTGGTGTCCAGAAGTTACTATTCAGGCTTTAGGGTATAAAAATAAATAATTTTTGCCAAAACATA
>CAJUPJ010000078.1 GCA_910588655.1 uncultured Lachnospiraceae bacterium | reverse complement strand
AATCCTGCCAGGGATTCCGTGTGCGTTTTTATATAAAAATGGTATAGTGCCAAAGCAAGGAATTTAATAAATATTGAGGAACTGAAACGTTTTTATGCGGCATGGCACGCACACAGACCATGCCTTAATGCCCCTGGTGCTTCTGACAGCATCAGGGACAGGACAGCTAGGCTTTGCCAAGAAACCTGTCCAGCTTGTCCCTGTAGATTAAATAGTTTTTTCTTTTGCCTTCTACGCCTGGAAGGACATAACCTATATCAATAACTTTCCGCTTCATATGTTCCCTTACTGCCTGCTGTGACATGCCTAATTCTTTCGCCGCAACAGGTAATGGTACTCTGTTATTTTCCATACTGTCCACTTCCTTTATATATCTTTTCTTCAAAACATAAACACGTATCTTCTGGTGTCAGGCTTAATTTCCCCTTGCGTTTTCCTGCTGGCACTCCACAGGTACAATGTCCTGTATAGAGCATGAAAAATGTGCCATATTCGTCCCTTCCATAATGCTGCATATAATGTTTGCATTGTTCACAATACTTTGGTTTTGGAGCATCTAACTTTGTTATGTCTGCTATTATTGTTGACAATCTTTTGTTTTCAAGTTCCAGTTTCTGTACTTTATCTGATAACATTCTTGCAACCTCCTTCTAATACATGGTAAAATAAAATATTATTATAAATATATAGTATAGGAACATAATGTTCCTAAAATCATATCTACAGTATAAGGAACATAATGTTCCTTGTCAATACTTTTTAGGAGGTTTTATGAATTTTTCAAAAAAATTAAAACAACTGCGCCTTATGCTTAATTGCACCCAAGCACAAATGGCTGAATTTTTAGGAATTACTGTACGTGGATACCGAAACTATGAATTAGGTGCAAGAGAACCAGAGTTATCTGTCCTAATCAAACTTGCTGACCATTTTAACGTTTCACTTGATGAATTAGTCGGAAGAAAATTCCCTAAGGATTCTTTGATGGACTCCAAATAAATCCTCTAATTTATCCCATACTTCAAAAGTGCCATTTCTTGTTCCTGATTCAATAAACCGATAGTATCTTTCACTTGTCCCCAGGTATTCCGCTACCTGCTTCTGTGTCATGCCTGCCTTCTGGCGGGCTTTCTTTAAGTTCTCTCTTGGCATTTCTTTCCTTTCCTGTTTTGCTTTAAGGTTTCTTTGGTTAATTTTTCTATTTTTATAGATAATTTTTGATATTCATTCATTAGCATGTAATATCTTTTTTCTGATAACTCCCTGTCATTTTTTCTTTGATGGATGTTGAATAATATTACTGCTGCCAGGAAAATGTTTATCCCTGGCATTATAAATTCACTTATAATTGTACTTATTTGTTTGCCCCTTTCCTGCAATTACGCATTTACTCCTGGCTGGATATTCCTATCCAGCTTTCTTTGTGTTTCCATGCCCAGAATAATGCCTTTGATGAAAAACTTTTTTTCAGGAGAAAGTGACATTAAAACCTGTATAAATTTTTTATCTTCTGGATTTACAATGGTAACATTCTTTTCTTTGTCAGACATTTTATTTCCCCCCTTCCTTTATCTGATTTCCTTCCAGCCTCTCTGCATTATTAACCTCCTGTTGCATACATATTGTATGTATATTTCTCACCTATAAGATAGTACAATTTGTATGTAATATCAAGAACTTTTTAGGAGGTATTTATGTTTAACAAAAGGCTTCGTGAAATACGTATGAAATGTGGCTTCACACAACAGAATATGGCTGACAGGCTTAATATATCGCTTAACGCATACCAAAAATATGAACAGGCAGAACGTTCACCATCATTGCCATGCCTTGTTTTGATAGCTGATATTTTTGATGTATCACTTGATTATCTGCTATGCAGGGATGAATTTATTCAATCGCACGTAAATATCTCTGCTGAACATTAAATAAATCTTCAAGATTATCCCATAATCAACTTGTGCTGTAAAAAACATGCCCTGCCTCCTGTTTGTTCTGATATTTAATTACAAAAAATTAGCTTTCCTTTCTTTTTATTTACATTTCCAATTACCTGCCATATAATCTATGTACAGGCTGTTGCAGCAGCCAAGTACATAGAAAGGAGTATAATATAACATGGACGATTTAACTAACCGTTATGGCATCTCATATAATCAAATGCTTCATGACCTCACAATCTTAAAAATGCAGCATATGGATAACCTGTCTGTTAAACACGATTCCAGTAATAATGAATATGATGAGAAATTGATTTCTTGTTATTACGAAACCATATCTGATTTAAATAATGCCTTAAACAATTACAAAGAAACCCATTACTTTTAGAATTTTTTAAACATAATTGCATCATTTATAATTGATTCTGTTTCTTTTAAAATTTGCATTGCGGTATACGCATTTATTCCTTGTATACCGCATATAATTTCCAAAATCTGTTTACTGGCTTGACTTCTTTCGATTGAGTGTTTTTTTGTGGAACTTGAGCAATTTGACTTTTCCATTTCTGCAATATTTCTATCACATCTTTCTAAAATACCTTCCTTTAACCCCATTTCTTTCCATGTTTACCTCCTTTCTTTGATGCGGTATCACGCTTTAATTTACAGAACATTTTGTGTTCTGTATGAAAACATTATAAGGCTTTTGAAAACTTTTGTCAACTATTTTTCTTGTTTAAGTTTTCAAACAGAAGTTTTCTATTATATGTTTACAAACAGAACTATTTATGTTATTCTGAATTTTGAAAGGAGGAAACAAGTTGTCAACAATTAATGACCGTTTTAAAGAAATACGTAACTACTATGGTTTAAGTCAGGAAGAATTTGGTGGTAAGTTAGGATTATCTAAATCTGGCATATCCAATATAGAAAGTGGAACACGTAATGTTACAAACAAGCACATCAAATTATTATGTAGTACATTTCCCATTAGTGAAAAATGGCTTCGCGATGGAACTGAACCTAAAACCATAAAAACATCAGCATCTGTAATGGAACAACTAAAAAAAGAATTTAACCTTGATGAATTTAGTTATAACCTAGTTTATGAATACCTTAAACTAGAACCAGACCAAAGAGATGTCGTGCGTAACTTCTTTTACAGTGTTGTAAAAGAAGATGAAACGGCAGTAACAAGTGATAGCATTTCATCAAATGCCTGTACCGTTGCAGAAGCAGAGGAGGCTTATATAAAAAGTCGCTCCAGGACTGCAAAGAAAACGGGACAATATGTCTTGAATACTACCGCAAACGGCGCAAGCGCTGAAAGTATTTCAGAAAAAGCAGCCAACCAATGACGAAGCCTGGAAAACTTAAATAATTCCAGGCTTCATGAAATGAAAAAAGGAGAAAAAAAATAATGAACCCATCAGATAATAAACAAATTGCAGAAGTTAAATTCCTTGTTACTTTAACATGTATTGCATGTTTTCTTTCAATGACTTATGTACTATTACCTGTTGCTGTTATTATAATATTTATCCAGCGCAAATATTTTAAAGATAATGAAGCATATTTCCAGAACAAAGTTATTGAACTAGAAAACAGATTAAAAGAAGTTGATGTAGACGAAAACCGAAGGGAAGTCGAGAATTTAAAAGCACAAATTAACGGACTAAATTCATCTGTTAATA
The DNA here is from genome assembly GCA_910588655.1 of uncultured Lachnospiraceae bacterium. GTDB lineage: Bacteria > Bacillota > Clostridia > Lachnospirales > Lachnospiraceae > Butyribacter. The sequence continues at coordinate 2,291 of CAJUPJ010000078.1, read as the reverse complement.
ATGCCAGAACAGAATTATCCAAAACACAGGAAGAATGTAAAAACCTTGACAGAACTATCATGGAAAGAACTGCTGCCACAAGTACTGAAATTGACCTTGAAATTGCTAAAAAACGTGAACAGGTAAAAAAAGAAGCTACTAAAATTTCAAAATTAAGAGAATTATACAAAAGTATAAAATACTCAATAGATAATTTCTTTTTATATGATGTTTCACCTCAGATACTTAAATTTAACCCTGATGAAATGGAAGAGATTGACGAATTAGTCCCATCTGTTATGCTTCATTTGCAAAACATGAACTCAAAAGAATTAAGAAAAGCTTTCAAGGATAACGACAAGCAGATTACAAAAGTAATGGAAACATATTCCGCAAGATACACGACAAAAGCGAATAAAGCTATTTATTCACTTATGGTAATTGCGTTGCGTGCTGAACTTCAGAATGTACTTGCAGAATTAAAATATGGAAAGATTGATAAATCGATTGAAGATATACAAAAAATCACATCAAAATATCTTTCAATAGCTGGTGAAGGTAACCAGGCTATAGCAGGAACTCTTACAAAATTTATAAGCCAGCTTGAATACCTTTTTATAAATGCTGCTAAAATAGAATACAATTATTACATAAAGAAAGAAAAGGAAAAACAAGAACAAATTGCATTAAAAGAAAAAATGCGCGAAGAAGCAGCAGAACGCAAAGCACTTGAAGAAGAACGTAAGAAAATAGAACAAGAAGAAAGCAAGTATGAAACTGAAATACAAAAGTTAAAGGAACAATTGGAAAATGCTGCTAAAGAGGAAATGGATGTGCTGAATAAAAGAATACTTGAACTCCAGGAACAGTTATCTGATGTTGTAATAAAAAAAGAAGATATTGTCAGCTTGCAGAATGGCAGGGCAGGAACAGTATATATTATTAGTAATTTAGGTTCATTTGGTGATAATGTTTTCAAAATTGGTATGACAAGACGGCTTGAACCACAAGACCGTGTTAATGAATTAGGAAGTGCTAGTGTTCCTTTTAAATTTGATGTGCATAGTTTTATTTTTTCAGAAGATGCCGTTGCACTTGAAGGTAAAATGCATGAAATGCTCAATAAAAACCGTATTAACAAAGTTAATATGAGAAAAGAATTTTTCAAAATTTCTATTGATGACTTAGAAAAATTGGTTGAAGAAATAGACCCAACAGCAGACTTTAACAGGACAATGATTGCAAATGAATACAGGGCATCATTAGAAACCGAAGAAGCCTATACAGAAAATTACTTCCTGGAAGAGGCTGGAACTGTAACTGAATAGATTTTATGGAATACTGGAAACTATTAAAGACTAAAATGCCATCCGTTTAACCCGCTAATATAACAATAAAGCCTGGTAAAGCATAAACAATGCCAGGTTTTATAAACAGAAAGGATTAGTAAATATATCAAAACAGCAATTACTAGAAAGCCTTATATCTGTCATACCAGAAAATAAACTTGATGTTATTATTAAAAAATGGGAAAATAATATATTATAATTTTTTAATATAAATTTATGACAAGGAGGTATTAATTTATGTCATCTTTAGAAAAATCTATACAGTTATTAAATACGCTTCCTGAAAATGAAGTAGAAAAGGTGTACGGTTATATACAGTTTATATGCTCACAGCATGATACCAGAAAAACACCTGGTATGGATGAAAGTATTGAGGATATACTGGACAGTATAACTGGTTCTGTCCCAGATTCTGGAAAGACACTTGATGAATACAAAGCGGAAAGGATAAATGGACGTTATGAAACTACTGATTGATACAAATGTAATCCTTGATTTAGTCTTTAACCGCACAAATGCTGCTGTGTCTGCTGATGTATTCAGAAAGATAAGCAACAATTCAGATATAGCATTAATAACAGCTTCTTCCGCAACAGATTTGTTTTATATTATCCATAAGGAAACACATAATTCCAGTACATCATACAGGATTATGGAAAAAATACTAAAAATTACCAGCATAATCCCTGTTGCTGAAACTGATATCCTTACTGCTATGACGTTAAAGTGGAATGATTTTGAAGACTGTGTACAATATGCTGCTGCCAGAAGAAACGGCATAGACTGTATTATTACAAATAATATTAAAGATTTTAAAAACAGCATAATCCCCATTATGCTTCCAGCGGACTTCTGTAAGGGCTAAGTTTATTTTACAATAAAAATATATAAACCAGATGGTACAATACTACAGCCTTTGCGCTGAACCGCAAAGGCTGTCTATGAATAATTTGTAATATATTG
>CAJUPJ010000077.1 GCA_910588655.1 uncultured Lachnospiraceae bacterium | reverse complement strand
TCATAGTGCTATTATACATTATTTTTTCTGTTTATGGAAAATTGATTTCCGTGGGAAAATACCTGTTTAATAAATCTCTATGTATTTCTTAATACAAGGACAGGTCAGACATAAATCTCCAGTAACCATTTCTCTTTTTTGCTGCTTCTGGGTCTAATGCTTTAATTCTTTCCCAAAACGGGGTGTAAAGTGTTTTATGGTGTTTAAAAATATAACCAAGTTCTGTTTCTTCTGGGTTTTTTGCAGTAAATTCACTGGTTTTCTGTGCCAGTAAAGGGTAAAATGCCCGCCAGTAAGCCATTGACAACAGATACTGTTCCAGGCTGCTGTTAATATATGCCAGAAAATCCGTGTCTGTATAATGAAACCATTGCCATATTTCCCCTGTACTTATATCTGCCACTATACAGGTACATTCCTCTTCTTTCCACCATGTCCATTCATCCCCGCAGACCTCACTGCACCTCCCCATGCTCCAGTCCTCTCCGATAACAAAAAAATCCCGTTTTTTAATTTTCTCTGTCCGGAGGCATCTTAATGTAAAAAACACACCAGAACAGGATTGTTTGTTTTTATCCTCCATTTCTTCATCTGGGGAACGCCATGTTATAAACCGGTCTGGCAGCCCTGTCTGGTTAAGGAAATTATATATATTGTCTGGTAATCCAAACCTGTCTAATATATATTTTCTATACCTGCCAAGATTTACATCAGATAAAAATTCCATATCAGGTTCTAAAATGCCCTGTACACTCTGTGCCTGCCTGTACATCTTAAGCATAGGGCTGTAATTCATCCAGTTAGGTTTTCTTTCTGCTCTGTCCATATACATTTCCTCCATTTTTATTCTGTAAGCAGCAGGTTTCATGTATTTTTATATATTATGGAATAGTGAAACCTGGTACATTTTACCAAAATTAACAGTAGCTATATTATATATAAGGTGGTATAATAAAAATATCTAGTAAATTATACATTAATTCTGGTTTAATTAATACCAGGATACCAGGAAAATTTTATTTATTTTTATATAAATCATTTTCAAACAGTATGGAAGACAGCTATATGAATATAAAACTTATTATAACCTTTATAATTATTTTGTTTTTTTCATTAATAAGTTCCATAGTATTTCTTTTATGGTTCTTTAAAACAATAAATAAATTCTACAATATCTTGTTATAAATTTTCAAACTCTCACAAACCTTGATTTTATGCGGCTTGTGAGAGTTTTGTTATGTGCGGTGGCTTCACATATCTGTTTATCACTTGTTAAAAAATACCGTTCTAAAGTAGTAAGAAAAGTAGTAAGTTTGACAGTCATTTCAGCAGTGATTCCATCGCCATTTTAGCGGATTCCGTCGATCCATGTGCATAGTATCCGAGCGTAGTCGTTACATCCATATGCCCCATGATGTACTGCAAAGCTTTCGGCGGCATGTTCTGGTTTGCCATGTTTGTGCAGAAGGTATGTCTCAGCATATGCGGCGAGATTTTCGGCAGTTTCTCTTTGTGGTGCTTGTTGTACTTCTTGACCATGTGCGAAAAATCTGTAGAATATGCCGCACCGTACATAGGAAGCCCTTTCTTGTTGAGGAAGATAAAATCCGTATATCTGTCTATCGTTACTGGCTGTGTGTTCTCCCTGCTTTGCATTTCACTTTTTAATGCCCTGTGCAAGGATTCATTCATGGGGATTTTCCAGATGCCGCTGTCGGTCTTTGGCTGTTCTATACGGTAGCTGCCTTCGTCGAAGATAAGCTGGTGGTTTACATTGATATATCCGTTTTCAAAGTCAATGTCAGCAGCGGTAAGCCCACATAATTCTGAAATACGCAGCCCGATGTTTAACAGGACGATAACAGCGTGGTAATGTTTCTGATACGTGCAGTCTGTCTGCAAAAAGCGCAGTAACAAATCCGCCTGTGTGTCTGTCAATGCGGCCTTTGGTTCGGTGTCATTCTCGATCACATCTTCCATGTCCCAGTTAAAAGGATTCTTCCGTATCAGGTCATCCTCTATTGCTGTGTAAAAGATGGCTTTTAAGGAATGTTTGTGGTTGTTGATGGTATGGAAGGCAAACCCTCTTTCTTTCATCCGTATCGCCCACTGTTTGGCATCGCTCGGCTTTACCTTCTCGATTGGCATATAGCCTATTTTATCACTCTCTAAGAGCTGCATCAACTGGTTTCTTCCTTTCTGCGTGGATACCCTTACATTGGATTTTAAACCGGTATGCTTCTTATACAGCTCGCACACGGTCATCTTTGCGCCGGATGGGTCAATACCATCCATAAGGTCACGTTGAATTTCTTTTTTCATTTCCCGCAGGGGTATACAAGTTTTCTTCCCTTTTGGCAAGGGGTCAGTCGCATTTAATCTCCAGGAGTAGATGAATTTCGGTTTTCCGTCCGTGCCTGTGTACTTATATGCGTACCAGCCATCCTTTCTCTGGCTTCCCCCCGTCAGCAGGATTCGCCCCCTCGTGTCTGTGCGTTTTGTTGTATTATTTTTGCGCATAACAGCATCCTTTCTTTTCAACAAAAGCCCTGCTGCTTGGCAAGGCTCCTGTTGGTTTTTTGTTAAATTGTCTCGGCGTTCAAGAGATATTTCTCCAAAAGCACCCGCTTGATTAAAGTCTTCTTGCCGTTATGTAGCACCCAGTCAGGGGGTTCTCCATAGCTTGCCATATTATGTAACTTGTTCCTCCCAATTCCAAAATAGCCTGCTGCTTCATCGAAGGTGAGCAGAAACTTTTCAGAAGCATTGATTGTTGGTATCTCACTCATATCAAATCACCCTTTCCAGTTTTATTCATCCCATCTAAATGGCTCCCGTTTCCGTTTTCGTGCATATCATGTGAAACAAGCATATAATTCCACTCAGCTTCCTGCTGTATATCAGAAATATACTGCATGAATTAACTGCTGATGTTAGGTTCCGCCAAGGCCGCTTCCCGAACTGCTGTCAGGATGTGGTAAATGCGGCTGCGCTCGTCATAAACGGCTTTTGTCAGTTCTGGATTCATATCATATCCCTCCTTTCATTTTATTATTTCATTATTTAGGCGATTGCGAAACTCTGAAAGCCGCATAAATACGACATTTTTTGTTATTAAAATAAAACATCTCCTCACGGTTTATGGTATAATAGAGTTGTAAAAAACTATAACCAGTCCACCGAAAGGAGACATTCTTATGATAGCACAAAAACAACTCACTTTGGCAGATATTTTTTCAGATTGCCAGGAAATTTTTGATCCTGACAAACCACAGTTCCTTACCCTTCTTGAAAACCATATTGACCTTGGTCCAATAATCCCGGTTTCTTTTTATAACCACTATTATTCTTCTGTGGGCAGAAACCGTAAATATCCATTAACAGCAATGCTCTGGGCTCTTATTATACAGCGCATATTTTCCATGCCAACAGATTCCCTTCTTCTTGTGTTCCTTAATTATTCAAGGCATCTGCGTGGATTTTGTGGATTTACTAAAGTACCTGATGCTTCAAAAATAACCCGTTTTAAACAGGATTTTTTACAAGACCTGCTGCTTATGTTTGACAAGATGGTGGATATAACAGGACCCATATGCCAAAAAATTGATAAAGACCTTGCTTCTATGGTTATTTTTGATACTTCTGGCATTGAAGCATGGGTAACGGAAAATAACCCAAAGTATGCAAACCGCATTATAAAACAACTGGAAGCTTATGCAAAATTAAAAGGTTTTGATAAAAATTCTGACCCTTATAAAGCTGCTTATAATCCAATGCCATCACATGCAGCCGCTAACCATGCAGTCCAGCAGATGTATATTAACGGGCATTTCTGTTATGCTTACAAGTCTGGCATCATCACAAACGGTCTTGGGATTGTCCGTGACATTGCTTTTTATAACAAAGACTTCCTGGTTTCACATCCAGATACCATTGCTGGAAAAAAGCCAGATCCCCCTGATGAAAATAAATCCCTTGGGGATGCCAGGGCCCTGTTGCCTGTGCTTACAGATTTTTTCCATAAACATCCCTTTATAAATCCAGGAGTTTTTTAGGGGATGCTGCTTTTGATGCAATTGCAATTTATAAATCCCTTTTTGGAAACTTTGGATTTAAAAAAGCTTTTATTCCTTTACACACAAAACTTTCCATGGAAAACGTAAACTATACATTTAATGAAGACGGCATCCCATGTTGTCCGCATGGCCCTTCCCTTCCTATGAAACGTGAAGGCAGCAAATCAAATTTAAGAAGCAGGATACCAACAATGAAATTTGTATGTCCAGAAATGAAATGGGAATACAGCCGTGAAACCAAAAAGAGCCGGCGTGTATGCCATTGTAATAATCCTTGTACTTCTTCAACATGTGGCAGGATGGTTTATGTTTACCCTGAAAAAAACCTGCGTGCCTGCCCTGGTGTGGGACGTGGTTCTGCTGAATGGGATGAAACTTATAAAATCCGTGTAAATGCAGAAAAATCTATTAACCATTTTAAGGACAGTTTCTGCATTGCATGCAGAAAGACCCAGAATGAAAAAACGCTTCATGCAGATTTGCTGCTTGCAGGTATAACACAATTAACCACAGCCATTCTTGCTGATGAAATCCACCACCACGGATATATACGTAGTATAAAACCTTTAATTGCATAATTTATGCCATTTTTTGGATACAAAATTTAATGGCTTAATAAAGTGCGCCATTTTTTCTCTTATCATTTACACAATGCTGTCAAAAATTCATTTTCTTCATCAACGAAGCTTTTAGTCATTTATTACCATTCATTTCGCAATCGCCTATATAAAGATATGATGAACACCACATCCGTTATCAATAGACATACTAACATGAATCGCATATTCTTTGTCATCAAGAGCAAATTTTTTCTTACACTGGTAACACATTTGCCATTTTCCATAGGTTTCCCTTGTGCCAAACTGTCCATAAAGTTCTGGATGCATGCATATTCGTGCTGAAAAAGGGAATGCTGTCACCTTTCGCATATTTGACAGAATCTGAAACTTTTGCTGTGTCAAAGCTTTTGGTTGCTGCTTTCGCAATATTTCCTATACTGCATATTGCTTCTTCAGGCTCTGGAAGCGGATGTTCTGGACCAAATGTCACCCTTGGCATTTCCTCCTCTTCCATCTTCACTCCTTTTATTTCCTGACTTTTTCCTGTAACTCCTTTAGCTTTCAGCATTTTCTTATATTCAGACAACTTCTGCTCAGGGACTTTAATGACAGCCTTACTGTTAATTCCCTGGAAAGCTTTTGTCTATATTCCATCTGCATTCAGGTTTGATGCCTTGATAGTGATATCCTTAAGATTTTTACATCCATAGAAAGCTTTTTCTCCAATAAATACTATACTGCTGCCAATAGTAATCTTCTTCACCTTTTTATTCCCTTTAAATGCACCATACTGGATACTGGCAACTTTCAATGTTTCGCCTTTCGCTTTGATTGCATCAGGAATTGACACTGTAGCAGTTTTTTTGATTGGACGGATTATTCAACAAGCAAATCGTTCTGGTTAATAACTTCATATATTGCATTGCCTGATTTGATTTCATCACCTTTTCTGATATTGTTTTTCGCAAATGACACTCCAAGAAGTCTTGATAATACCAACCCACTTACCAGCAGAATACAAAGAGCTGCTGCTACAATTATTGTTTTAATCATGTTTCTCATGTTAATTTCCTCCTTTTTTGTTTATTTTTTTAAGTCATAAATAAAATGCCCTGTCTTACAAAACCAAATTCATCCATACAAATGGTATTGTCTGGGAATGTTTCAATTATTATATCATGTTTTGTTGAATATTATCAATCATATTGTACAATTTTGTTGTTTTTTGTCGAGAAATAGCATAAATATGGTAGTTTTGGTTGGCAGGATAACCGCATAAAATAAATATTTTAAAAAACCAAATAATATATAAAAAATT
>CAJUPJ010000076.1 GCA_910588655.1 uncultured Lachnospiraceae bacterium | reverse complement strand
TGCAGTAGACGAGGTAAAAGAAGCGTGTTCCCATATACTTCTCGACACATGTGGAAACAATTTGTCTGCTAAACCGTATAAAATAAGGATTTACAAGAAATTTGTGGTGGCAGTTTTGTGGGTTTGCCACCCATTTGCCACCCATATTTTAAAAAGTACCCCTAAATCCAAAAATAAGGCTGTACACATTGAACTTTTTGTGTTTCAGCCTTATTTTTGGATATACTGGGTGTTTTAAGTTTATTTTATGGCAGCAATCTGTTCAAAGAGTTCAACGGACTGTTCCGCCATCTTTTCTGTATCATGTACATAGGTCTGTAATGTTGTCTGGATATTTGCATGTCCAAGGCGCACCTGTACATTTTTTATATTTGCCCCTGCCTCAATAAGCATGGTTGCATGTGTATGCCTTAATGAATGGTAGTCAAAGGCAAGCTGCAGTTCATTATGTATAACCCTTGAACAGTACTTGAATGAATCAGTTGATGTATACTGGCCGTTTTTATCAATACACACCAGGCTGGTACGTGGGAGCTGGCGGGCAGCACATTTCTGTACTGGTACAATCCTGTACATGTCATTGCCTTTTTCATCTGTTTCTTTTTTTAATACATGTATTGTATAAAATTCACCATACTGGACTTCGTTTTTCTTCTGTGCCATATGCTCTGCTTTAAGTGCTTCATAAAGTGTATTCCCGAAAGGGACAGTCCTGGCAGAAGATGCAGTCTTTGGTGTGGTAAAATACCATGATGAGCGCTGTTCACGCTTTCCTTTCTGCTCTACAACTTTGCGCACATCAGCACCAGAATTGCGTTTTACAACTTGTTTGTTTACTGTAAGAGTCCTTTTATCAAAATCTATGTCATCCCATGTGAGAGCAAAAGCTTCACTGATACGGAGTCCTGTGTAGAAACCAACCATAAGCGGTATATAATACCTGGTGTCCCTGAACCTGTTAATGATACGCTGCCATTCCTCTAAATCCAGGATTATACGTTCCCTTGGTTTGCGTTCTATTTTTGGGAAACGTACTGGTTTCATGGGGTTCTGGATTATGTAGTGGAGCGGCTCAACAGCATAGTCCAGTGCAGACTGGAACACTGTAAGTATTCCAGTTATATGGCTTTTGGAATACCCGTTTAATTTGAGGCTGTTGGCATATTCCTGCAGTATGGCAGGGTTAAGTGCTTTTAATTTGTAATGCCCGAACTTCGGGTTAAGGTGTCCCTCTATAATGCGTAAATACCCGACCTGTGTATTATATTTAAGGTTTGGCTTGCAGAACAGATTATACCACTGCCCCAGGTAATCTGAAACTGTGACATCAGAAGGTTCAAACACCTGGCCTGCATTGTTATATTCATTGATGGCAGCAGCAAGTGCCTGTTCTGCTTCTTTTTTAGTACGGAAACCGCCTTTTTCTTTTTTCTTTCTTTTTCCATCTGCTTTGCCAAGGTCAAAATAATATGACCATGTAGAGCCTCTCTTTCTCGTTCCTCCGTTCATTTCAATCATTCCTTTCTTGTACTGCCTTGGTTTAATTGCAACAGTAAACAGGGCAGAATTTATTGAAAATTAAAGACTGGAATGGTATAATATAAGTATGCCATTCAATACAATGTGAATGTGGATTGAAACCAGTTATTATTTGTGTAAATTTTCACTGTCTGGTGGTGCAGGCAGGGAATTGTATTTTTAAGATTTATAGAAAATGCTGCTTTGTTTTATGACTGTATTTGCAGTATGCTTTGATTTTTTTGTATTAACAATTATATATAATTGGACTGTGTCATATACCATAGTCTCCTTTTCTATTCCTCTTGCAAAAAATTGATTAAATAAATGTTCATAAGCTTATATATTGATTATTAACTTAAAGGTTTATGTGAATACCTGGATTAGTATTTAATTCTTGGAATTCTTTTACAATTTTACCAACAGAAAAATTATTTGTTGCATCAAATCCTATGTAAGTTAATTCTTCTTGATTATTTATATATGTGATGATGAGGTATGATGAAATCTTTTTTTTGGTCTTACTTTTTTCTCTTCCGCCTATTATAGCACCCAAAGTTCCAAACATAATTGCTCCTGCTATTGCTCCGCCAGGATTAGAAACCATTTGTTTTTGGATTTCAACATCTGTCTTTATACACATATCTGTTATTTTACTTCGTTCCAATGTAATGTTTGTTGTTCCTGATTTAAATTCTATTCTGTCAGGATAAGAGTATATTTGACACAAAAGGTTTTCAGCTATTGGTAAACCACTAACATGTAACAGTGTTAAATTTGTCAGCATACCATTATTTTTTAATTCTTTAAGTTGCTTTTTCCTTTTGTGTTGAGCTTTTGATGTGGCGATAAACATATAGAAACAAAAAACTACAAATAGAAGTGTAATTCCGATTATAATATAAAATGCCATATTTTGTTATCCTTATAATAAGTCCTTTCTTTAATGTTTTTATAATTCAAAGATTTAGTTTATATTTATTTAAAAAATGTACTTGTTATATTTTATCACTAAAAATTAATCTCTAAAATTTTCCAGTAATTTAGTTATTGTAATTCCCTTTTTAAGAGTTTTCGCTTTTTATATCAAGTACAGTATCATCAGTTATAAAACTATCTTCATCAGCATCAGAAACTACAAGGCAGCAGTATGTTCCACTATTTTTTTCAACAAGCATAATTCCAGCGGAAATATTGTATATACCTTGTCCAAGCATTATCAGCGTCCCTTTTTTATTATATTTACCAATCAAGTCACCAGATGAAAGTGTCCCATATTCATTTGAAACGTATATCCTTACCCTTGCTTTTTTTGCAGAGAGCGGCATAATGCTGACAGAAAAGTCTGAGTCCTCAGAATACCAGTAATCTTCTTCAAGGACTTTAACCTTGCATTTAAGTGTTTTATTAGCAACCTTAGCTGATATGGTTGCTGCCCCGAACCATACAGGTGTAACTTTTCCGTTGTTGTTTACTTTTACAACTTTTTTGTTTGATGATGACCATTTAACTTTTTTGTTTGTATTTAAAACACCAAGCTGTTCAGTGTCATCAATAGACATTTTAATACTTGTTTTATTTAATTTAGGTTTTTTGTTAGGCGAAGAAACATCATAGTTGTATACAATGTCTTCTCCAGTCATAGGAGCGCTGCTACATGAGGATGGGACTGCAAATACACATATACATGATAATATGGCAGTCATACAAATAGTAAATAATTTTTTCATAATAATTATCCTTTCTCTATACTTATAAAAACAAATTATAGGTTTGCATTATTAAATTTTAGAGCTTTAATTTATAGCCATCTGTAAAGTTTACCTGTTGCATTTCATATTTAAAAATCATGTCTTCAAATTCTAAACTATGGACTTTTTGGTGCGAATCCATAAACTGGTTGTAATCAAGCCCGTAATTTGTTACTTTTTTAGTTTTACCTGAACCAATTGTACCTTCAGAAACATTCCATTTTATTGACATAATTTTTTCATCAAACTGGTCGTATATATGTAATACACCTTTAATGCCTTTAACTGCTTTAGGTGATTTATTTACAACTTTATAGTCCAATTCAATAAATTCTAGAAACCTTCTTGCATCATAATCTATAGGAAGGACTTTTTTGTCATAAACTTTAACTTTTATTTTCTTTGCATAGTTCTGGTATTTTTCCTTTTTGGTTAGTTTCTTTTTTGTTGGAGCTGGTGTTGGTTCTGGCTCAGATACATCTGGCTCATTTTCTTTAGAAGATGATATACTTTTACTGGTATCCTGTGAAGTGTTTGTGGTTTTGTTTGGTGTTCCACACCCTGTAGCTAGCGCAAGTACAGTAACAGTTAATAATAAAAATCTTTTTCTCATACGATTCCTCCTAAATATTATAAATTTTTTTGTGTCAGTTTAATACTGATAATGCAAAAATCAAGGTCTATTATACCACAAATATTATGGCATAAAAAGACTTTATATATAAATATATAACAAATATTTACATAACCGATACTTTTGCAAGATAAATTATGAAGCTATAGCCTGCTTTCAGTCAATACAAAGTGTATTAACTATTATAGTGTTTTTTACTAGCTATTTTTGATTTTTATATGTTGCTATATAATATAACTTTATAATTGTATTTGCGCCCGCCTTGGAAGGAGCGGAATGTATGCATATAAAATATATATATTATCACGATAAAAACATATTTGCATTGTATTACAGGTCAGTAAATACACTTTATTACAATATAAACTTTGAAACTGGAACAGAATTTGTACTTATAAAATAATGTTATACAGGCGGGCGTTAGCCTGTATGTGAATGTAAGTTTCTGATATCCACAGGTGGATAAAGCCTTTCAAGTTCTTCTGCTGTATCTGGAGCTTCATCATAAAAATTTTTACCTTCTGGTTCTTGGTTGCAATGGTTGGAAAGTTCTTTGATGCGCTCATTTTCCCATTCAAGGACTGTATCAACATGCAGTTTTCCCTGTTTATCCAGGTTGCGGTATTGTTTTATGTGGCCATATTCTTGTAGGTTTATATCTGTTCCAATCCGCTTGAAAGCATATACATCTGTTAGCAATGCTGCACAATCAATCTGATATATATTACATAGTTTTACAAATGTATCTATATCTGGTTCTGTGCGTCCTTTTTCCCAGTTGCTAATGGTATTGGCTTTTACACCTAACTGATTTGCAACTTCTTGTTGCTTTAGACCACATTTATTTCTTGCATTTTTAAGTCTGTTTACCAATAGTTCATTCATAGGAAACCTCCTTTAATTTAAATCATAATAACACATAATTTAGATTATGTAAATTTAAAATCACAAAACTTGATAAAATCTATTGACAAATCATATAATGTGATTTAATATAAAACAAACATCACAAAATTTGAATTTAGTAAAAGAAGGTGATGAAATATGGAAACAGGTGTGATGGTAAAGGAATATTTAAAAGAAAATGGTATTACACAAATATTTTTAAGCAGGAAAACAGGTATTAAACCTGCAAAATTAAATCTTGCACTGAATGGTGCGAGAAGGTTTTCTTTAGATGAATATGCTTTAGTATGTGGAGCATTAAAAGTTAATATTGATTATTTTTTAACCCCGAAAATACCAGAAGACAAGATAATACCAGGAGAGGAGCATTAGAATTGGACATTGAGAAAAAATGGTTTGGAAAGGAAGCGTATGAAGTTTCTGTAAAAGCAATGGATGTCATATTGAACGAAACAAAAAATCCTACATACTCACAAATAGAAGATATACTTGAATGTATGCAGGATTTAGCAAAAGTTTCATGCGAACTTAGAAATCAAAAGTGATATAAAAATCAGAAGAAGCATCTGCAAAACCATTAGAAGTAGTTTTTTTATGCTTAACTTTTTTACATTCATTTATAAGTATCTGGCATTGCTTGATTTTATCAATGTATTCTGTGTCAAGTATTTGGTTACATACAGGGCAGTTAAAACCCGAAATATTTTTGATGTTTTTTTCATTCAAAGAAACAGAACATCCACAATGGCATTTGATAGTACAATACATGAATAAATCCCCTTTCTATATACTTGGCTGCTGGAACAGTCTTTCTATGTACTTGGCTGCTGGAACAGCCTGTAAGCACATTATAGGGGAACGGGGAATAGAAATCAAGGCATCATATCAGGCATGGACACACAGGAACAGATAACAGCCAGCCACAAAACGGATAAGGGAGGAAGAACCTGTTATATGATTTTTATTCAGGATAGGAGGTGAAGAAAGATGGAAATTGAATCAGAAAGGATTACCAATATATCAGAACTGGAAAACAATATACGTGATGCCAGGATGTATATTGCTTGTCTGAAAAAAGCATTAGCTGGTGGAAATACAGAAGCTTCCATCAGTATTGCAGAACAACTGGATTTGAAACTGCACCAGATAGAAGCTTTTGAATTCAATATTGAGAGAAGAATTATTGTTATGGACAATCCTTGTGTACATCATCAGGAAAGGGGACAGGCAATGGGAAAATCCGTTAGCATAAATATACCAGAAGACTGTAATATGGCAGTTGCTTTTAATCTCTCAGGGTATAATTCCCCGCAGCTCTGCTGCGTAACAAACTTTTTC
>CAJUPJ010000075.1 GCA_910588655.1 uncultured Lachnospiraceae bacterium | reverse complement strand
CCAGCTTTTTAACTGTGTGCCTTATAAATGTGCCTTTATGACTGAATAGTAACAGACTATGCAGAACAATATACATCAGAAGAGGTTTTAAACAACAGCCTTGTCGTGGAATCTGGGAAGCGCAGCCGCTATATAAGCTATAATGACATTTATGTACAAAAAGCTGATATGGCATCATATTCTTATGAAACCTCATTTGATGGTGAAAGTGCAGTCACATCTGCAATAGATTACGTTGTAAACGAAGAACAGCCCCAGTTATATATTACCGAAGGACATGGCGAGGAAGAACTTCCTGACAGTTTTGCAAACCAGATTGAAAAGGAAAATATAGAAACCAGCACTTTTTCATTATTAACAACTGGTTCTGTCCCAGAAGAGGCAGACTGTATTCTTATGTATGCACCCCAGAGCGATATATCTTTCAAAGAAAAAAAACTGCTTGCAGATTATGTATCAGATGGTGGTAAATTAATGGTAATTGCTGGTCCTGTGCAAAAAGGAAACCTTAAAAATCTTTGCAGCCTGCTGGCAGATTATGGAGTAGAATCAACCAAAGGAATTGTTGTTGAATCTGACAGAAGCCGTTATGCATTCCAAGCGCCTTATGTCCTTTTACCAGAAATCCAGGAAAATGAAATTACAGAACCGCTTATAAAAGAAAATTATTATGTGATTATGCCAGTTTCACAAGGCATGGTAATAAAAGATACAAATACTGGCAGCGCCAGCAGCCTTCTTTCGGCTTCTGATACTTCTTTTAGCAAGATTAAAGGGTATAATCTTAAATCATATGAAAAAGAAGATGGCGATATAGACGGGCCATTTTCATTAGCTGTATCAATAGAATGTAACAATAACGGACAGATAATATGGTTTTCATCTTCAGATTTTCTGGAGGATAAATATAATGCATATTCATCAGGCGCTAACCTTGACCTTGGAATAAATGCATTATCTTCTTTAACTGTTGAAAATAAAGCTGCTACAATACGCAGCAAGCCATTAAATTATAATTACCTGGCAATAAGTGACTCTGCATCTTCTATGCTTAAAATATTAATGATTGGCGTATTACCACTAGCATATATAGGCACAGGATGCCTGGTAATCCTGAAAAGGAGGCAGAAGAATGGAGCGTACTAAAAAATTATATATACTTCTTGGTATTTTATTCCTGCTATGCATTGCTGCCTTTGCTGTTAATAAATACGAAGCGCACAAAGAATTAATAGAAAACAGCAGCCAGGTAATAATAAATATTGAAAGCAGCAAAGTAAAATCACTTTCCTGGGAATATAAATCCGGAAAATTATCTTTCCAGAAAGACCAGAAATGGACTTATAATGATGATAGTGAATTTCCAGTTAATGAAGACAAAATTAATACATTACTGGAACAGTTTGAAGAATTTGGTGTCTCATTTATTATAAGAAAAGTACAGAATTATGGACAGTATGGGCTTGATAGTCCAGAATGTACTATAGAAATAAAAACACAGGACAAGGATTATAAAATCCAGCTTGGCGGCTACAGTAAAATGGACTCCGAAAGATATGTTTCTATTGGTGATGGAAATGTTTACCTGGCAAAAAATGACCCGCTTGATTACTTTAACATAACACTTGATGATATTATAGACCATGATACAACCCCTGCATTTAATAATGTAGAAGAAATAGAATTTACAGGTGAAAAAAATAATAAAATAACATATAAGGAGAATAATAATAAAGCATATTCTGAAGATGATGTCTATTTTATGGAACAGGACGGAAACAGCCTGCCGCTTGACACAACAAGGGTTAATAATTATCTTAGTGCAATAACCAGCCTGAGCCTGGAAGATTATGTAACATATAAAGCATCAGATAAAGATTTAAAAGAATATGGGCTTGGACAGCCAGATATAAGCATAAATATAAAATATAAACCCGCTTCTGGCAATAAAATAAAATCCTTCGTTTTAAATGCAGGATGCAAACCAGAAGAAAAAAGCACAAAAAGAAAATCTGATGATAAAGAAAAAGAGGCTTATGTGCGTATTGGCAATTCAAAAATAATATATAAAATACCATTTGATGACTATAAAGAGCTTATTAAAACTTCTTACAATGATTTACGCCATAAGGAAATACTTCCAGCAAACCTGGATGAAATATATAAAATTGATATTTCCCTGGAGGGCGGGAATTACACAATTACATCTAAAGGCAAAAAAGATAAAAGAACATATTACTATAAGGATGAAGAATTAGAAATTAATAATTTGAAAAATACACTTGAAAATTTAAAAGCAGAGAAATTTACAGAAAAACAACCTTCACAAAAAGAAGAAATAAACTTAACAGTATATCTGGATAACAATAACTATCCAGAAGTTAATATAATACTATACAGATATAATGGAAGCTCCTGTATTGCTTCTGTTAATGGAGTAACTACTGCTCTTGTAGAAAGAGAGGATGTAATAAACCTGGTAGAAGCAGTAAATAAAATTATATTAGATAAATAAAAATTGCAGTATGCAGAACAGTTATACTGGGTAAACCATTTTGGCATTGTACTTTTATCCTTAAATTATATCCTGCATTAACATGCCCTGCCAGCCTTAAAGGCTGGCAATAAACTCCCTGTACATTCTTTTGCTGCTGTTTTTGCATATAAAATAATATGTAGCAAATGCAGACTTGTCAGAAAACGGGACAGTCCTGCGGCTGTCCATACCTGGAACTGCCTTGTCTGTAAACAAGCTGGAAGCAAAGCTTGGCAGGGAGGTATTTTTAACAATTTCTTCAAAATCATTATATTCATACTGCAGCAAAAACCTTGAAGCAGGCATATTTTCCCGTACAATGCCTTCCCAGAAACCTACATGTGTATACATCAGGAATGGCTCACCGTCCATATCTTTAAAAGAAACCTCTTTAAGCGATGAGGCAGGATGCCCGGATACAACAGATAAATACAAGTGCTCACATACAGCTTCCGTACAAAAAAGGTCTTCACTATATATTTTATGCGGCAGAAAAATAAACTGGAAATTTCCCTTGTTTAAACCATCAAGAAGCAGGTTTTCATCCTGTAATTCTGTAACAATTTCTTTATCAGGGTAAATCTTAGATAATATACGTGGGTAATACATATTTGGTCCAGGTGAAGCAGAACCGAATGTAATAGTATGGTTACTGTATTCCAGGAAACGGACATGCTCTATCATTTCATTTTCTTTATTAATAATCTGCCTTGCGTAACTGGCAGCAAGTTTCCCGTATTTATTTAAAAATATCCTGTTCTTACTTCTTTCAAATAACCGGACTCCTATTTTATCTTCTAATTTCTGCATGGAACGGCTAAGTGCAGGCTGTGATACAAGCAGTTTTTCTGCTGCCTTTGATAATGTTTTACATTCTTCAAATGTGGCTAACTGCTCAAGTAAATATATTTCTATCATCCTAAGCCCCCCATTTTTGCAGAAGTCTGACAATTATACAACCAGTCCATATGGACTATATAAGTATAACATGGAAAAATCCAGTATGCAAGCTGGTTATAGTATGCTTGCATTATTTTTATTGTACTTTCAGTTTATATTCATTTATTATTATCCCAGGAACGAAAAGTATTTTGCCCTGGCTGTATTACAGTAGTTATTTATATTAGAGAAAGGGGACATAATATGTATTTCTTTAAAGAAAAAGCAGGGCTTATATTATCTTGGTTTGTAATCAGCATGTTACTTGCAGCTTGTGGCGGCAGCAAAGGAAAGACCATAATTCCAGCGGAACTGGAATATATACCAGAAGGATATAACCAGCCTGCCAGCTTATTACCGCCATATTTATAAAAACATTCTGAAGAAGTCCAGGCGTTTTGCAGTTAATATATGGGGAATTAACCCGGATGGAAAAAGCATTGAAGAAACTGCAGCAGAAAAGGCACTGCCATTTGAACTTGCTAAAACAGGAAAAACCGTTATGCTTGCTTATGGCGGCGGCTCTATCAAAAAAAGCGGTATATATAATAAAATTTGTGGCTATTTAAAAGAAGCAGGAAAAGAAATAGTTGATTTTCCAGGAATAATGCCAAACCCAACATATAAAAAAGTACAGGAAGGTGCGGCACTTGCAAAGGAAAAAGGCGTCAGCTTCATTCTTGCTGCTGGTGGCGGCTCAGTTATTGACTGCTGTAAAATTATAGCAGCACAGGCAGTAACAGATAAAGATATATGGGAAATGGAATTTAAAGACCATATATTTCCAACAGAATTTCTTCCAATGGGTGCAATAGTAACTGCTTCAGGCACAGGGGCAGAAATGAATAATGGAGCAGTTATTACCAATGAAGATACCAGCCAGAAAACAGGAGTTTTTGGGGCATATGCAGATTTTGCTGTACTTGACCCTGGCTATACAATGTCCCTTCCAGCAGGGCAGGTTATTTCAGGAGCATTTGATACATTAAGCCACAGTATGGAAACATACCTTGGCTTACCAAGGGATATTAACCTTTCTGATGAAATAGGGGAAGCCGTTATGCGTAATGTTATACGCAATATGCGTGTACTTATAGAAGACATGTATAACCTGGAGGCAAGAAGTGAACTGATGTGGGCATCTGCTATGGCAGAAAATGGTATTCTTAAAATTGGAAAAGTAACAGATTTCCAAGCACACCAGATTGAACACCAGCTAGGTGCATACACTGGCTGCAACCATGGCAAGGGGCTTGCAGTTATACATCCAGTCCTTTACCGCCATATCTATAAAGAAAATATAAAACAGTTTGCACGCATGGCAGAAAAAGTATGGGAAATACCAGCAGACGGAAAGACACAGGAAGAACTGGCAGAAGCAGGAATAAAAGCACTTGAAGAGTTCATACGTGAAATGGGGCTGCCACATACATTTACAGAAATGGGGATTACAGATAAAAGTATATTAAAGAAAGTTGCTGGTACATGTAACCTTACAGCAGGATGCTGCAAGAAACTTTCAAGGGAAGAAATCCTTGAAATCCTGGAGGAATGTTTTTAATGAGCATAATAAATAAAAAATTTACAGGAATATTTGTTATTGTAATGCTTGGAATAATTATATTTTCCAGACTCTCTTATAATGGCAAAAAAAGACATGCATTATTTGTTACACTTCCTGGTTACCAGGGATTATACTTCCAGGGTGTTCAAGCCTCCAGCCAGATGCAGATATAAGCAGCAATACACTCTCTTTATCCAGGGAAGATGTGGCAGACGGTGAAGCAGAGGTAATGGAGCGGGCAGGAATGTATCTTTAAATACCAGAAAAATATCATTATATGCCGGACAGAGCAGGAAACTTACTGTAAGAAATGCTAAAAATAAAAATGTAAAATGGAGTTCTTCAAATAAACAAGTTGCCAGTGTTAATAAAAATGAACTTGTTAAAGCAAAGCAGGCAACAGAAACACCTGCACCAACAGATTTACCATCACAAGAACCAGCAGTAACACCAGTGCCAACACAAGAGCCATCAGCAACACCAGATGTAACTTTACCAGAAGACAATAAAATCTTAGTAGCCTATTTTTCATGGAGCGGCACAAGTGAAAGAATTGCACAAAACATTATAAACCAGACAGGTGCAGATTCTTTCCGCATTGAAAGGGAAACACCATATAGTACAAACTATAATGAAGTTGCATATGGTGAGGCACAGACAGAAGCAGAAACTAATGCAAGACCACCAGTTAAAGACCCTCTCCAGTCTGTTTCACAATATAGCAAAATTATACTTTGTTACCCAATATGGTGGCATACTGCACCAATGACAGTAGGTACATTCTTAGAAAGCTATGATTTTACAGGCAAGACAATCTATCCTGTTTCCCAGTCAGCATCAATGGACAGGGGACAGTATGAGGAATCCGTTTCATTTATTAAAGAATGTGCTAAAGGAGCAACTGTGGATGATGGTTTATTTTCAAAAGATAATACAGAAATCCAGAATTATATTAACGAAAAAGTGCTAAAATAGAAACTTCCCATATCTGCTTACACAAGTTATAATTCTATTATAATAATAAATCCAGAAAGGAATGGTCAATTTATGAAAGAATTTAGAAAAAAGTTATTTAATGTAGTATCTTTAGTCCTGGCTTTTGCAATGTTAGTTACTTCTGTCCATACAGGGGCATCTGTTACACAGGCAAAACAGAAGAAAAATATTGTAATCCTCTATTTTTCAGGAACAGGTACAACCAGGGCAACAGCACAGAGAATTAAGACAAAGACAAAAGGGAAACTTCTTGAAATCAAAGCATCAGAACCTTATACAGATGATGACCTTGATTATGGCAACGAAGACAGCCGCGTAACTAAAGAACATGAATCAGCGGACAGCCCTGCTGAAAGCACAGTACGTCCAGATATCTCAAACTTAAATTCTATTAAAAAGGCAGTTAAAAAATCAGATGTTGTTTATATTGGTTATCCAATATGGTGGGGTGAAGCACCATAAGTGCGAACTTAAGCAAAAAATGCCTAAAAAATATGCTTTAAAGGAAAAT
>CAJUPJ010000074.1 GCA_910588655.1 uncultured Lachnospiraceae bacterium | reverse complement strand
ATTTTATCATATAACATTAAAAAGTCAATAAATATACTGACTTTTTACCTGTATATTCCGTTATACTTAACAGAAGGTAACAAACATCCAAAGTATTTGGAAAATATCCAGGCAGAAAGGAGGTTTTTGTGGATACAGGGTTTATTTTAATACAAAGGATGAAACAAGGCGATGAAAAAGCTTGTGATATTTTTGTCCGGAAATATTATGGGGAGATTTTTAAATATTGTAAATACCGCTGCTTTGACATAGAAAGTGCAGAAGACATAGTACAGGAAACTTTTGTCAGGTTTTTTGCAAACTTGCCAAACTACCATTTTAGAGGAAAAACTAAGAATTACCTGTATAAAATAGCAGGTAATTTATGCAGGGATTTTTATAAAAAAAGAAAGGACTGGCTTACAGGGGAAGAAGTGGTACAAAGTGACTGTTTATATACGCTTGATTATGTTATTGATAAAGTAATGCTTGAAACAGCAATCCAGTCACTGCCGCAGGAACTACAGGAGGTAATAATCTTATATTATTTCCACGGGCTGAAAATCAGGGAAATTGCGGATATGTTACAGGTAAGCCTGTCATTAGTAAAATACAGGTTAAAACAGGCAAAAAAGAAACTTGGGGAATTTATTGGAGAGGAGGGATTTTATGGATATACAGAAAAGTGCAGAAGAATATAGGAATTATATAAATGCCAGCCCAAGGGAAGAAAAAGTTATAGAAACAATAAATAAATCCAAAGAGGCATTTTGTGCAAAAGAGCAGGAAAGAGTAATGGAATACAGGGAATTTTTATGGGAACAGGCAGGATTTATACAGAAAAGGTGGTGGCTGTTACAAGTATTGCTGCTGTATTTGGCAGGATTAATTATTCCATATATGGAAGAAGATTTATACATACAAAGAAGCATGGGTATAGCAGGTGTATTATTTGTGGTTATGGTTATTCCTGAACTCTGGAAGAACCAGTTATATGGCTGTACTGAAATAGAATTATCTTCTTATTATTCATTAAGGCAGATATATTCAGCACGTATATTGCTATTTGGGTTAACAGATATAATTATGCTTACGGTATTCTGTATTGTACTGCATGGAAAAATGTATTTTACAATATCTGGCATAATGTCCCAGTTTCTTTTTCCAATGGCAGTAACAGCATGTATCTGTTTTGGTATTTTATGTAATAAATATACCATAAACGGGGCTGTACCAGTATTATTCTGTGTTATATGGAGTGCGGTCTGGTGGCTGGTTACATTAAACGGGAGAATTTATGAAATTATTACATTGCCAGTATGGACAGCATTGCTTTTGGCAGCATTTGCAATTCTTGCATTTGCTGTATATAAAACAATAAATAACTGTAAATCCGTATACTTTGACAGAAATGGAGGATTAAAATGGAATTAAAAATAAAAGGACTTACAAAAAGATTTGGGGATTTTACAGCAGTAAATAACTTAGATATTACAATGGGAAATGGTGTATATGGGCTTCTTGGCGTAAACGGTGCAGGTAAAACAACATTTATGCGTATGCTTTGTACACTTCTCGAACCAACAAGCGGTACTATTACATGTAATGGCAGGAATATTATTACAATGGATAGTGAATACAGGAAAATTCTTGGATATCTGCCACAGGATTTTGGATTTTATCCAGAATTTTCCGTAGAAGATTATCTTTATTACATTGCCTCAATTAAAGGAATTCCAAAAACAGTTGCAAAAAAAAGGGTTAAAGAATTAATTATTAAAACAGGCTTACAAAAAGCAGCACATAAAAAAATGAAGAAACTGTCAGGAGGAATGAAACGCCGTGCAGGAATTGCACAGGCAACATTAAATAATCCTGAAATCTTAATTCTGGATGAGCCAACAGCAGGTCTTGACCCCAGCGAGCGTATACGTTTCCGTAACCTGGTAAGTGAACTGGCAGAGGAACGTCTTGTACTTTTATCCACACATATAGTTTCAGATATAGAATATATTGCAAGTGAAATTTTATTAATGAAAGATGGCAGCATTGTACACAGTGGGACAGCAGAAGGGCTTGTCCAGTCTATGAAAGCAGATGTATGGAAATGTTATGTGGGAAAGGCAGAAGTGCCAGCTTTAATGAAAAAATACAAGATTTCAAATCTGAAAACAGAAAATGGCAGCATCCAGTTAAGAATTATTTCAGAAGAAAAACCACTTCCAGATGCAGTGAAGGAAGAAGCTGTACTTGAAGATGTATTTTTATATTATTTTGGTGAAAAGGCAGGTGTGGACAATGATGAAATTTGAACTTAAAAAAATATTTTTAAAGCCAGTAAACAGGATTTTATTTATAATTTTAGTATTAATCACAGTAATAGCCGGGATATTAACAGTAAAAGATGTGCAGTATATTTTAGAAAATGGTGATGACATACATGGAATTAAAGCTTCACGCTCCTTAGAGGAGGACAGGAATAAATGGAGTGGTTATCTTACAGAAGATGTATTTAAGAAGGTACTTAAAGAAAACAGAAGAATTGAAAAAACAGAAAAAATCCAAAGTAAAAACTATTCTAAAAAACAGGGGATTGAGGAAATTAACAGTATAATAAGCCTGGCATTTACAGAATTTAAAGAATATGATTATTACAAAGTAAACAGTGTGCGTGCCAGCGAAGCAGGTGATATTTATAATAAAAGGATATCACGTTTAAAAAATTACCTGGATTCGGGACAGGAAAGGTTTTCAGATGCAGAGAAAGAATTTTTAATAACACAGTATGAAAACCTTGAAACACCACTTTATTATGAATATGCTGGCGGCTGGAAAGCACTGTTAGACTCACAGTATATGCTTACATTTATGACAATTTTAGTAGTAATTACTGGTTTTCTGGTAGCCGGTATATTCTCAGATGAATTCCAGTTAAAAGCAGACTCTGTTTTCTTTTCTTCAGAAAAAGGCAGGAACAAGGCAATAATCTCTAAAATAGGAGCAGGTTTTATAACTGTTACATCAGTTTACTGGGGAGCAGTAATTATATATTCTGCCATTGTGCTGTTTTCATTAGGGTTTGGAGGATATGGATGTGCAGTACAGACAGGGTTTAGCAACTGGGACAGTATTTACAATATTACAT
Source organism: uncultured Lachnospiraceae bacterium (assembly GCA_910588655.1). Taxonomy (GTDB): domain Bacteria; phylum Bacillota; class Clostridia; order Lachnospirales; family Lachnospiraceae; genus Butyribacter. The sequence goes on along the minus strand of CAJUPJ010000074.1, from coordinate 4,185 downwards.
ATCTTGGGGATTACATACTTTCAGTAACGGGAGGCTATATAGGAAGCCTGTTTATCCTGTTCTTTGCAATGCTGGTATCCGCAAAAAGCCGTTCTACAGTAATTGCAATTACAGTCCCATTTATACTGTCATGTGCGCCAATGTTTTTAGGCAGGGTTACAGTATTTGCAAAAATTATGGCACTGTTTCCAGACCAGCTTTTAAGAATAAACAAAAGCCTTGATGAGTTTAAATTATATGAAATCGGCGGAAAAACCATGGGATTTATAACAATAATAATTCCTTTGTATTTAATTCTTTTTATAATTTTAGTGCCTGTACTGTACATGGTATATAAAAAGACAGAGATAAAATAGGTAATGTTTAATCACGTCCGTTTCATAAATTTCTGCCTAATAAATTTTATGCAGGATAATTTACAGTTATCCTGTGTTTATGTAAAGACGGACGGTTTTTGTGCCAGAGCCAGAATATTACGTTAACGGGGTACGCTTCCGCTACGGTAAGCCACGCAACGGCACATAAAGCCAGATATTTAATAGTGGCAGAATAAACTTACGTTTATTCTGCCACTATTAAATATCTGGCTTAAATGCCGGCGGGCTTAAAGTACCCCTTTAACGTAATATTGCTGGCATCCGGCACAATAAAACCTGTCATCATAAGCCAGCAAAACACTGGACAGCAGAATAATTACAAATTATATATGACAGAATTATTCTGCCAGGAACTTCTGTATGTCTGAAACAGCCTTGCCTCCGCCACGTCCGTTTCATAAATTCCTGCCCAGTAAACTGTATGCGGATAATTTACAGTTATCCTTGTCCAGCCTGCTGGTTTATGTTTTTTTCTGGAATTTTGCCAGAGAACAGCAGGTTTCCAATGTTCCAGCTAAATATTATTACATTCCAGTGGCACTTCAGCACCGCCGGCATTTAAGCCAGATTATTTATGTGACGGAATAAACGTCAATTTATTCTGGAACATAAATAATCTGGCTTTATGTGCCGCTGCGTGGGCTGACGTAGCAGGAGCGTGCCCTGGAGTGGAATAATATTTAGCTGGACATGGAAACCCTGCGTCCTTCATCAAACAAAATATAACTGTAAATTATCCTATGTCTGGGAATTTATGAAACGGACATAATTAATTAGCACTCACCTCTTGACTTGGCTAACAAAAAGTGATATGATTGCTTTCAACAAAAAGTGGTAACATTATCATATAGGCTTAACCAGATTTGGAGGTGTTAATATGAATATTAGTAAATTTACACAAAAATCACAAGAAGTTGTACAGAACTGCGAAAAAGTTGCAATGGATTATGGACACCAGGAAATTGCACAGCCACATTTGCTTGCTTCGATGATGGCTGTTGAAGACAGTCTTATAAGAAAACTTATTGGGAAAATGGATATTGAGCCAGATGTTTTTATGGCACAGGTAGATGGGCTTTTAGCAAAGCGCCCAAAAGTAACAGGAGGGCAGCTCCATATAGACCAGTATTTAAACCAGACATTAATATATGCAGAAGATGAAGCAAAGCATATGGGGGATGAATATGTTTCAGTTGAACATTTATTTTTAAGCCTGCTTGCACATCCGGATAAAGATATTAAGGCACTTATGAAACAATGCCAGATTACAAAGGAAAGGTTTTTACAGGCATTATCAAAAGTAAGGGGCAACCAGAGGGTAACAAGTGACAATCCGGAAGCAACATATGACACTCTTGAAAAATATGGTGCAGACCTTGTTGAGAAAGCCAAGGATGGCAAATTAGACCCTGTTATTGGCAGGGACAATGAAATCCGCAATATTATAAGGATACTTTCACGTAAAACGAAAAACAACCCTGTACTTATTGGTGAACCTGGTGTCGGCAAGACAGCAGCAGTTGAAGGGCTTGCACAGCGTATTGTGCGTGGTGATGTGCCAGAGGCACTGAAAGACAAGAAAATATTTGCACTTGATATGGGTGCACTTGTAGCAGGTGCTAAGTACCGTGGTGAATTTGAAGAGCGCCTTAAGGCAGTCCTTGAAGAAGTCAGGAAAAGTGACGGGCAGATAATCCTGTTTATTGATGAGCTCCATACAATAGTAGGGGCTGGCAAGACAGATGGTGCTATGGATGCAGGAAATATGTTAAAGCCAATGCTTGCACGTGGTGAACTCCATTGCATTGGAGCGACTACATTAGATGAATACCGCATGTATATTGAAAAAGACGCTGCACTTGAAAGAAGGTTCCAGCCTGTAATGGTTGCAGAGCCTGCTGTGGAGGACACTATTTCAATACTGCGCGGGCTGAAAGACAGGTATGAGGTTTTTCATGGTGTTAAAATAACAGATGCTGCACTTGTAGCGGCAGCAACATTATCAGACAGGTATATATCAGACCGTTTCCTGCCAGACAAGGCTATTGACCTTGTGGATGAAGCGTGTGCAATGATAAAAACAGAACTTGACAGCCTGCCTGCGGAACTTGATGAAGTACAAAGAAGGATTATGCAGTTTGAAATAGAAGAAGCAGCACTTAAAAAGGAGAATGACAACCTTTCAAAAGACCGCCTGGCAAACCTGCAAAAAGAACTGGCAGAATTAAAAGACAGTTTTACATCCCAGAAAGCGAAATGGGATGAGGAGAAATCTGCCGTTGATAAGGTTAATAAACTTAAAGAAAGCATAAACAGTGTCCATACAGAAATGGAAGCGGCTAAAAGGGACTATAATCTTGAAAAACTTGCAGAATTACAATATGGCAAACTGCCAGGGCTTGAAAGGCAGCTTGCAGAGGAAGAAGAAAGAGTAAAAAATAACAATAATACACTTGTACAGGAAAATGTTACTGATGATGAAATTGCTAAGATTATTTCAAGATGGACAGGAATTCCTGTTGCCAGGTTAAATGAGGGGGAGCGTGAGAAAACGCTGCATCTTGAAGAAGAACTCCATAAACGTGTAATAGGACAGGATGAAGGTGTAAAGCTTGTATCAGAAGCAATACTGCGTTCCAAGGCAGGAATAAAAGACCCTTCAAAACCTATTGGTTCTTTCCTTTTCCTTGGGCCTACAGGCGTAGGCAAGACAGAACTTGCAAAAACACTTGCAGCAAGCCTGTTTGATGATGAGAACAATATGGCAAGGATTGATATGAGTGAGTATATGGAGAAATATTCTGTTTCAAGGCTTATAGGAGCGCCTCCGGGATATGTAGGGTATGAGGAAGGCGGACAGCTTACAGAAGCAGTAAGAAGGAAACCATATTCAGTTGTACTTTTTGATGAAATAGAAAAAGCACATCCAGATGTATTTAATGTACTGTTACAGGTGCTTGATGATGGAAGGATTACAGACTCGCAGGGACGTACAGTCGACTTTAAAAATACAATACTTATACTTACATCTAATATTGGTTCGCCATATCTTCTTGATGGTATTAAAGAAGATGGAAGCATAAGCAGTGAAGCCCAGGAACTTGCAATGAATGATTTACGTGCAAGCTTCAGGCCTGAATTCTTAAACAGGCTGGATGAAATAGTTATGTTTAAACCACTGACTAAAGAAAATATCAGTGGAATTATAAATATCCTTCTTGATGAATTAAACAAACGGCTTGCAGACAGGGAAATAAAAGTACAGCTTACAGATGCTGCAATAAAACTGGCAGCAGATGAAGCATATGAGCCAAGCTTTGGTGCACGCCCGCTTAAAAGATACCTGCAAAAAAATGTTGAAACAATACTGGCAAGGGAAATCCTTAGTGATAAGGCAAGAGCAGGCGATACAATAGTAATAGATAATATAGATGGAAAACTTGGGATAAGATAAAACTTTATAAAAATATAACCACATAATAATATAAATATTTATATAAAATGGCAGATGCATATAAAAGCATCTGCCATTTTTATTAAAAAAGGAAAATAAATATTGACAAAAAATTAAAAAAGATTTACTATATATAAAATGAATTAAAAAAATAAAATTATAATTTTAAAAAAACGGACTGGAAATATAGGATGGTATATAGCAGTAGTAATATAATATTAGAGATTTTATTACTATTGTATTTATAAAAAGCCTTAATAAAAACTATATTAGATTATATAAGGCTGTGTTATATCCACTTTTAAATAAGTATTTAAGAAAAGTATTACTTATTTGTATGAGTATGGATAAAAA
>CAJUPJ010000073.1 GCA_910588655.1 uncultured Lachnospiraceae bacterium | reverse complement strand
GAAAAAAAGACAGGTTACAGATGCCAGCATTTTTGCTAAGTTAGTGCATATGGGGTACTGCCCCATATGCTTAAGGTATTCTTCTCTTGCGTACATAATCTTTTTCCCCTGGAAATACACAGAGTTGTCTGCCACTGTGCCATCTGGGAGTACTTCTTTTTCAAAAAAAGTCTTAACCATGCTCTGGGCTAATGTTTTACCAAAACGCCTTGGGCGTGTAAATAATGTAACCTTATTCCTGTATGCCAGCAAATCCCGTATTAACAGTGTTTTATCTACATAATAATATCCTTTGGTTATCATTTCTTTATAAAATTCTATACCTATTGGCATGGGCGTTATTTTATCCATAGCAGATACCTCACTTTCCGTTCTTCTTTACATTTTTTTATTATGTCATAAAACCCCTGTTTTTTCAATCTTCAAATTCCCATGTAAAACCATACAGGCATGACCCATTTTCTCTTGCTATCCTTATGATGCCAGATATAAGTTATAAATTTTTACCAGCAAAAAACATTTCCACTTGACAAAACAACCTGGATTTCATACTATAATAACCAAAGGGAAATGGGGTTTTTGCCGTGTACGGTTTTTATTACCCAGGCGGGTTGCCCGTTTCTTTTTTTATGTCTATTATATCATATAAATACATTTTTCCATCTTCATCGTACCTTACAAGAAGTGAAATGTCCTTTTGTATCTTTCTGCTAAATAATGGCCATTTATAATAAAATATTTATTATTTAAAGCTGTATGTTATCCTTGTTATTCCCTGCTAAACGTCCAGAATATACTGATATTTTTCTGGTTATCTATAACTACTTTACTTATAAATGCTTCTGCCATTTCCCTTGACAAAACATCAAACCCGTAATACGCAGACCACTTACTGTATTCCTTTTGTTTCTTTTCTTTATCTTGTAATTCTTCCATGCTATGGCATATTTTTTCTTCTAATTCTTTCTTTTGTGTTTTTATTTCTTCAATCTGCCTTGTTATAATGTCACGTCTTTCCAGTAATTCTTCTTTTGTAATAAGGCCTTTATGATATTTTTCAAGATTATCTGCTTTTTCCTGCATAAATTTCCCTTCGTCCTGTTCCAGCTTTTCGAGCAATGTTTTTTCCTTAGCCTTTATACCCTTATATCCTGTTTTGCTCTCTTTAATAATTATATCCCATACCCCAAGCCTTTCCAGTTGTAACTGTATCTCTTTTAATACCACACTTTCAAGCCATTCATTCCTGATATATTCCTGTATGCACTGGCTGCCGCTTTTCAGTTTCCTGTTTGCACAATATAATGAAAGCCTGCCTCCTGACAGTTTTGCTGCCCCCAGGCATCTGTTACAATATGCACAGTAAACTTTTCCTTTAAGCGGATAAGAAAAAGGTATGCGTCCTTTTTCTTTCCTGTGGAAAAACTTCTCCTGTATTTTATCAAAAGTTTCCCTGTCTATAACAGCAGCATGATGTCCTGGGAACACTTTCCACTCACTGCGTGGTTTTAATATTTTCTTTTTCTGTCCCACCCCTGCCCGTTCTGATTTATTATAAACCATGCTGCCGGTATAAGTTTCATTTGTAAGTATTGTCCTGACTACTGCAGGCTGCCAGTATTTATGCCCCTGCATAAGTTCTTTCCTGTCCTGTTTTTTTCTGGCATTTTTATATTCAAGTGGTGTTTTTACCCCTCCGTCATTAAGGATTTTACAGATTTCAGTAAGGTTATTTCCATTCAGCGACAAAGAAAAGATGCGTTTTATAACCTCTGCTTCTTCCTGCACAATGAGAAGTTCCTGTGGGTTATCTTTATTTTTCATATATCCAAAAGGTACAGAACCTGTGGCATATTTACCCTGTTTCTTTCTTACTTTTAGTGAACTTTTAACCTTGTCTGAAACATCTTTGCAATAAAAATCCGATAAAAGGCTTTTAAAAGCAATATCCATACCAACGCTAGCAGAACCTGGATAATTATTGCTGTCGTAATTGTCTGTAATTGCAATAAACCTGACCTGCATAAATGGGAAAACCTGTTCCATATAAGTACCAAGTTCTATATAATCCCTTGAAAACCTGGAAATATCTTTTACAATGACACACTGTATTTTATTATCCTTTATCCCTGCAAGAAGTTTCTGTATTCCTGGTCTGTCCATTGTTGTGCCAGAATATCCGTCATCATAAAATTCACAAAAGCCATATCCTTCAAATTCTTTATGGGAAGCAATATATTTTTTAACAAGAAGCCTCTGGCTGGAAATGCTGCTGCTCTCCATTTCCAGGCTGCCATCTTCCACAGACAGGCGGTAATAACCAGCAACCATGCCTTTGCTGTAATTATTTTCCAACCTGTGCACCCCCATCTGTAAATTTATAATAAATTTCAATAATGCCATCAGGAAATAAAAGTATCTTGCTTATTAATTCTTCTGCCAGGCGGATATCCATCTTCTGGCATTTCCCTGCTTTTAAAACAGCTTCTAAAAACTGGTTCTTTTCTTCTGCCTGTAACTTACAGTCCTGGATTTTTTTCTTTAATTCTGCATTTCTTTTTTCTGAAAAATCTTCCTGTTCTTTTTTATACTGCTTAAATTCCAGGTATTCTTCCTTTGTGGCTTTCCCCTCTTTATACTGCATAAATTTTAAAGCACATTCTTCTTTAACTGCTTCACAGGCTTTTACAAGCTCTTTTTCTTCTTCCAGGTATGATGTTATTTTCTGGCTGCACAGGGAATTATTTGCCTGTATACAGTATTTTATCTTTACTTTCTGTGACTTTAGTACCTGTTTTAGCTGTCCCATAACATAAATATCCAGATTGTCCTCCCTTATATAGTTTTTTTCACACTTTCTTCCATCAATCATATAAGCGTTCCTGCAATGATAGGAAAAATGCCTTTCATCTTTCCCTCTGCACCCATAAAAAACAGGGTGCATACGTTTTCCGCAGATACCGCAGTATAGAATATTACGGTAAATATTGTCCGTTTCTTTATCTGTGTACTGCTTTGGTGCACATTTTACAGTTTTTTCCAGTTTCTGCTGTACTTCTTCAAAAAGTGCGCTGCTTATAACTGCTTCATGCGTCCCCCTGGCAGTAACCCATTCATCTTTACTTGCTGGCATGGTTTTCTTCTGCCCTTTGTATAACCCTGCACTTTTTTTACATTGTACAAGTTTTCCTGTATACACAGGGTTGCGCAGTAACCCCCTTATTACATTCTGTCCCCACTGGTGCAATGTTTCATCGCTTTCACAATATACATGGTGGTATTTTTTATAATCGCTAATCCTGTGGATTTTATTTGTATACAGGTAAAAAATAATATCATTATAAGAACTGCCGCCTGCATATTTTTCAAATACCATCTTTACAATGCCTGCACACTGTTTATCCACAACTAATTTACGTATCCCGTTTATACTGGCAATATTATATCCATAAGGTGCAAAACCACCAATATAAGAACCTGCTTTTGCTGCCATTTTTTTTGCAAGTGCTGACCTTTTTGATATATCTTTTGCATACATGTCATTAACAAGGTTTTTAATGTCCACGGCAAGCTGGCTTTCTGCTGCATTTCCTGACATTGAATCAAAACCATCAGTAACCGCAATAAAACGGCAGCCAAGGAATGGCAGGATTTTCTCAATATAGTTGCCAGTTTCAATATAATCCCTGCCAAAACGTGATAAATCCTTAACTATGATACAGTTAATTTTATGGCTTTTTACATCTTCCATCAGGCGCATGAAACCTTTCCTGTCAAAAGATGTGCCTGTAATCCCCCTGTCAATATAAATACCATATATCTGTATATCCATTTTACGTTCCGTGCTGCTGTTATTTTCCATTACAAACTGCCTGGCAATCTCTATCTGGTTCTCTATGGTTTCTGTTTTGTTTTCACCACTGTCCACTGAAACCCTGCTGTATATTCCAGCAGAAAATACAGGGAGGCTATACTGTTTAATGCCTGTTTCTGCTTTCTGGTATCTCTTTGCTGTCCTTGCCATCTATACCACCCCCTGTCCTAGTGCATCTGTGCCTGCCATCTGGGATAACATGCCAAGTTTTTCCATTTCATTTGCAAAACGGAACAGGATATCAATCTTTTTTCCCTCATGTACATATATCTTTTTTACCATAGTAACCAGCAGTTCCCTTGTAAGTTCCCCGGTTTTTGCTGTTTCCCTGAACTTTTCCAGCCTAGACTTTGTAAGCGTCCCATTATGTAACAGGTTTTCCGCAAGCTTTTTCTGGCTTTCAATTGCCCTTTCCAGTTCCCTGCACTTGTTTTCATATATACAGTTAAATTCTTCAAATTCCTCCCTGTCAACCAGCCCGTCTTCAAGGTCAGAAAGAAGCCCATTCTTCAAGACGTAATACCTGTTATATTCCCTGGTGAGTGCACAAACCTGTGTATCATATTCCACTGCCTTGCTGTCATCCAGGTCTATCTGTTTTACAAAATCCAGTACATCAGGATAAGATACCATTAAATCTGTAAAAGAAACAATTTCTTTCAAAACAATATTTTTCAATGTTTCCTCTGGTATGCTGTGCCTGGTGCATCCCCTGGACTGGTTTTTAGTCTGGCATATGTAAAACACTTTCTGCCTGCCCTTATACTTATTTATCCTTTTAACCATTGGAACACCACAGTCTGCACAGAACAAAACCCCACAGAAAAAATTCGCTTTACCTGTACTGGAAGATGCCCTGCCATCATACATTAAAAGTTCCTGTACAATACCAAAATCCATTTTAGAAATAACTGCCTCATGTGTGTTTTCCACACAGACCCATTCATCCTCTGGTTTCATGATGCGCTTTTTCATCTTATAATTGATTTTTTCACGTTTCCCCTGCACCATATCACCTGTATAAACCCTGTCTGTCAGTATACGTTTTACTGATATGGCAGACCATTTTCCTGGCTTTGCAGTCTTAAACCCTGACTGGTATTTAAGCCCTGCCATCTTTTTATATTCTGCTGGTGGAAGAATACCAAGTGAATCCAGCCTGCATGCAATTGCTAAAAGGCTCATGCCCTCCATTTTCCACCTGAAAATATTTTTAACAATGCCTGCTGCATATTTATCAATGACTAGATGTTTTTTATTATCTGGGTCTTTCATGTAACCATATGCTGCAAATGCAGAAATACACTGCCCCTCAAGACGTTTGGCCTGCTGGCATGAACGCACTTTGATACTGATATCCCGGCAGTAACTGTCATTCACAAAGTTTTTTACTGGCAGCACAAGGGAAGAATCTGCCCTGTCTGCATACAGGCTGTCATAATTATCTGTAACAGCAATAAAGCGCACATTAAAAGCTGGGAAGGTTTTTTGTATAAACCGCCCAGCTTCAATATAATCCCGTCCAAACCTTGAAAGGTCTTTTACAATTACACAGTCAATTTTCCTGGCATATATATCTGACAGCATCCTCTGGAATCCTGGCCTGTCACCAAAAGATGCACCAGAATACCCGTCATCAGTATAAATCCCGGATATTTCCATGTCATTATGTTTTTTTACATATGCTTTTAATAATTCCCTCTGGCTTCCAATGCTGTTGCTTTCTTTTTTAATGCTGCCGCAGGTATCTCCATCATCTTTTGACAGCCTGAGATAAAGGGCAGCTTTATAAACACGTTCCGTATCCATATGCTTCACTCCTGATTTTATTATTCCATTAACATGGAAACCACACAAATGGTAATAAAACCAGGAACTCCACTTCCAGTCCTGTTTATAAATTACCATATTATATGGCTTTTGCCAAGGCTTTTTACACATTTCTAATAATTAATTTCTGCAGTTTTCTTTATATAATGTATAAACGCCTCTGTTGCACTATAACCCCCGTCAGAAAAATAATTCCTTACCACATAACCGTCATTTATATGCGATTCCACATTACCACCAGTATCTTCTGCAAACTTTCCTGTTTTATTTTCTATGGTGTCAAATTTATCTATATCTATCCCATCAATATCCCACAGCCCATCTTTACCTGCACCCTTAATATCCTCATGTGCCTGCACCAGAACCACCTCCTGTATAAAAACTATATTCCTGGCATTAGTTGTCCTATGACATTTAAGTTTTGTTATCCTCTTATATAAGTGTTCCTGGTTCTGCAAAGCATATGGCATTTTACAATAATATGGATATTGAACCTTAGTACCAGAAACTAACAGAAACATTTATACCAGAGGACAACCAGCTTTATAAAACAGCCAGATGCCCCTGTAATAAAAACAACCACAACCTGCCCCCAGCCGGGTCTGCATACACAGGACCATGCCCGTCCCCACTGCACTTCCAACTGCCTAAACGGTTTCATGTGCAGGCTGCCACCCCATGAAAGGAATTTTCTCTGCAATCATGGTGTCTGTATAATTCATTCTTCCCAGATGCTGCACTGGCAGGCCACAACCTCTGCTCCAATCCTTCACAGGCAACACAGCAGGTTAAAAATCCGCACCAGAAAAATACTTACATATTTAAGCATTTTTTACGGATATTCAAAAAACAAACTGCTATGCAGGATTATCATGGCACGAAACGGGTTCTGGCCACTCCACCATATAAATGGCAAAGCGGAAATATATCAGAATATATGCCTGTCCTATTCAGTTTTTAAACAGCCGCCAGTATAAATATCTGGTTAAAAACTGTTTCCTGGTCTTATTACTGGCATTGCTGTTAAATATATTGTATAAAAACCTTAGTTTGCAGTCCAGTAACCTGTGCTGTCCAAAAGTTATAATATTACTACCCCTTGCTACCCCTTTTACTATCCCTTTTAAAGAAATAAAAAACCTTTACTGTCCGAAAAATATAATAATGCTATATTTTCTGCTATATTTTCCGCAATAACACTCTGTTTATGCAATTCTAACTCTTGGGAAATAATATTACATCAAAAAATTGCAAAGTCTTTCCGAGGGTGTTTCGAGGCAAGAATATCCCGTTGTTTTGAAACAGCTACATGGGTATAAATTTCTGTAATATTAATAGAACTATGTCCAAGCATTTCCTGTATATAACGGATATCTACGTCTGCCTCTAACAAGCTGGTTGCAAAGGTATGCCGAAACATATGTGGGGTTATATGTAAATCAATAGCTGCAATATGTGTATACTTGTTTATCATTCTGCGGACAGTCTGGTCTGACAACGGGCTTCCAGACTGGTTCACAAAAAAATGGTGGCAGTTTTCTATCTCCGAAGAAAATTCAGTTTTATAATTTCTTAATGTGGAAAGTACATCTGGATTGCTGATTTGAAGATGCCATTCTTTGCTGCCTTTGCCATAAATGAGAATTGTTCCATCATGGAGATTTACATTGCTTGTATTTAGCGAGCAAAGTTCAGAAATACGCATGCCTGTTGCAAATAACAGTTCACAAACGGCTGCATCTCTGACAGCATTTTTTCGCTGGTATGCTGTTTTGGCATTATTTTGTTGTCTGTATATATTTTTCAAAAGACATTCTACTGTATCTAAAGGTATTATTTTTGGCAAAATTACAGGTTCTCTAAACCTTACCTGCACTTTGCAGAATGGATTTTGGACAATTAACCCTTTATATTCAAAATAATGAAACATTGCTTTGAGTGAAACAATTTTTCTTTTGACAGTTTTCGGCTGGTAATTTTGATGCAGATAAGAGATATACTGTTCTAAAGTGTCCTGGCTAATATCTTCTATATATGTTTCACTAATATGACTAATAAACTGGGTTAAATCAATACGATAGGCTTTTATGGTCTTACTATCCAGCCGTTTTTGCAGTATACAGTAATTTAACGTGAGTTCGATATAAAATAAAACAAAGAATATAGTTTTAAATTTTAGTTTA
>CAJUPJ010000072.1 GCA_910588655.1 uncultured Lachnospiraceae bacterium | reverse complement strand
AAAACGGACAGGTTACAAATGCCAGCATTCTTACTAAGTTAGTGCATATGGGGCACTTTAGCCCCGCCGACATTTAAGCCCATATATTCCAGAAGGTTTTTTTGGGATATATGGGTTTTATGTGTCGTTGTGTGGGCTAACGTAGCGGAAGCGTGCCATGGAATGTAATAATTTAGTGGAACATGGAAACCCTGCGTCCGTTATAAACACAAGATAACAGGAAATTATCATATGTTCTGGAATTTATGAAACAGACGCGTCCGAGGTGATTTTTTTATTTGAAATAATAAATAAATTATGCTATTCTTAATCAAGTGGCAATGTAAGCATTTACAAAGGAGGATTTAATGGAATGAGAAGTCCCAGATGTACAAAGTATTATTTAAAATATAAAGATGAAAATGTACTGGCATTTAATACTAGATCAGAAAACGTACATATAATAAATAGCGGGCTTCTGCCTTTTTCTATTATAAATAAAGAGCCATTATATGGAATGATAAAATCATTTTGTGCTGGAAGGGTAATGACAAGAAACAGAAAGAATTATAACTGGATATTAAAAATTTGCGGGCTTACTGGTGATAATGATATAAATATATGTATTAAAAGCGGGGCAGCATCTTTAAGGGACAATTACTGGATTTGCAGGGCAGATTCCAGCGAGAAATGGAGAAATGTAAGTCTGTACAGAAATATGCAGACAACACATATAGGCAGGGTGGCACTGACAGGAATTGCCGAAGGAAGCAGCATAGTTACCAGGATTAATGCTGGTGAACTTATGAATAAAGGCACTAAAGCAAAATGCTTTTTAAGGCAGGGCAGGAAAATATATATGTGCAAGGCAGAAACAGAAGACGAGATTAATTCTGAGGTAATATCTTACTATATTGCAAAAGAATTAAAACTGCCAAGCGTATGTTACAGGAAAACAAAATATATGGGCATGGCATGTTCTGTATGCAGGATACTGACATCAGAAGAGAATGAAATGGTTCCATGCAGGGATGTGCTGGAATATTATGGTGAAACAAGATTACATATGAATAATATGACATACAAATATTTTATGGAAACAGACCCGCTGAATTTTATAAAAATGCAGTTATTTGATTATATTACTTTAAATACTGACAGGAACAGGGATAATTATGGGGTACTGGTAAAGGGCAGAAAAGCAGTTGCACTTTTTCCTGTTTTTGACCATGATTCCTGTTTTAAGGGCAAATCAGCAAATGGCATATATTTTCCATCTGGAATTACATTCCATAAAACAATATGTGCACTAAAAGAAACATATGGCAATGAATATGCACAGATAAAACCTGATTTAATTAGGTTAAATGAATATATGTGTTCTGTAAATTTTAAAAAGATGTTCCTTGGATATAAAACAGAACAGGAATATATAAAAATATTACATAGAATGGCTAATCTGTTATAAAACACAGAGGGAGGCGCACCAGTGGTAAAAGTATTCTTAGCGGAGGATGAATTTTTAATACGTAATGGCATTAAAAACAGTATTGAATGGGAGAAGGAGGGTTACAGGTTTGTGGGTGAAGCAAGTGATGGCGAACTTGCCCTTCCAATGGTTTTAAAAGAGAAACCAGATATCCTTATTACAGATATACGTATGCCTTTTATGAGCGGGCTTGAGTTAAGCAGCCTTGTTAAAAAAGAACTTCCTGATATTAAAATTGTTATTTTAAGTGGTTATGATGAATTTGAGTATGCCAAGGATGCTATCCATATTGGTGTTGCCAGATATCTGCTTAAACCCGTTTCTTCTGCTAAATTATTAGAAACACTGGGGGAAATTGCAAGGCAGATTTTACAGGAACAGAAGGAAAAAGAGCTTAAGGACGAATATCTGCGTGAAATGCGTGAGAATGAAGAGCTTAAGAAAATGAAATTTTTTGGTGAACTGGTTTCTGGGAATATTTCCCTTGCAGATGCAATCGCAAAGGGCAGGACATTTAATATAAATTTAAGTGCACAAGTATATAATATTATTCTTTTTAAAATACATAACCCTGCCTGCCAGGGCAGCCTTTCGGACTCATTTATAGAAGCATATGAAGAAATAGAAAATACTGCTGGCAGCCTGCCTTATGTATACAGTTTCCAGAGAGGGGCAGACGGGTGGGCATTTTTACTGGTAGCAGATGCCCCGGAAGAAATGGAAACAAGAGAAGCACAGTTTATCCAGGCACTTGAAAATGTTACTGGCAGATACCCTGAAATTGAATATTTTGGGGGAAGTGGCACAGCTGTATTCCGTTTAAGGGAACTTGGAACTTCATTCCACAATGCAGACTATGCATTTGCAAGCCGTTTTACTAAAGAAATGAACCAGATAGCCAGCTATCCTGGCAGTACAATGCACCAGAATATAGAAAAATTTGACTGTAACAGCTTTGCAGAGCTTGAACAGACCCATAATGTTATTAATAAATTTCTGAATAATGGTACACTTGAAGAGGTTGGAAGCTTTGTTAATGCCTGTTTACAGGAGATACCCGAAAAGCAGTTCCAGTCCACTATTATGAGGCAGTATATTATTATGAATATTTATATATCTGTAATGTCATTCTGTGAAAAAATACTTGCAAGCACTGGAAGCAGCACAGACCAGAATACAAGGGCAGCAGATGATGAAGCCATGAAACAGGCAGTTCTTACAACAGAATCTGTTGATGATATTAAGGTTTATATAAGGCATCTGCTTGAACGTGCACTTGAAATACGTAATGCTGCAAGCGGACGCAGGTATTCTGATATTATTAAAACTGCAATTAACCAGATAGAACATACTTATATGTCAGATAATATTTCATTAAATACAGTTGCGGCAAATGTTGGCATGAGCCCAAGTTACTTCAGTTCTATATTCAGCCGGGAAATGGGCATGACATTTACAGAGTATCTTACAAAAGTGCGTATGGAAAAGGCAGAGGAACTTCTTGTCTGTTCTTTCATGAAAACATCTGAAATTGGATATGAAGTAGGCTATAAAGACCCGCATTATTTCAGTTATATTTTTAAAAAGATGCTTGGATGTTCTCCTAAAAAATACCGTTCTGACAGAAAAGGGGAAGACAAATGATAAAATTCCATAACCAGTCTTTAAGCAAAAGCCTTACAAGCATATCCATAGCCGCAATACTGCCAATGTTTATGCTTTCTTCCTACCTGCTCTGGGCACTGTCCAGCGCTACTAATGCATACTCAGGGATTAATAACAATATTTCTTATGCTAATAAATATGTAATTGATTTTAAGGAACGTATTGATTACACAATGTACCTGGCAGTTATTGGCAATAAAAGCATTGATGAAATCGGGACAGGCAAGACTACAGTAAACGGAATTGTTACAGTAGACCCGTATTCTTATATTAAAGAACTTAGCGGGGCATGTAATAAGCTTTCAAAGACTGCTACTGTGCCAGTTAATACAAACCAGATTAAACGTGTTAAAAATACGCTTAATTCCCTTGAAAAAAGTGTTGCCAGCCTTGAAAATAACATTAAAGAAGGTGCTTTATATAATAAAAACATGGATATACTGGACAGAGATATATATGCACTTACTTCACTTGTACAGTCAGGTCTCCAGAATTACATTTATACAGAAACAACTAATTTTGAAAATGTAAAAGCTGATTTGGATAAAAAGAACAGCCAGATGGTAACTACCTGCCTTATTACACTTTTTATTGTAATAGTTCTTTCTGCGCTGCTTACCACAAGGGCAGTTAAAAGCGTTACTATACCTGTGCGGAAGCTTTGTGCACTTACAAGCAGGGTGGCAAAGGGTGATTTTACTGCTAATACAAAAGTAGAGTCTGTAGGTGAAATAGCCCTGCTTACACGCAATTTTAATGATATGACACAGGAAATCGGGCAGCTTGTGGAAGATATTAAGCGCAATAAAGAAAATATCCATTTAATTGAAATGAAGCTTTTACAGGCACAGATTAACCCGCATTTCCTTTATAATACACTTGATACTATTGTCTGGCTTGCAGAAGAAAAGAAAACTAATGAAGTAGTTTCTATTGTAACTTATCTTTCCGACTTTTTCCATACGACTTTAAGCAAAGGTAAGGATTTTATCACTATAGAAGAGGAAGAACTTCATGTTGGAAGTTATATGAAGATACAGAAATTCCGCTACCAGGATGTTATGGATTATGAAATCCATATTGATAAAGAACTTTACCCTTACAAAATACCTAAACTTATGTTACAGCCCCTGGCTGAAAATGCACTTTTACATGGTGTCCGTAATAAACGCGGGGGCGGGCATATTTATATTACAGGCAGGAAAGAAAGGGACAGGATTATTTTCCAGGTAAAAGATGATGGACGCGGCATGAAACCTGAAGAACTTTTAAGGTTAAGACAGGGGATTGCAAATAATAATCTTAAAACCACAGATAACAGCGGATTTGGCGTTGTAAATGTAAACCAGCGCATACAGAACTACTATGGCAGTGAATACGGCATTTCATATGAAAGTGAATATGGCAAAGGCACTACTGCCACAATTATTATCGAAGCAAAAAATATCTAAACAAAATCGTAAAATATCACAAATTATATAAATTTTTCAAAAAATATCTTAAAAAATACAAATATAATTCTGTTTACCCTCCTTAAATTATACGCTATTATATTTCCAGATTATAAATATGAAAGTTTCCTGTAAGATACAGAACAGGAAACCCATATTTATAATTATGTTTAAAAGCATTATAAAAATATCCAGAAATAAGGAGGAGAAGAATGAAGAAAAAATTTTTAGCAAAAGCACTATCTGTAGTTATGGCAGCAGCACTTTTAACAGGCTGCGGAGGTGGAGGCGGTAATGACAAGGCTTCCTCAGGTGGCAGCAGTGGTGACAGCGGAAGTGATGTAATTACTGTCGGGTTTTCACAGGTAGGTGCGGAGTCAGACTGGCGTACAGCAAATTCTGAGTCAATGAAATCTACATTCAGTGAAGCAAATGGCTATAAGCTGATTTTTGATGATGCACAGCAGAAACAGGAGAACCAGATTACTGCAATACGTAACTTTATACAGCAGGAAGTTGACTACATAGTTCTTGCGCCAGTTACAGAAACAGGATGGGATACTGTACTCCAGGAAGCAAAAGACGCGGATATACCGGTTATTATTGTTGACCGTATGGTGGATGTTTCAAGTGATGACCTTTATACAGCATGGGTTGGTTCTAACTTTAAGTTAGAGGGACAGAAAGCCTGCGAATGGTTAAAGGCATATGCGGAAGCAAAAGGCATGAAGGAGATTAATATTGTAGATATCCAGGGTACTATTGGTGCATCTGCACAGATTGGACGTACAGAGGCATTAAATGAAGCTGTTGAGGCAAACGGCTGGAACCTGCTGGCACAGCAGACTGGCGAGTTTACACAGGCAAAAGGCCAGGAAGTTATGGAGTCAATGTTAAAACAGCATGACAATATTAATGTTGTATATTGTGAAAATGATAATGAAGCATTTGGTGCTATAGATGCAATAGAAGCAGCTGGCAAGAAGGTAGGCCCTGATGGTGATATACTTGTAATGTCATTTGATACAACAAAGGCAGGAATTACAGATACTTTATCAGGAAAAATTATCTTAAATACAGAATGTAACCCTCTTCATGGCCCACGTGTAGAAGAAATCATTAAAAAATTAGAGAGTAACGGGACACCTGATAAACAGGCATACGTAGACGAAGGTATATTTGCGCATGGTGCAGATGTTGACAAAGTTACCATTGATGATACAGACTACACTGTTACAGAAGTTACAGAAGATGTAATTAGCAGCCGCGCTTACTAAAATCCAGGAAGCAAGCCTGGTTAAAGGGCAAGCTTTTAAAGCTTGCCCTTTTTACTGGCAAATATATTAGAATGGAGGGGATATAATGGAAAAAGAGATTATACTGGATATGAAAGATGTTTCAAAAACATTTCCTGGTGTAAAGGCTTTACAGCATGTAGATTTTAAATTGCGTAAAGGCGAAATCCATGCGCTTATGGGTGAAAATGGTGCAGGCAAATCCACACTTATTAAAGTCCTTACTGGTGTACATGATTTTGAATCTGGTGAGATTATAATGGCAGGCAGCAGCATTGTAAATAAATCACCGCAGGATGCCCAGTCACATGGGATAAGTACGGTATACCAGGAAGTAAACCTCTGTCCAAACCTTACTGTGGCAGAGAATTTATTTATAGGGCGTGAACCAAGGAAATTTGGTTTTATTGACTGGAAAACTATGAAATCCCAGGCTTCACAGCTTCTTAAAGATTTGGATATTGACGCAGATGCATCTGATAAGCTGGAGGAATGTTCCATAGCCAAACAGCAGATGATTGCCATTGCGAGGGCAGTCGGCATGAAATGCCAGGTACTTATACTTGATGAGCCTACTTCATCACTGGATGATGAAGAGGTTGAGAAGCTTTTTGTACTTATGCGCAGGCTTAGGAGTGAGGGCGTTGGCATTATATTTGTTACACATTTCCTTGAACAGGTGTATGCAGTATGTGACCGTATTACTGTACTGCGTAATGGTACACTTGTAGGGGAATATGAAACTGCTGAACTTCCGCGTGTAATGCTTGTTGCCAAGATGATGGGGAAAGATTTTGATGACCTTGCAGATATTAAGGGAGAGCATAAACAGCTTGAAAAATTAATTCCTGTTATAGAGGCAAAAGGCGTTGGCAGGAAGGGGAGCATAAAGCCATTTGATTTTGTAGCCAATAAAGGTGAAGTAACAGGGCTTACAGGGCTTCTTGGTTCCGGGCGTTCTGAGCTTGTACGTGCAATATACGGCGCTGATAAACCAGACTCTGGCAAGATATTTGTAAATGGAAAAGAAGCTAAAATTAACGCCCCTATTGATGCAATGAAGCTTGGGATGGCATATCTTCCTGAAGACCGTAAGAAAGACGGGATTATTGCTGATTTATCAGTAATGGAAAATATTATACTTGCCTTACAGGCTAAAAAGGGCATGTTCCACCTTATGAGCCGTAAAGAGATGGAAGAGGCAGCAGATAAATACATAGAAATGCTACAGGTTAAAACTGCAAGCCGGGAAACACCAATTAAAAGCCTGTCAGGCGGCAACCAGTAAAAAGTCATTATTGGAAGGTGGCTGCTTACAAACCCTGAATACCTGATACTGGATGAGCCGACAAGAGGTATTGATATTGGTACTAAGACAGAGATACAAAAGCTTGTGTTAAACCTGGCTGACCAGGGGATGTCCGTTACATTTATTTCTTCAGAAGTTGAGGAAATGCTTAGAACCTGTTCACGTATGGGAGTTATGCGTGACGGAAAAAAGGTCGGTGAATTAACAGGTGATGATTTATCACAAGAGGGTGTTATGAAAGCAATCGCAGGGGGTGATGGGAATGAATAAAGATACACTTAAAAATATTACTTCAAAACGTCTTTTTTTGCCAATAGTATGTTTAATTGCCGTACTTCTTGCCAATGTAATAAAGACGCCTGATTTCTTTAAAATCACACTTGAGAACGGTGTACTGTCTGGATATATAATTATTGTAATTAACCGTGCTTCTGAACTTGTAATACTGGCAACAGGCATGACACTTGTTACTGCTGCGTCTGGAGGGCAGGATATAAGCGTAGGTGCTGTAATGGCAGTTGCGGCTGCTGTATGCTGCCAGATTCTTTCAGGAGGTGAAGTATCTGTAACAGAGGTTGCATCTCCTATAATATTTGCAATTATTGCTGCAATACTTGCTGCTGCATTATGTGGCGCATTTAATGGTTTCCTGGTTGCAAAGCTTGGCATACAGCCAATGGTTGCCACACTTATTTTATTTACTGCTGGAAGGGGGATTGCCCCATACGCACTAACTTTACAAAAAGCAAAGAAGCTGCTGTCGGGTATGTTTT
>CAJUPJ010000071.1 GCA_910588655.1 uncultured Lachnospiraceae bacterium | reverse complement strand
TATGGTACAGTTTTGTTGATGCCCCGGCGCCGAGTGCCAGAATAGTCTGTTTCTCTTCCATAATAAGAATATTATAAAGACATTCTTTACCCTCTTTTGCATATCCTATATTCTCCTGGCCTGTGCTCCCTGTGCATCCAGCAGAATTTTTCTGTCTGTACATATAGTATGGATGGTATCCCTGCTCCCTGGCAAACCGCTGCCCAATATTAAACATTTCTTCCATATATAGAGCCCTGCTGCCATCCTCCTTGCCATCTTCCTGTATTTTTTCACGCAGTTTTGAAGCCCTTTTAACTACAAGGGAATGTATAGTAAGGCTGTCTGGGGCTAATTCCTTTATTTGTGAAAGTGTATCTTTAAAATCCCCTGCCGTTTCACCAGGAAGCCCGGTAATTAAATCCATATTTATATTATCAAACCCGTTTTTGCGCGCCAGGTTAAAGGCATCTGCCGTCTGCCTTGCAGTATGCCTTCTTCCAATAATATCTAATGTTTTCTGCTGCATGGTTTGCGGGTTTACAGATATCCTGCCTGTGCCATGCGTGTGCAGTACCTTTAATTTCTCTTCTGTAATACTATCAGGCCTGCCTGCTTCTACTGTAAATTCAACGCTTTTATCCACTGGAAAATACTTGTGCAATGCTTCCATAAGCTTTGAAAGCTGCAATGCATTTAGTGCAGTTGGCGTACCTCCGCCAATATATATACTTGTTAAATTCCTGTCTTTAAATATATGCGATGAATACTCCATCTCCTTAAACAGTGCCTCCAGATAGGCATCTGCAAGTTCCCTGTAATAAGGATTTGACGCAAAAGAACAGTAAAGGCATGTTGACGGGCAGAATGGTATGCCTATATAAAGGCTGTATCTGTTCCCATAATCTGCCTTCTTTAAAAGCTCTGCCTCACGTGCCGCAACTTGTATTGCCAGCCCTGCCTTTTCACTGTCCAGGCAGTATACACTATCCAGGCTCTCCCTTATACTTGCAATATCCCTGCCTTTAAGGATTTCATCCATTACAATCTTAACAGGCCTTACACCAGTCATTGTACCCCATGCAGGAATATGCCTTATAAGCCCTTCTGGCAGCATTTCTTCTGGAAAATCCTTTATTAAACAGAAAACAAGCTTCTTTAAGACATTTTTATAATAAGTCCTGTAAGGATGTGCGCTCTTATCTATATGTTTATGCCAGTCACCGTCACCTGTTACAAAAGACTGCCTGGAAATTAAAAAAGATTTTGCCCGGAAATCTGCTGAAATCTTATATTGTGACCATTTTATATTAATTGTGGCAAGTGGTTCTCTGTCTTCTACAGTATTACCAGTACCTGCTTCCCCGCCACACACTTCCACCTGTATTTGCTGCCCAGGAAAAAAGCTTGCCACAAGCGCCTGGAGTTCATAGTCAAAGTCCCGTTCTGGCAGTATAATTTTAACCATATGCCCCTCCGTATAATCCCTGTTTATATAGCAGCATATGGGTTAAGCATCTTCTCATCACCAATAGTAGTAGCCATGCCATGCCCTGGATAAACTTTTATATGGTCTGGAAGTACAAAAAGCTTCGTCCTTATAGATTTAACAAGAGTCCCCATGCTTCCTCCTGGAAAATCTGTGCGCCCTACAGACTGTTCAAAAAGGGTATCACCAGAAAAAAGTATGCCACAGCCTGTAAAATAAAAACACATACCACCTTCAGTATGGCCTGGTGTCAGCAGGCATTTTATTTTTTCACCAATAATATCTAATTCCTGTCCGTCTGAAAGCCATTCGTCCGCCTCAAGGACTATCCTGCCGCCCATAAGCTGGGAAGAAAGGTTAATTGCAGGGTTTTCAAGAGTTTCACGCTCTGCCTCTGCTGCATATATCTTTATTCCGTATTTATTCCTTAAAAATGTAACTGCACCAACATGGTCAAAATGCCCATGTGTAAGCAGTATTGCAACGGGCTTAAGCCCTTTTTCCACAATAAATGAATTAATGCGCTGTGCCTCGTCACCAGGGTCTATAATAATACACTCTGATGTATCTGTATTATAAAACAGGTAACAGTTTGTCTGCACATCTCCTACGACCTTCATTTCACATTTATAATCCGACATAATTCCCTCACTCCTGTATTCCTTA
Organism: uncultured Lachnospiraceae bacterium; assembly: GCA_910588655.1. GTDB lineage: Bacteria > Bacillota > Clostridia > Lachnospirales > Lachnospiraceae > Butyribacter. Next base: position 5,901 of record CAJUPJ010000071.1, on the reverse strand, counting down.
TAGAATACTTTTCTGCTCCTTTACTATATTTTATGACTGTGTCCTCTGGATATCTTTTATACCCTCAACATTCATTAGCTTCTTAGCCAGTTCGCTTAAAGCATCTACTCCACGTATAGCAAAACCTATATTAATAGTCGCTATTCCCTGCTTGCTTGTCTTGGAGTTCATTAACTTTACATCTATTTTATTCTCCGTAAATACCTTTGTTATATCAAAAAGTATTCCCATACGGTCGTATGCATAAATAATTATCTCTGTATCATACAGTTCATCAGGTTTTCCCTCTGGAGTAACCTGCCATTCAGCTTCTATAATCCTCTGCCTGTCCTGCTCTGGCAGGTTCATCATATTAATACAGTCCGTACGGTGTATTGAAACACCCCTTCCCCTTGTGACAAACCCGATTATTTCATCACCTGGCACAGGGCTGCAGCATTTAGAAAACCTTACCGACACATCATCAATCCCTGCTACAACAATACCGCTTTTAGACTTGACAGATGCTGTTTCATTTTGTGAAGAAGAATTATTAACAGCAGCTAATATATCTTTGTCTGTTGTATGCTTAGGATGCTTTTTCTCATATTCATACTGTAATTTATTAATAACCTGGCCTTCCTTAAGACCTCCATGCCCTATTGCGGCAAGCACTGAAACCCAGTCACGGAAACCATACTTCTTCTTACATGCTTCTGTATATTCAGGCTTTACAAGGTCAGACAGGACTATTCCCTGTGTCTTGCAGTAATTAGCAAGAAGCTCCTTGCCTCTTGTAATATTTTCCTCTTTAAATTCAAGCCTGAACCACTGGTTAATTTTATTCTTTGCCTGTGCACTCTTTACAATAGCAAGCCAGTCACGGCTAGGGCCTTTTGAATTCTGCGAAGTGACAATCTCTACCCTGTCACCATTCTGTATCTCATATTCAATAGGCACAAGGTTGCCATTTACACGTGCGCCTACCATTTTATTGCCCACAGCACTGTGGACAGCATATGCAAAATCTATAGGCGTAGAGCCTGCTGGAAGGTTCTTTACATCACCATCCTTTGTAAAACAGTATACATGGTCTGCAAAAAGGTCAAGGTCACTTTTAAGCAGGCTTAAAAACTCCTTATTGTCTGACATGTCCCTCTGCCACTCAAGAATACGGCGCAGCCATGCAAGCTTTTCTTCTTCACTGTCAGAAGTGTTCTTGCCATACTGGTTCTCTTTATACTTCCAGTGGGCAGCAATACCATACTCAGCAGTACGGTGCATTTCATAAGTACGTATCTGTATTTCAAAAGGCTGGCCCGAAGGCCCTATAAGCGTTGTGTGCAATGACTGGTAATTATTTGGCTTTGGCATGGATATATAATCTTTAAAATGTCCTGGTATCGGCTTGTAAATTTCATGTATTACACCAAGCGCTGTATAACATTCACGTTCTGTATCTACAATAATCCTTACCGCAAATAAATCATAAATCTGTTCCAGCTTCTTATCCTGTGTAACCATTTTCTTATACACACTGAAATAATGCTTTGCACGCCCGTCTATTTCTGCTTTTATGCCTGCTTCTTCTATATGGTACTTGACTTCACCTACTATTTTTTTAATAAATTCCTCACGCTTTACCCTGCCATTCTCAATAGCCGCCACAAGCTCCTCATACATTAAAGGTTCAAGATACTTAAATGCAAGGTCATCTAACTCAACTTTAATCTTGGAAATGCCAAGCCTGTCGGCAATAGGTGCATAAATATCTATGGTTTCCCTTGATTTCTCTTTCTGCTTCTTAGGTGTCTGGTACTGCATTGTCCTCTGGTTATGCAGCCTGTCGGCAAGCTTTATAAGTATTACCCTTATATCCTTAGCCATTGCAAGGAACATCTTCCTTAAATTCTCTGCCTGCACTTCGACTTTATCTGCCACATAGTCAATCTGTGTAAGCTTTGTTACACCATCTACAAGCAGTGCAACCTCGCTGCCAAACTCTGCTGTAATCTCATCACTTGTCATTACAGTATCTTCCACAACATCATGGAGCATGCCTGCCACAATCGTTTCCTTGTCAAGTTCCAGTTCAGCAAGGATAATACAGACGCACAAAGGATGTATTATATAAGGCTCACCTGACTTACGGAGCTGTCCCTCATGTGCCCCACTGGCAATTTCATATGCTTTTTCTACCATAGAAATATCTGCTGACGGGTGGTATCCCTGTATCATGTTTTTAAGTTTTTCATACAAAATGCCTGGTTCTGTAAAGTCTTTAGGGGTCATGCTTGTATCAAGCTCACCATTATCAATTTTCACCTCAGTTGTCCTAGTCTCTGGTTCTACCATATGCATTCCTCCATCATGTGTAATTATTTATGCTGGTATAATATATCTGGCAATGCCAGGGCGTTTACCATATTTTATTACATTATATAATAATTTTATTCAGCAGTAAAGTCAAGCAAATTTATAACATGTGGAAGGTCTGTTTTATAAATTTCTGTTATCCTGCGTCCGTCATCCATTTCAGCTTAATTTATGCCTCCCACCACCCATAGCACCTGGCATCCTTCCTTCTTCTTCTCCATAGATAAGGTCTGTCATTGTAATTTCACTTACTGTCTTCCCGGCAGTTAATGTATAAGTTTCACCTTTAACCAGCTCTGGACAGCTGATATTTACACATGAATAATCTTTTTCAGCCTTCCATGATACAAGCACATTTCCATCCTTGCCAATTAAAGAAATTTCATCACCAGAAGTCCCTGCTTCCGTTGTAACAAGCATTGCTCCCTGTCCAGAGGATGTACTAAAGTTTTGTGCCATGCCTGATACGCTTGATGCTGCAAAAATACCTCCTGAAATAATTGCTTCACCATTATAATCAAGTGCGCCGTTACCACTATTAGAAGGGCCTGAAACATAGGTCTGCCCTCCGCTTATGGCAAGGTTGCCATTAGAGTCAACACCATCTCCTGATGCATTAATATTAATAGTCCCGCCCGAAATTGAAATATATACATCATCAGAAGCCGAAAATGAATCACCACGTCCGCCATAGCCGCTGCCGTCTGCCCCTCCGCTTGCATTTAACCCGTCATCGCTTGATACAAGCGAAATATCACCACCTGAAATATTAATTGTCTTTCCTTCAATTCCTTCATAACATTCCGATATATTAATAGTTCCATCTGAAATTGAAACATCTGAATCAGCATGTACCCCGTCATCCCCTGATGCCATTTTATAATCTCCTTTTGTAATAACAATATTACTATTGGAATGTAAACAATCATCTTCTGAATTAATTTCAAATTCCCCGCCGTCTAAATACAAATCCCCATCTGCTTTAATTCCTTTTATACTGGCTGTATCTGTATTTGTGCTGTTACTGTTTTCCTCTGTATCTGGCGGTGTGTCCTGTGGCATATCTTTTGACATATCTTGTGGTGCATCCGGCGGTGTGCCTTGTGGTTTATCTGGCCTGCCTCCTCCCCAGTGTCCTGGTTTGTGCATATCTCCCTTTTCTGGCGTATGGTTATTTGAAGCCGCCTCACTGCCTCCACCTGTCTTAATTTTAAAACTGCCATTTTCAATCTGTCCAAATGCTCCTCCGCTTATTCCATCACCTTCTGATGTAATATCAAAAGTCCCGCCTGAAATATATACAAATCCTAAGCTTTCATCATCTGTATTTTCTGCATGTATTCCGTCCTTTCCTGAAACAATCTTGTAATTTCCATATGCAACAGACACATCATCCTTGCCTGAAATCCCATGTTTTTCAGCAGTAATATTATATTCACCCCCTGCCAGCACAAGGCTGTCCTTAGAAACAATGCCATGTCCGGCTTTTGCATTTATTGCCAGGCTTCCCTCTCCATTAAGTGTTAAATCTTCTTTAGAATAAATAACAGAATCAATATTATTCTCATCAACAGCCTTATAAGTACCTCCATTAGAAAGGGTATTTTCAGATTTTGCTGCTGTAGTAATAAAAACCTTATCTGCTTTTAATACATATATAGCAGCAGAAGTTAAACTTGAAATATTTGCACCATTTAAAACAATCTGTATCTTATCAGACTTATCTGCATCCACTACTATCATTCCATCCTGTAATGTGCCAGAAATAATATAAGTTCCTTCATCTGTAATAGTAATTTTACTGCCCTTGGTTTTTACAGCATCTGAACTGCACGATGCGCTTTTCACATTAAGTTTTATAACAGCAGCAGAATTTTTATCATAGCCTGTTTCTAAATCCCTGTCTGAAAACACATCAGAAGCAGATACTCTTTTTGCTGTATTAGCCACTGTATTTACAGAGGAAGCATTATTTCCTGTGTTACCAGATGTATTATTATCTGTATCTTTATTATCTTTTCCTGCATTTGCATTTCCCGCATTGCTGCAGCCTGTACAAAGCAAAGAAACTATAAGCATAACCTGCAAAATACTATTTTTTAGTTTCATAAACATTTCCTCCTTTTAATTTATTGCACTTTCTATAGTTCCCCGTTTTCTGTTGCCTGTCTTGAAATACTTATCTCTAAATTTCCATTGCGGCAGCGTATATTATCAATAAGTTCTTTTTCCTGGCATGGATTTTTCAATACAATATTATATGTAAGCTTAAAAAGACTTCCCATATTTGTAGTTTTAACATGCATTAATTCATATTCTGATGTATACTCCTCTAACAGTTCTTCAAACACATCATTATAATCCAAGTCTTCTGATATGGTAATATTAAGAGTTTTATATGATGACATTTTCTTCTTCATGCCAAAATCCAGATGGTTATACAACATGCCTGCTGCCCCTAATAAAATGGCAACTAGCAGGGTATACCCTATATATCCCATGCCTGCAACAAGTCCTGTTCCCATAGCAAGAAAAATTGCCCCGATTTCTTTTGCTGTACCAGGAACTGAGCGGAAACGTACAAGGCTGAAAGTTCCCGCAACAGCAACTCCCGCCCCTACATTGCCATTTACCATCATTATCACAACACAGACAATAGCAGGGAGAATTGCAAGTGTTGCAACAAAGCTTTTAGTATAACGTGTTTTGTACATATACATTACTGCTAAAATAACCCCTGCTATTAACGCAGTACCAATACAAATCAAAAAATCCGCTACAGAAACCACTTTTGTCATATCCGTATCAAAAATACCACGAAATAAATTATCAAGCATATTTTAATCCTCCATTTTTAAAGATATCCTGGTAAGCCAGTCCGTATTTTGAAAAAGATGTCTTAAATATCTGCATTTCAGCCAGCTTCCTGCCCAGCCACAGAGGGATGGCATTTGGAGCTTTAATTTCCATTAAAGTTTCCCCTTTATTAAGAATAGGCGTTCCATAAATTCCAGATACAAATGAAAAATCATCTTCCCTGTATAATATATTTTCATCAAATGTGACCCGGAAATCACTGCCATCAATGGTTTCATATGCTTCACGCTCATAAGAAATAAAAACTTTGGGATACAGCGGCTTATAGTAATTACGGAAATATTCTATTTCATTTGCAATCTGCGAACTGGAAGGCAGCGGAATATCCTTCTGGAAACATTCCCAGGTTTGTGCTTCAGTAAGGACAAGCCTCCGTTTATAAACAACTGATTTGTATTTCTTTTTCAGCTCTACAAAAACATTATCATTTTCTTTTGCTGCCTTATAGCTGCGCACACGCAATTTTTCCTTATATACAGGCTTTTCCAGGGAACGCCTGATAAGACGGAATGTATCTGTATCAAAATATACATTGCGGATTGTTGAATGTCCATACCGGTCAAGCCTCATATATGGTTTCATAGTTTCCAGTATAAATTCCTTTTCCTGCATGGATAACAGGTATTTTATCTCATACCGTTTAAATATTTGCTGGTAATTCATGGCTTT
>CAJUPJ010000070.1 GCA_910588655.1 uncultured Lachnospiraceae bacterium | reverse complement strand
CTTCCAGAAGGGCAGGGTAGAAATGGATGAAGCCCGTTTAAGGGCATTGATACACTATCTTTTTTTCTATTTTTGTTATACTGTAATATTGTAGAAATGGATGAAGCCCGTTTAAGGGCATTGATACACTTCCATTTCCATCATATACGATGTCTCATGCTGTTGCGTAGAAATGGATGTAGCCCGTTTAAGGGCATTGACATCTTTTTTAGCACCTTTATCTGGAGCGTTCTTGCTCCCCGTAGAAATGGTATAAGCGCGTAAAAACATTAGCACATTTACTTGCAATTCAAATTAAAATATTAAACAAAAGAACAAGCAGTATCCATAACTTTTGTATGGCTTACTGCTTGTTGGTTTTATTTATATCGGTTTTAAAAATTGAGTATATAGCATTAATATTTATTAATGTTCTTGCAAGAAAAACTATTAACTTTTTTATTTTGCGAATAGTAAGTTACATATTAGGAGTGTTAATACAAGAAATAGGTTCATTTTTAGATAGAAAATTCACAAAAATACGAATAAAATCAAGAGAAAATTTTCTTAAACCTAATAAAACATTTTTTTCTGATTATGAGTTTGAGGAAGTGAAAAAAATTGCTAATAAACTATTGAAGAAAAAAGATAAAAATAATGAGTTTTTTACAAATAAAGAATGTGTTAAAATATTTTTTGAATGTAAAGCTTGTTTAGAGAATAGTGACAAGATGAGCAAAGCGAACAAATTAGATGCTTCATTTGCAATGAGCAGAAGTTTTGTGGTATGTAATATATGCATTTTTATATCTTTGATTATTAAATTTTTTTATACAATATTAGAAAAACAATTTAGTTGGTCATTGTCATATATACTAATTTTAGTATATTTATTTTTGTATTCTGTTATATTTTATAATAGAGCAAAAAGATATTCACAAATGAGAACAAAAACAATTATAAGACAATATATAGATTTGTATAAAAAATAATTTATGCATTGGAGAAAATAAAATGAAACAAAAGTATATTTGATGCAGTATAATTAATAAATAGTTATAATTTCATTAGTGTTATTATAAAAATAGTGATTATAGCATTATAAATAGTATATTATAATTTGTATTCTGATAGAATAGAAAAACTACGAGAAGAATATAAAACCAAAACAATAGAAGAATGTGAGCTTTGCCAGATTTCACAAGATATAAGATATTAAAGAAATTATAGATACTTTTCTAATAGATGAAAATACATCTAAGAGAATTATAAAGCTGTAAGGCAAATAAGATAATCATGTTTTAAAAGGCAGGGTATTGTGTATTGACCTCCAAAAGCCTAACTATTGGAGGTCAATATTTTTATGTATAGATATAGTTATGAATAAATGTAGTATAGGCTTATCTTAATGAAGAAGATGGATATAAAAAGAACCAACTACCTAATAAAAATAGATTAATAGTTTATTATACGGAAATTGAGTAATATATAATATATTCTAAAATTACTCCGTTTAGCGTATTTAACTGAAATCTTATACCATGTTGCAAAATCTACAACACCTGTCTGCGGCAGGTTAAATACTTTCTGGAAAACCCTTACTGCATTTGCAGTCTGTTCACCATATATGCCGTCAGATGAAATTTTAGGTATAAGCGGATATGCCTTTGATATTACGTTTAACTGGTCCTGCATCTGTTTAACCTTACTATTGCTTGAACCTATAGACAGGTTAAAGCCGGGCCATGAAGCAGGCACTCCGGATATTTCTTCAGAAGTATTAATATAAATAGAGCTGCCATAAAAAGTCCTTAATATCTCAATCGCGGAATAACCCTGGTCACCAAGGTACTTAGAGTCCCACTGGCGCATCCATTCAGGGCATGAAACCTGTTTTCCGTCACAGTACTGGGTAAATAAAGGCTGTGTCACATTTGGTTTAGAAAGGTAATTTGAAAAAATAGTATCAACTGCACGTGATATACTGTTAAATATATTACGTCCAGGAATCCATTTCTGGTCATAAGCAGTAGAAGAAGTAATAGTGAAATCATAGCCTTTGTTACGGTACCCCGTAATATATAGTTATTAGTGGCTGGAACAGTTTAAAAAAAATAGAATTTAATTAAATTTAAGCTAAAAAGTTGACAATGAGAATAAATTAAGCTAAAATATATTTATTAAAATCTGGTATAGGAGGAAACAGCTATTATGTATAATGAGGTTTACAATGACTGGTGCAGCAACAGTTATTTTGATGAGGGTACACATAAGGAACTTATAGGACTTGCTGGCAATAATGAGGAAATAAAGGACAGGTTTTATAAAAAGCTTGAGTTTGGGACTGGTGGTTTGAGGGGTGTTATAGGTGCTGGCACTAACCGCATGAATATATATACAGTACGCCAGGCTACACAGGGGCTTGCAGATTATATTATTTCCATGCATGGTGAGGAAAAAGGTGTTGCAATAGCATATGATTCAAGGATTATGTCACCTGAATTTTCGAGGGAGGCAGCGCTCTGCCTTAATGCAAACGGAATTAAGACATACCGCTTTGAAGCGTTAAGGCCTACACCTGAACTTTCATTTGCAGTAAGGAAGCTTGGCTGTATTGCAGGCATTGTTATTACTGCAAGCCATAACCCAAGGGAATACAATGGTTATAAAGTATACTGGGAAGACGGGGCACAGATTACACCGCCACATGATAAAAATATTATGAAATGCATATCAGATATAAATTCATGGGAACAGGTAAAGACTATGGATAAAGATGCAGCAGAAGCCAGCGGGCTTTATAATACAATAGGCAGTGAAATTGATGATGCATATATGGAGAAGCTTAAAAAGCAGAGCATACACCCTGAAATAATAAAACAGGTAGCAGACAGTATAAAAATTGTATATACACCCCTGCATGGGACAGGAAATATTCCTGTAAGGAGGGTACTTAAAGAACTTGGTTTTAATAATGTACATATTGTTAAAGAGCAGGAAACCCCAGACGGCACATTTCCCACAGTTGCATACCCTAACCCGGAGGATGGGAAAGCGTGGGAGCTTGCACTGGAACTTGCCCAAAAAACTGATGCAGATATTGTTCTTGCAACTGACCCGGACGCTGACAGGCTTGGTGTATATGCTAAAGATACAAAGACAGGCAGGTATATAAGCTTTACTGGCAATATGTCAGGTATGCTTATTGCAGAATATATTTTGAGGGAGCGTACTGCTGCCGGGACAATGCCTGCAAACCCTGCACTTGTTGAAACGATTGTAACTACAGATATGGCAAAAGCTGTAGCGGAGGCATATGGCGTAAAACTTATAGAAGTCCTTACAGGGTTTAAATATATTGGTGAACAGATAAAGATTTTTGAAGAAGAAAATTCCTATAATTATATATTCGGGCTTGAAGAAAGTTATGGATGCCTTGCCGGCACTTATGCAAGGGACAAGGATGCATGTGTTGCTGTTATGCTGTTATGTGAAGTGGCTGCTTTCTATAAATTACAGGATAAGACATTGTGGGATGCAATGTTGGATATATATGAAAAATACGGCTATTATAAAGAAGGGCTCGCAACAGTTACGCTTAAAGGCGAAAAAGGTGCAGAAGAGATAAAAGGCATAATGGAAAAAATGCGCAGTACAATGCCTGAAACGTTAGGGGAATACAAAGTGCTTGCAATGCGTGATTATTTAAAAGGGATAAGAAGGACAGCAGACGGCAGCGAAGGCGCGGCAGGGCTTCCAAAGTCTGATGTAATATACTTTGAGCTTTCTGGTGATGCATGGTGCTGTGTGCGCCCGTCAGGAACTGAACCTAAAATTAAGTATTATTTTGGTGTAAAAGGAAATTCATTAGAAGATGCAGACATTAAGCTTAAAAGCCTTGAAGAAGCACTGGCCAGGCAGTAAGGAGGCAGGGAAATGGTTATTTATGATAAAAGCAGGAAGGTTTTTAAGCTTGACACAGCTAATACAAGTTATGTAATGGGAGTTACAGAAGAGGGGTATCTAGGCAATATTTATTATGGCAAAAAAGTAGATACAACAGACCTTGTATATGCAATGCGCACAGATGAACATCCGTTTACCCCTTCAAAAATGCCAGGTGAGAAAATAAGCTTTATGGACAGGTTTCCTATGGAATACCCATTTGAGGGCACAGGTGATTCGCACGGGGGCTGTATCAGCATAAAGGACAGCAAAGGGCAGGAAGGGCTTGAACTTAAAGTAAAGTCACACAATATATATGCAGGCAAAAAGGGGCTTAAAGGTATGCCTTCTGCAAGGGGCGGAAACACTATGTCGCTTGATATAGTATTATCAGATGAAGCTTTAGGTGCAGAGGCTGTACTTTCTTATTCTGTTTATGAAGAATGTGATATAATTACACGCAGTGTAAAAATAGTTAATATCTCAGATACAAGTTTTTACATTACAAAAGTGCTGTCTGCATGTTTAAACCTTGAAACAGAGGTTAGTGACATACTGTCACTTCATGGTGCATGGGCAAGGGAACGCCATATCCAGAGAAGCAAAATCAGTTATGGAAGTTATATTACTGAATCATCCAGGGGAGAGCCCGGACACCAGGAACATCCGTTTATTGCGCTGCTTTCAGAAAATTGTAACAGGGAGACAGGAAGTGTATATGCAATGAACCTGGTTTATTCCGGGAATTTTACTGTAAAGGTGCAGAAAGACCAGTTTGACAGAACCAGGGTATATATTGGCATTAACCCGGAACGTTTCTGCTGGAAGCTTGGAAGCGGTGAGGAATTTGAAGCGCCAGAAGTTATAATACAATATGCCTGTGAAGGCATTAACAGCATGACAAGGAATTTCCATGACTTTTTCCGGCAGTATATACTGCCGCCAGAATGGGTTGTGGCAGAACGTCCTGTACTTGTTAATAACTGGGAAGCAACATACTTTGATTTTGATGATGACAAGCTTGTCCAGATTGCAGAAGAAGCTTCAGGGCTTGGAATAGAAATGCTTGTTATGGATGACGGGTGGTTCGGGCACAGGAATTCAGATAACAGCAGCCTTGGCGACTGGTATGCCAACAGGGAAAAAATCAAAGGCGGACTTAAAGACCTTGCAGACAGGATAAATGCGCTTGGCATGAAATTCGGGATATGGTTTGAGCCTGAAATGGTTTCACCTGATTCAGATTTATTCAGGGAGCACCCGGACTGGATACTTGCACTTGACGGAAGAGAAGCAGGGCTCTGCAGGACACAGTATGTGCTTGACTTTAGTAATCCTGATGTTGTGGATTATATATATGGCAGGCTGTATGAAATACTTAAATCAGCAAATATTGAATACGTCAAATGGGACATGAACAGGCCAATAGCAGAAGCAGCAAGCCTTTCACTTCCGCCAGACAGGCAGGGTGAAGTTATGCACCGCCATGTGCTGGCACTTTACAGGCTGCAGGAAAGGCTGGTAACTGATTTCCCACACCTGCTGCTTGAAAACTGTTCATCAGGTGGTGCAAGGTTTGATGCAGGAATGTTATATTACAGCCCACAGATATGGTGTTCTGACAATGCAGACCCAGTGGAAAGGCTGATGGTACAGGAAGGCACACACCTGGTTTACCCGCTTTCCACTACAGGCACACATGTGGCAGACAGCCCTAACCATGTAAATGGCAGGGTAACACCATTCAGTACACGTGCAGATATTGCACTGGCAGGGACATTTGGCTATGAGCTTGATGTAACACGTATTTCTGAAGAAGAAAGGGCAATGATACCAGCACAGATTGAAAAATATAAAAAGTACAGACACCTTATACAGACAGGCGACTATTACAGGATTGCATCATTTAGTGAAAACAACAGGTATGACAGCTATATGGTTGTGTCAAAAGACCAAAACAAAGCCATACTTGTATATGTACAGGTTGTAACAGACTCCAATGTATTAACTAAAAAGCTTAAATTATATGGACTGTGCCCTGGCAGGAAATATATTGTGGACGGGGCAGAATACCTTGGAAGCACCCTTATGAATGCAGGCTATATCCTGAAGCCGTTAAGAGGGGATTTCCAGTCTGTAGTAATAGAGATAAACAGTACCTGTACTACTGCTTAAGTGCCTGCTTGACAAATGCCTGTACTGGAAATAAAATAAATTTGTAGAGGCAGATATAAGAAAGAGGTGCAAGATGGCTAAAACAGTAAGGTTATCAGATATAGGAAAGCGTCTGGATGTTAGTGCAGTAACAGTTTCCAAGGCACTTTCAGGGCAAAAGGGAGTCAGTGAAGAGATGCGGCAGAAGATTATAAAACTTGCTGATGAACTTGGATACCTGAAAAAAGCAAAAGAAGAAGATACAAAAAGAAGTTATAATATAGGTGTAATTGTTGCTGAGAGGTATCTGGCAGAGGGTGAAAGTTTTTACTGGAAGCTTTACCAGGAAATGTCACAGAGGGCTATTGCAAGTGACTGCTTTATGATTATAGAAACAGTAAAACACAATGATGAAAAAGAAAATGTATTCCCTAAAATCCTGTCAGAAAAGAAAGTAGACGGTGTTATTATTGTAGGTGCATTTAAAACAGCATATTCACGCTTTCTTGCAAGGAATATACAGATACCTTTTTTATACCTTGACACACCAGGTACTGCTGATTCATGTGACTCAGTTGTTTCTAATAATATGATGGGCAGCTACCATATGACCAATTACCTGTTTGAAATGGGCCATAGCAGTATAGGTTTTGTAGGGACAAGGCTGGCAACTACAAGTATTGATGAACGTTTCCTTGGATATATACGTTCAATGATGGAACATGGCATGGAAATAAGGGAAGACTGGATTATAGATGACAGGGACCGCGAATATGGCAAGGTAGATGTAAAAAACAAGTTTGTGCTGCCAGAGGAAATGCCATCTGCATTTTTCTGCAACTGTGATATCTCTGCATATGTACTTGCACGTAAGCTGGATGAAGCAGGCTACAGTGTCCCGGATGATATATCAGTAGCAGGTTTTGATAATTATGTAAACAGGATAGATATTTACGTGTCAGAGAAACTTGAAAGCAAAGGGCTTACTACATATGAGATAAATATAAAAGAAATGGCAAGGAGGGCTATGCATATAATACTGCATAAACTGGATAACGCCAGTTATACAACAGGGATGTTTGTAATGCCAGGAAGGATTATTGAACGTGGAAGTGTAAAAAGGACAGGGCCAGAAGTGCCATTTATATAATATATTTAAACCTTATCAGTAATAAAGGCACAAAAAAAGCCAGGTGATGTAAAAACCACCTGGCTTTTTTTGTGCCTTTACGCAATGCCTGCCAGTATTTAGCTAAAATATTAAGTTATATTTTTAACTAAAATTAAGTAGAAAAGAATTGTAAATAGCTAAAATATAAGTAAAATACAAACATAAGTTTTGTTAAAAATAGCTAAAAATCCTGGCTGGTTATTATGATAATATACAAAAATGTGGAATAATAAAAAATAATTATTGAAAAATTTTAATTAATGTTGTAGAATTAAATTAGCTTAAAAAATGCTAAAAAATATTAAAAAATTATTTAAGAGTATTAAAAGGAGGAAAAGTTATGAAAAGTAAAAAAATTCTTAGCTTAGGACTTGCAGCATCAATGGTATTTACCATGACAGGATGTGGAAGTGACAGCGGCAAGGACATCGCAGACAGCAGCAACAAGGAAGTCCCGGCTATTAACCAGATTAAGGCCGGGGAGGATTATAAGGACATTAAGGCTGATATTACAATCCTTACCGACAGGACAGACATTGTGGATACTGTTTATAAGGGATATGCAGAAGAGTTTATGAAGATTTATCCAGATATCAAGGTTACATATGAAGGTATAACAGATTATGCTGAATCTGTAACACTCCGCTTAACCAATGGTGACTGGGGTGACATCTGTTTTATCCCTAACAGTGTTGAAAAAAGCGAATTCAGTAACTACTTTATCCCGTTAGGTGACCATTCAGTATTAAACAATGTTTATAACTTTGTTACTGAGAAGACTTATGATGGCAAGGTTTATGGAATACCAAACGGCGGTACTGCTGGCGGCATTGCATATAATAAAAAAATCTGGAAGGAAGCAGGGATTACAGATGATGAAGGCAATGTAAAACTTCCAACGACGCCAGATGAATTTATTGATGACCTTAAACTTATTAATGATAAGACAAAGGCAATCCCTCTTTACACAAACTTTTCAGCAGGGTGGACAATGAGTGCATGGAATGATTATGTAGGAATAGCTTCAAATGGTGACCCTGATTATAAGAACAACAAGCTTCTCCACCAGAAAGAGCCGTTTAAAAAGAATGAAGAGAACAGCGGCCCATATGCTGTATTCTATACATTATATGAAGCAGTTAAACAGAAGCTTGTTGAGGAAGACCCGGCTTCAAGTGACTGGGAAGCTTCAAAGGGCATGATTAATAATGGTGAGATTGCAACAATGGTGCTTGGTTCATGGTGTGTAAACCAGTTTAAGGAAGCTGGCAGCCATCCGGAAGATATCGGGTATATGCCATTCCCTATTACTGTAGGCGGCAAAAGGGCAGCATCATCAAGCGGGCAGTACGCATTTGCAGTAAATAACAAAGCAAGCGCTGATAACCAGATTGCATCAATGTTATATATTAAATGGCTTATAGAAGAATCAACTATTTATGATGATGAAGGCAGCATACCAGCACTTAAAGGCAAAGACCTTCCAGATTCCCTTTCAGAATTTGAAGGTGTTGAACTTCTTTCTGACAATGCACCAGCTGAGGGTGAAGAGAGTTTATATGATGATATCCGCAATACAGCAGAAGTGCTTAGTGGCGACTATCCAGTAGTTGAAGTGCTTGAAGCAGCGCTTTATGGCAAGAAAACGCTTGATGAACTTATGAAAGAATGGAATGATAAGTGGACTAGCGCACAGGAGTCTTACAGTGTAGAGATAACAGGCTGACAGGCACAGCCCTGTCAAGCGGTCTTTAAGGTTTAACGGGTGTTTTGTTATAGCCTCTCGGATTCATAAGAGCTGGTTAAGATTTGTGTATTGACAACTGAA
>CAJUPJ010000069.1:7258-9130 GCA_910588655.1 uncultured Lachnospiraceae bacterium | reverse complement strand
TCATTAATAGCAGGAATTGATGGTGTATCTGGTGGCACTACAAAGCTGATGGATATTTTTTAAATTAAATATATTGCCAATATTCTAGATATTACTATGAACTGGTATTGGATTGTTATTCAGGGACAGAATAGAGTTTTAATTGTGTAAGAAAGATATTAAATTATTTTTAAACTTAAGATTATAGACGGGAGTGCATTAGCACTCTTTTTGTTTTACAAAAATTTAAGCCAGTAAAGAGAGGTTAAATAATAATGAAAAAAGAATTATTTATGAAAATGCCATTAACTGAAAAAATATTTGCTATTATATTTGAGTCGAAAACAAAATCTAAAGATTTTGTTAAAATTCTAGAATTTTATAATATTAACAGACAGGATTTGTATGGTGTATTGTGGGAAGAATTTAATATTGCTTGTATGGAAGTCAGAATAGCTAATACAGCATTTGATTTTTTAATTATGAAGTGTGTAGAGAAAAAAGAATTAGCTAAACTTGTAAGAAATGAAATTAGAGAATGTGTATTAGCCGCTGGAATTTTCTACACCAAGGTTGCACCTGAAGCCTGCACAACTTTAGACTTTAAACTATCGATTAATAGTATTTAGGAACTGGTATTATTTCACTAAAACAGATATTTGCTTTATCTGCTTTAGAA
Source organism: uncultured Lachnospiraceae bacterium (assembly GCA_910588655.1). Taxonomy (GTDB): domain Bacteria; phylum Bacillota; class Clostridia; order Lachnospirales; family Lachnospiraceae; genus Butyribacter. Next base: position 8,472 of record CAJUPJ010000069.1, on the reverse strand, counting down.
TTAAAGAAAGGAAGATTTGTGTGGAAGGTAAAATAATAAAAGAAGGCTTCCAGCTTGATGTGGTATCAGTAAGACTTGTGAAGGATGCACCATTGCTGTCTGGACACAAAATAAATTCACCATTGGATGCAGTTAATGTTGTTGGAGAGTTTTTGTGTGGTATGGACAGGGAAATTGTTTGTGTCATCAATTTAAAAGCTGATAATACACCTGTAAATTGCAATTTTGCCAGTGTTGGGGCAATAAATTATGCAATTGTTAATCCAAGGGAAATATTTAAAACAAGTATTCTTTCAAACGCTGCCAGTATAATAATGGTACATAACCACCCTTCTGGAAATTATTATCCATCGGAAACTGACTGCATGGTTACTGACAAAATAGCAAAAATTTCAGCTCTTATAGAAATACCTCTTCTGGACCATATTATCGTTGGTACTGATATGAAAAAATATTTTAGTTTCCACGAAAAAGGAATGCTTATTAACCCTGTTTTTAAACTGGCTAAGAAATATGAAGATGTCAGTTTAAACAAACCAGGTATTCCAGAGTTGGATTGTTTTTAGCAGTAATAGAATTAAATTGGACAGTCTGGTTTAATTGGTCATGCCTGTTGTGAATTTTATGGAGTAGTATGTAACTACAGTTTTATTATAGATAAACGTTACAGAACCACGATCAGGGTTTGCAGCAGGTTTAGATTTAAAAAGTTGATTCAAAACAAATAGAATCAGCTTTATTTTATTTAATCCGCCAATTAATCAGTATTTGTCTGTTTTTCAAAACCCTGTAATAGTTTGTCACATTTGTATAATAGTGTGACAGTGTTATACAGGAGGTCAAATCTGGAATAATGTCTGCTGTATGCCGCTAGTGCAGGATTCCTTAATTACAATGAATGGTCTTTGCCGGTTACGTGTAACCCATGAATTTAGGGTTTGTTGTGCTTCCTCATAGGTAGCGTAGGTTTCGTGTTTGTAGTAGGGGAGGTTTTGGTCTTCACCATATGTAAGTAGTTTTTTAAAACTATGGGCAGTCTTGTATCCTTGTCTGTCAGGAGATGTAGGAACGGGATGAACCGAAGTGAAGTTTAATTCATGCATTTCTTGTGTGATTTTTGCAGCATAGCCATTAATCCTGGGTGAAATAGTTTCTAATATGTAGTAGGGGAGGTTTTGGTCTTCACCATATGTAAGTAGTTTTTTAAAACTATG
>CAJUPJ010000069.1:2371-7158 GCA_910588655.1 uncultured Lachnospiraceae bacterium | reverse complement strand
TTTGCTTATCTTTTGCTGGGGTCTGTGTGTGAATACACTTCTATTTCTGAAATTTGTTTTGCAAGGGTTACTTCAGTTCCAGAACTTTACAATATGCTTGTAAAAGCCAAGGATTGTGAAAATTTTATACACTACTTTAGACGTATATTATATGGCGTTACTGCCACAACGGGCTATGATATTACTGAAGATACTGAAGAGGTAATGACACATCTTGGTCTTAGGCATGGTATACCTTTTGGCAATGCTTTTGTGACAGAGGAAGCTGTATTCGTATATGGCGATGATTTGTTTGATGGCTGGCTGGCACATGACAGCTGGCATGTTTTCAAAGGCTCTGAATGGGTTATCAGGAAAGACTTAGGCTTCACTGGTGTGCCCCGCAGTGCTGTTAAGGAAATTAGTGATTTACCAGAAGACACAGTTATAATAGAAGATTTTAATAGTAATTGTGAATTGCACCAGATTGCTAAGGCGTTGCCTTTTGATAAAGCGGATGTTTTTGAGGATTGTACCCTGGAACCAGATGAATCAGGGCATTGCAGGCGCAGATATCCCAGGACATTGCTTTTAACAAAATATGTATAGGGTTTTGGTAAAGCAGGAGCGGAGGGGATTTCTAATCCCCTCTTTTTAGGTTCAGGAGGAAACAGGGAAAATTTATTTGTAAATTTGGGGTTATCAAATGGAGGTGGTTTTATGGAAGAGTTGCTGTGTGTTTTATTAGACTGCTGCAGAGGTGACCTTCTGGTTCTGGAGAATGTCGGTTATGACCTTGGAGAGATTGTTGGGCAGTTGTGGTTTGAGGGCTTCAAGCCTTCTTTGAATACGATTACCAATGAAATATTTTCTAGAGGACAGCAGGAATTAGAAGCAGCAGTTAAGAAAAAATTACAGGAACGGAAGCAGGAACAGGAAGCTATTTTGGAGGGAATTGGCTACGGAGGGTGTGTAGAAGGGTATAACCAGTTACAGGAGGAGATTGCAAAACTGGAGGGCCTTAACCCTGAAAATGATATGAAATGGTTTTGTAATTATCTTGATACATCATGCTGGTTTTCTAATAATGAAGATATTTACCAGGAGTATCTGGCAGACGAAATCAAAGCTATTGAAAATAATATGGGGTTTAATTTTTAGTTTACTTTAGTACAAGGCACAGTCGGGTGCTTTTAAGTGTAATACCAGATAATGGTGTTATTCTTTTATTTTAAGCTCATTTAATGATAAAATAACTTTTTGTTAATGCCTGGTCCAGGTTTTGAACCGTGGCTGCCAAGGTATTGTTGTTTGGTCTTTAATGACATGGTTTAGCAGTTTTACGTTTTTTGCTGTTATAGAAAATAAAGTTTTGTCTTGACATACAGATGGATTAATACTATTTTAAAGATATGTCCAGTTTTGAAAAGTAATAAATGAGTAAAATATGCTAGTTTTAATTTATTGAAACGGTTGAAAAGTGCTGTAGATTTTTGTGACAATTATAGTACTTGTGTTCATTATAGAAAAATGGAATTGTTAGTATTCCTGCAGGAGAACCAGGTGTTTTATTTCTTCAAAAAATTGTATCAGAAAGCAATGCCGTCATTTAACAGGGAGGTGCTGTTGTGGGTTATGTAAAGACGTTAAATGTATTTGGGAATGATAATGCAGAAATTTTGTGTATGGTTGATGACTGCATATTTAATAAAGATGCTGTTTGTGCTAAAGGTCTGTATTGTTTGTCAGAGCAATGTGATAAGGTACGGGCTGTTCCTGGTAATTGTATACAGAAAACCGGGCAGAGGATTTTTAACTCAAATGATTTTGTGGAGTTAATTTCTGTAAGTTCTTCAAAAGGAAACCAAAAAAAGTTTATATCAAAAGATAAACAAATTTTTGTCAAAATGCAGTTTGATTACCAGGGAAGAAAATGGAATGATGATTTAGTAGAGGTGGTTGCTTCTAATTTAGGGACACAGTTTGGGTTTTACTGCCTGCAGCAGCATCTTGGTGTGATAGATGGCCTGGATTGTAGTTATTCCAAGGTTTTTAATGGAAAAATTATTGCTTACAAAAGAATAGACCCTGATGCAGGGTTATACGACTACAGGGATGGTGTTGACCAGCTTAAATTTGCTATTAACTGCATAAAAAGAAAAACAGATGTTGATTGTAGCAGATATTTTTACCAGATGTTGTTACTTGATTATTTAGTTTGTAATGAAGACAGGCATTTGTATAATTTCGGTGTTTTACAGACTGTAAATGGTAATACTGTTGCGCCTCTTTTTGATTTTGGTTTAGGTTTGTTTGAACATGATAATATGTATAAGGATAAAGATTTATTATCAGCAGAGAAAGCTGCTTCAAAAAAACCTTTTGGCAAGCGGCTGCCTTTGATAGAATGGTTAGAAAAAGAATATGGATTTGACAGGCCTGTTTCTGTTGATTTAAATGGTTTTATATTTCCAAGTAAGTTAGCTGAAGAATGGCTGCATTATGCATTAAATATGCTCGGAATAAAATATTAAAGGAGGGGTTATCTGTGTTTGAAATCAGGCATTTGGCAGGTATATTAATGTTACGGGACCAGGAGATGGTTTCATTCCAGGTGGATGACACCTGGGTGGATTTTGAAATAATAACACCAGCAGAAGACCTGGAATGGAAACCGTTTGATTTCTGGAATGGGTACAGCAGGCTTGGTATCCAGGAATTCCTTAAAGACCGTCTGCCACCGTTGGAGAGGGATGGGATTGTACAGTCTTTTGAAGATGCAGGGATTCCTATGGATGCAGATGCCTATTTACATTTTAGCTGCGGCCGTGCTGTTGATGATGACTGCTGGATAAAGTTTCCAGACGGTCCACAGACATGGGAAGAGTGCCAGAGGGATTTGATAGAAAAATCAGATATGGTTCTTGAAAAACAGCGGAGAAGGATGGGAATTACTTGAGCAGGCTTCTGGGTAACAGAATAAAAAATCCTAGGGGTGTTCTGGGATTTCTTATACAATATATTTATGTGGATGGGGAATTACGATAAACTGGTATGGCAATTAATGGAAGGAGAAAAAATGCTTAGGATGACTTTTGATAAAAAGAATTTAACGGTATTTAATTCGGACACATATTTTGATTTAAATTATGATGAAAAATGGTTTTCTGACCCTTTTGTTATTAATATGATAGAGGACGTGGACGACTCAATTGTAAGGTCACCATTCTGTATCGAAAGTAAAGTGCTTGGTCAGATACCTCCCTCTGATCTTTCTGGAGGTGTAAAAACATTAATCCTTATGTTGAAAGAAGATATGGTTTTTTGGGCTACAGCCTGTGGTGATAACTGTGCTAAATGGATTTTAAAAATAGCAGAGAAGAAAGAACTGACTATATGTTTGTCACATATTATGGAATTTAGATGTGATTTTGAAGCTTTAAATATTGATACAGGAATATTAATCAGGTCAGAAGACGATTACAGGAAGGAGTGTTTTAAATGCCTTTGATTCATTTGAAAACAAAAAGACTTGAATATAAATTTGAGATAACGCAAAAGTATAATTTGATTATAGGGGATAGTGGAAAAGGAAAAACCACATTAATTAAAACATTAAAGGATTTACTTGATGAACCATCTGCTGGAACACTGGATGGATATAAACAAATAAAAACTAGTATTGATTTACGTTTAGAAGATTTAACAAATTTAACAGACTATGTTTTTTTAATTGATGAATTTTCTGAAATATTAAAATTGAAAGATATATCTTCTGTTATGGAAAATTCACAAAATTATTTTGTAATAATCAGCAGGGACGAAACTCTGGGGTTCAAATCTATATCATTGGATTGTGTTTACGAGATGCACGCTAGTGGTAAGTTCCATGAATTAAGACAGGCTTATAAAATCCCGGAAAAAATGTTTGCAGTTGATGGGATTATTTGCGAGGATTCAAAATCAGGTTATCAATTTATAAAAGACAGGTTTGGGAACTTAGTTTCTGTTGATTATGCTAAATCACATTTAGAAGACAAGACTGGAGGTAAGTCTAAATTTGCAGAGTATCTCAACTCCTTTAAATCTGACAGCCATCTATGCCTGGTTTTTGACAGGAGTGCTATAGGTTATGACTATCATAAAATTTTAAATAGCATACATCAGAATAAATTAAATGTATGTATGATTGACTGGGACAGTTTTGAATATTATATTTTACAATCGCCAGTATTTAATAAGAGAGTACCTGAACCAATGGATATGTATGAGAGTAAGGAAAAACTTGCAACGTTTATGCTGTCTGAATTAATTAATTATAAGAAAACTTCTTTAACAAAATGCTTGAAAAAAGATTTTTGTAAAAAATGCATTGATAGTTCTTGTGAATACAGGCATATTGAAAGTAAAGATTTATTACTTTATTGGAAACTGGATTGTTTGTTAAATAAGAATTCTTCTAAAGTTTTATCTATGAATGTTTTTTGATTTAGTTGTCCACTAAAAGGTTTAATATTATTCTTTTTAATAGTGGTTAATTGTGTATAGTGAAGTGTTCCAGATAATTTTAAATGATTACAAGTAATTGGTTTTCTGGCGGTTAATGAAACTTTTTTTTGCGAGGGGATAATGATACTGAAAGGGTAACTTGTTTTTAGTTGTTTCTGTTATTTATAATATAGCAAAAGCTTTATTTATTTAACCAAAGTATTATGTGTATTTTGCTATTAATAAGTGAAAGAGGCTGGTGTGAGAGCTGAGTTGTTTCCAGTTTTGAAACCAGGGTAAGACCTTTGGGAGTCCTGTGT
>CAJUPJ010000069.1:0-2271 GCA_910588655.1 uncultured Lachnospiraceae bacterium | reverse complement strand
GAGCTGAGTTGTTTCCAGTTTTGAAACCAGGGTAAGACCTTTGGGAGTCCTGTGTAATTTCTGTAAGGATTAGTGTTTATCACAGTTTTTATAATGAGCCTTTAATTGTGAGGACTAGATTTTAGTTAAAAACTTAAAGTGGTCTGTCTGCAACTTCCAGAGATGCAACTGTGGTTAGAAGCAGAAATGCAAAAATACATCCAGTGATTGCGAAGTAGCTGGATAAAATTTTTTGTATCAGATTAAAAGCCTGGTTTGTTGGTTTAGTACGTCTGTTTACTTCTGGTCTTTCTATTTAAAATAATTTTATTATGAGTGATTTGTAAAGTATTGATACGAATACTAGAAATGCCACCGCTGCTATGAAACAGGTAAGGCATTTCTCCTTTACGTCTTTTGCAGATATTTGACCTGTATGGGCTTTGTAGATAATAGCACATACTTTGATAAGACAATAGCTGCTATACACAGCAATTGCTGACATCCAAATAAAATTAATAATGTGTTGCATCTAATCACTCCTTCTGAATTAAAATGGTATAGAGAGGCTGGAAAGAAGCAGATGTAGGCTGGCATTTGCCTCTGTAAGGAGTATCGGCATTGTGCTGGTACTCTTTATTAACAAAAGATTAAATTTGTATTAAATAATGTTTTTGAAAATTAGTTTCTGTGTTAAGAATAGAAGATGTGTTAGCAGTTAGAATAGTTTTTGTAAGTTAGTACAATAAGTGTAGTGCAGGTGTCCTGTGTGCCGTTCTGGGTATTCTACTTGTAATAGCAAACTTTTGTAAATACTGCACTATTTCTTGTTAAGATATTCTGTCTGCTGTTATGTTTGCCAAAGTAAGTGTATCTAAAATGCAACGTACCTTATTCAGGAGGGATGGCTTCGCCGCTTATCTTCAATAATTTTATCAAATTTAGATAGGATTGTAAATGTAGAAATATTAGTAGAAATTTAATAGTCAATAAATCACCAGAAGTATGTTTAACAGAATTGAGCGCAGTTCTGATGATTTATTCAATCATCACTTTTGTCATTACATAAAAATACTGTTGGATATTAAAGGAAAAGAGCTTTAGATCCATAATTGAAGCTCTAAGAGGATGGTTTTAATTGAAAACGGAATTGCCTTCATCAGACAATCCATTCTGTAGTAATTTAATTACTACAATTAATAGGTATAGGATTAAAGATTTAATCCCACATAGAGCGGCAATACTATACATGTAAGTATAAATATTACCGACAAAATCAAATTACGGATTTTATTATTCACGTAACCATCCTCTCTTATTTTTTCTAATAGATAACATGTAATACTTCAGTATTGGAACATGTTGTAATTCAATTTTAAAGTCTGGCAGATGGGTGTGTCAAAAATATGTCAATCACCGTAAAATTCAAATGTAATGATAAAAGAGAAGTAGTACTCCAGCCAGGGTATGCTGGAGTACTTTTAAAGATGTTGTGCAGGCAGATGTGGAATGTTTTTAGAATACTAAAAGTAAAGCCCAAGGTTTTGTCATTGTTGTGGACGGAGTATGTACAAAATGCGTGATTTTACTTTGTCTGCAATAGAGAAATTTGTGAAATGAAAAGAGTAAATACCATTGTTTGGTGGTATAGTTTATTTGTTTAAAGTTTCTTATCAAGAGGAACTTTAGTACTTAGTTAAGGTTGTTTACAGGAAGTTCTAACAGGTTATAGTTGTGATAGTTAATAAAGTGTGAATTTTTGGTTACCTACCGGGACTGCTTGTAATGAACCTTTAACTTGCAAGGTAGTATTAGTTTGTAATTAAAGGCTGATTGCAGGAAGTTCTACTTCACAGGTATAGACTTTGACCAGCAATAATAGTTGGCAAAGTCCTGTAGAAACCAGTCACCAGCAATGTATCTGGGTTGTCCAGGTGTATTGCTGATAGCTGGTTTAATTACTAACTTGTCAGGATTGTAGTTACAATTTTTAGTGGAAAGCGACAAGTATAATCTTAAATAAACTTATGCTGGAAAATGGGTTCATTATTGCTACAATTACCAGAAATGCCAGTAATACTAAGAAACAGTTTAAATGTTCAGTTGCTGCTGTTTCTGAGGATATTATGCCTTTACGGGCATTATAGTCAATAGTGGACATGTTGACAAGATAGCAGATTGAAAAAATAGCAGTTGCAGCCATCCATACAAAATTAATAAAATGTACCATGTTAATCTCTCCTTGTATAATGTATTTAGGTTATTCAAAGGGAACTCCTATAAACCCTTAAG
>CAJUPJ010000068.1 GCA_910588655.1 uncultured Lachnospiraceae bacterium | reverse complement strand
TTTTTAGCAAAAAATTAAAATATTTTTTTGCTTGACTTTTTATAGTTGGTCTTTCAGATACCCGACAAAGTATGAAATGCTCATTTTAGGTGGTATTTCTACTAAAAGATGTATGTGGCCAGGACACACTTCACCTTCAACAATATTTACACCTTTTCTTTTACATAGCATTGTAAGAATATCCCTGATATCCTCTTTTAATTTCCCATATGCCACTTTTCTTCTGAATTTAGGTGCAAACACAATATGGTATTTGCAATTCCATTTTGTATGTGCTAAACTGTTATTGTCCATCTGGACAGACCTCCTTTGCTTTTTATGCGGCTGATGAACCAGCATTATTATAGCACAGGAGGTCTTATACTTGAAGCTTAAGCTTTTCCCACCACCTGCATAGCAGGTGGTTTTTTTGTTTTTCTGCACTCATTTCTCTGTTGAGAAACCCGCTTGAAAAACAGGGCATATGCCCTAACAACAAAAAAGCTTTATCTATACGCAGATAAAGCTTTTGTTTTTTCATCTATCTAATTATAAAAATTACAATTTAATATTCCTGCCCATTTCCCTGAACAGGCTTCCACCCCAGGCATATTTTTAATCTATAATTCCTTATACATAATCTCTTACCTGATTTTCAATTTTTATAAATAATAAACAAGATTAACAGACTTAATGGGTATCAGAAAATATCCATTGCTTTGGTTAAACTTTGCTTTTGCTCATCCTGTGAATAAATATATTGTAATATACTTTTGCTAAATTTATTATTCAGTTTAATAAATGTATATTTTATAGCTTTAGGACTTTCAATAATTATTTCAGGATTAGCACAAGCCTGGTTAAAGCCGAGCTTCATACCACCAAACATTGTGTATGGTAAAATCATATGTACACCAGAAAAACGACGGTCAGTTACAGCAACGTTTAAGTTTTTCCAAATTATCTGTCCTTCTTTTGCAGTTAAGACAAAATCTGGTATAGAGTATACATCTGCAAAATAATTTTGAAATTCATTGCTGCTTGGATTTTTCATGAATTTTAATAATTCCTCTTCGCTTCTGCCAAAACCTGTTAATAAGAATTTATAATTCATTTTCCTGGCGGATGGAAATTTTCTTATAAACCTGGCATCTCCTGAACACCATACAGGAGTTGAAGCGCCAGTATCAAATAATAAAAGTATATTATTATATTCTATGACAGGAATAATTTTTTCTGGCAAAACATCAAATTTAAGGTTCATCTTTTACCTCCATTCTTGCATTTAAACACTCAATCACCCCTACACCGAAACCAATAGTTGTTCTACGCAGCTTATCTTTTGATTCCTCATCCCACATTTCTAATTCTACTTTTTCGGATTCATCATCTGTATAAACCCCAACCAAAATGCCATCTATTATCCCGGAACCTACTGTCAAATTACAATCTGACATCCTTACCCACTTACCCGGATATACTTCTACTACTTCCTCCCAAGTGTATCTTTTTCCAATCTCTAATTCTTTAGGCATAATCTTTTACCTCCATTCTTGCATTTAAATACTCAACCACTCCTACATCGAAACCAATAATTGTTCCATTCAAAATATCCCTTCCCATGTCATTACTTTATCTTTATATCCTCCAGTTAAATCAGCCGTAAGCCAGCACCCTTCACAATACTACTTCAAATACATATGCCCATCAATCTTAAAGTATATTCTTGCACTGCTGCCTTTTTAACATTGTACAATAATCTATGCAAATTAGTAAACCCCTTAACATCATATATGAAATTTTTATATTAAACAGCAAACTCTGCTATTTTTTCCAAAGCATTTGATTTTATTAAACAGGTAAAATGCTCATCACAGTATCTGTGAAAATTATCCCATCCGCTGCAATGCCCCGCATACTCAAGTGTAAAAAAGAGCATTTCATCTATCTCCCCAGGACTCGCGTTGCCAATATCAAAGCATAAATAATAAATACCATTAGCATCATCTTTATATACAGTATTAACAACAGACATATCAAAAGGATATGCAGAAGCATACCTTTCCAGATCCTTAAATGATTTAAAACAGAATATTATTTTATTCCCAGAGTATCCATAGGGACTAGAAGACCCACATATATCCCCCGTCGCTGTTGTTAAAGTATTACCAGGCATCTGGGAAACTTCTTGTAACATCCCGCTACAAACAGCATCTTCTTCACATATGTGGAATGTTAAAACAACTGAACCTGCATCAACAAGATGGAAAGAAACCATTATGCCCTGGCTGTCAGTATTAAACCCTATCTCCTGTTTTGCTTCCTGAAGGACTGCAAACAATAATCCAGACAGTTTATCCTGGTCTGTTATTATATCAATAACTTGCATACCAGCAAACTGCAAATCCTCTGTAGTTACCACACACTGAAAAGTATTTTCATCAACTTTCAAAAACTGCATAGATAAACCCTCCTTTAAATTGTAAAAAGCAGGTATCTTTAAATACCTGCCTGACAATTTCTAAATAAAATTCTGGTGTTTACTTCTTTACATATTTTAAATTTAAACAAATTTCCATTTAACTAAGATTCTGACACTATAAAACCACCTGTGGATTTAACATGGATTTATCTTTTACCCAGTATGAAGCCCTGCTGTCCTGCTTTACGGCTTCTATACAAACCTCTGGTGTCTGTTTTCTTACAAAAGACAAAACGCGGCAATCCTGTTTGACAGCTTCAAGACAAATTCCAGTTGTCTGTTCCCTTACATAACATAAAGCAGAACCATTTTGTTTAACAGCTTCCATGCAAATCCCAGGGGTCTGCTTTATCACATACTGCAAAGCAAAACCATTCTGTTTGACGGCTGCCATACAAATATCTTCTGTTTGTTCTACCACATATTTCAAAACACTGCCATCCTGTTTAACGTCTGCCATACAAATATCTTCTGTCTGTTTCCTCACAAACTGCAGAACCCATGCATCCTGCTTGACAACTGCCATACACAATTCTGATATCGGTTCCACTACAAATGGCAAAGCCCAGGCAGTTTCTTTTACAGCTTCCAGGCACAATTCTGGCGTCTGTTCTTTTACGAATTGTAATGCACAGCCATTACCCTTCACTGCTGCCATACAAATATCGGGTGTCTGTTCCTTCACAAACTCCAATGCCAGCCCGTTCTGTTTTACCGCTGCCATACACAGTTCTGGTGTCTGCTCTCTTACAAATTCTAGAGCTAACCCATTATCTTTCACCGCAGCCAGTCCTATTTTAAGTATAATTTCATTTATAGTGTACAGCTTCCTGTCATCATGTTCTACTACAGCTAAATGCCTGTCACTGTCCATAAACATTCCTTTCATTTATAGCAATCTAATAAAAACATAACCCATTGATAAGTTACCAAAATAAGATTACATAATTATCATATAGATAGGTTTAATTCATATAATATTGTTTAAACTTTTATTTGATTGCTATAATTAAAGCACAGTTGTTTTCTGGTACAAGCCCTTTGTATATTTATATTAAATAATACCATCTGCATATTTCTTTATATAAGACTACTGACACATAAATAAACAAACCAGAAATAATGATTCCCAAACTACAAAAAGCAGGCATTATAATGCACACCTGACAATCGTACAAAACAACATTAAACTAAACCATTTGCTGCTTGCATCGTATTATATAATAAACAATATACAAGAAAATACTTTTTTCACTAATGGCAGCAATTTGGTTATTCACTGTTTTTATTTCTCAACGGTTTTATATTCTTTTGATTTTTCAAAAAATATCTAATGGTGCTGCTGTGAGACTTCCATGTGCCTTACTATTATAATAATCTAGAAAATATGAAAAAACAGAATTTTCCAATAAAAAGAATATCTTATCCTTGTCTGTAAAATAATTACATTTCCCACATCGGAACGGATTATACATTTTAGAATCCTTACACTTTTTATAATAACAATCCTTAAAAACAGTATTATGTGAATATGAAAACATTTCTTTCACGGAAACATCCCTGATTAATTTTTGGAAAAACTTTTCCCATGACAAAAATTTATTTGCATAAATGCATATATTTTCTAATACACTTTTAACTGCTGGATTATTTTCAAAAAAAGCTGTCCTTAATAAAAAGTACTCAAAACATTCGTAATCTAAAAAATATCCAACCTGAATATCCGAATTTAGCAACACAGCTAAATCAATAGTTTTACTCAAATCATCCATATGACATCCAAATGCCGCAGAATCAAATACCACAATAATAGAAGTATAACCCTCTGACACCATTTCCTGCAATTTTCTAACAACAGAACCTTTACCATTTGAAGATACTACTCTGCAAGTAAACAAATAAGAAAAAAATTCATAACCAGAAGAACCATCCTCTACAATAACACAATCTGGAGCATTAACATGTATACTGCTATATAATGGCTTTACATAATGATTAATATCATTATTATCTTTTATAAATTTAAATATGGAATTAGTGCTTATAGAAAACAAATTTAAATTTAATTCTGATTCTAAAGAACCAGAATTTTCACGGGCAATTATCAAATAATAATTACCCTGATCAATAGTTTCACTTATTACCGTGCAAAATTCAGACGTTGCCACTAATTCTAAGTCATCTATTATCAATAAAGAAGACTCTGCACTACGTAATACTAATTCCCAATCTGTCAGGGTTACAACCCGGCAGGTGATTTCACATTTTATAGAAATTCCAGGAATACCCATAGCTATAATATCAACAAAAGAAGTCTTGCCGGTACCACTGTCACCCCGAAGTACGGTAATCCTCCGTTCAAGAGGAATATAGCACTGATAGTCTTCGGAAATAATCTCTAAAGAATACATTTTATCCTCCTATAATACCTGCTATTGTTAAACTTTCTGTAAGATACTCTTTTAATGAATGTACTTCTTTTCCTGTATCCAGCATAACAGCATCAAAATCACAAGCAAATCTCATATAATGTTTCAAAGTAATTGTAACATCCTGCTCTTTTGATAGTTCTATAATATAAGGTGCACAGTTATCACCACACTTTGTAGCATATATGTTAGCACCTGGAAGAACACGCATCAAAATCAAAGCCTTTACACCAGTGGATAACCTTTCTGGTGCTATACCTCCCCATACTGGTGACTCAATATACTCATCCTTTACTACCTCGCAATTATCAATATCTTTTATAACTTTACGTACAAAAGGATCAGAAAACCATTCTTTTTTCTTCTTGTAATTAAAAAACTGGGTCACTCTTGTAAGACAGTCTGGTCTTATCTCTTTCTCATATATCATAAGCATCTAAACACCCCCTTAGACAAGCTTATGTCCCAAATATATAAACCCACAATACACTATATAGTTTTCCAGAATTCTGTTTAATCATTGTAACACACCTACTGTTCCAGTATATTATTTTTTATAAGTTTTTAATAATGTAACGTTGCCATTAATAAAAGCATATACCGGCAACTGATAATACCTGGCAAAAGCTTCAGTACTTTCAGCAAGTTTACTGTTATGGTAAACCTCCAGGTTCCCTATAAGAACACCTTCAGAACGCACACTGCTGTCAAGGACTATTTCACACAAGTTACATCCGGTAAGCTGGCTGTATGGATATGCACACTGATACCAGGGTCCCATACTGGCTATAAACCCCTTTTTAGGGCCATCATCAATTAAAAGCTTGTCAGCATAAAATGCTGGTGTAGCCGCCAGCCTTGGGTCAGCAAAAGGTAAATAATGGCAATATGTACTGCCGTCTGTACAGAACATTGCAAGGACATCATCTGGTGAAGATATCCTGTAAAGCAGCATAAGGTTACGCCATCCCTTTAAATACCATTCTGGATTATCTGTGCTAAAAATACTGGTTGACAAAACAGGATATTTTACTCCCCAGTGTCCATAGTAAAAGTCCAGTCCATCCACACTACGCACAAGCACACCTTGTTTAAAATCAAAATCTCTCTGGTAAAATGGCATTTCCCTCAAATATTCAGCTTTCACCATACGCTCAAACCCAGAAAAACCACTCCTAAAACCCTCACACCACCTGGCAATTTTGATTTTCTGCATATCAAAGTGCTCAAGAGCCCCTAAATATTCAAGAGCCCCTAAATATTCAAAAGTCCCTGCCTTTTTCAAATAGTCTAAAACAGACAAATAACATAAATCTATAACTTCTACAAAAGGTTCTTCGTATATTTTATCAAGCCACTGTTGTATATTAATTTCCTTACCACCAGTAACATGTACAAGGTGGGCAGCGTTTTCAAGACAGCCCTTGTAAGCCCACAAAATATCACTGCTTTTTGGTGAACCAGCTTCTACAAGGAAAGCTGCTGGCTTTACCAGCCCCTCTGCTTTTCTATGCAAAGTCCCTGTAAGATATTCCTTGTTTTCTTTGATTACAGTTGGATTTAAATATTTCATAAAATAATATAAAAGTTCACAATATTTCTGCTTCATGCCGTAAGTATAGCACATAAAGCACTATTGCGCAACTTCCTCCTTTCCTGGTAATTTAATAGTAAGATTAAATAAAAATTATCCTGTTTTCCTGCCGCTGGATTAAAATTATCCATAACATAAAAACTTTATAAGCACCAGTAAAACTTTCTGTTCTTTTATAAGCCTGCCCACATCACATGCCAAGCAATCCCTTAAAGTAAGTTATCTGCCCGTCTTTTTTCCCATATGTCTGTTGCAAACATAGGAGTCAGCCACACTTCACACTGCTCAGTATCTTTTGGAAACAATACATGCCCGTCTGGCATATCTTTTAAACTATTACCCACAATAATATATCCAGGACAGCCAAGCAGTGAAAGCTGTATGTATGCCATCATTGCTGCTACCTCATCAATATCCTGCCCCACAAATAGGATATCCCTCTGGTAATTAATCCCTGCCTTTTTATTACATTAGCTGCTGCTATAAGCAAAGCTCCAGCGCCAACACATGGGTCACATACTGACAAATAACCTTTGCCCTCAATCTCCGCCTGGCAATCCCCATTAATAAGTGTTTCCGCCATAAATTCACTGATATGGTATGGTGTAAAAAACTAGCCATGCCAGTGGCTTCCGAGATTTAAAGCCATGTATAACCTTCCCAGAAAATCCTGGTCTGGATTTTCCTCTAATGCTTTAACTATGGTACAAAATATCTGTACTGGAATTTCCATACCTCCAAGATTCTTAATAGCCTGCCCATACTGTTCTTCCCGTCTTTTAAATTTATCTGGACTCCTGTCAGCTGCATTACTAATACTGCATGCCATCACTGTTACCAAATCTTCCCACACCTGTCAGGAACTCCGTGAGCAAGTAAGTTTCTTAAATAATTCCAAAAACTCACTTTCATATTTCTGTACCTGGTTATTTTGTTTTGTTTTTGCCATTTGTTTACTGCCCCCTGCATAAACCAACTAGTTTATTTCCTTAGCTATAAATAATAAAACATCTTTGACAGTTTTCCCACCAAAGACATAACATCAGCCACAGTTTTCTTTACATCCAATCCTGTAACAAGGTTTCTCTATTTTAAGTTCTTCAAGACCATCCTCAAACAGAAGGCTTTCAATTTCAAAATAATTTCCTTTACCAGATTCTGAGTAAATTTCTACATATTTAACACACATGTTATTTAATTCTGAAATCCTGCCATTAGAATAATCCTCATCAAAATACACTCCCTTGTACCTTGCTTTAAAAATGCCATCTGTTATACCAGACTCACTTTCATCCCAGGTTAAATACTCTAATATTCCTGAACTAAGTTCTATTTTAATAAAATTAATTGTTAAATCATTAAAATCTGTTCTAGCTTTCAAATACAAAATCATTTTATCCACTCCTAACACAAACAAGGGCTGGCAATAGAAAGTACCAGCCCTGTAAATTAAACATTAACACAAAGATTTCAGTCATCCATATATTCCATTAACAAACGGTTTTCAGATACCCTTATGTTTTTAAGGTCATTAACACTAACCAAAGAATATCCCAAATCTGACATATTAGAAATATTACAATCCATATCATCCACAAACAAAATTTCAGATGTATCACACCTGTTAGTTTCTTTTAATATTTGTACAACATCTGCTTTACGTTCTTGTGAAGACGCCATAATAAATTCAATATCATTTCCATAATGTTTCTGTATAAACGCTATTTTAGCGTCCATATGCAATGAAAATCTCATACCTGATACACAAAACATAGGAATATTATTTAACCAGCATTACGCTGCTACATTTTGTAATACTGATGATGGATAACAAGGTTCTATAGTTTCATAGAAAGTATCTGAATGTAAATATGCCTGGATAAAGTAATCATTACTACCTTTCCTGCGTTGTGTATAATTTTTATCTTTATGTATAGCTAAAGTACCATCAAAATCAAATACTGCAACTTTAATTTTATTTAAATATATCAAAACCTTATCTCCAATGAAATAGGAAGCTAATGCTCCCTTAATTAAAATATTGACATTACTTCTGATTTATTTTGGTTTGGTTTTGGTGTATTACTTAACATAAATTTGTCTTTTACATACATTATAGCATTTGGAGTTTGGTTTACAGCTGCCTGACAAATCTCAGATGTCTGTTCTTTCACAAATTGTAAATCCAAACCATCCTGCCTTACTGCTTCTAAACAAATTTCCGATGTCCGCTCCTTTACATATTGTAAAGCATAGCCATCTTTTCTAACCATTTTTAATGCTTCTTTGTTCATAATTTTCTCTCCTGTTATGGATCTGGTGCTCCCTCTGGCTAAACTGCTGATTTATTTTGTTCCATTTTATAGTTACTATAAAATATCATTAAGACATATCCCCGGCTTCACACTGCCTGTTTTACTATAGAATGTTACATCTGTTAAAATGGTTTTGAAACAAAAAACCAGGATTAAAAGTTAATAATCCCAGCCAATGACTGTATAACAACAAATACAAAAAAGGAGATTTAAATTATGGACAATTTAGAAACAATTATTACAGACTACCTGGATTTCTGCCAGTACCAGAAAAGGCTTGATGCAAAAACATTAAAGGCTTACAAGACAGATTTGAAACAGTTTAAAGAATTCACAGGTCAACAAACCACTGTACAGGCAGCTGAAGCATATATTTCCATGCTGCACCAGGTTTACAGGCCTAAAACATCAAAAAGAAAAATAGCATCACTAAAAACTTTCTTCCATTATCTTGAATATAAAGATATCATAAAAATAAACCCAATGAACAAAATACAGACAAAGTTCCGTGAACCTGCCACTCTTCCTAAAACAATACCACTGCATACAATAGAAACTTTATTGTCCTTTATGTATAAACAGAAAAAACTTGCCAGCAACGGCTGCCAGGCAAAATACATACTGCGCGACATAGCTGTTGTTGAACTGCTTTTTTCTACTGGAATAAGGGTATCTGAACTATGTTCACTTAAACAGAGAAACATAGACCTCTGTGAAAGAAGCATACTGATTTATGGCAAACATGCAAAGGAGCGTAAAATACAGCTTGTAAACAATGATGTGCTTTCAATACTTTATGAATACCAGAACGAATGTGCAGATGAAATACAGGCCTGTGGCTGGTTCTTTACAAACAGGCTGCATAAAAAACTGTCTGAACAGTCCGTCCGTGAAATAATCAACAAATATGCTTCACTTGCAGTTTGAGTTTCCCCATTTTTTAATTACAAATGTAATTTAAACAAGGATATAAGTAG
>CAJUPJ010000067.1 GCA_910588655.1 uncultured Lachnospiraceae bacterium | reverse complement strand
TTTTAGCAAAAAATTAAAATATTTTTTTGCTTGACTTTTTATAGTTGGTCTTTATTTAAGATAAATCCCCTTTGAACGGAATTCTTCCCTGTCCTGGATTGACAGTGCTGTATCTGTAATACAGGCTGTTTCCCTGAATGTGCCGCTTATATATACTGGTACTGCCACTGTGGCATCTTCTCCTGTATACGGTGTGTCCTCTGCCACAATAGCACTTACAGTCCCGTTTTCTGCATGTGGTTTATAGCCTGCATCTTCAAAGTCAAGCACCTGCCCCCTCTTAATGATACCAGGTGTCCCTGTCTGTACAGTTACAGATATATTCCTTGCATCTAAAGGATGCGAACTGTCATATATAAGGTTATCATTAGTAACTTTATAAGCCTCTTTATTTAACATCATTTAATGTTTCCCTCCTTTTTTCATGGCATTTATATAGGCTGACATGCTGTCTGATTCATCCGTTTCCTCTTCATCAGGAAGCCCTGCACCTACATCCCCAGCACCAGAACTGGCGGAGTCTTCCACTGCTTCCTCCATATAGTTTTCTGCCACCTGCCTATCCTTAAGCATTGCCTGGTATGCCAGTTCCCTGGCATCAATACGGTTGTTTCCATACTTTGCTTCTTCCAGTACATCACCTGCCACACTCTGGGAAATCTTATCAAGTGCTTCAAGACGCCCACGTTCCATGTCCGCCCCTTTTGTTTCTGCATCTTTTACAATGGCCGCCACTTCATCCCTTAATTCTGGATGCTCTGCATACATTTCTTCTAATGTCATGTCTGTCTTATCCCCTTTCCCTGGATTATTTCCAGTACAATTTATTCCAGAAGCAGCATTAACGCTGCCTTCCTGCATTTTTAAAAGAACCATAATTTCCTTTGCTTTTTCATCTGTTATCACTGGAAAAGCTGAATTTACGGCCTGTAACACTGCCCTGCCTTGTACATCTGCTGTACCTTCTATACCCTGCCCGTCAGGGCTGCCAAATAAATACCCATCTATAAACCCGTTTTCAATGGCAGTCTGTGCTGACATATATGTTTCATTGTCCATAAGTGCCTGGAGTTCTTCCCTTGTCTTTCCTGTTTTCCTTACATATGCATTAATAATGCCAGCATTAAATTCCTTTAATGCTTCTGCGGATGCCTGCATATCCCTGTAGTCACCACTTGTACTGCTTTGTGTATTATGTATCATAAATATACATGTATCAGATGCAAGCGCCTCATCAGCGGCACATACTAAAAGTGATGCTGCTGATGCTGCCTCAATGACATGTGCTGTAACCTTCCCTTCATAATCCATAAGAAGGGTATACATTTCATAGCCGGCACTGCATAAACCTCCTGGTGAATTTATCTCAAGGATTACCTCACCACCAGCTGCTTCCCCAAGTTTTGCAGAAATATCTTTCGGGCAGCACGCATCCCATCCAAAATAATGGTAAACCTGTGCAATATCATTTGACATTATCTGCCCTTTTACCTCAATTTTTACTGCCATTCTTATCCCTCCTGTCCATATTTCCTGCCTGCGCTTCCGCTAACAGGATATTTTCAGTTTTTAATGTCCTTATGTTGTCCTCATAATCACTACCGTTCATGGAAGTACATTCATCTTCATGTGTTGACAGTCCGTTCTGTATCTTCAGTATAGCAGCTGTTACTTCCTGTACTGGGTTTAAATGCCCCTGTGCAGGCCCGTTCCATGTAGCATTTGTATATGCTTTTTTAACAAGGATGTTATCAAAATACCCTGGCGCATTAACCCTTCCTTTGCTTACCGCTTCATTAAACCAGAGCACATAAACTTCCTGACAGAAATCATCTATAAACCATTTGCGGTACATTTTGAAAGACTTCCATGTTTCATTTAAAGCCCCCTTTGAAGATGAAAAGTTATTAGAAAACTTTTTTAAAAGGACTTCGGGGGCTATTTCAAGGGCTGCACCAATCTGCAATGCCATTGAATTCACAAATGCATCATAATTATTTGAAGGGTGTGCCGACTCAACTGCCTTTACCTCTTCACCCTCCCTTAAAAAAGTAACCGTCCCTGTGCCAACTTTGATTTTATCTTCATCCACGCCAGGAACATCCCCCTCTTTTTCTTCCGCTTCTTCGCCATTGCCGCCAAAGCCTTCTATTTCTTCACCTGCTTTAGTGGTGATAAAAATTCCAAACAATGAATTAACAACTGCTGCCATGATTTCAGCTTCCGTATAACGCGTAAGCTGTTTTAATGTCTGGATGACAGGCGCTAAAAAAGGAACGCCCCTGTACTGGCCAGCACGTTCCGCATTAAAGATATGCAATATGTTGGGGTTTCCTGTTTTCGCCCCTCTTTTTTCAACCCTTGCCCATTTAAGGCTTCCAGAGCCATATTCACCTGGAAACCTTGAAGCAATATGGTATGCAACAACCTTCCCTGCCTCATCAGTTTCAACCCCGTTTATAATGGTATTGCCATTTTTTGCTTTTTTGTCATAACCATCATAACCGCCATCATAATTTCCTTCTGTACATACCCTGTCTGCTTCCACAAGGCTTAAACGTAACTGGTATGGCATATATTTAAGAGGTTTCCCATATTTTATTAATACAAATTCCTCGCCATTATTGAGCCAGTCACTAAATACCACCTGCTGTAATTCATAAAAGTTATTAAGGTCATTATTATCACACAATGTTGATTCTGCCCATATGGCAAACTCTTTTTTAATTAACCTCTGTATGCGGTTTGCTTCTTCCTGTGTTATCCCTAAAAATTCATAATCTATCTTTGGTTTTGGCATAAGTCCCGGCCCTATGCAGGATGTCCTGCTGCTCTTTACTGCACCTGTTGCAAGCGGCGCACTCATAAAAAGGTCTCTGCTGCGTTCACGCAGCAGTTTGCGGTTTTCTTCAATATCACGTTTTGCAGAACCACTTTCTGAATCCCATTCCCTTGCCCATGTCCTGCGTCTTGAAGCACCACCATGTGAATAGCCGCTGTTTGTAAATATGTCCCGCCCTGGCGGAAGGACTGTTCCAAGTATTTTAAGCCTTGCTTCCAGGGCTTCTGACTGCGCTTCCAGGTTTATGGTTTCATATCTTGCCCTTGCACGTTTAAGTGCAGTCCCAGGGCTTACGGTATTTATAACCCTGTCTATAATCCCCATGTTTTCCTCCTAATCAAGTGGTACAACCCTTGCTGCACGTCTTCCTGTTGTGCCACGCTTTTCAAGTGCCGCCACTTCTGCTTCAAGTTCCTTTATGCCGTTTCGTATGGCAGCAAGGTCTGCCCTTGTGACCTGCCTTGTGCCAATCCTGTAAGACTGCCCTTTAAGTACCCTTTCTTCGGCTTCATAATACTGGGCAAGCCTTTCTTTTTTTATTTCAAGCCTTTTTCCCTGCATATATTACACCTCCAGCCCGCTCTGTGATTTCCTTTTATTCCTTTTAGCCTTTTTTACTGTTTTCATATAATTTATGCCTTTTGAGATTTTTTCTTCCAGCGCTCCCCACACAGGACGTAAAAGCTCACACGCTGCATAATTATAATTAAACAAATCAAGCGGCTCATTCCTTGCGCCGCTCTTCTTAACCCATGTTTTTTAACTACACCTCTTACTTTTTTTGTTACCTTTTTTTCTGACAAAAGCCCCTTATAATATCCATGCCCGTAGCCCCTTCCTTTATTTGACGGGAAATGGCAGTAACCTTCACCAGGCACATCAATCTTAAGCCTGTTGCTTATATCTTCCTTGCCGGTATTTACACCAAGTATAATAAGTTCTGTAGTATCAACAATAACTTCCTTTCCGCTTCTGGTTCTTTCCCTTATATACCCGACACTCCTTTTATGGATTAAGTCTGTTTTTTCTTTCCCAACATGCCCTTTAATGCCATAAACACGTTTACCCTTGCTTTTCATGTATTTTACCCATTTATACACCCTCGTTGTATGGCTGCCTCCTGTATCTATAGCTGTTGCTGCTATACTAAGCCCCTGGCCGTTTTCAAAAAAGAAAACCGTCCCAAGATAGTCCTCCAGTTCTTCCCATGTTTCCTTCTTTTCCAAATCGCCATAAATTTCTGTTTTATATATGCCCCATGTTTCATAATCCCTTGCCCATCCCCTTACCTCAATTTCAAAACGGTTATCCTGTACATCAACGGCTGCCGTAAGAAGCAGCACACCATCTGGTATGTCTGCCCTGTAATGTTCTGCACGCTCTTCCAGTATTTCCTCTGTGACAGCATTGTCATCAAGTTTCCCTTCATCCCATGTTTCACCAAGTGTAGTATTTATAAATACCTGTAACCTTTCTGTGTCATGCAGCCGTTTACACTCATCTATAGCCGCAAGGTATTCATTAATTATTTCACGCCACTGCACCCAGGGTGATGCAAGTTCGTTAAGATGGAAACTCCTGTGCCTCTTCCTTTCTGGGTGCTTTGCAATCCACATATGTTCTGACTCTTTCCAGTCCCTTTCTGGGATTTCCTCATTACATTCCACACATGTCATGGAAACACTTTTAAAAACAACCCTGTCAAAATCATAAGGCTGGAATGTACCACAGCATGGGCATTTAACACACCATTCTTCCATGCTGCCGTCAAGGTATTCTTTTTCAATCCTGCTTTCCCCTGCAATAGTGGGCGTTGAGGTCTTAATATATTTTTTATTCCAGAAAGTTGTTGCCCTTTTCTCTGCAAGCGTTACAGGGTCTCCTTCGCCACCAGCGGATGCAGGGTAGCGGTCTACCTCATCCATCCAGATTACCCTTATCGGCATGGATGAAAGGGAAGCTGGTGAATTAGCACCAGATATTACAATATACCCTCCTGCATACTGTTTAAATAATATAGTATTATCTGAGTCTTTTGCTTTTGCAGGTGCAATCTTTCCACGCAGTACAGGGATATCCCTTATCATTGGTGCAAGCCTTGTTTTAGAAAATTTCTCACCAAGCGTCAGCGTTGGCAGCACCATAAGCTGTGTTGAAGGTTCATGGTCTATGTAATACCCAATACCACAAAGTATTATAGTTGTCTTCCCTACCTGTGATGAAGACATTATTGACACATCCCTTACCCTTATGTCTGTAATTGCGTCCATTATTTCTTTCTGGTATGGCACGCTCCCTGTATTAAAGCGCCCTGCTTCGTTTGACCCATCAGGCAGCACCATGTTCCTGTTTGCCCACTGGCTTATTGTCATTTCTTCCTTTGGCCTTAAAACATGAGCTAATGAGCATATAAAATGCAAGGTATGGAAAGACACTTCTTTAACTTTCATAACTGCTGTCCTCTTCCTCTGCAATATTTAACAGGCTGTCCTCACTGGTATCAATGTATTCTGGCGGATAATAATCTGATGGCTTGTAGTCTGCCAGTTCTGAAAGCGCAAAGTTTATTTCTTCTTTTAATATGTCTGCTATTTCAGCTCTGCTTTTACCTTCAAGCTTTGGTGCAAGCTTATAAGGCATTGCCGTCATTTTTGAACGGAACTTCGTAAACATGTTTGTAATTACAGCACCTACATCCTCTGATTTATGTACCTGGCCTTTTATAAGCTGTAACCTTATTTCAGTAACCATTGCTTTTAAATGTTCATGATGTGCTTTTTCATTTTCAAGGTCAAGTTCACCCTTACCAAAATCACTTATTACCTTTTCACCTGTTTTTGCAACTTTAAGGTTAAGGATATAGTTTTTTAAGGACTTCATAAGGAGATACCTTCCATGGCTGTTTCTTACGAATATGCCCTCATCTGCAAAATTTCTTACATGCCTGTCACTTATGCCTGTAATTTCAGCCAGAACCCTGGAAGACACTGTTACTGTTGAAATATCATCTATTTTCCGTGTATCTTGTGATGCCATACCTCTGCACCCCCTTTTTTGCCAGAAACGGAAATGGCAATTAAAAAATTTTTTAATAAAGAACTAGCACGTTTTTGCGCAGACTCGTCCCACGTAATGACTAGTGTAACAAAAGAACCTATAAAAATGTACACTTTTAAGTTATTTTTAATATTTTTTATTACATCCCTGTGTTTGACATATCTTAATGTACTGTCTAATCCGTCCTGGACGTGTTCCTTCAATAAAATGCAAAGAAAAAATAATGCCCAGTTTTCCTTTTCACAATATGTCAACTTGTGTAGATAAAAATAAAAACGCTTCCGTTTTTAATAATCAAGCGTTTCCACAGCATCCTCCATTGCTTTCTGTGTCATACCAATATATGCCAGGGTAAATTCTGGAGAAGAATGGTTTAAAAGCTTCTGCACAAGGGTTATGTCTTTTGTTTTCTGGTATATGTGGAAACCAAATGTCTTGCGCATTGTGTGCATGCCTATATGTTCCAGGCCGAAATGCTTTCCTGCGCTGTTTATAATGTTATATGCCTGCTGGCGTGATAATGGCTTGTTTATGCCCTGGCGCGATTTGAACAAAACTTCATAATCTTTTTTATCATGGATATATGCTGCAATGCTTTTCCTTAATGCATGGTTGATTTTAACAGCCTTGTCTTTCCCTGTCTTTGTTTCTTTTACAACAATCCTGTCCCTGCCACGCACATCCCTTACACGCAGCTTAATTATATCTGATATACGTAAGCCCGAATATATGCCAAACATAAACAGCAGGGCATCCCTGTCACTTTTAAGTTTTAAATAGTCAATTATATCATTGACAACTGCCTTGTCTTTTATTGGTTCTACACTGTTCACTTCACCGCCTCCCTGTATTTTATATAACACGCAAAAAAACATACAGCCTGTATATAAAAAGGCTGTATGCAACGCAATTGTTATATAAAACTGTTATACCTTGTAACGGGTATAGTTTTTTTATTTTATATAATAACATAAAAAAACCGAACAAAACGAACACTTTTAAAATTTTTTTAAAAATCTTTCATGTTTTACCCTGCACCCATCCGGGGTATAGATTTTATCCCCATACAAAACATTCATGTTGTATGCAACCTGTGCCCATCCCATGCCTTCTATGTAGTGGAAGCTTAAGATACTGCGTATCTCTATGTCACTAACTGATGCTATAAATTCTTCTGCCTCATTTACCAGCCTGCCAAGCTTTACCTCCTCAGCCTTTAATAGTTTATTGCGGAGTTTAAGCTGGTCTGCTGCTTCCTGGTATTCAAACACTGAGAAGCCAGAAATGCGTACTGTCCCTAAAGGTTTCTTTCCTTTTTTTCCTCTTGATACGGTATCACCTACAATGCCATAATCTGTATATTTAAGCCTGTCTATCTTATGTCTTAGTTTCTCTGCCTGGGTGCGTAAATACTTAATGCGTGCCCTTGCATGTAAACATTGCTGTAATATATTTTTATCCACTGCTCCCCTCCTCCAGATATACTTTTTGTCATAAAACTTCTTTACTGCCTTGACAGCAGCCTTTGTTCAATGCTGTTTAAGTCAGCAGAGTTATAATCACGCTGCTGGAAACTGTTAAACTGGTTTATGCCCTTTTTCTTCACAACCGTTTTTTCGTCTGGTACATAATTGGCATCCAGGTAGTCAATATAACCATTGTTAAAAAATGTGCTGCCATACTGAGGTTTTCTCCAGTTACTGTCTTTTTCAAGTTCTGCTTTATACCTGTCTATTGCCCTTGCCATTTCATCATAGCCTACTTTAAGCAGGCGTTTTTTTGCAGATAAAGACACTTGTCCCTTTCCTTTTTTGGCTGGATATAAAACCCACAGCTTATCAAACAGCTCTTCTGCGGCTGTGTCTGGATGCGCAATATTTTTATATATATTCTTATCATTCTTTAATTCTTTAAATTCTTGTATTGTGTTCACTGGATGTTCATTTGTTGTCCGTTTGTTGTTCACTGGATGTTCATTTTGTTGCCCACATGACTGGTAAATATCCCAGTTAGTAACCGAAATAAGCGTGTTCCTGTTACTTGTCTGTTGTCTAATCTGTTGTTCATTTTCAAAGAATTTTAATATTCTTGAAACTTTGCTTTCATTAATCCGCAGTTCATTTGAAATATATTTTCTTGTGGTTAACAACTGTCCTTTTTTTAATGTTATTTCCTTTCCATTAAACAGACTTCTTTTTTCTACATGCGCAGCTTTCAACAAAATCCAGACCCATACCATAAAATACTCTGCATCCTTAAGTACTATTGGATTTTCTAATATTTTTCTATGAAGTTTAATCCAGCCTGGGTTTTCATCCACCAGTACCACCCCCTATGTCACGTTTCATCTGTTTTTGCATCTGTCTGTTGCTCTGGTTATTTTTTATAGCCCACTTTAATCAGACGTTTCAATACAGCCTGTCCGTTGTTCTGGTTATTTTTTATAACCCACTTTAACTGGACATTTCAATACAGCCTGTCTGTTGCTCTGGCCATTTTGTATATAACCCACTTTAATCAGATGATGCTATATATTAAAAGATATCTTAAACCTGACCTTGTGGTTTCACATTGCAGTTTCTTCAGAACCACCATCCATTATAATTTTTTATAATCTCCCTAGCAGGTTAATCCTGCCAGGGATTTGTGCGCGTTGCTATATAAAAAAATTGTATGTTATCAAGATTAAAAAATATTAAGGAGCTGGAACGTTTTATGTGGCATGGCACGCACACAAACCATACCTTAATACCATAACTGCCTTTGGCAACAGAAATGGTGCTTATTGAGTTGTATTTTTATAATTTTCTATTGTATGTTCCGGTCTGTTTGTACTGATATTTTTGCTTCCACAACGCATACATACAGTGTTTATCTTTCTTGTACTCCAGTATTCCTTGCCACATCTGCTACAGACCACAACAAAGAACGGGTCTTCAGAATTATATATATTATCTTTTTCCTGCATAAACCTCCTTAGTGCCTGTTCTGCCACAAGCACTAAAAATTTGATTTATGCATGATTGACGGACAAGCAAAAAACTGTTATAATGGCAACCAGATAATTTATCTGTCTATAGTAATTATCTTTGGCACAACATCCGCATAATGTTGTGCTTTTTATTTACTTTCCATTGCCATATTCCTGTTTCTTGCAGTTTCTATTTCTTCCCTGTGTTTAGCAAGTATTCTTTGCCATACAGGCTCAAGGGTATCAAATCCATCTTTCACTGCCCTGCTTATTGCTGTCTGCTCTTCCCTTAGATAAGCTTTGCATATTCTTTCTGTAATTTCAGCATCTGTACTTTCTTTAATAACAGTAACCTTCATTTGTACAGGTTTTGAACGTCTTCCTGCCATAAAGCCACCACCTCCTGTATGTATCTTTATGAAACAAAATGTTTGTCTTATTCTTCTTTTCCAGGCTGTATAGTTTCATTAAAAAAATATAAACTTTCATATTTCTTTACCTGTTGTTTTTAATAAAATAGTTATTGATGGTTCTAATATTACTTTGTATGAATCATCCTCAATATCCGCTGATGAACACCAAACAAATCCTCCAGAGCATCCCAGTTCTTAATACTGCCAACAAAATCACCTTTTTCTATCCTCTGGTAACTTCTTATAGTTATCCCCAGGTATTCTGCTACCTGTTTCTGTGTCATGCCTGCCCTCTGACGGGCTTCTTTTAAATTATTCCTTGCCATTTGTTTTCCTTTCTGCCTGCAACAGTTTAAATGCCTTTTCTTCCAATGTTTTCAAGCACTGTGACTGCTTATAAGCCATATAGTAAAGATAATCAAATGCTTCTCTATATTGTTCTGCTTTATGGTTACCATTAAATGCCGCTTCGATTGTTGCCAGAAACAAACTTGTGAAAGCAGCCATCTCATTTGCCGCTTCTTCAATTTCAAATGCAATATCCATGTTGCAACCTCCTATATGCCATGTTATGGCGTATTATTTATTTTAATTATATGCCATAATGTGACGTATTGTCAAGAACTTTTCCAAGGAGGTAACTTTTATTATGTTCAAAGACCGTTTACGAGCAACACGTATATCACGTGGATTTACTGCACAAGTGCTGGCAGACCAGCTTTGTACAAGTTTACGCAATTACCAGAAATATGAAAGTGGTGATGCCCGTCCAACGTTTGAAGGGCTTATTGCTTTAGCGGATTTTTTAAATGTACCTACAGACTTTCTCCTGGAACGTGACGATTACCTGAAATCTCTCGAAGTTTCCGTTGATGTGTCCCTAGAATGTCCTCCAAGGCGTCCCAGACCCCAAAAGAACCATTAGTATCACCTGCTTCTATTTTTTGGTAATGCCTAAGCCCAACATTTAGCTTGTCTGCTATTTCCTGTTGTGTCATGCCTGCCTTCTGGCGGGCTTCTTTTAAGTTTTTACGCATACTCT
>CAJUPJ010000066.1 GCA_910588655.1 uncultured Lachnospiraceae bacterium | reverse complement strand
GCAGTGGCAGCATATTCATATATGTCACTTGTGCCTATTATCCAGCCTCCTATTATGAAGCTTTTCACAACAGAGGAAGAACGTAAGATTAAAATGGAGCAGTTACGTCCAGTATCTAAACTGGAGAAAGTACTTTTCCCTATTATAGTTACTATTGTTGTCTGCCTTATCCTGCCGACAACTGCACCACTTGTAGGTATGCTTATGCTTGGTAACCTTTTCAGGGAGTCAGGTGTTGTAAAACAGCTTGCAGAAACAGCTTCCAATGCACTTATGTATATTGTAGTTATCCTGCTTGGTACTTCTGTAGGTGCATCAACAAGCGCAGAAGCATTTTTAAGGGCTTCAACTCTTAAAATAGTTGTACTTGGGCTTGTTGCTTTCTGTGTTGGTACAGCAGCAGGTGTGCTTTTTGGTAAACTTATGTGTAAGATTACACATGGCAAGATTAACCCGCTTATTGGTTCAGCAGGTGTTTCCGCAGTGCCTATGGCAGCGAGGGTATCACAGAAGGTTGGTTCAGAGGCAGACCCTACAAACTTCCTGCTTATGCATGCGATGGGACCAAACGTTGCAGGTGTTATCGGTACAGCAGTTGCGGCTGGTGTATTTATGGCAATATTTGGCATCTAATTTAGGAGGATAAATCATGGCAAAAACAGAAAAGAAACCTTTAAAGATTACGGAGACCATTCTCCGTGATGCGCATCAGTCACTGATTGCCACAAGGATGACAACAGAGCAGATGCTTCCAATAATAGACAAGATGGACCAGGTAGGATACCATTCCGTTGAGTGCTGGGGTGGTGCAACATTTGATGCTTCATTAAGGTTTTTAAAAGAAGACCCTTGGGAGAGGCTTAGGAAATTAAGGGCTGGCTTTAAGAATACAAAGCTCCAGATGTTATTCCGCGGACAGAATATTTTAGGTTATAACCATTATGCAGATGATGTAGTTGAGTATTTTGTACAGAAGTCAATTGCAAATGGTATTGATATAATCCGTATATTTGACTGCCTTAACGACCTCAGAAACCTTGAAACAGCAGTAAAGGCAGCTAATAAGGAGAACGGCCATGCGCAGATAGCCCTTTCATATACACTTGGTGATGCATATACACTTGATTACTGGAAGGATATGGCAAAGAGAATTGAAGATATGGGTGCAAAGTCACTTTGTATCAAGGATATGGCGGGGCTTCTTGTGCCTGTAAAAGCTACAGAACTTGTTACTGCACTTAAAGGGTCAGTAGACATTCCTATCGACCTTCATACACATTATACTTCTGGTGTGGCAGCAATGACATATTTAAAAGCAGCCGAAGCAGGATGTGATATTATTGATACAGCTATGTCACCGTTCTCAATGGGAACAAGCCAGCCAGCTACAGAAGTTATGGTAGAAGCATTTAAGGGCACACCTTATGATACAGGGCTTGACCAGAACAAACTTGCAGAAATAGCAGACTACTTCCGTCCGCTCCGTGAAGAAGCTCTTAAATCAGGTCTTATGAATACAAAAGTGCTTGGTGTAAATATCCAGACACTCCGTTACCAGGTTCCTGGCGGAATGTTAAGCAACCTTGTTTCACAGCTTAAAGAGATGGGACAGGAAGACAAGTATGAGAAGGTGCTGGAAGAAGTGCCAAGGGTACGTAAAGACTTTGGTGAGCCTCCTCTTGTTACCCCTTCATCACAGATTGTAGGAACACAGGCTGTATTAAATGTAGTTTCAGGTGAGAGATATAAGATGGTTACAAAAGAGTCTAAAAAACTGCTTGCTGGTGAGTTTGGGCAGACAGTTAAGCCATTTGACCCTGAAGTGCAGAAGAAATGTGTTGGCGATGTAAAACCAATTACATGCCGCCCGGCTGATTTAATTAAGCCACAGCTTGCAGAGCTTGAAAAAGAAATGAAACAGTACAAACAGCAGGATGAGGATGTGCTTTCATATGCACTGTTCCCACAGGTTGCAATGGAATTCTTTAAATACAGGGAAGCACAGCAGACAAAGGCTGACCCGGCGGCAGCAGATAAAGAAAATATAGCATATCCTGTTTAAAATTTGCGGTATAATAAGCACCAGATATTTGATATAATTAGATAAGGTAGTAATAATAGTCCCAGGCAGAGAGTTTTAACAGACCATGTCTGGGACAATTTAGGAAGCACATAAGTATTTCCAAGGAGGCAGATTATGAAAAATATTAGTATCGGGCTTAAAGTTATGCTGCCAGTAATACTGCTGGCATTTATACTGGCAGGCACATGTTATTCCAATGTTGCCAGCATGGACAGGATGATGGAAGCAAGCAGGGAGATTTCAGGAAATTATGCAAAAAGCATGTCTTTGCTTGGCGATGTTTCAACTTCATTTGAAACTCTTGAAAAGGTGGCATATGCGCATAGTGTAACAAGTAATGAGGAAAATATGCGCAGGCATGAAGAAGAAATGGGGGAAATATGTACAGAAATAGACAGTTTATGTGCAGATTATGAGAAATATTTAGAATTTAATAACGAGAAAGAGGCTTATAACAGTTTTAAAGAACTTTATACTACATATCTTGGGATATTTGAAGAAACTATAAAACAAAGTGTAAATAATAATACTATACAGGCACTTGCGCTTGTAAATGGAGACCTTGCAACTGCTGGTTCTGAAGTTTTTGCCAAGATTTCAGAGATGCGTGGCATAAACCAGGACTATATGGATATGGCAGTTGCTGACAGCGAAAATACATATAAGAATGCAAAGAAGGCAAGTTTTGCTTTATTTGCTGCAGCAGCAATTGTAGCAGTGCTTAGTGTGCTTATATGTGTTCTTGGTATTACAAGGCCAATACTTAAGAGCAGCAAGGAACTGGCTGTTATTATTGATGGCATTGAGTCAGAGCAGGGCGGCCTTACAAAGCGCATAAGTGTAAAAGGCAGGGATGAAATTGCAAAGATGGGCGGCGGGATTAATACATTTATCCAGACCCTCTAGACAATTATGCGTAAAATTACTAACAGTTCAAATGCCCTTGATAAAATGGCAGGAGAGGTAAAGGAAAGTGTTAATATTGTAAATTCCAGTGCATATGACATTTCGGCTGCTATGGAAGAGCTGTCATCTTCAATGGAAGAGGTAGCAGCTACATCTTCAAATGTAAACAACAATGCAGGTACAGTAGGTGATGAAGTTAAAGAACTTGCAGAAGCGTCAAAGGCTTTATCAGCCTATGCAGAGGAAATGAAAAAACGTGCTGCCAGCATAGAAAAAGAGGCAGAAACAAATAAGAATGATGCCAGCAATGTGGTCGAAGGTATTTTGTCTTCCTTACGCAAAGCAGTTGAAAATTCTAAAAGTGTGGAACGCGTTGGCGGCCTGACAGAAGAAATATTAAGTATTTCTGCACAAACAAACCTGCTTGCATTAAATGCTTCAATAGAAGCTGCAAGGGCTGGTGAGGCTGGAAAGGGGTTTGCAGTTGTAGCAGATGAAATAAGGGAGCTTGCAGATTCGAGCCGTAAGACAGCAGGAAATATACAGAATATTAACAATATGGTTATTGCAGCAGTAAATGAGCTTGTAAGGAATTCAGATGAAATAATTAAATATTTACAGGAGTCGGTACTGCCTGCTTATGAAAACTTTTTAGCTGGTGGTATACAGTATAAAGAAGATTCAGAACATGTAAATGAAACGGTTATACATTTTAGTGAGATGTCTGCCAATATTGATAAGCTGGCAGGTGAGATAATAGAAGCAATGGGAGGCATAGCAGCGGCAGTTGATGAGAGTGCCAATGCTGTAATGACATCTGCTTCAAACACTAACGGGCTTGTAAAAGAACTTGAACAGATTTCTGCTAAAACAGACAGCAACCATAAAATTGCAAAACAATTAAAGAAAGAGGCAGGCAAATTTGTAAATGTCTAGTTTAAAAAAGGAACATACAATAGAAGAGCGGCTGGAACTGTCCCTGTTATATGACTTTTACGGGGCACTTCTTAAAGAAAACCAGCAGCGCATGTTTGAAGCAAGCATACTTGAAGATTATAATTTTAGTGAAATCGCACAAGATGAAGGCATAACAAGGCAGGGTGTTTATGACACAGTAAAACGTGCGGTAAAACAGCTTGAAATGTATGAAGAGAAGCTTGGGCTTGTGGCAAGGTTCAAAGAACAGAAAGAAATGGCAGGAAAGTTGCGTGACAAGCTGGAGGGCATGAAGTCTTCTGACAGCAGCATGGAATGGGAAGAAATATTCCGGCTGCTTGAGAAAATGGAGGAGGGGTAATATGCCATTGTATTTACCATGTCCAGGCAGGAGAGCAGCAGGTTAAAGGATGTGCAGTATATGGATGGTAATATAAAATTTGATAATAATGATAAACGTATCAAATATTTTGAGCTTTTATTAGAAAGGGATTTAGATGAAATACCAACAGCAGTCTTGCCAGAAGGTTACCATTTTGTCTTTTATAAAGATGGTGACATGGATTCCTGGATTGACATTGAAAAGTCAGCTAAAGAGTTTGCCAGTTACAGCCAGGGGATGCAGGCATGGGACAAATATTATGCGTCCAGACAGGATGAACTGCCTGGACGTATGGTGTTTATTGAGGACAGTAATAATGTAAAAGTGGCAACTGCAACGGCTTTATATAATATTTACGGGTTAGACAAATCTGGTTCTGCATGGCTGCACTGGGTTGCCATACGGCGTGGATACCAGGGACAAGGGCTGTCAAAGCCTTTGGTTTTATATACATTAAATGTTATGAAAGAATCAGGGTATAAACATGTAAAAATCCCAACACAGACAAACACATGGCTTGCCTGTAAGGTTTATCTTGACCTTGGGTTTTTGCCTGTACCAGAAAATGCAGTCCATAGCAGTTTTGGGTGGCGTATAATAAAAACATTATCATGCCATCCAGCATTATCAGGTTTTGAACCTGTAACGCAGGATGAAATAATAGCAGACCAGGAGGAGGAATAATATGCCAGGTTACGGCGAAGCAGATTATAGTATTAAAAATAATGTGATTGAGGCAGGAATTAATAAAAAAGGCGCAGAACTTATAAGCCTTGTTCGCATTAAAGATGGCAGGCAGTATATGTGGAATGGTGATGCAGCATACTGGAACAGGGTTTCACCTGTTTTATTTCCATTTGTAGGGAAGTTAAACGGACAGAGATACCAGCATAATGGTGTATGGTATGAGGGCATAGCACAACATGCATTTGCAAGGGATATGGAATTTACCCTTACAGATATTACAGAAGATACAATATGGATGAAACTTGGAAGCTCAGAAGAAACGTATAAAATATATCCATTTGACTTTGTATTTGAAATTGGATATAAACTTTCAGGAAACTTAGTAAAAGTAATGTGGAAGGTACATAACAATTCACAGGAAACAATGTATTTTTCAGTTGGCGCACATCCAGCATTTATGTGCCCTGGAAACAGTAAAGAAGGATGTCTGCTGGATTTGCACACAGAAGCAGGTTCTGTAGAAAGTGGCACACTGTCAGCAGATGGGATTTTAGGAGAGGAAACAAGGGTATTTCCATTAAAAGACGGACGCCTTGAAGCCAAAGAAAGCATATTTGACAGGGATGCGCTTATCCTGGATGCGTCCGGTATTAAAAAGGTTTCAATGGAAGATGCAGAGGGTAAAGCGTACCTTTCAGTTTTATTTGACACGCCACTTCTTGGTATATGGTCACCAGCAGGCAAAAAAGCACCATTTATCTGTATTGAACCCTGGTATGGAAGGTGCGACAGGGAAGGGTTTACAGGCAGCCTGGAAGAACGGGAATATGGCAATAAATTAGAAGCAGGCGGGGTATTTGAAAGGGAGTATGCAATAGAAATTGTGGTATAAAATATAACCATACAGGGGGACTTTATGCCAATGTCATGATGTTTTTTTGGGGGGGGCAAAAGGTATTTTGCCCCCCCCAAAAAAAAACTGATGCTGCGGATTAAGGAACTGTTCCAGTTTCACCAATATATTGCATTAATAAATTATACCTTATTAATGCACAGTAGAATTCTTGCTTGATGGAATTTTTCTTAATTAACCCAGGAGTATTGGGGAGTTCTCCTTTTATTCCATCAACAGCTATAACTCTAAAACCTTTAAAAGTGCCAGTTGCAGGTATTTTATCTTGAAAAATTTTTACAGAAACTTTATTTGATATTTCTTTCTGTATAGTTTTTATTATTATTTCTATTGTGTTTCCGGCTTCTCTGCGTCAATTACCCCTTGAAGGACAACTATAAATTATCCTGCATACAGTTTATTGTGTGGGAATTTATGAAACGGACGTGGCATGGCAGGAATTGAGGGCTACAGTGGTAAGGATTATATAGTTACAGGCAAGGAACTAAGCGGTAAAAATGTTGTAACGCTTATTAGTAAGGCTAAAATATCATTTAGCGGGACATCTGTTAAAAAAGGCAGCAAGATAAAAATAAACATAGTGCTTCCTTCATGCCTTGAAGCAAAAACAAGCCTGGATAAAAATGCTTCATATGGAAAGCAGGCAGCAGTTATGCAATATAAATCTTCTGATGCCAAAGTTGCAAAGGTATCAAAAGACGGGACTGTTAAAGCTTTAAACAAAGGAAAAACAAAGATAACTGTAAAGATAAAACTTGCAGATGGCAAAGTTAAGACAGTTAAGAAAAATATCACAGTAAAATAATAACAGCATGTTGACAGGGACATGCACAAATATGCGCCAGATACCACTGTGCCAGTTTTACAGGGTATCTGGCATTATGGTTTTATATAGCTTGTATTATACAGGCTTGCAATGCAAGAACGGCTGTTAGCCATTATTTATATTTATTAGCACTTCCAGAAAGCCTGCCAACAGCCAGGGAAGCGGTATGGCTGGAAACAGATGTCATTTCCTTTATTGCTTTTGTACATAAAATATTTTAATGGCTTGTTTATAGCAATATTTGTGCATCCTGTTTCATATTTTACTGTCATAATTAAATCTAAAGCAGACTGGACATCTTTAACCAGCAGTCCATTACTGCTTATAACTGCAACATCTGTATTATTTTTTCTTATAATTTCTGTTTTCATTTTTACTGCCTCCTTTTATTCATATAAACTGTCAATTAAATTATTAACCATAAAATCAAATGTTTCTATATGGTTGTGTGGAAGAACATCTTTATTTTTGATATTCATAATTAAAGAGTAAATAACTGATAACGCCATATCTGTATCAACCTTTAATTTTAAATATGCTTTGTTAAAAAAGGCTGCTGGTTTATATTTTTTCTGGAATTTTGCCAGCGGACAGCAAGTTTCCAGCGTGCCCTGGAATAGAATAATTCAGTGGGGCATGGAAACCTTGCGTACGTTACCAGCACCAGATAATTGCAAATTATCCAGCAAAAATTATAGAGTTTTCTATTTTCTTATGATAGAATAATACCATGTAATAAAACCTGGTAATTGATGTTTTACCCATTTGATACTTGGAAACAGGAGGTGGCAGTTTATGGACTGGCAGAAATTAAATATGGATGAGGTTATTTATTATTGTAAATCATTTGATGATGTTGGTTTTGATTGTTCTCCGTTTTCCCTGCAAATGGAAGAAATTGTTATAATGTTCAGTTATTATGGTATAGAAAGATTTACAGTGGATGATATAAAGGAATTTTATAAAATAATGCAGATACCAAAAATGAAAAGCGAAGGTATTATTAAACCAGCTCCTGGCAAGATACAGAAAGTTGCAGAGCGTATGAAGAATATAAGGTGCACAGGTGATGGTGTTTTTGAAATTATTCCAGCAGACAGGGGATTGTATCTGCCATTTGATACTGGTATTTACCTTGATTATATAGAAGAAGGTTACAAGAAGGGCAGGATTTTATCCAATTAATAAATTTATATGATATATAAATAATAAGAAAAAATAAAAAAAGGGTTGCCAAATACCTTTAATTGTGATATATTCTATGCAGTTGGTTAATATGTACAGGACAAGGGCGTTCTCAATTTTTTTGAGTACGCTTTTTTTCTTTAAAGCATATATAACTATTATATTTATATTAAAACCAGTGTTAATATTGATTATGAAAGGATGGTACATAACATGGGAGAGAATGTTATAGAACAGGTTTTTGGGAAAGATGTCTTTAATGATGATGTGATGAGGGAGAAACTTCCTAAGGACGTATATAAATCATGGAAGAAAACACTTGAAAGTGGTGCAGACCTTGATATTGACATAGCTAATGTGGTTGCACATGCAATGAAGGAATGGGCTCTTGAGCATGGTGCAACACATTATACACACTGGTTCCACCCAATGACAGGTGTTACTGCTGAAAAGCATGATTCATTTTTAAGCCCTGCAACAGACAGCCGCCCTGTATTTGAATTTTCGGGCAAGGAACTTATAAAAGGCGAGCCGGATGCTTCTTCATTCCCTTCTGGCGGGCTTCGTGCTACATTTGAGGCAAGAGGCTATACTGCATGGGACTGTACATCACCAGCATTCCTGCGTGAAGATGCCGCTGGTGTTACTCTTTGTATTCCTACAGCGTTCTGCTCTTATACAGGTGAAGCGCTTGACAAGAAAACACCGCTGTTACGTTCAATGGAAGCAATCAGTAAGCAGGCTGTGCGTGTGCTTAAGCTTTTTGGCTATGATGATGTTAAAAAAGTATCTTGTTCTGTAGGCCCTGAGCAGGAGTATTTCCTTGTAGACAGGGATAAATATTTACAGCGTAAAGATTTAATATTTACAGGCCGTACACTTTTTGGCGCACCAGCACCAAAAGGCCAGGAATTAGATGACCATTACTTTGGTTCAATTAAAGAACGTATAGCTTCTTTTATGAAAGACTTAAATATTGAACTGTGGAAGCTGGGTGTCCTTTCAAAGACACAGCATAATGAGGTTGCACCGGCACAGCATGAAATGGCACCTATATATGCAACAGCAAATATTTCCACAGACCATAACCAGCTTGTAATGGAAATTATGAAAAAAGTTGCTAAAAGGCATAATCTGGAATGCCTGCTTCATGAAAAACCATTTGCAGGTGTAAATGGTTCAGGCAAGCATAATAACTGGTCTATTATAACAGATACAGGAATAAACCTTCTTGAACCAGGCAAAAAGCCACATGAAAATAACCTGTTCCTGCTTTTCCTTGCAGCAGTTATAAAAGCAGTAGATGAAAATGCTGAACTTCTGCGCCTTTCTGCTTCTAATCCTGGCAATGACCACAGGCTTGGGGCAAATGAAGCACCTCCTGCAATTATATCAATTTTTCTTGGGGAACAGTTAGAAGATATTATTGAACAGATTGTAAAGGGTGATGTATCTTCATCTATCCAGGGTGAAAAACTGGACACTGGCGTACATGTGCTTCCTGTAATTAAAAAGGATGCAACAGACAGAAACCGTACATCACCATTTGCATTTACAGGCAATAAATTTGAATTCAGGAGTTTAGGCTCTTCAATGTCTATTGCAGGCCCTAACTTTATATTAAATGCAATAGTTGCTGATTCTTTAAGGGAATTTGCAGATGAACTGGAAAAGGCAAGCGATATTGAAAAGGCTGTTAAGGAGCTTATTAAAAAGAATGTTACAAAGCACCAGAGAGTTATATTTAATGGTGATGGTTATTCAGATGAATGGGTTGCCGAAGCAGAAAGACGTGGGCTTCCCAATATTAAAACAATGGTTGAGGCAATACCATATCTTACAGAGGAAAAGACTGTACAGCTTTTTGAAAGGCAGAATGTCCTTAACAGGGTTGAACTTGAGTCACGTGCTGAGATAAATTATGAATCTTATTCCAAGACTATAAATATAGAAGCTAAAACTATGATTGACATGGCAGGAAAGCAGTATATACCAGCAATAATAAGCTATGTTACAAGCCTTGCAGACTCAGTAAACAGTGTTAAGGCAGCATATGCAGAGGCTGATGTATCTGTACAGACAGAACTTCTTGCAAAGTGTTCCTCACTTCTTGCAAAAGCACAGAAAGCACTTGCAGAACTTAAGAAAGTAACAGAGGAAGCTGCTTCTAAAGAAGAGGGCAGGGAAAGGGCAACATTCTTTAAAGATGTTGTATTTACTGCAATGTCAGAACTCCGTGCACCTGTTGATGAACTGGAAATGATAGTAGACCAGGAATTCTGGCCAGTTCCAACATATGGTGATTTATTATTTGAAGTATAGTTTTTGTAATATGCAAAATAACTACAAATAGCAGTAAAATATAATAATTATATATGGGCTGGTTTTTAAACCCCTGCCAGACAGGTTTCTGGCAGGGGTTTTTATTATATGACTTTAGTCTGTTGACTGCGAAGCGAGTTTCTCAACAGAGA
>CAJUPJ010000065.1 GCA_910588655.1 uncultured Lachnospiraceae bacterium | reverse complement strand
AAAGTTTGTTACGCAGCAGAGCTGCGGGGAATTATACCCTGAGAGATTAAATATCCAGACTGTCTTCTGCATTTATAAATATCTGCATTTCATTATTTAGGTAAAGCAACCCCTTTGGTGTCCAATCATATGGGATGATTATCAATTTTTATTAGTAATAATCCCATCTATAATCCCATACGCAAGGGCTTCCTTTGCCACCATAAAATTGTCCCTTTCAGTGTCTGCTGTAATTTCCTCAATAGTCTTTCCTGT
Source organism: uncultured Lachnospiraceae bacterium (assembly GCA_910588655.1). Lineage (GTDB taxonomy): Bacteria > Bacillota > Clostridia > Lachnospirales > Lachnospiraceae > Butyribacter. Next base: position 10,223 of record CAJUPJ010000065.1, on the reverse strand, counting down.
ATTTTCTGCCAGAATACGGTTCAGCCGCCTTTTACTTCTCTGCATATAATCAGACATAATCTTAATATCAGTTGCCTGTCCCTGTATTCCATTGCCATGCATTGCTGGCTGGTGTATCATTATTTCTGCATTTGGCAGTGCCAGCCTTTTACCCTTTGTGCCTCCAGCAAGTAAAAATGCGCCAAAGCTTGCAGCAAGCCCAGTACATATTGTTGAAACATCACAACTAATATACTGCATTGTGTCATATATTGCAAAGCCAGCAGTTACAGAACCGCCTGGACTGTTTATATATAGCTGTATATCCTTTTTACAATCCTCCGCTTCCAGAAACAAAAGCTGCGCTACAATTAAACTTGCTGCAGTATCACTGACTTCCCCGCCCAGAAAAATAATCCTGTCAGACAGTAACCTTGAAAAAATATCATAACTGCGTCCGCCTGATGCTGTCTCTTCAATTACGTATGGAATTACACTCATGCTGCTATTTTACCTCCATACATTAGGAAATTGCCATCTGCCATATAAATACAATCCATTAATCTTATCTCTGGCTGCTTCGGGCGGAATACACCATTTTTCCTGTATTCTTGTGGTGTACAATAATATATCTGGCGGAAAGCCAGCGTAAATGCCTGTTGTGAATTATAATGTGCCTCCTGTGCAATATCTGCAATAGGCTTACTAGTCCATACCAGCTTTCTTGCCGCCTCTGTAATCCTTCGTTTCTGTATATATTTATATATAGTACATCCTGTTTCTTTAGCAAACAAACGGTTAATATAAAACTTTGAATAATGTACTTCCTTTTCAATACAGTTTAATGATAAATCTTCATCCAGGTTCTTTTCTATATATGATAGAATATTCTTTACAATAGTTTTTTCATCCATAGCCAAATCTCCTTAAAATATTTAAAACCAGTATAGCATTTTAATTATAAAATGTATTAATAAAAATTGACTTAAATGGAAGCTGAAAATAGTTGTGGTTAAAATTTCAAATACCCAATCTTGCTCATATTTTCAAGGCTTTCCGCCTGCCAAATGTCTAAACCTTATGTATATTTTCTTGTTGCTTTATAATAATAAGCTTTCTATATAATAAAATAATGCACATAAACCATATTTTTATAGTATATATGCATTATTTTTTATAATTCCTTTTCTTTCTTATGGACAATCCACCAGCCAGAATATATAATTAATATATAATAAATAATTATATATTATAATTCACTTATAACAATACAAAAGCCAATAAATTGTATACCTTTTTAATTATAAAATACGTGCTAACATGGATATTAAAGAAATGAGGTAACATATGAAAAGAACTGATTACTTAAAATGGGATGAATATTTTATGGGAATTGCCATGCTTTCTGCTATGCGCAGCAAAGACCCAAATACAAGTGTGGGTGCATGTATAGTCAGTGAAGATAATAAAATCCTTTCCCTTGGCTATAATGGCATGCCTGCTGGCTGCTCTGATGATGAATACCCCTGGGAACGTGCTTCCCAAGACCCTCTTGGCTGCAAATACCTCTATGTCTGCCATGCTGAGTTAAATGCACTCCTTAATTACACAGGTACTAATATGCGCAATGCCAAAATATATACAACGCTATTTCCATGTAATGAATGTACTAAAGCACTTATCCAGTCAGGTATACATGAAGTAATATACCTTTCGGATAAATATTCGGATACACCGTCAGTAATAGCAGCTAAACGTATGATGAAATCTGCTGGTGTTTCATTCAGGCAATATGAATACATAAATAAAGATATTATCTTAAACCTTTAATCCTTTGCGCTAATCATGGAGAATACCTTTTTTGCATATTTCCTGTTACCTGCTATTTTAACAACGCACCCTGGTTTTATGCTTTTAAACGCACTGTTGCCAATTTTTTTAAGCTTCTTGCTTTTTATTTTTATATTGCCAAGCCCTTTGTTTTTGTAAAATGCTTTTTTGCCAATGTTTTTTATATTTTTTCCAATAACTGCTTTCTTTATCTGGCTGCATTTTGCAAAAGCATTACTGGCAATAGATACTACTTTATATTTATGTCCTTTTATTTTAATAAAAGCTGGAATTTTAACCTTTATTATATTTTTTCCTGCTTTAATTGCCTTAACTGTTCTGGCTTTGCTGCTGCTTTTTAATATTTTGTATATAATTCCTGCCCTTTTATATTTTTTTCCTGCCTTTGGATAAATAGTCTTTTTATTTCTGGCAGATGTTTTTTTATTATCCTTTTTCCCACTTCCACTATCTTCCTTATTAGTTTCATCTGTATTTCCTGTTGTACTAATACTTCCACCACTTGTATTTGTGATGTTACTATCTTTTCCAGTGCTTGTATTTCCGCTGCTTCCACTACCACTTCCTGCTGTACCTCCGCTTCCACTGTTGCTGCCTCCGCTTATACTGCCACCGCCTCCTGTACTGCCACCAATACTTCCACTGTTTCCTCCGATGCTTCCATTGTTATTTCCACCTATGCTGCTTCCGCCACCTGTACCTCCTGGTTTTACGCTTGTTATGCCGCCTCCTGTTGTTACATTTCCCCCTATGCTCCCGCCTGTTGTAACTGTACTGCTGCCATTCTCTCCTGTATTTATATTATCTCCTGGTTTTTCTTCTGGTTTTCCATCTGGCTTACCCTCTGTTCCTTCTCCTGTATTTCCAGTATCTGTTTTTTTCTTTTTTAAATAACATTCCAGTACAAGGCTTCCATCATATTTTACTGTTCCTTTATACACGCTTTTATCTTTATCTAATATATAGCCACTATAATATTCTGCTAAATATGTACTTGTGCTGCAGTCAGCTTCATATCCTGTATATGAACTGTATTCTTTTTTCTGGTCTGTAATATACACGCCTTTATTATTTTCTATATAATATATAACACTGTATTTTGCCTTTAATGGTTTCCATACAGCATATAATATACAGTTGTTCCTATCTGATACATTAAACCATGTATTTCCTGCTGTACTCTCCTTATCTTTTGACCAGCCATTAAAACTATATCCTTCCCTTACAGGAACTGCACTTATTTCTATATTACCTCCTTCCCATACAGCATATAATTGCTTTTCACCATCTGTGCTGCAAAGGTTACTTACTTCCTCACAATCTGCATATATTGCTTTTCCACTGGCAGTATCTGACCAGCCTGTAAAATTATAAGGAATATTTATATTTTTTGTGGCGCAGGCTGCATCTTCTGCATTCAGGTCTAATATAACTGTCCCATTCCTTGTATACCCATTTTTTGGCAGTGTATATTTTTCACCATACAGGCATCCATATAGTGAAGCGGTTTCACCTGCAGCAGCAAGGTTTCCATTAAAAATTATATTATATGATACTGGCATAAAATACCTGTATACATTACAATCACTTTGTACTGTTACAGAAGTACATCCTGTATAGCAGAAACCTTTATAATATGCACCAGCAGTTTCATCACTTCCTAAAACAGAACCACTAATTACAGTATTATAATCTGATTGTATTAATGTTTCACCAAGCACTTTCCCGTCAGGGCTGTCACCAAGTATATCTATACAGTTTACATTATATGAATTAATTTCCATAACCCATTGCGGGTATATTGTTATGCCTTTTTCTATTACATCCCCTGTATGTACTTCATTACCGCCAGAAGGGCGTGTGTACCAGCCTTTGAAGTTAAAAGTACAGCCAGGTACAGGGTCATGCTCTATCTGTGGAAGTTCTTTTATAAGATATGCTTCTTCCATTCCGTAATAAGCATATCCCTCACTTAGTAACATACAGTCTGCTGGTATATCTGCTACTATATCACCATTCCTGCTTATTACAGCAGCATCGTATATATCATATATATAAGAAACACCATCATATCCATATTTAGTAGAGAGTAAATCTAAACTGGATGTGCCGCTTTCCAGCTGTTTTAATAATGACTCGGAAATATCTACACGATTACTTGCTGCATCCTGGTATGTATATTCAGCTTTATTATATGTACATTTCCCATATACATATTTCTTTATAACCACACTTCCTCTTTCAGGCAGGTATTCCCTGGTTTTGCCAATGTTTATCCCAAACCTTGTACCTGATGTGCCCTTTATATATACTGGTGAATTTGCGCAGCTTCCAGCTTCCTGTACAACGCCGTCTATATTGCTTCCAGTGTACACCCATTGGTCTTCTCCTGTCTTTTTCCATGTATCAAGTGCATAAAATAATGTCTGTCCGTTCTTAGATATTCTTACACCTGTTGTACTTTCGCCTCCAATACAGTCAGCATAAACACCTATCAGCTTATCATTGCCTGCACTTGCTGCCTCTGTTTTTATAGCAGGAAAAATAACCGCTGCCATAAATAAAGACAGCAGTATAATAAAGTTTAATTTGCTGTTCCTGTTTCTTTCTTCTCTCATAATTTTATTTCCTTTCTGCTTAATGTTATGTGTTATATATGCCAGATGCACTCCAAAGAATATTTATTATACTTTTTATTACCAATGTCGTTTTAGATTATAATATAGTATTTTATATTAATCAACACTAAAATCCAACAAAAAAAGCAGGAAAAGTTTATACAACTTTTTCTGCTTCTTTATCAGGAATGTAACTGCTATTTTCTATTTTTTACTTTTCTTACTGCTTAAAAAATAATTCCATATATCATCTTTTAACTTGTCCCATTCACCACTGTTATCTACATAATACAACGGGCACATTTTTCCAGTAACGTCATAATGGCGTATTACTGAATCCCTGGTTAACTGGAATTTGGCACAAAGCCATGCTGTAAGATGTACTAATGAATTATATGTATCATCCGTAAACTTGCCTGTTTCATCAGGATGGCAGCACTCTATTGAAATAGTATCTGCATTTCTTTTATTTGAAGCATATGCAATTTCATTTAAAGGAATACACTGTATAATAGTGCCATCAAGTCCTATTATATAATGGCTGCTGGCTTTATTAGAGCTTTCGTCAGGTTCATCTTTCCTGCTTTCAAAATAATTCCTGTTTGCTTCTGCATCAGTGCCAGGATTAGCAGTATAATGTACTACTACCCCATTAACAGTATCTAACTTTATACCAGGCCTTGAATTAACATTCTCTGTTAAAAACATTTTCCTGGCAGATGGCTGTTTTACGTTATATAGTGAATAATTAAGCCCTTCTGCTTTCTTTCCGCTTTTATCTGCCTGTTTTGTACCTGTAATAATTTTAATTACAATGCCAAATACTGCAATAGCAATGGCAAAAGAAGCAGACAACAGTATTACAGCCCTTTTTAATTTTCTTTTCTTAGCCTTTGTTAACCTTTTCATAATACAAAAGTTCTTCCATTTTGTTAATGCTGTTATTTAAATAGTACTGTTTAATCATCTGCTACGCTGTAATTTGGCGCTTCTTTTGTAATATGGATATCATGTGGATGGCTTTCTTTAAGTGAAGCTGCTGATATCTTAACAAACTGTCCTGTTTCCTGCAATGTCTTTATGTCACGTGCACCACAGTAGCCCATACCTGAACGCAGTCCTCCCATAAGCTGGAATACTGTATCTTCTACAGTGCCTTTGTATGCAACACGCCCTTCTACACCTTCTGGCACAAGCTTCTTTGCATTAGTCTGGAAATAACGGTCTTTGCTTCCATTTTCCATAGCAGCAATCGAACCCATGCCGCGGTATACTTTATATTTACGTCCCTGGAACAGTTCAAATGTCCCTGGGCTTTCGTCACAGCCCGCAAATATGCTTCCCATCATGCAGACACTTGCACCTGCTGCAATTGATTTTGTCATATCACCTGAATATTTAATACCACCATCAGCTATAATTGGAACACCATATTTCTTAGCTGTCTCATAACAGTTCATAATAGCTGTAATCTGTGGCACGCCAATACCTGCAACAACACGTGTTGTACAGATAGAGCCTGGGCCAATCCCAACTTTGACACAGTTTACACCTGCATTTATAAGTGCCTCTGTGGCTGAGCCTGTTGCCACGTTACCTGCAATAATCTGTAATTCCGGATATGCATCACGTACCATTTTAATAACTTTAAGTACATTGGCACTATGACCATGTGCTGTATCAATAACAATACAGTCAACATGCTTCTGTACAAGTGCATCTACACGCTCAAGTATATTGGCAGTTACACCTACAGCAGCGCCACATAACAGCCTGCCCTGTGAGTCCTTTGCAGCAAGCGGGTATTTAATCTGTTTCTCAATATCCTTTATAGTAATAAGCCCTGTCAGATTGCCCTCATCATCCACTAATGGAAGCTTTTCTTTCCTTGACCTTGCAAGTATCTGCTTTGCCTCATCAAGTGTTATCCCCTGGTGTGCTGTTATAAGCCCTTCTGAAGTCATGGACTCTTTAATCTTCTTAGTAAAATCTGTTTCAAACTTCAAATCCCTGTTTGTAATAATTCCAACAAGCTTTTTGCCTTCAGTTACAGGAACTCCCGAAATCCTGAACTTAGACATAAGATTGTTGGCATCTTCAAGCGTATGCTCTGGAGATAAATAAAACGGGTCTGAAATTACACCATTTTCTGAACGTTTAACCTTATCTACCTCATCAGCCTGTGCCTCGATTGACATGTTCTTGTGAATAATACCAATACCACCCTGTCTCGCCATAGCAATTGCCATACGGTACTCTGTTACCGTATCCATTCCAGCACTCATCATTGGAATGTTAAGTTTAATAGTTTTTGTCAGGTTAGTTTCCAAAGAAACCTGGTTGGGTATAACCTCTGAATACTGTGGGACTAATAATACGTCATCAAATGTAATTCCTTCACCAATAATCTGCCCCATTTTATTATCCTCCTTTTTGTAATGAAACACGCAGGAAACCAGCACAAAGACACATAACCTGGCTTACTGTATATACAGTAAGCCGGTGTGCCAATGCCGCCAGCCTGCGTGCATATGGTAACAATATAATACTGCCTGCTAATATGTTGATTTAGTATACACTATTATAACTTCTGTTGTCAACACTGGATTTTACTTCTGCCCTTAAATTTCAAATTTTCTATAAGTTTTTCATCAGGGGTAAACTTAATCCTCTCCTGTCCGCTGTCTGACTTTGAAACTGCAACAAAATGCCTGTCTGAACTTATGCCTGACGAAAAGTCCAATAAAGGAAGCCTCTGGTACTGGTTTAACGAAGGAGAATCTTCCGGGGCAATTAAATCTATCTTTTCAAGGTCTGTCCTTTTCTTTGTTTTACGTTTATTGCCTGCTATTATAATGTCAAAATCAATCTGCCCGTCAACAAATACATATTCATATGCAATATTGCCTGAAGGCATGAAAAAAATTATAAAGCCGTCAATTACTACTGCCAGAAAAAGCATTGGCATACTCTGCAATACAAATACGGCAATATAGACAAGTACCACACATAACACTATAAATCCAATCCTTGCCATTGTCCGCTTTGGTGATGGTTTTGCTTTTAGATACGTTTCTGAATACAACTCTTCCATTTATTGTACTCCTTTCTCTCATATGCTTAATGTATATATATTGACATATTTACCGCTCTTTGTAAAGAGCAGTTTTACCAATAAGGAACGGAAACCTTGAATTAATTATTTCTGTTATGCTATATTCAATCATAAGCAGTATTGCTAATACAACAAGACATTCACAAATATATTCAAGCCCGGCTGTCTTTGGTATAAATGCGACCTTCTTCCATCCTTCATATGCTACAGTCCTCATTCCCAGTACAGTATGCGTACACATGATAATAAGAGAATTTTTGCCCCAGTAATCAAGGAAATTTAACCTGGCATACGTTGTTATAAAATCAAGTATTAATATTGCACCTACTGAGCCTGTAATGCCACAAATATAAAACAAATATGGGTATGCGCCTTCTTTCATCTGGTTAAAATCAACGCCTGTGTTTATCTGTGATAAAACCAGGTTCAATACTGAAAGCGTTATGCCTGCTGCAAGTTTTATAGCTGGTTCTTTAAGCCTGCTATAGAAAATATAAATTATATAACCTGCTCCTAAAAACCATGCTGCTGAAACTCCTTTAAAAACTGCATCTGACAACTTAACTACATTATCAAGGGCATCCCCCGGCTGCATTTCTAATGCCCCTCCTGCCATAAATAATGAATTTATTATAAATGACATTTTTATTGCAAAAAGTCCTGCAACAGCATATACTGCCTTTATTACCCGGGGGCTTCTTAAAAGCCAGAAAAATATTATTTCCCCAATAAAAAGCGTAGGTATAAACCACATTGAATTAACACCTTTTAAAAATATGCTGTCGTAAAAATATCCTAAAAATGTTTCCCACACCTTATCTGCCGGTTTATGTTTCAGGTAAACACATGCTGTTTTAAACAATGTACCAATTATGCTAAATGCAATGTATGGTATTCCAAGGCTTTTTAAAAGTTTTCCTGAAAATTTCCTAAAATTCCTGTTTTTTACCGAACCTGAATAACACATTAAAAATCCTGATATTATATAAAATATTGACACTTTAAATGATGACATCCACAAGTCCACAGGATTGCCAAGCTTTGTGATATGCCCCAATGCTATCATAAGTATACTAAGGCCTTTTGCTGCATCAACATATGCAATACGTTCTTTCATAAAATCCCCCATACCGCCTCTGGCGGGATAATATAGCAGAAATCCGCTTTGAAAAAAGAACGTGCCTGGAAACTGTATTTACAGTATGAACTTCCAGACACGCCCTTTTTATATTACAGGCTTAACCTGCATTATACTAATTTCTGTTTATTATTTATTACATCATTCCCATTGGAGCTCCGCCGCCTGCTGGCATTGCAGGAGAGTCCTCTTTAATTGTAGATACTACAGATTCTGTTGTAAGAAGAGTAGATGCTACACTTGTTGCATTCTGGAGCGCGCTTCTTGTAACCTTTGCAGGGTCAACAATACCTGCCTGCACCATATCTGCATATTCTTCTTTTAATACGTCAAATCCTGTACCTGCCTCTGATTCGCGTACTTTATTAATAATTACAGCACCTTCAAGCCCTGCATTCTGTGCAATTATCATAAGTGGTGACTCAAGTGCTTTTAAGATAATGTTAGCACCTGTCTTCTCATCACCCTCAAGTGATGAAGCAAGTTCTGCAACCTTTTTAGAAGCGTGGATATATGCTGAACCGCCGCCAGAAATAATTCCTTCTTCAACAGCAGCCCTTGTTGCAGCAAGTGCATCTTCCATACGGAGCTTAGCTTCCTGCATTTCTGTTTCTGTAGCAGCACCAACACGGATTACAGCTACACCACCAGCAAGCTTAGCAAGCCTTTCCTGGAGCTTCTCTTTATCAAAATCAGATGTTGTTTCTTCAATCTGTGCCCTTATCTGTGCAATTCTTGAAGAGATTGCATCTTTGTCGCCTGTACCATCAACAATAATTGTATTTTCTTTCTGTACCTTAACTGATTTGGCACGTCCAAGCTGTTCCATTGTTGTATCTTTAAGGTCAAGCCCTACTTCTTCTGAAATAACTGTACCACCTGTAAGGATTGCGATATCTTCAAGCATAGCTTTTCTTCTGTCGCCATATCCAGGAGCTTTTACAGCTACTACATTAAATGTTCCCCTTAACTTGTTAATTACAAGTGTTGTAAGAGCCTCGCCCTCAACATCTTCTGCAATAATAAGGAGTTTTGCACTCTGCTGTACAACCTGCTCTAATAAAGGAAGGATTTCCTGGATATTAGAAATCTTCTTATCTGTAATAAGGATATATGGATTGTCAAGGTTTGCTTCCATCTTATCCATATCTGTTGCCATATAAGCTGAAACATAACCTCTGTCAAACTGCATACCTTCTACAAGGTCAAGCTCAGTTTTCATTGTTTTTGATTCTTCTATTGTAATAACACCATCATTAGAAACTTTCTCCATTGCATCTGCAACCATTTCACCAACGAATTCATCACCTGCTGAAATAGCAGCAACTTTAGCTATCTGGTCTTTGCCTGTAACTTTTGAGCTCATCTCTGCAATAGCATCAACTGCACAGTCACATGCTTTTTTCATTCCTTTACGGAGAATAATCGGGTTAGCACCTGCTGCAAGGTTCTTAATCCCTTCATTAACCATAGCCTGTGCAAGAACTGTAGCTGTTGTAGTACCATCACCTGCTACATCATT
>CAJUPJ010000064.1 GCA_910588655.1 uncultured Lachnospiraceae bacterium | reverse complement strand
AGACCGCGGGCTTGACCAGAATATGGTTAGAAAAGCTTGCATAATTTTAGGAAGTCTGTAATAACCAGTATACAGTTTTGAATATACCAGTTTTAACCAGCCAGGTAGATATCTGCCTGGCTGGAAAATACCCTCTGCAAGTAAGATATAACTGATAGCAGAGGGTATTTTTTATAATATGGCAAGGATAAATTTTGCTATGATATCCTGCTAAAGATTAAGCTGTTTAATTATAGTATTTATAATTTCACGTATTTGCAATTTGTGGCAGTGTATAGTTAAATCAGAGTATTTTTCATACAAAGGTATTCTTTCATTATACAATGTTTCCAGTGTTTGTCCTTTTTCAATTGAAACACCACGTTTTTCAAGATTGCCAAGCCTCTTTTTTATTTCATTAAAAGGCAGTTCAAGGTACAGGATATTGCCAGAAGACTTTAAATTATTCATCGCTTCTGTTCCATAAACAGCACTTCCGCCAGTTGCAATAACAGATTTATCTGTCTTAATGGAACTTATAATATTATTTTCAATAGTATTAAATCCCTTATTGCCATATTTCTCTATAATGTTTTGAAGAACCATACCCTGGTCTTCCTGTATAACTAAATCCGTATCAATAAATTTATAACCTAATGCTTTGGCAAGTACAATACCAACTGTACTTTTACCAGCACCAGGCATACCAATAAGAATAATATTTTGCATAAACCCTCCAAATAATATTTATTAATATTTTATAACATAGAAGTTTATTTTATTTACTTTAGGCGCTATTGTACTATTCTTTTTAGTCTATGTCAATTAACGTTATACACCCAGGAAGGCAAAATGCCAGCAGGCTTTAATTATGGGATGGAATAATAAAAGTTTAACAGGGGATAAGAAGTAATTATATATTCCCTTGCAAATATAGTTTGGCTATAGTAAAATAATAATAACATATAAAGGACGGAGGAGAGTTATGGATACTAATATTTTATTGGAAAGTGGTACTAATGAACTTGAGATTTTAGAGTTTGTAATAGCAGGGAATTTTTATGGCATAAACGTAGCAAAAGTTAAGGAAATTATGACATACAGAACTTTGACGCCTATACCAAACGGACATCCTAATATTGAAGGGGCATTCAGCACAAGAGGTGAAACAATTTCTATAGTAAACCTTGCAAGATGCCTTGGAATGGAAGAAAGGGTAGACGAACAAAAGGATATGTTCCTTATTACTAACTTTAATGACTGTAATTCAGGCTTCCATGTGCATGGTGTAGTGGGCATACATAGGGTGAACTGGTCACAGATTATTAAACCTGACAGCATGGTAAGTAATGGAAGCAACAGTGTAGCAACAGGTATTATTAATCTTGATGGTAAGCTTGTTATGTTAATTGATTTTGAGAAAATCGTAGCAGATATATCACCAGAGGTTGGTATTAACCTTTCAGACGTTGATAAGCTAGGTGCAAGAGAAACAAATAATGCGCCAATTATCTATGCAGAAGACTCACAGCTTCTTAGCACACTTATTTATGATGGTCTTACAAAAGCTGGATATACAAGGCTTATGCCATGTAATAATGGCCTTGAATTATGGAATATATTACAGCAGTATAAGAAACAAGGGACCATAAAGCAGAATGTGGCATGTGTTGTTACAGATATAGAGATGCCACAGATGGATGGCCACAGGCTGTTAAAACTTATAAGGGAAGACCCGGAATTAAAAGACCTGCCAGTTATTATATTCTCATCACTTATTAATGAAGATATGATGAAAAAAGGCGAGGGGCTTGGTGCTGATGCACAGCTTTCTAAAAATGAGATGGGTGAATTTATAAAGAAACTGGATGAAATTATTGCCGGAAAAACAGGAAACAACAGCACCACACCAAATACAATAAATATTTAATCTAAATGCATATTTATAATACAATATTTTATTAGTTTGTTATACGCTGCACCTGTATTATACAGGTGCAGTTGTTTATTCTGTGATGTATTATAGCATAAATACATAAGCAGGACAGATTTATATGCCAGTGTAGCAGGCATATCAGGCTAGCAGCCTGTTACACTGTATAAGCCCCCATCCCTGGCGGGAGTGGGAATATCCAAGGTCATAAGCAGTATTGCGCAGATGGAGTTTAACATCCCTGTTAGTCATTTCTGGATGCTTCTGCAGAAGCAGTGCAATACATCCGCTTACTACAGGAGTTGACATAGAAGTCCCGCTGCGTGCTTTATAATACTGTTTAAGCTGGTTTTCCCTGTTAAAATATTTATTAAATGCTGGAAATACCATTTTGCTGGCAGGCATACAGCTTATAACATCTGAACCAGGTGCGACAATATCAGGTTTTTTTATACATGAATTTGTCGGGCCACGCCCTGAATAATCCCTTCCATTGCCATACTGCATAACATCAGAAGCACCTACAGTTATAATTTTACGGCTATTGCCAGGTGCACCTATGGAATAAGGGCCAGGACCATGGTTACCAGCTGCGGTAAGAACCACAATGCCTGCTGCCCACAGCTTATTTACACCAAGGACAAGAGGTGAATTTTCATCAAAATGTTTATTTCTTGTACTTCCCACAGATATGTTTACAATCCTTATATTATATTTCTTCTGGTTATTTAAAATCCAGTTAATTCCTTCAAGTACATTGCCAGTATTGCCTTCTCCCCTGCTGTTTAATATTTTTACCATATATATACGGCTTTCGGGTGCAATGCCGCGGTAAAGCCCATTGCTTGCAGAACCATTTCCGGCTATAATACCTGCAATATGAGTTCCGTGGCCATTATCATCATAATAATTTGAATGTCCGTTTACTGTGTCAAAAAAACCTGCAAGGCATCCCCCAGGCTCTGTAAGGTCAGGGTGGCTGCCTATTCCGGTATCCATCACAGCAATCCCTATGCCACGCCCTGTAAGCCCCTGGCGTATAGCATAATTTAAATTTATAGCAGATGCTACATGATTCATGGCAGTCCTCCATACTGTGGCATATAATAGAATAACTGTACAATTATAAATTAACAGTTTATTATATTCCTTAATAGTTTATGTAAAATTTACTTCCAGGTGTTTATTTTTTTCCTGAAATGTATTAGAATACAATTATATTAATTGAAAAAAGGGAGAGTGACATGATAACAATACTTATGGCAGTTTATAACGGAGAAAAATATTTAAAAGAGCAGTTAGAATCAATACGCCTGCAGGACTATAGTGACTGGCGGCTTATTGTACGTGATGACTGCAGCAGTGACAAATCAGTACAGATATTAAAAAATTTTGCTTCAAGTGTACCAAATGAAGTCCAGGTTTATATTAATAAACCTGCATGTGGAAATGCAAAGGGCAACTTTGCAAGGCTTTTAAATGATGCGTCTGGTTCAGGGTATATAATGTTTTCTGACCAGGATGATGTCTGGAAAAAGGACAAGCTCAGTATCTGCATGGATAAAATGCAGGAACTTGAGGAAAAATATGGAAAGGATATACCATTGCTTGTACACAGTGATGTAGAAGTAGCCAGTGAAAATATGGAAGTTATATCCAGTTCTATGTTTGATTATTCAGGCATAAGGCGTGAAGCAACACTTGAACAGCTTCTGCTGCAGAACAATGTAACAGGTTGCACTATGCTTTTTAACCAGCCGCTTTGTGAAGGCATTGCGCCATTTGCAGGAAGTCCATGTGTTATAATGCATGATTATTTTGCAGCATTATATGCTAAAATATTTGGCAGGACGGCTTTTATAAACAAACCGCTTGTAAGTTACAGGCAGCACGGGGACAACAGCGTAGGGGCTAAGGCAAGCAGAAGCCCTTCATACCTCTTTAAAAGGCTTATGGATGGAAGGCAGGCATATAAAGACGCTGTACAAGAATCAGTAAACCAGGCACGTTATTTCATCCAGATATATGGTGACAAAATGTCTGAAAAGTCACTATTTATTGAATTTGCCATGATAATAAGATATACTGGCATATGCAGGATGACATGTCTTGAAAGGGCTGGATTTTTTATATCAACCAAATCATGGAAAAAGGGGCTGGCACGTAAGATAATGCAGGTTTTATGGGGATAATTCTTTCAACAGACGGAGGATAACATATTGTTAAATAAAATATATAAAGGGATAAAGACTGCATTTAAGTATTGCGTTATGTATATTTCAATGCTAATGCCAAGAAGCCGGAATATATGCGTTTTTGGTGCATGGCTTGGCGAGCGCTTTGCAGATAATTCCATGCAGTTGTTTCTGGAAATGCAGAAACATAAAAACATGCGTGCAGTCTGGATTACAAAGAATGAAGAGGCAGCAAAACAGATAGAAGCACTTGGCTGTGAAGTATACATGTGGGGGACTTCTAAAGCTGTATGGGTACATTTACGGGCAAAGTATGCAGTAGTTTCCAATGGGATAAGTGACCTTATGCACACATTCCTTGGAAGGGCAGTAATAATAAACCTCTGGCATGGCATACCTCTTAAAAAAGTCTGTTATGATAATAAATATGAGAAAAACTGGGACAGCCCTGTCCAGAAGTTCCGTGATTTTCTTATAAATATCCCGCTAGGCAATATGTATTATGTTGCAACAAGCCAGGTATTTACAAAAATATACCAGAGTGCGTTCAGGGTACGTAAAGAACAAGTCCTGTGCCTGGGGCAGCCAAGAAGTGATATATTTTTCCAGAAAGAAAAACCAGCACCTTATTTTCCGGGAAAAAATATTATCCTTTACTGTCCTACGCACAGAAAAGAAGGAAAGCAGAAAATTGAAATTGCAAAACTTTTCGATTTGGAAAAGCTTGAAATATTTCTTGAAGAAAATGGTTATTATTTTATAGTTAAAAAACATTTCTACCATAGAAATGAAAAAGAAGAGCTTTCCAGTTACCCCCATATTATTGATGTAACAGATATGGATATAGATATACAGCGCCTTGTTATGGAAACAAAAGCAATGGTAACAGATTATTCCAGCATTTATATAGATTATCTGCTGCTTGGGATGCCATTGCTTTTCTACTGTTATGATTATGAAGAGTATCTTGCAGAGGACAGGGAAATGTACTTTCCATATGAAGAAGTTACACCAGGCGTTAAAGCAAGGGACTTTGACGGGCTTTTAAAAGAACTGGAATTATTTGCAACTAATGGTGAAGGATATGCAAAAGAAGAAAGGGAAAGGGTTAAAAACCTTTTCTACTGCAAAGAAGCCCGAGGCATTGTAAGCAGCAGGCTTGTAGATTTAATAGAAAATCGGGCTTTCGGGTATAAACATATCAAAGAAAACCATTAAAACAAATGCAAGGATATATAATAAACCTGGAACAGGGAGTAAAGTATGTTTGCTACAAAGATAATTATGCCAGAGGAACAGCCATCTGTAAAAGATTTATGTTATATGTTATGGACAGAGTGCTTTGATGATACAAAACAATACACAGATTATTATTTTAATAACAGGTGGAATAACAGCATAACAGTTATATCAGATGGAGTTTCAATGCTGCACCTTAATCCATACAATACCATAATAAACGGAAAAGAAACAGAGATATACAATATAGCTGGTGTCTGTACTCTTAAGGAATACAGGAAACGTGGTTATATGGACTCTGTTCTTAAAAGTGCAATTAATTTTATGTATAGCCAGGGAAAACCCTTTACGTACCTTATGCCTGCATCAGAGGAAATATATAAGCCATATGGTTTTACAGGTATTTATCCTGTAAGAAAATTTAAAGGCGGAATTAAACTTCCAGTAAGTACAGGCAGTAAATTAATATGTATTCCTTATAATATGCTAAAAGACAGCCAGAAAGCAGATTTAACCAGGTATGCCCAAAACAGGCTGGCAGAAAGATTTACATGTTATACAGTGCATAATAAAAGTTATTTCCAGGCTTTTTACGAAGAAATGCAGGCATGTAACGGGAATATACTGGCATTCTGGAATGGGGATGGTGTGTGCCAGGGTTATTTTGTTTATTTATGCGAGGAAATGCCAGAAGTAATTGAAAGTGTATTTGAAAAAGATATCCAGAATGAAATACTTGCATATCTTGCCAGGCTTGGATTTCCAGCTATAAAAATAAATGAAACAAACTTCTGGGATTTGGATTTACAGGAACAGAAAATGGAAGAACCAAAAAACTATCTTATGGCAAGAATAATTGATTTAAAGACATTTGCGGAGTGTATATCTGTAAAGGGACACAATGAAATGTGGCTTGAAGTTACAGATAATATTATAAGCGGAAATAATGGAAGGTGGCATATAATTACAGGTGAAGGGGAAACATACTGCCAGAAATGCAGGGAGAATGGGAAACATTATATAAAATGTACAATAGAAGAACTGGGACAAAAGTGCCTGGGAGGGATGGAATATTTTTTAAATGAACTTGTATGAATTTATATAAATTGTATAAAATTAATGGATAGATAATATATGCAAACGGAAGTAATTAATTCTGCTTCCGTTTGTTGTTTCCAGGCAAATATGGCAGCTGGCAAATGACAAATAGCATGGTTTATAGTATAATTACAATAACCAAGTATACAAGGAGAATAAAGAAATGATAACTGATAACAAAAAAGAACAGGAACGTGATGAACTTCACCGCGCAATATGGAATATGGCGAATGATTTAAGAGGCAGTGTGGATGGATGGGATTTTAAACAATACGTATTAGGGATGTTGTTTTACAGATATATTTCAGAAAATTTTACAAATTATGTAAACCATGAGGAAATAGAAGCAGGGGGTGCAGATTTTGATTATATAAAATTAACAGATGAAGAAGCAGAGACAGCAAGGGAAAGCTTAATACAGTCAAAAGGATATTTTATTTTACCAAGTGAGCTTTTCTGCAATGTACGTGAAAAAGCACCAGATAATGAAAACCTGAATGAAACATTAGAAAAAGTATTCCGTAATATTGAGGCATCAGCACAAGGCGGTGACAGTGAAAAGAATTTTAAAGGATTATTTGATGATATTGATGTAAACAGTAATAAATTAGGCGCAACAGTTCCAAAGAGAAATGAAAAACTGGTAAAACTGTTAAATGGTGTTGGTGAGATGAAATTAGGAAGTTACCAGGACAATACAATAGATGCATTTGGTGATGCTTATGAATTTTTAATGGGGATGTATGCATCAAATGCAGGAAAAAGCGGAGGGGAATATTACACACCACAAGAAGTATCAGAGCTTCTGACAAAAATAACTATAGATGGGAAGAAAGAAGTAAATAAAGTGTATGACCCTGCATGCGGAAGTGGTTCATTATTATTAAAATTTGCAAAGATATTAGGAAAAGACAATGTGCGGCAGGGATTTTTTGGACAGGAAATAAATATTACTACATATAACCTTTGCAGAATGAATATGTGGCTGCATGATATAGAATATACGGATTTTGACATTGCACATGGTGATACATTGGCAGAACCATTACACTGGGACGATGAACCATTTGAGGCAATAGTTTCTAATCCTCCATATTCTATTAAATGGGAAGGAAATGCAAATCCTGTACTTATCAGTGATGAACGTTTTGCCCCGGCAGGTGTACTTGCACCAAAATCAAAAGCAGATTTGGCATTTATCATGCACTCTTTATCATGGCTTGCAACCAATGGAACAGCAGCAATTGTATGCTTTCCAGGTGTAATGTACAGAGGAGGTGCAGAACAGAAAATCCGCAAATACCTTATTGATAATAATTATGTGGAATGTATAATCCAGTTGCCAGACAACCTTTTCTTTGGGACAAGCATAGCAACCTGTATTATGGTATTAAAAAGGAATAAAACAGAAAATAATACACTGTTTATTGATGCCTCAAAAGAATTTGTAAAAGTAACAAATAATAATAAGTTATCAGAAGAAAACATACAAAATATTTTAAATGTTTACAGGGAAAGAAAAGATAAGGAATATTATGCAGCAGTAGTACCAAATGAAAAAATTGGAGAAAACAGCTATAATCTTTCAGTTTCATCCTATGTAGAACAGGAAGATACAAGAGAAAAGATTGATATAAATAAGCTAAATAAAGAAATTAAGGAAATTGTGGCAAGGGAAGAAAAACTCAGGGCAGAGATTGATAAAATTATTGCGGAAATTGAGGTGGAGGGATGAAAGAAATTTTGTTTTTTGGTGTGTGCGTTTAGACGGACGGTTTCCGTTGCCAGAGCCAGAATATTCCATACAGGGGTACGCTTCCGCTACGACAGACCACACAGCGGCACATAAAATCTGAAAAAACCAGATTTAAATGCCGGTGGGTCTGAAGTACCCCTGTATGGAATATTGCTGGCATCTGGACACTGGAAACCTGGACATTGGCAAAGTCCAGAAAAATAATTGTTCTTATGTGTCATATATTAAACAAATGATAACTGCAAAACATCTTATATAAAATCTTATGAAATAAACGTGATAATGATTCAGTTACCGGGTAATTCCCGGTAACTGCAAAAGATGGGAAAATTATTCGGATAAAAAGCAAATCCGCCATTTGGAAAGGACAGTAACTGGATATTTTTAATAGGACACATAAAATTTATTCTGGTTTTAATTAGATGATAAATAAAATACTAGGAAAAGAGGCAAAAGAAGATGAGCAGGTTAAATGAATTGATACAGGAACTATGTCCAGATGGGGTGGAATATAAAAAAGTAAAAGATGTATATAAACGTCTTAGAGGTACTTCTATAACAGCAACCAAAATGAAAGAAATAAATATTTCAAGTGGAGAAATCCGAATTTTTGCAGGAGGAAAAACAGTTATTAATGCACGCGAAAAAGACATACCTAAAGCAAATATAACAAGAGTACCTGCTGTTTTAGTACAGTCTCGTGGTATAGTAGATGTTATATATTATGAAAAACCTTTTACTTTTAAAAATGAAATGTGGGCTTATACAGCAAAAGATAAGATTGAGGTAAAGTTTCTTTTTTATATGTTTAAAAATAATATTATGAAGTTTAGAGAAGCGGCTTCAGGAACTGGGTCATTGCCACAAATTTCGCTTTCTGTAACAGAAGAATTTCTGATACCTGTTCCTCCTATAGAGGTGCAACATGAAATTGTCCGTATTTTGGATAACTTTACAGAACTTACAACAGAACTTACAACAGAACTTACAACAGAACTTATAGCACGTAAAAAGCAGTATGAATATTACAGAGATTACCTGCTTTCACATAAAAGATATGAAGTACGGCTTATTCCTGTTGGAGAGTTATTTGATTTTAAAAATGGGATAAATAAAGGTAAAGAATCATTTGGTGCAGGTACTCCGATAGTAAATTTTACTAATGTATTTCGGAAAAATAAAATATATTCTTCTGAATTGCAAGGACGGGTACAGGTTACAGATGAAGAAATTGAGAGGTATAGTGCAAAAAAAGGAGATGTATTTTTTACGAGAACATCTGAAACAAAAGAAGAAATAGGAATAACTTCTGTATTAATGGAAGATATTGATAGATGTGTTTTTAGTGGATTTATTTTAAGAGCAAGACCAAAAACAGAACTGTTGCTTCCAGAGTATTGTGCATATTGTTTTTCTTCAACAGAGGCAAGAAAATATATTGTCAGGCATAGTACATATACAACAAGAGCATTGACAAATGGAACTGTATTATCAAAAATGATATTACCAGTTCCACCTTTACATATTCAAAAGAAAATTGTTGATGTTCTGGACAATTTTGATGCTATTTGTAAAGATTTGGATATTGGTTTACCAGCAGAAATCGAAGCACGTCAAAAACAATATGAATATTATCGTGATATGCTGTTGACATTTGTTGAAACAGGTGACACAATTTTGCCAGACCAGACCAGAGATAATTAAATTTTTGCAATATGTGTTTGGATATGCGCCTTTAAAGTTAGGAGAAATTGCAAAAATTGCAAGAGGTGGTAATTTTCAGAAAAAGGATTTTAGTGAAAACGGTGTAGCATGTATTCACTATGGACAGATTTATACACATTATGGAATATATGCAAATAAAACAATTAGTAAGATAAATATGGATGCAGCAAATAAAGCGAAGTTTGCTAGAAAGAATGATATAATTATGGCAGTTACAAGTGAAAATATGGATGATGTTTGTAAATGTGTTGCATGGCTTGGGAATGAAGAAATTGCTGTAAGTGGACATACTGCAATAATAAAACATAATCAAAATCCAAAATATTTATCATATTATTTTAATAGTAATAAGTTTTTTAAACATAAGAGAGCATTGGCACATGGAACAAAAGTAATAGAAGTAATTCCTGATAATCTAAAGGATATTATAATTAATCTTCCATCAATAGAGGCACAAAATAGAATTGTAGAAATATTAGATTATTTTGATAACCTATGTAGCAGTCTATCAGATGGCTTACCAGCAGAAATTGAAGCACGCCAAAAGCAATATGAATATTATACTAATTCCACTTTAAATCAGGAAGAAAATATGTTAAAATGTAAATATGA
>CAJUPJ010000063.1 GCA_910588655.1 uncultured Lachnospiraceae bacterium | reverse complement strand
TGCCGCTGTGTGGTCTGCCGTAGCGCAAGCGTACCCCTTTTATGTAATATTCTGGCTCTGGCACAGGAAACCGTCCGTCATAAACACAGGATAACTGCAAATTATCATATGTTTGGGAATTTATGAAACAGACATAATCCTTTATACAGCAGGAAAGCATAAAACATCATAAAAATTTGCTTGAAAAATGTAAAAAAAATGCGTTATATTACCAGGATGATGCATTGTCTATAACATGGCAACTTCCCTATATTGCTTATTAATTTCATACTATCTAAAAACTCCGCCTGTGCGGCTGGAGGATTTAAATAACATCCATCTGGCTTATACATTCACAAAATCCATGCTGCCGCACAGATGGAAAAATTAAAAAATAATAAGATTTTTCTTATTTTTGGATTGTCTAACTGGCAGAAATGTAGTAAAATTATACTAAAGTTATCCATGCACACTGAAATTATTTGTGCATTTTAGCTATTATGTTCTGCCATCCCTGAAAAGCGGCTGCCATACAGGGAAATAAAATTATATTATTAAGGAGGAACTGGTATGGGTAAAAATCTACTAAAATGTCTTCTGGCTGTTTCTGCTATAGGTCTTTTACTTTCAGGCTGCAGCAAAAAGACATCTACAAAGGACACTTCATCTTCTGGAGAAACAAAAAATGAGGAAAATAAGAACCAGGGCAAAGAAAAGGTTACTCTTTCCTTATGGGCAGGTGAGGAGGACAAAGATTATATTGCTGTTGTTACAGAAAATTTTATAAAGGAAAATGCAGACAAGGCAGATATTACTATTGACTGGAAACCTGTAATTGAAGGGCAGTGCCGTGGTGCTTTATTAGGCGATGTATTAAATGCTGCTGATGTATATACGACTACGGATGGCGATATACAGTCCATAGTGGCAGGCGGTGCGGCATCCCCTGTACTAAACCCGGATGAAATCAGGAATAACAACCTTGAATCATCAGTAGATGCGGTAACTGTATATGGCAATATATATGGATACCCTATAACTGCTGATAATGGATATTTCTTATACTACAATAAAGAATATTTAAGCGATGAAGATGTAAAGTCACTTGATAAAATCTTAAGCATAGCAGCTAAAAATAAGAAAAAATTTGCAATGGACTGGTCTTCTGGCTGGTATCTGTATTCTTTTTACGGCCAGACAGGTTTAAAATTAGGCTTAAATAAAGATGGTGTAACAAACTTCTGTACATGGAATTCTAAAAAAGGTGAAATAACAGGAACAGACGTTGCCAATGCACTTATGAGAATTGGCAGAAATCCTGGATTTGAAAATACAGAAGAATGGATTAAAGGACTCCAGAAAGGCAAAGTTATTGCATGTGTAAGCGGTGTATGGGATGAAACAACAATTAAAAACATACTTGGTGATAATTATGCAGCTACTATCCTGCCATCATATACAGTTGCAGGAAAACAAATACAGATGTCATGTTACTTTGGATATAAGATGCTCGGTGTAAACCCATATTCAAAATACCTTGACTGGGCACATAAACTTGCTAATTATATTTCCAACGAAGAGAACCAGAAACTGCGTTTTGAAATAAGAGGACAGGGGCCTTCTAATATAAATGCCTCAAAGTCTGATGAAATAAAGAAGTCACCAGCAGTACAGGCGGTTATAGCACAATCTGAATTTTCAGAACTACAAAGGCTTGGTACAAACTTCTGGGACCCTGCAACTGAATTTGGCAACCAGATGGCAAAGGGAAATACAGGCGGCGAAGACCTCCAGACATTGCTTGATAACACAGTTAAAAAAATAAAGGCTTCTGTTGTAGGATAATACAATAAATATTCTGTAAATAACATGGATATAATGTAAATTTTGTGTCTTTGTGCTGCTTGGCACAAAATTGCTTTTTGCTCAAAAAGCAGTGCAGAAATGAGGTTTAAAATGGCATATAAAAAACAAAATAAAAACCAAAATAATAAACCAAATAAAAAACCAAAAAATAATAAGCCTGTCAGGACACGAACAAAAAAATCCAGTAAATCCAGCATTAAAACATGGCTTTTTACCCCGCTCCTTATACTGGCTGTACTTGCAATTATAGCAAATATTATTTCAATTATTAATTTAAGGAATGTTAATTCCAAAGCCACTACCATTTCAGACAAATACCTTACTGGAATTACAGTACTTGCAGATTTAAAAAGTGGTGCTATGAACATACATAATATGGCATTGTCACATATAGTTGCAACCGATGCACTTACAATGATTGAACTTGTCAATTCAATTAATACAAGTGAAAAAGAACTTGACATAACGTTTGAGGATTTCAGGCAGTACCTTGGCAGTGAAGAGAAAAATGAATATGATGTGCTTATTGGCAACTATGATGGTTTTAAAAAAAATATTGCCAATATGATGGCGCTTAGTGCCAACCATAGCAAAGAAGAAGCTTTCCAGGTTGCTAATGTCAATTTAAAAAATTATTCAGATAATTTATACTCAAAAGTTGACAGTTTAATAAACCACTCAAAGACGGCATCCAATGATGCGAAAAAGGAACTGCAGAATGTATACAGGATATCCTTTGTAATAAACGCTGTTTCAATAATTATATGTATTTTATCAATAATTATTGCAGTCCTTGTAGTCCTTATGAAGATTATAAGGCCTATTACAAATGGCGAACGTGAACTTACTGCAATAATTAAAGATATTGATGAACGCCATGGCGATTTGACTAAGCGTATTACAATATATTCCAATGATGAAATTGCGGCACTTGGCAATGGTATTAATTCATTTATTGAAAAACTCCAGAGCATATTTGGGATGGTTTCAGAAATTTCCAATAAAATGGATAAAATAACAGGGGAAATCTCAGAACGTATAATAACATCAAACGGAAGTGTAACTGACCTGTCTGCATTTACAGAAGAACTTTCTGCTACAATGTCAGAAGTTGGCAACAATTCATTTACCATTAATAACAATGTTTCTTCTGTTAATGAGGAAGTTAATACTATTGCTGAAAAAACTGTTGAAATCAATTCATATTCAAAGCAGATGAAAAACCATGCTGAAAGAATGGAAACTACTGCAAGGACAAATATGGACACTACTATGGAAAAAGTTTCACAGATATTAAGTGTACTTAATAAAGCTATAGAAGACAGCAAGAGCATTGACCAGATTAACAACCTTACTGACAATATTTTAAATATATCTGAACAGACCACTCTCCTGGCACTTAATGCATCCATAGAAGCAGCAAGGGCAGGTGAAGCAGGCAAAGGTTTCGCAGTTGTTGCAAGTGAAATCAACCATCTTGCTGATGAAAGCAGCAATACTGCCAGCCATATCCAGACAATAAACAATGTTATTGTTGAAGCAGTACATAACCTTGCATTCCATGCCAATGACCTTATAGATTACCTTAATAACTCAATACTCCATGATTTTGAAGACTTTGTAAAATCTGGCAGCGAATACAAACAAAATGCTACTTACATTGAAAGCGTTATGGAACAGTTTACAATAAGGACAGATGCACTTAAAAATTCAGTATCAGAAATTGCAAACTCTATGGAATCAATAAGCACTGCCATAGACGAAGGCACAAATGGTGTAGCAAGCACCGCCGACAGTGTACAGGAACTTGCAACAGATATAGACAATATCTCACAGGAAATAGAAGAAAACCGCGAAATTGCAAGTACACTTAAGAAAGAAACAGAAGTGTTTGTGAAATTATAAAATCATATATAACCTGTAAAAAATGGCGGCTGTTTAATCAGCTGCCATTTTTTATACACATAGCCATTAGAAGTTATATAATTCTTCAGGCTTATAATATCTTCCTCATAAGCATCCTCTTCACTATAGTGTATTGCACACATATCCGGGTTATTATATCCATGTATGGCAGCATTATTATTAATACCTTCTATTGTAATATTTTTTAATGTACCTGGAAGATATATATTTTTAACATTAATCCTGCCCATAAAACCATAAAAATCCGTTTCCGCCCCGCCATAAATATATACTGTTTCCACGCCTTCCTTAAAAAGCACTTTTCTTAATGAATTACAGCCTGCTATATTAATTCCAGCATTTCTTACACTGGATGGAAGAACAAGCCCTGTTAATTTATGTACACTAGCAAATGCATTATCATCCATTTTCTTTACAGAAGCAGGAATAGTATATTTTCCCTTTTTTGCACGTGGGTATAAATAAATTTTTTCCCTCTTTAAGTCAAAAAGGACACCATCCTTTGAAGAAAAATACTTGTTTCCCTTTTCAACCGTTATACTTTTAAGGTTTCCTGCAACATCATTAAATCCCTTTACATAGCTTCCACGCCTGTAACCCTCCTCTTCACCAGCCACATAATTTATAATGGCATCTGCATTTTTTAATGACGCTGGTATTCTGTAACTCTCAAGTTTACCAGGAAACATTTTTATGGTTTTTATATTTTTGTCATAAAGCACGCCCTTATAAGAAACCAGATACTTATTGCCATCCTGTACAGTTATCTTTGTATACTGGTTCTGGCAGAACCTGTCCAGTATATAATGCGTATTTTTATGTATTTCCAAAGACTCTTTTGCATGTGGGATAAGATATAAATATTCATAATCATCTGAGTAAAGTGCATTATCATGTACACTGAAAAATGCATTGTCTTCATGCACCTCTATCTCTTTGAGGCTTATTAGCCCATATGCAGGTGCTCTTGTATAAAGCTTTCCATTATAATTAGTATCCATAAAACCTGCCTGTTGTAAATTTTCAGGAAGCACCAGCCGTTCTAATGATATGCAGCCATTAAGCTGTGACAGTGGAAAATCTGTAATATAACCATTTAACTCAAGGCTTTTTAATTTCTGGCATCCAGTAAAAGCATAAGGTGATACAATATGTACAGTCCCAGGCAGTATATAACCTCCACCCTTAAGCCCTGGATATCTGATAAGCTTCTTTACACCCGCAGAGTAAAGAATACCATCCTCTGTTATATAATTCTGGTTTCCATCAGGAATATTTATTACTGCACCACAGTTATAAAATGCCTTTTCTGATATTTTGTTTACATTACTTCCCAATTCCAGTTTCTTCAACGAAATACAATTTCTGAACGTATTATCCTCTATTTCACTTAAAGAAGCCTTATTATTTACCTTTTTTAATTTCCTGCATCCTGAAAAGCACCCATACCCAATTTCCCTTACAGATTCAGGAATGTTTACTATTTCAATATTACTGCTCTTAAAAGCTTCCCATCCAATTTTTTTAACACCTTCATTAAGGACAACCTTTTCCAGATACCTGTTGCCAAAAAAAGCATAACAGCCAATACTTTTTATTGTATCTGGCACTTTAAAAGAAGACGCCTTCTTATGTGAAGGATAATAAACCAGCTCTGTCATCTTTTTATTATAAAGCACACCATCCTTTGCCATAAAGTATTTACTCTTATCTGATACAGTTCCCCCGGTAATACTTGCCTGCCAGGGACTTTTCACATCATTTCCAGTATAGGCATTTGTAAAGCCTGTAATATTTTTTTCTATATTAAACCTGCCACTTCCTGTAACACTTTCAATTTCACCATTTGGAAGGGTATTTACATGGATTTTTGCTTCTGTCCTGGTATAATTATTAAACATAATTATACCAGGGAATAAAAACAGAATAATTATAAATAAATATTTTAATCTTTTCATAACCGCCCCCTGTAAATTAACTGTAACATTCATGTTCTTTATAAAACCCCATGTTTTTATCCAGGCGGATAAATGAAGTTAAAAAACAAATACGCTGTCATCATAAACACTAGTTTTATTCTTAGTTTCAAATTCTATATGTATGCCATTTCCAAATACCCTTACACCATTAATATCCTTATATGCTGCAATATAAAACTTATACACCTGGCTTTTCCGTGGCTTTATAGTAACAGAAGTTTTTTTGGTATTTTCCAAGTTTTTTAACACTATATCTTTGCTGTCCACTATACTGCTTCTTTTAATAGCTTCTTTATTGTTATTATATACAGTCTGCATTATTAAATATCCATCTGCACCTTTAACCGCTTTCTTCCATGACAGTTTTATATGCTGCTTCTTCCATACAGCAGAACGGAAATCAATTTTTCCAGGTGCTGTACCAATATTTTTATATTTATAGCCATTAAATTTTATATAACTTTTTGTACTTTTAATCCTGTCCTGCCATGAATAAAAACCTGTATTGCCATATGCATGGAATGTGGCTGTCTTATTCATGTCATCTATAACTATATTATATAATGTACCTGGCAGATAAATATTTTTCACATTTAACTTATTTGCCAGCTCTTTATAACACGTTTTTTCTGCATTTCCATAAAGCTTTATGCCTGTTATCCCTTCTTTAAAATCCATCTCCCTGAGCGAAGTGCACCCGGCAACATTGATATCTACATATTTTATACTTGAAGGAACTGTAATTCCTGTAAGTTTATATGCCCCTGCAAATGCATCAATATCAATGTCTGTAACACTTCCAGGAACTGTATATTCCCCTTCTTTAGCACGTGGGTATACATAGAGTTTTGTCATCCCATAATCAAAAAGCACACCATTTTCTGACTTAAAATATTTATTTCCCTCTTCCACAGTTATACTTTCAAGGTTTCTTCCTCCATTATTAATACCTTTAAAAGAATAACGATACCTTCTAGGGGTGTCATCAGATGTATCAATATAAGATATAAGGGCACTGGCATCTTTTAGCTGTGCTGGTACTTCATAATTTTTACATTTTCCTGGAAATATTTTTATGGTTTCTATTAATTTATCATATAATACCCCTTTATAAGAAGCAAAATACTTATTGCTTTCTGGAATTGTTATTTCTTCAAAATTATTAGCACCTCTTTCATTTAATATAATTTCTGTATTTTCATGTATATCCAGCACGTCCCTTCCATATGGAATAAGCCATAATATCTTGTAATCACCAGAATAAAGTGCACCATTATATATTTTAAAATACTTGTTACCAGAAGGTATATTTATATTTTCCAGATTCGGAAGGCTATATAACTCATCATCATATAAATATTCCTCCCCAAAATACCTGAGGCTGCCAAGCCCCTGTAAAGCTAAAGGGAAATTTATTGTTTCAAGTGATATGCACCCCCTGAGAAATGAAAGAGGAAAATCTGTAATATTTTCATTTAAAGTAAGGCTTTTAAGGTTATAGCAGTTATCAAATGCATACGGGTCTATAGATAAAACAGTATCTGGCAATTTATATACCCCGTTCCTGCCACATGAATACTTCACCAGTTCTTTCATATCTTCGGAATAAAGCACCCCGTCTATAGTTTTATAATATTTATTATTCTCCCCAATATAAATTAAAGCAGGGCAGTTATAAAATGGCATGTCATATATGTATTTAACAGAATCCCCAAGATTTAACTTCTTTAAAGAGATACAGTTATAAAATAATCCATCAGATATAAAAGTAAGGCTGGCATGGTTGTCTATATTTTTTAACTCCATACACCCGTTAAAACCATTATCACCAATTTTCTTTACAGAGGACGGAATATTAATTTTCTGGATATTACTTTCTGAAAAAGCATAACTTCCAATCTTTTTTAAACCTTTGTTTAATGTAACCTTCTTAAGATACCTGTTATCTGTAAAAGCATAATTTGCAATACTTTTTACAGTGCCTGGGACTTTAAAAACCTTCCCCTTTTTAAAAGCCGGGTAATAAAGAAGCTCTGTCATCTTTTTATTATAAAGCACGCCATCCTTTGAAAGCAGATATTTGTTATCTTTGGAAACATTTATATCTGAAATGCCACATTGCCACTGCCAGGGGTTATTATGATTTAATGTATCAACCCCTTTAGTATTGCTGCCAATAAAAAGCCTGCCAGTGCCGGTAACTTTTACAATGCTTCCATCTGTATTAGTTTCCATTTTAATATCATTACTAAAGCCTGTCTGGCTTCTGGCATTGGCTGTCCTAGGAACTATGGCTGTTATCCCTGAAAATAAAATTATTGCCAGTATTATAATTGTATATTTTAATTTTTGCATAATACACCTCCATAAAATATTTATAGCATATCTGGAAATTATAAATATTAACTTCCAAATATGCTACCTAATAAATATATTATTTATTTATATTATAATTAAAAGTTACTTCTTGAAATAGAAAGAAGATATGCATTGTTTTTATTTCCTTTCACTCCTGCTTCGGATATGCCTACATACAAAGTGCTTTCATCAATTACATGAACTCCTTCTATCTCATAGTTTATAGTAGATAATATCATATTATTACTTTTATTCCCATATGGTAAGTTAATTTTTAAACTTTTTGATACTGTTAATGTTTCATTATTTTTATTTGCCAATAGTTTTGTAATAACCAGTTCTCTTCCTGCACCTTCATTTCCTGATACAATATATATTGAATGAACATTATTTACAGCATTAGATAATGCAATTCCTTGAAAATAATTTACTGCTACAACATTACTATTTTTTTGTGTAGCAAAAAAACTACAATTTTTGCTTAATGTTCCATTATTTTTAAAAGAAGCTTTTCCAGATGTACTTAATTCAGCCTTAAATACATCATAATCATAAATACTAAATTGAGCATATTGATTTGCTCTTCCATAAACTAAAATTTTCTTTTTATTAACAGTTAAGGCGGCAAGTACTGACTTTATAGTTACATTGTTAATATTTGTACCTGAATGGTTAGCACATTCTATACCTGTAATTCTATTAATACTATTATTATTTATTCCATTTGTAGAATATGCAACTATTCCCAAATCTTTTGAATAATGTATACCATCAACATAATTATCACATGTACCAATAACAAAATTATTATTTAAATCTAAATCTAATGTACTACCATGTCCTCCATTTTCTATTCTCATTCTATCTTGAAAATTTGCATATAAGTATTGGAGATTTGATGTAATATTACATCTATTAAGATAATAATTCCCACCATCTCTTTGTGTTACATAAATTTTATTACCTACATTTTTACCTGTTACATAAAAATTTTGAATTACTACGGAATTTGGCAAATCACTAATTTTACATAAAAAACTAGCATCTATTGTTCCAGAATATTCCACTATATTGCTTTCACATTCCCCATAATTCCCAGGAACTACATTTTCTTCTGCCTTATTTTCATTTACGTTCTTTAAATTGTTATCATCCATATTCTAGTACCTCCCTGTATTTTATAACCTATTATTATTCTTGTCAAATCTTTTGATTATGCTTATTTAAAAGCTTGTCTATAAGAAATTTTATTCCGCTTGACAAAAGCATTATTAATTCACTATACATAATAATATATACTCCTGTTTTATAATGAAATAAATAAAATATAATTGATAAACTTGCAATAAACATAATAATACATTTTGTATATTTTAAAAAATATTTCTGTGTTTTATTTTCTGGTGTTTTTAATGAAAAATATAGAGTCAATTTATATATCATGCATAAACATACCACTATTGTTAATATTACTATTTTAAGTGGTACTATAACAATTCCTAAAAACCTTATACCTAATATAATAACTCCACATGATATAAAATAACAAAAGCAGAATTGTTTCATATGTATACCAGCAATATACGCCCTTTGTATAAAGAAAATTGACATTAAAAGCAAACTCTCCCATATCTTTCCCATATATGCTGCAATTATAATGTTGGTAATAATACATAATAATAATTCCATACCTGTTTGTAATCCATACTTATAAATTAAGTAATCTTCTTTTTTTATAACACCATGTAATAAAATATACTTTGTAAGATATACAGCTACCTTTTCCATTATAATTTTCTTAATTTAGTTAAATCTGGTTTTTCTGGCTGGTGAAAAATAGCAACACAACACGAATTAGCACCAATATAAGCAAAAAATAATGCAAATATTGAAATAAAATATGCAACTTTTTTAATTTCTAACAATTTTAATTTTGCATTAAGCATTTCTCTTTCCTCCTTTCTTATTAAATATAATAACATATAAAAAGCGCATATTTTTCATTATGTAATAAAACCGTATAATAATGTAATTTTTTCTTGTATTTAAGCCAATATATAAAAAAGGGGGCTATAATTATAGCACTTTTTTTATATATCAAATCTGCTATATAATAATATACTTACGCAATACACTTTACTATCTAATGTAACGTTATAATACCCATTATACTTTTTTACTATATTTTTTATAGATTTTATACCAATTCCATGATTTTTTTTATCTTCTTTAAGTGTAATCTTTTCTCCTCTATTATTCCGCTTAAGTTTTCCATCAAATGAATTTTCTACAATAATTATAATATTGTTTCTATCGTATTTAATGTTCAAATTAATATAAGGATTATCTACTTTGCTACGAAAATTTGCTTCTAGCGCATTATCCAGCAAATTACCAAGGATTACGCATAAATCTCCATCCGCAAATGGAAGGCTGGACGGAATATCTATATTTAAATTAAAATTAATCTTATTTTTTCTTGCAATTCCATATTTATAATTAACAAATGCATCAATTACAGAATTACCTGTAACAGATATTTTTATATCTTTAATTGGTTCTATTTCTGCAAGCTGTACAATATCCTTTTCTAACTGTTCATATTGTTTGTAATTTAATCTCTCAGGGTATAATTCCCCGCAGCTCTGCTGCGTAACAAACTTTTT
>CAJUPJ010000062.1 GCA_910588655.1 uncultured Lachnospiraceae bacterium | reverse complement strand
CACCTATTATACATTATTGGAATATATTTGAAAATATTTTTATGAAACGGACGTGGGTTGTATATGGCACTCCCTGAACCCGTTCCATTTTCCTTTTAATGCATGGTCTTTGTGCTTTTTATCAAGCTGTACTCCATTTCCCAATTTATAGATGACATCTTTCAACAAAGTAATATCTAATCCACGTTTTTTAGATAATTTATAATCTTTTTTAAATCTTCCGCTTCTTTTTATGGTGTATTTCATGTGTCCAGCTCCTTAAATAGTTCATCAATATCTGTATACCCTTTAACACCCGGGTCGCGGCTTATCTTCCTTGCTTCTTCCATCGCTTCAATGACTTCTGGCTTAAATTTAGGATATTTAACATCAAATGGTATACCATTCTGTAAAACTACTTGTTTTAGAAATATATTGATAGCATCTGACAAGTTCAGTCCCAGTCCCTCTAAAAGTTCTACTGCCTGCTTTTTGGTGGTTTCGTCTATTCTTACCTGTGTTGATACAGTTGCCATGATAATTCACTCCTTTTTCTTTTATAATGCCACAATATGTTTACATTGTCAATTATTTATCACATATTATAAAAACTTTTTGTATTTTATTGCCAGGAGAAAAATATTCACAGCCATATTTTGCCCTTATCTGGCATAAATCATGACATTGCACCGCCACGTGGACTGAAACACCAGAAACCTGCTGTTTACTGGTAAAACCATTCTGTTATTATAGCTGGCAACTATATGGTGCAGAGAGTTTATTCAGACAAACGGACATTAATGGAAACCCATATGATATATTTTTATATAATAATAACTATTGATAACAGATAAGTATAAATTTCAGATTCTAAAAGCATATTGAAAAAAGTTTTTGCATATGCTATAATGCCGGTAGGCAAAAAGATATAACAGTTCCATGTGAACGTAGAATGAATCCCCAAACCGTAGTAGCGTACAGTCTGGGGATTCTTCTTTTCTTTTATAGTGGCAAAACACCCACTAGGCTATTTGTTGTCCTTCTTGTCACCGTCAAGCCATTTGATGATGTAGTGGCAGGCTACACCAGCCGCAACAGCAACTATAAAAGATATAACAAACTCCATGTAAACACCTCCTCCCGTTGTCGGGGAAGGTACTGAAAAAGTCCAAATTACCTAAAGAAGAACACAATATGTAGAACTGTTAGTTTGTAAAATACACATATATCGTGTCTTCGTTAGGCAGATACCGGCTTTTTCAGTGCCCTCTTGCCAGGTGTAGGTTGGACAACAAAAGAATTATAACATATCAATTAATCTT
The DNA here is from genome assembly GCA_910588655.1 of uncultured Lachnospiraceae bacterium. Lineage (GTDB taxonomy): Bacteria > Bacillota > Clostridia > Lachnospirales > Lachnospiraceae > Butyribacter. The sequence goes on along the minus strand of CAJUPJ010000062.1, from coordinate 9,809 downwards.
CTTTTATCCTTTTCTTAAAACGCTTTATAATTGGACAAAGCAATTTCTCTTGTATTACCTGGCAGAATAATTACCATCTCCACGTTTGTTTTGTGTTGTATGTTTCTAGTAACAAGTTCCGCGTGCCAGATGCCAGTAATATTACGTACATGGGTACTTTAAGCTCATCGGCGCAATGTCATTTAGTCCAGAGTCCAGGTGGGAAATATTTTATAAATTACCAAAGTGTAGATTGCTGGCAAATTCCAAATGTGCTTCCATGAAAAAGCTGTACGAAGCCGCTGGTGCTTAAGCCCCGTATTAGATGTTCCATAGGAACATTAGGGGCTTTATGCACCATTGCGTGCAAGCCCTTACCAAACCAGCGGGAGCGTGCTTTGTTCATGGAAGGCACTTTGGATTTGCCAGCAGACCCAATATATGTAATATTTAAGCATCTCCCCTGGACTAAATGCCATTGCACCATAACAGAAACCGTACCCCCTGTATGTAATATTCTGGCTCTGGCACTGGAAACCGTCCGTTCCCACAAAACAAACACCAAAAATACCAGGCCCGTAGTATTCACAAGCCTGGTATTGTATTTCCGGCATATAGCTTACTGCTTATCAATTATTTTCTTAATTTCTTCCATAAATGTATCTACATCTTTAAACTGCCTGTATATAGATGCAAAACGTACATACGCAACTGCATCAAGGTTTTTAAGTTCATTCATTACAAGTTCACCTATATAGCTGCTTGCTATTTCCTTCTTCTCTTTTGAAAATATATCTGCTTCTACTTTATCTACAAGTGCTTCCATTTCATCTGCTGTTACCTGCCTTTTATGGCATGAGCGCACCACACCCTCTGCAAGTTTTTTTCTTTCATAAGGCTGGCGCTGCAAATCTTTTTTAATTACCATTAAAGGAATTTCTTCCACTTTTTCATATGTTGTAAAACGCTTCTGGCATACATCACACTGCCGCCTGCGCCTTATAGATGTATTATCATCTGCTGGACGGGAATCAATAACCCTTGTATCATCTGCTCCGCAAAAAGGACATTTCATAGCTAATACCACCTTTCACAATTATTAAAAATATTCTTACAATATTCCTGAATACATTAATAATAACCTATTAATATCCTCTTTGCAACTTTAATCAAATTTACATTTCTGCCTGCATTTTTCAATATCAACATCTACAAGTATAACATCTGTCCCTATCCTCTTAACACATTCATATGGTATTATATACTCATAATCACGTCCTAGTATTCCAAAGACTTTACACGGGCCTGGAATTATAAGACTCAGTATCCGCCCTGTTTTTACGTCGAAATCAACATCACATACATTTCCAAGCCTTTCCCCGTCACAAACATTAATTACTTCCTTCTCACGAAGCTCACATACCCGCATACGTTCCTCCATATGCCAGAGATAATCCTTACTACCAGGTATATGTGCATTTACCTTAAATAATTCTTCATTGAACGCAAAGCTTTTTTCTCCAGGCGGCTTACCTGCGCCTGGGAAATATTTATTTCCTCCGCCACCTCCATCTGTGTCTTGCCTTCAAAATATCTCATGTTAATAATCTTATGTTCCCTGTCGGAAAGATGGTCAATCGCTGCTTTTAATGATATCTCCTCTATCCAGTTATCTTCCTTGTTCTTTTTATCACTTATCTGGTCCATAATATAAAGAGTGTCGCCACTTTCGGCATAAACCGGCTCATACAGTGACACAGGGCTCTGTATTGCATCCAGTGCAAATACAATATCCTCTGGCGCAAGTTCCAGTTTAGCCGCAATCTCTTCAACTGTAGGCTCTTTATCATTATCTTTCATCATCAGTTCCTTAGTATAGATAGCCTTATATGCTGTATCACGTATAGAACGGCTTACCCTGATACTGTTATTGTCACGCAGGTAACGCCTTATCTCCCCAATTATCATTGGTACAGCATAAGTAGAAAATTTAACATTTAACGTTACATCAAAATGGTCTATTGCCTTCATAAGCCCTATACAGCCTATCTGGAATAAATCATCAATATTTTCACCTGAACTGGAAAACCTCTGTATTATACTTAAGACAAGCCTTAAATTACCCTTAATAAACTTCTCCCGCGCCTTTTTATCACCTTTCTGTATCCTGGCAAAAAGCTCTTTCTTTTCTTCATCTGTAAGAAGTGGTAATTTTGCTGTGTTTACACCACAGATTTCTACTTTATACATTGCCATTTTTATCCTCCACACTGTGACGAATACATTTTAATGTCTTATAAAGTAGGATTTACCATTTAATTAAATCTTATTCCATTTTCATAATCTCCTTTTTAAGTCTTTTCATAATCTTTTTCTCAAGCCTTGAAATATAGGACTGGGAAATGCCCATAATATCTGCTACTTCCTTCTGGGTACGCTCTTTGCCGTCATTTGTGTTAATGCCGAACCTCATTTCAATTATCACCCTTTCACGCTCACTAAGCTTATCAAGCGCCATTCTGAGAAGTCTCCTGTCAACTTCATCCTCAAGGTTTTTTGAAATAACATTCTCATCTGTCCCAAGTATATCTGAGAGCAGAAGCTCATTACCATCCCAGTCAACATTAAGTGGTTCATCTATTGATACTTCAAGTTTAACCTTATTATTACGCCTTAAATACATTAATATTTCATTCTCAATACATCTTGAAGCATATGTCGCAAGCTTTATATTTTTTAACGGGTTAAATGTGTTAATAGCCTTAATAAGCCCTATTGTGCCTATAGAAATAAGGTCTTCAACGCCTACTCCCGTATTGTCAAACTTCTTAGCTATGTATACAACAAGGCGCAGGTTGTGCTCTATAAGGCAGCTTCTTGCCGCCTGGTCTTCTGAACCGCCAAGTTTATCCAGTATCTTTTTTTCCTCATCTATTGTAAACGGCGCCGGAAGTATCTCTGCTCCCCCTATATAATGTATGTCCCCGCCTTTCTGCGGCCACAAAAGCCCTCTGAATTCCGGCATCATCCTGAACTGAAACCTGTTTGACATTGATATCTTAAGCATTGTGTCCTCCTTCTGCCATAGACTGATTATTTAAAATCATCTGTATTTCTTTATCTGTGCAAATATTGTCACTTACCGCTGCCAGGAAATTCTTTCTGGTACTCCCATCCTGGAACTGCACCAGTTCAAGCCTGTAAGCTTCTAACAGCCCTCTCCCGCCTATGGAATTGTATGGTATTAAAAGCGGCTTTAAGTTCTTTTTAAGCTCCAGGCTTTCTGACAGTTCCTTTGATATTATAAATACCGGTTCACCTGTATACGGGCTTATAAGATGGTTTCCTGTATCAAATAAAGCCTTAACCACCAGTTCCCTGCCATTATGTATAAGAGTAACATTGACCATGCTTTCCCGCCTTAATTCCTGTTTTGCTATTGATGTCCTTAAAAAGCGGAACAATATATACAGCAGGAAAACTGAAACCAGCAGAAACAGCAGTGAAAACTTCTGGCTGCTTTCCCCTCCCCTTGAAAATATTCCCTTCAGCATAAACAACATTCCTGCCGTCAATGCTGACATTAATATAAAATTTACAAGCTGTTTTAAAAACTGCCTTATGCATGCTGGTTTATATGCCCAGAATACCAGCAGGGCAAGCTCCAGTACAGCTGTTAAAACCTGTGGCACTTTAACCCCGCTCTGGCTGGCAATTGTGTTAATTACTGGAAATACTGCCAGGACAGCAGACGAAAGCACCCACCTTCTAACACTGGCAGGCTCATTCAGCCACCAGGCTGTTATATACAGCAGGAATAAATTCATGATAAAATTCAATATCCAGTATAAATCCGCATAAAAACAGACTGCCATGCTTATGCCTTCTTTCCCCGGGCGCTTGCCAGACAGTTTCAGGAATACCAATTGGCGGTATATTTGCTATATATAAAGTATACATAATATCATTCACGAATAATGTCAAACTAAAGTACATAAAAATAAAAGTCATACTCTGTCTTACGACAAAATATGACCTTTATATAGCTTTTATCTGTTACTATTCTGGCAATGATGTATTCTTGTATAATAACGTCTGGCTTGTGCTTAGTATAACACCATCATCATCAAGTATCTTTATTGTAAATGCGTCTGTTTCGTCAATATCGTCTGCCTCTTCTGTCCCTTCCTGGCTTCCTTCATCTTCTTCACCTGTTATATCCCCGGTTTCCTCTTCATCCGGTTCAAAGTCCAGGCTTTCAGTTATTTTCAGGTGGCTGCTGTCAATCCACTCTGTATCAAGGTGGCTGCCATCAAAATATACCTGTGCATATGGTGTAAACCCTGTACCTGTTACAAGATATGTCTTCTCATCATCTGCCACCACTGGTATCTCCTCAACATCTGTAACAGATATTTTATCTGTGCCCATCTTTAAATCAGAATTATTAAATGGGTTAATTCCATTATATGCATAATTTTCACCATACAGCAGGTCATATGAAAGCATAGTAAGACCTTCTGTATATCCTGCTGCCTGCCAGTCACTCTGCTGGTGGTATTTTGTTATAATGCCTTCATGTATTCCAGCCTGGCCTAATATATATGGGTAAAGCTGGTATGAAGTTAAATCCTTGTCTTTTTTATCCAGCCCATAATTATTCCATGTAACATACTGTGTCTGGTACAAATCACCATTTTCCAGTTCATCTGTAGAAATATCCAGGCTTGGGAGATGGTCACCATAAAGTACAAGCAAAGTCTTCTCATCACGTTCTGACAGCTTATCTATAAGGTTTCCTATCATCTGGTCAACTTCAGCAATCTGGTTTACATAATAAGTATACTGTGCTTCCATGCCCTCTGGAGCACCAGAAACTTCCAGCGGGTATTCCTTATCCATAGCAACATCATATTTGCCATGGCTCTGCACTGTAATTCCAAATGTAAAGTCTGCTCCCTTTGTAGAATTTAATGTCTTTATAATTTCATCCACAAGAATATCATCATTTGCCCAGCCATTATCATTTTCAGTAATGCCATTCATATATTCCATTGGAGTAAATGTATCAAAACCAAGGCTTGAAAATACTATATTCCTTCCATAGAATGTTGCATCATTATTATGGACGCTGTGGCTTTTATATCCAAGCTTTGCAAGGTCATGGCATATGCTCTCTGATGCCACACTCTTTAAAATAGTTTTATATGGGTATTCACACACACCAAAATCATGCTGCCTGATACCTGTAAGTACCTCAAACTCAGTATTAACAGTACCTGCCCCTACAGTCGGCACTGTAAGCATCCCGCTTGTATAATTTTCCTGTAGTGAATGGAATACTGGCAGCGGGTCTTTTTTATACTTTAAACCCTTTACATAATCCACATCAAAAAATGATTCAAGCTGTATAAATATAATATTTGGCTTACCATTTTCATATACTGTGCTTTTATTATCATCCAGCTTCCCGGTTATTGCCTGTACTGCTTCTTCGCTATAATTATCCGGCTTTGCTATTCCTGTGTCAATCAGGCTGTTTGTAAAGCAGTATACAAAACCATAATTCTCATATGCTTCTGATATATTTGTATAATTAGTTGACAGTGCCTGCACAGAAGTGCTTGAACTTTTTATAAACATAATAACTATTGTAATAACAGCTACTGAAACAAACGAAACAATAATATTCTTGCCATTCCTGTGTTTATGGTAAGGCGCTTTCCTGTAAAGACATGCCAGGCAGAAAGCAATAAGGCAAAGTGCTACAACTACCATTGCAATATTAAGCATACTAAAATAGTGTCCTGACACACTTATTGCACTTTTTATAAGAGTGAAATCTACTGCTGAAAACGGAGTAACCCTGAAATGCAGTATTATATAATTTGCTATACCAAACAAAAGCCATACTGATGAAACAGAAACAAATACAAATATTTCCCTTTTAAAAAATAATGCAAATGAAAGTGTAAGAAGTATTATTAATGTATTAAAACAGAATAACAAAGGGCTTCCCACCATATATTCCACACCTGCAATTAACGATTTACGGTTAAGCGACTCAATTACAAGCCCAAGAATTACAGGCACAATAATATAAAATGCAATATGTTTAATTATTCCTGTACTCTTATTCCTATCAAGCATATGCCACCTCATTTCTGTAAAAAGCTGCCCTCAATTTCAACGGTAATTATACCACTTATTATAAAAAATAAAAGTACCAAATGGCTGGAATATTCTTAAAATTTTGTGAATATGGCATAAAACCCAGGTATTACAATGCATTCAGCCTGTCATGCTCTTATACACCCTTGCAACTTTTTCAACAGGTCCATGTGCTACAAGCCTGCCGCTGTCAAGTATAATAGCCTTGTCGCAAAGCCTCTGTACCTGTTCAAGTGAATGTGACACAAAAAGCACTGTCACCCCCCTGTCAAACATGCTCATTATCTTCTTTTCGCATTTAGAACGGAACTTTTTATCACCAACTGACAATACCTCGTCAAGAATAAGTATATCTGGTTCAACTATTGTTGCAATAGAGAAACCAAGCCTTGATTTCATTCCTGATGAATAGTTTTTAACAGGTACTTCTATAAATTCACCAAGACCCGAAAAATCCACTATTTCATCAAATTTATCATCAAGAAAACTTTTATTATACCCAAGAACCGCACCATATAAATAAATATTCTCCCTGCCTGTATACTGCGGGCTGAACCCTGCACCAAGCTCAAGAAGCGGCGCAACCACGCCCCTTGTCTGTACCTTTCCTGTAGATGGTTTTAAAACACCAGACACTACCTTAAGCAGCGTACTTTTGCCTGAACCATTAAGCCCAAGCACTCCAAGCCTTTCACCCTTTTTTACCTCAAAGCTTACATCTTTAAGTGCCCAGAATTCATTATATTTTAAATCCCTCTTTAATATTTTTATGAAATATTCTTTAAGATTATCCACATGTTCCTGGTTTAAATTAAAACGCATGCCTGCTTCTTTTACACTAATTGCTACATTCTCTTTCAAAACAGCCTCCCGGGTTTTCTTTATATTTTATTCTAAACATGAAGGATAAATTTATCCTGGTTTTTGTAAAACATTATAATGCCTGCCACAAGAAGCACAAGTGCTATTACTGATGACCTGGCAAAATATACCATATTCATTGGCTGTCCATATAATACAGCATTACGGAAATTAGCTATACACATATATACAGGATTTATATCAAATATCCACGCATTGCCGGTATTAGCAACCCTGTCTGTTGAATAAAATATCGCTGATGCATACATTATAAGCGTTGTAGCCACTGACCAGATATATTCTATATCCCTGAAAAATACATCAAGGGTTGCAAGCAGCAGCCCTATCCCGACTGACATAACCAGAAGTACAATTATAGGTATAACTGCCTGTAAAAGGTATATTGTAGGTTTTACTTTTAAAACTGCCCCAACCCCCACAAGTACAATAAGTGATATAAGGAATGTTATAAAATTAGAAATAATTGCCGAAACCACATATATATATTTAGGCACATATACCTTTTTAATCATTGCTGCATTGCCGCTGATTGCTTTAAGCCCTGCTTTTGTTGATGATGAAAAAAACGAAAACAAAAGACGGCCGGAAAGTATAAAAACTGGAAAAGTCCTGTCATCACGCCCGAATAATGTACCAAATACTATTGTAAGTACAAACATGTTAAGTAACGGTTCAACAAGCGTCCATAAAATCCCAAGATACGAACGGCGGTATTTTAATTTTATATTTTTCTTAACTAATTCAAATAATAAATATTTGTAATCCATGAAATTCCTAATATACTTTTTTATATCCATATTCTCTCCATTACACTAAAGCCAGTTCTTTTTACTTTGCCTGGATACAGCCAGCAGGCTTATTTATTATTTCCAGTTTATTACTTCCAATGATTATATCATACACAATTAAAAAGTCAAATAAACATTTTGCCGGAATTTTTAATAAAAAACCTGTATTTCTTACTATATTGCAGACAGATGGCTGTAATAAACCTGCCATTAAAAGAAAAAAGCGGGAATAATATCCCGCTTCTTTAATTCCTGTTTTTTGGTTACTACCTGCTACCAGTCTTCAACCCCTTCAAATGCATTGACAGAATTTTCAGGAGCTAAATTATCATCACTGCCAGCAGGGACATCTTTATCCTGTAAAAGAGTTTTTATCTGTTCCTGTGTAATTCCAGCTTCCTCCCTCTTTCTGCTGGCTGGTTTCCTGGCAGGGGCAGCAGCCCTTTTTGACTCGTTCATCTGTACCATTGCCAGTATGTCCTCTATCTCATCATCATGGTTGCCTACCTCATAGGCATCTTCATGGTTAAGGCAGAGATAATACTTAATTATATGCCCGCTGTATAATGCAACCTGCTGGATGCCGCAGAAATCCGAATCCCTTTTATATGGCAGGTTATCATACATCGTAATATGGTAATCCATTGTTTCATCGTACTTCTGGCTGACCAGCTTTGGCAGATATATATTCCCCATCCGCATATCTCCTTTTCTGCTTCTGCTAATACTGTATTGTTTCATTGTTATTTATAATCCAGTATACTCTGTTTTTGCTAATTGTTCAAGAAAAAATATTTCCATGGAAAATACATAATCTCCCTTGACATGTACATAAAATCCCACTTATTACCATAAAAAATATTATTTATCATAATAATGGTTTTTGCATGAGAGAACCGTTATATTTCCTTTCTCAAACTTGTATACAATACGGTTCTTTTCATCAATATGCCGGCTCCACCAGCCAGACAAATTTCCAGACAATGGTTCTGGATGTCCCATTCCCTCAAAAGGCTTTCTTTGTATATCCTTGATAAGGTTGTTTATCTTTTTTAATGTCCTTTTGTCCTGTTTCTGCCAGCCAATATATTCCCACCATGCTTCATCTTCCCATAAAATACCCATATATTATACCTCAATCAATTCATGCTCTTTGGGAATGGATTTCCCCGACTCAATATTTGCGGCGCGTTCTTCAAGCACGCTCATATTTGATTCTGAATAAAAAGAATCTGCCGCTACCTCGAATGGTATTCTTCTTTCATTTCCAACTTTGATAGCAAAAATATTGAATGCTGTACTAAGCGATAATCCCATCTCTTTGCAAGCTGACTCCATTTTACGCTTTACATCTTCATCAATTCTGAAATTTACCATTGTCTGTGCCATATTTATCACTCCTTTTTGATATCATATCACAATCAATACACATTGTAAATCATTTGCTCTATTTCTACGAAAAATACATAATCTTCCTTATTATTAAATAACCAGCCATCAATAACGGATTTTACTGTCCCGCAAACTTTTCATTAATTTTTGAATCTGTATAATAAAAACCAAAAATTAAAAACAAAAATCCTGCCGCCTCACCTATTGAAACCGACACTCTGGCAGAAACCCTTAGTATAATAAAAATAATATTTAACAGGGCTTCAGTTAAAAACAGGTATTTCCCAAGTGCAATAAAAATACCAGGTGCAATACTCTGTGCATAATCCCAGTGCATCTGTGATTTTCTTGAAGCAGGGCTGCTATACCCGTTTTGCTTACCCATATTATGATTAGGATGTCTTTTAATAATACTGCCAGTAAGCACCATTACAAATGGAACAATAAAATTTAACAATAATAATATGTACATAAAATCCCCCTTAAAATGGCTGTTACTATATAATAATACACCAAAAGCAAAAGCCTGTAAATATAGAATTTACATTTGAGTTTCCCCATTTTTTAATTACAAATGTAATTTAAACAAGGATATAA
>CAJUPJ010000061.1 GCA_910588655.1 uncultured Lachnospiraceae bacterium | reverse complement strand
TTCAGTTGTCAATACACAAATCTTAACCAGCTCTTATGAATCCGAGAGGCTATCAATCTTTTAATAGTAATCCTCCATGCTGCCTTAGATATATTTTTCACTCTATTTTACTTATTATGGAATAACCCCGATAAAAGCATCTGGCTCACTAATATCTGTACCCACTTCTTTTTTAGGCGGCTTTTTAGCAGGTGCTTTTGTCCTTTCTGGTACAGGTGTTTCTTCTGGAATAACTGGTTTTACTGGTATTGGTGTTGGTGTGGGAGCTGGTACAGGCGTGGTTTTTATTCCGCTGCTTACTGTAAGGCATATTTTTTTGCCAGGCTTTATATATTTTCCAGCCTTTTTATCTTGTAAAATAACAATACCTTTTTCCTTTGTGCTCTCTTCCCAGATTAACTTGTACTTTAATTTCCTATTTTTTAATTTTCTAACTGCATTTTTATAATACTGTCCTGCAACATCTGGTACTTTTACCATCTTTACACCAAGGCTTATTGTAAGCACAATTTTCTCTATGCTTCCTGGAAAATAACTTGTATCTGCTGGAATACTCTGGCCAATAACCGTTCCTTTTGCCACTTTGTTGTTATACTTTTCTTCCCAGTCTATTTTTAAATACTTATCCCCTGATTCAGCCAGGTGTTCTTCCGCCTGCTTTTTTGTGAGTCCTGTAAATAACTGCATCTTTATATTTTCTGGTGCCGGTGTGGAGGGTCTGCTGCTTTTGTTAATTACATTTACATCAGGTGTAACTGTACTATAAGAAGAATTTTTACTAGCAGGCTTCACTCTGTCCGTTTCTGGTAAAAGCCCTGGTATAATAAAATATCCTGATATAATTATTACACAGCTTATTGTTATAATTCTAATATAATATTTTCTTATATCTTTTTGTTTTGCACTATTTAGTGCAGTTTCATCTTTATTATATAATATATCATACAGTTCCTGTATGGTCTGGAACCTCTCTTCTGGTTTAACAGACATTCCACGCATTACTGCATTTTTCTGTGTACCAGATATATTTATATCTGGAAATACTGAAAGCCCTGCCAGTTTGTCATCTAACATTCTTTCAACAGCTTCATATGGCACTATACCTGTAACCATATAATAAATAGTTGCACATAAAGCATAAATATCTGTCCATGCACCCTGCTTCCCTCTGCTGATATACTGCTCCTCAGGTGTAAAACCACGTTTAAACATTACTGTAATGCTTCGTGTAATATTTCCTTCTTCAATCTGCGCAGAACCAAAGTCTACAAGAACCAGCCTTCCATCTTCTGCCATAATAAGGTTGTCAGGACTTATATCACGATGTATAATTCCTGCCTGGTGTATCATGCCAAGTGACTGTATAACTGGCTGCATAAGCTGTAAAGCCCTGTCTCCCGCAATTTTGCCATTCTCTTTTACGTATTTCTTTAAATTAATCCCATTGATATAATCCATCACAATATAAGCTGTCTGGTTTTCATAAAAAAAATCCCTGACCAGGACTATACCCTCAAGCATATGGAATTGTGAAAGTATCTTTGCCTCTTTATAAAACCTGTCAAGACCTTTCTGGTAAATATTGTCTGTACTGTTTGCATCATTATTTGCATAGATAGTATTATCATTACTTTCCCTTGCACCACGCACCCCATAACTTAATGGGAAATACTCTTTAATTGCAATTACAATATCTAAAACCAAATCCCTGCCAATATATGTAATACCAAAACCACCTTCGCCAATAACCCTGCCTGCCATATACCTTCCAGCAAGCATAGTACCTGGCGCGAGACAGCGTTTAGATACATTATATGTACTAATATCAAAGCCGCATTTACTGCATTTTCCACCATCTGTAACTGGACTCATGCAGCCCATACAATAATTTATCTTATGCTCATCCATATTGCCGCCATCCAAAATATTTTCCACCTGTGCGGTTGCAATCCATCAGACTGCTTGTATGCAATTTATTGCAATACAAGCAACTGTCTGGATTAGCAACCCACTCCCTAAATGAGCAAAAAATGGATGCGTTAGCAGACATAGGAGTGCGCCAGCACGGTTTTTGCGAATGGATGAGTGGGTTGGATAATCTAAAGATTATCCAACCGCACAGGTGGAATATTTTCTATAAAATATATTACAGTTATATATTAAATAATATATAACGGACTTTATAACTAATTATATATTATTTATATTTAATTATCAACATATAATTATGATTATGATGCCAGGACCAAAAGTATATAACAATGCATGTTTACATGCAAATTGCTATATACCAGTCTTGCCCGCCAGACACCAGCAAGAAGCAGATTTGCCTGCAAATATGCGGAATTGGAGGTGTTTGCAGGATTGTGGGAATTGCGTAGCAATGTAGCAATCCGTAACATCATGAATATTAAAATATGTGAAGATTAATATACCTGGCTTATATCTTAGAATAACATAAAAATGGCAGAAAATTTTTCCGTTTTTTTCATGAAGGGACAAGTGAAGAGAGGAGGGTAAAAAATATGTTTCACCCTCCTCTCTTGCCTTTTCCAGTTTTTACAAATATTAGCCTGTTCATTTAAGTTTTAATGTTACAGATTCACTACTATATAAAACCTGATTCAAACCATATGGTCCTTGTCTAACAAACGTTTGTACAAAAACCTTAAATTTCATTCCCTTTTTTAATCCTTTACAATTTAAAACTATTGATGTCTTTTTAGTTTCATCCATCCAAAAATACTCCTTAGTATCTACATATGCACGATATTTTATCTTTGAACCAGAAGCCTTTTTCCATTTTATAGATACTTTCTTTCCCTTATTTGATACAGATATAATTTCTGGTTGTCCAATTTTATGTATTTTAAATTTCTTAGTATCACTCCATTCCCCATACAACATAGTACCATCAGATTTTTTATATACACGTACACTAAAATAATATGTGCTTCCTACATCAAATCCATTAATTTCATATAAACCATCCTTTTTTTTCATAAATTTTCTTAATTCTGGATTTTTATATGATTTATTTTTATCATACCTTATTTCATATCCATCACTTTCTCCTGCAACTGTTTTATCATCAATATCTAAACCCATTATATCTGAATGCACATAATAGAGTATAAAACTAATATCAGCACGTAATGAATTATCTCCATCATCATTATCATTTACTGCAGTTTTCCTGTTATCTGTTACTATTTCTCCATTTGCTGTTACTAATGATTTTGCGTTACAATTAATAGTAAATATGCTATCTATAAGTATTATTGCTGCTATAAGCATATTCACTGTTCTTTTAATTCTTTTCATAAGACATCATCCTTCCTTTTATTATAAATTATTATAATTTAATTATATCATGTGGCAATGAAAAATTTTTTCCGTTTTTTTCATCATAATACATATAAAAAAACGGAAATCTTTTTTGCCATACACTATGATATAGTTAAAAAATACCAAAAGCTTACTGTATATTTTTAAAGGACTAAAAGATTATCACAATAAAATACCTCAGGTAAATTTAGATTATTACTGTTCTGCCAGTTGGTAAAAATCTAAAAACTATAAGAAATATTTACAATAAATATCAAAGGCACAAAGAAGATAAACCAAATAACAGCAGTAAATATTTTTAAATATCAGGAGCTTTTAAAAAACGGGCGGAGGTGGTCATGAATAGTTTAAGGAAACAGGATTTAACAAACACCTGGTGTATGAACAGCCAGAACATTGTACCTTCTTTTAGCTGCCCAGTACAAGATACAATGGTTGTCATACACTTCCGGCTTTAATTATTGAGTTAACAATTAAAAAAAACCTGAAGAATAAATAATTTCAGGCTTGACATTGCAGAAAGGAGCATAGTCTATTATGAAAAAAAACAAACATATTAAAGTATTATTTATAATTCTGGGATTTATGTTAATATCTTTTTCTGGGATTATATGTATAAAAAATGAAAAATCAGCAAAAGCAGCAGGCAATGGAGTTGAAAATAAGATTGCCAGTATATTAGCTAAATATCCAGATGGGTCTTATTTTAGCTCAACTGGTGGTCCATGTGGCCCAGGACAGACAAATTTTGGCGCTGGCAACTATTGTACATATTGCCAGCTTTATGTTATGGACAAAGCAGCATATGCTGCATGTGGCAATGGTGATTCATGTAATTCATTTGCAAAATATGTATTTTACAATGTTTTTGGATTAAATCCCAGGAGTTGTCCAGTTACAGAATGTAACAATCCAAATGACGTTGCTAAAACTGGGGATTTCCTAGCTTGCTGTAATAATAATGGCAATGAAGTCCATTATTCTATATATATAGGTCCGGCAGGCGGCAATTCATTCTACGCATATGAAGCTAATGTAAGCAAAGAAAACCTGGTAAAGTATAATTTCCTGCACACTAGCCAATATGGAAACTTATGGCCAAAGTACAAGGTTTATCATGCAAATAATTATGACCAGGTTAATGGCGATTCAAATTCAAATGGCGGAAATAACCAGGCTTCCCTTTCATATTCTGATTTACATACTGAATTTGTTGATACATGGAATGCAGGATTATATGGTAAAGTTAATAACCCTGGCAGGCTTACAGTTTCAGAAGTAGGCGTCTGGATATGGGACTCAGCAGGTAATCTTATAGTTGAACATAAAGAAGGCTGTGGACGTAATACATCATTTGAACAAAGGTTAAATATTGTTGGAGAAGCATTACCAGATGGATTAAAACCTGGTGAATCTTACACCTGGCAAATGTTTGCAATTTCAAATGGAAATGTATACAAAAGCGGAACAGAGGGCTTTACTATTACAGATAATGAAAGTCCTGTGATTAGCAATGTCCAGGTAAAGGATATAACATCAGAGGGATATACAATTACATGTACTGTTACTGACAATTATAAAGTTGAAAAAGTCCAGTTTCCAACATGGACAGATAAAAATGGACAAGATGACCTGGTACAGGACTGGGGAAATGACCCTAAAGTTGCTGGAACAAAAAACGGTGACACTTATACATTTTATGTAAATATTTCTGACCATAATAATGAAACTGGAATTTATAAAACCCATATTTATGCATGGGACAAACAAGGAAATTCAAGCAAGCATAATGAACTCAATGAAATTATTGTACCAGAAAAGCCACCTGCAGAATCCGCAACACCAGCTCCAGAAATAACAGAAAAACCTTCAGAAACAACTCCTGCTCCAGAAGTAACGAAAAAGCCTATAGAAACAACTCCTGTTCCAGAAGTAACAAAAAAACCTTTAGAAACAACTCCTGTTCCTGTCCAGACGGTGACACCAATACCAACACCTGGCACAAACACAACAGGTACAATTCCATCTTCAGCACAAACTGGGTTTACAGATATAATAATAAATGATTTAACAAGTACGCACGCAAAAATTACTGCTAAAATACCTGAACAATATGTTATATCATATTGGGCTCTTTATGGTACTATAAATAATATGAATCTCACTCCTAGATATGAAGTTAATGATGAATGTAGTATGTTTACGATTGAAAGTAAAACATTGATACCTGAAACAAAATATTATGCACAGTTATGTTTTATGAATAACAACGGAGTAATAATAACATCTGATATTATAACTTTTACAACTCTTAAAGAAGAAAAAGAGGAATATACAATAACATTTGACGCAAATGGTGGAAGTTGTGAAACATCATCATTAATAACATCAGACCAAAAACTGCCATATTTTCCAAAAGTAACAAGAGATGGATATACTTTTGATGGCTGGTATACTGCTCAATATGGCGGGACTAAAGTTTATGTATCACTAACAAAATTCTATGAAGATACAACTTTATATGCAAGATGGTGGACAAACCCAGCATCACCTGATGATAGTACTAAGTATAATAAACCAAATGCTCCATCTATAGACGAATTTACTGCGTATAATGTAAAAGGTAAATTATATATTGAGATTTTTACTTTTGATAAAGTAAATGGTTATCAAGTCCAGTATTCCAAAAACAAGAAATTTTCTTCATCTAATGTAAAAAAATCTGTAAAGACAAATAAATATGTTTACAGCAAAACATATTCTGGATTGCAAAATGGTAAAAAATATTATGTAAAAGCACGCGCATATGTTAATTATAATGGCAAAAAAATATATGGTCCATGGAGTCAAATAAAAAAAGTTAAAATACGTAAAAAATAATTTTGTAAAAACATCAGACAGTCTCATTAACAGGTTCTGCATTGAATAAAAAGAATACTTTAATTAATTAAATAAAAAACTCCCTTGGATGTTAATTAAAACCATGGGAGTTTTTATATCATAATATGTGTCATATAAAATTATCCATTTATAATATCGCATATTTTATCTATATCATAACCTGGTGCTGTTTCCATTGCTGCATTAAATATCTTTACAATCTTTTCCTTATCCTCTTCTAATTCCTCTGAAATTACATCAATACCTTTTCCTTTTTTGATTTTTTTAACTACCATAAATACTAGGGCTTTCTCCATTCCACACTTCATACCCTGTTCTATTCCTGTCTTTAATATTGTTTTTGCTTCATACTCTAAGACTTTTCCTCCCATAATACCACCAAGCCCTTCTTTTATTTTTTTATATTTTGCCGTTATGTTCTCTATCACAATTTTTGTCATGTCTGACAGCATACACTTTGTATATTCCGTTATTTCACCATTTAAACACATGTAATCAAGTGTCCTTGTGATTGTTATAAATTCCTCTTCTGCTTTTTTGAGGTTTATACTGCTGTTTTCCATTTCAGGAAATTCTTTTTCATAACAAAATATGTAAAATGGTATTAAAAACAGCAGCTTCTTTTCAAATATTTCATCAATGCTGTACTCCATTTTAACTACTGGCACTTTGTATGAAACCTCACCACCTGGTGTTTTTATTGTTATTTCCATACTATCTGGTGTATTGCTGTTATGCCTTAAATACAGTATTGCTGAATGTGGGTATTCAAGCACCAGCTTATTGCTGCTGGCATATGCACCTTCCAGTGCCATTTGTGAAGCATATTCAAATATCCTTATTATTATTTCACCATCTGGTGTACTCTGGCACTCAAAATGGTATATCCTCCCGTTGTCTTCTGGCAGGCTTATACTGCTGTCTGTTACTTTCTTCTTTATTGTATTATCTGTTAACTTTATAAAATGTTCATTCTGTAAAAGTGTGATTTCTTCATTTCCTGTATATTGTTCCCCGAATACTTCATTGATAAGCGGAATTAACAGAAAAGGGCAGTCTGTTGTCATCGTCCTGAATACATCATCATATGGTGTCCCTGTGTCTGGCATTTATCCCCCTCTTTCCCCTTATGCCATATGGCTTAATTAGATATTTTGTAATTATATAAATTTTACTTGTTTAATACATCACATATTTTATCTATATCATAACCTGGTGCTGTCTCCATTGCTGCATTAAATATCTTTGCAATCCTTTCTTTATCCTCTTCTAGTTCCTCTGAAATTACATCAATACCTTTTCCCTTTTTGATTTTCTTAACTACCATAAATACCAGGGCTTTCTCCATTCCACGCTCTATTCCAAACTCCATTCCACGTTCCATACCTGTCCTTAATATTGTTTTTGCTTCATACTCTAAAACCTTTCCTCCCATAATACCACCAAGCCCTTCTTTTATTTTTTTATATTTTGCCATTATGTTCTCTATCACAATTTTTGTCATGTCTGACAGCATACATTTTGTATATTCTGTTATCTCACCATTTAAGCACATATAATCAAGTGTCCTTGTGATTGTTATAAATTCCCCTTCTGCTTTTTTGAAATTTATACTGCTGTTTTCCATTTCAGGAAATTCTTTTTCATAACAAAATATGTAAAATGGTATTAAAAACAGCAGCTTCTTTCTAAATATTTCATCAATGCTGTACTCCATTTTAATTACTGGCACTTTGTATGAAACCTCACCACCTGGAGTTTTTATTGTTATTTCCATATTGTCTGGTGTATTGCTGTTATGTCTTAAATATAATATTGCTGAATGTGGGTATTCAAGCACTAACTTATTGTTACTGGCATATGCACCTTCAAGTGCCATCTGTGAATCATATTCAAATATCCTTATTATTATTTCACCGTCTGGTGTACTCTGGCACTCAAAATGGTATATCCTCCCATTGTCTTCTGTCAGGCTTATACTGCTGTCTGTTACCTTCTTCTTTAATTTTCCATCTGTTAACTTTATAAAGTGTTCATTCTGTAGAAGTGTTATTTCTTCATTTCCTGTATATTGTTCCCCGAATACTTCATTAATAAGCGGAATTAACAGAAACGGACAGTCTGTGGTCATTGTCCTGAATACATCATCATATGGCGTCCCTGTGTCTGGCATATCTTTTATCCTTTCTATTATAACAATTTTAATAATAAAAAACAATAATCAACTTAGATTATTTTATACATATGATATATTGAGACTATTCCGTTGTAAAGTATTATTTATGACAAAATAACTTTTATTTTTTATGCAAAAATCCCATAAGCTATTTATCCAAAATAAACTTATGGGATTATATTAATTTATTAACGTATTAATCCATTAATTTGCTAATCCATTAATCTGCTAACCTGTTAATCTGCTAATTCACTTATTTATTGAAGTATTTATCACTTTCCTGGTTCTGGTAATTTACATACATCGGTCCAGCAGGTAAAGCCGGAATATTCTTCTAATTCTTCCAATGAAAGCTCTATTGCACTGTTTGGGCTTCCGCATGCTGGAAAAACTGTTTTAAAACGTTTAAGTGATATATCCAGGTATACTTCCACACCTGGATTTACTGCAAAAGGGCAAACCCCGCCAACTGCATGTCCCGTTAATGGTTCTGCCTCATCTGCTGCCAGCATTTTTGCTTTTGTGCCAAACTGTGTTTTGTATTTTGCATTATCAATTTTAGCGTCGCCTGCTGCTACCACCAGTATTACTTTTTCCTTTACATGGAATGATAATGTTTTGGCTATATGGCTTTCATCACAGTTTAATGCTTTTGCAGCAAGTGCAACTGTTGCACTTGAAATCCCAAATTCCTGTATCCTGTCTTCTATTCCCTTTTCACGGAAATATTCTCTTACCCTTTCAATTGACACTTTACTCCCTCCATCCTGTAAAAATACCACCCTGCATAGATACTTGCAGGATGGCATTTTTATTATTCTTTATTATACTTTACTATTTAATGTTTAATAATACTGTTTCTGGGTTTCCTGGAAGCCATAGCAGCTACTTTTTCCAGTGTTTTTTCTTCTTCTTGCCTTCTGTTTTTTCCTCTTCTGGTGCGCTGTTTTCTTCCTTCTCCCCATACATGGCTTTGTCAAATTGCTGCAGAAGGTCTTTCTGCTCCTGTGTCATGCTTGTTGGGACTTGGACTACAAGTGTTACATAATGGTCACCACGCATCTGTTTGTTACGTAATGACGGAACACCTTTATTCCTTAACCGCACCCTTGTATCGGTCTGTGTGCCAGGTTTTACGCTATAAATAACTTCGCCATCTATAGTCTTTATATAAACATCCCCGCCAAGTGCTGCCTGTGTAAATGTTATAGGTGCAGTAGAATATATATCCCTGTCCTGGCGCTGGAAAAGCGGATGCCTGCTTACAAGCACCTCTACAAGCAGGTCGCCCCTTCCTCCGCCGTTTATTCCTGGCTCACCTTTATCACGTATCCTTACACACTGTCCGTTATCTATGCCAGCAGGTATTGATACTGAAATCTTTTTACGCTTGCTGACATAACCACTTCCGCTGCATCCGGAACATTTATTCCTTATAATCCTACCTGTTCCACGGCAGTCAGGACATGACTGTACATTTCTTACAACACCAAATAACGACTGCTGTGTAAATACTACCTGGCCCTTACCACCACATTTTGAACATGTTTCAGGTGACGTACCTGGTTTAGCACCTGTTCCATGGCAGTCAGGACACTCTTCTTTTAATGTTATATCTATTTCCTTTTCAACACCAAAGCATGCTTCTTCAAATGTAATCCTTACTGATGTACGGACATTCTGCCCTTTCATTGGTCCGTTGCTCTGCGCCCTTGAACGGCCGCCGCCAAAAAAGTCGCCGAAAATATCCCCAAAGATATCCCCCATGTCCATTCCGCCGAAATCAAAGCCGCCCCCGCCAGCACCGCCTTCAAATGCAGCATGGCCAAACTGGTCATACTGGCGTCTTTTATCAGCGTCACTAAGCACTGCATAAGCCTCAGAAGCTTCTTTAAATTTTACTTCCGCTTCCTGGTCACCTGGATTAATATCAGGATGGTACTTTTTAGCCAGCTTGCGGTATGCTGATTTAATCTCTGAATCAGAAGCCCCGCGGTCTACTCCAAGGACTTCATAATAATCTCTTTTATCTGCCATAAATATTGCTCCCCTGGTCTCTTATAACCTCCAAGAACTTCTTACTACGCTTCAAATTATAAGGCTTATACCTCGCGGTAATCACCGTCAACTACATCATCATCTGCACCTGCATTTCCCTGTGATGCACCATCCATGCCAGAGCCCGTTCCGCCCATGTCAGGACCTGCTCCTGCTGCCTGTGCGCCCTCATACATCTTCTGGAATACATTCTGTGCACTTTCCATAAGTTTTTCTTTGCCAGCTTTTAACTCGTCAATATCACTGTCTGACATGCTTTCAGGATTTGTCCTGTCAACAACAGCCTTAAGAGCGTCGATTTCTGCCTGCACTTTTTCTTTTTCTGAAGAGTCAATCTTGTCACCTACTTCATCAAGTGCTTTCTGTGTCTGGAATACAAGGCTGTCAGCATCATTACGTGCATCAATGCCTTCTTTGCGCTTTTTATCTTCTGCTTCAAACTGCGCTGCTTCCCTTACAGCCTTGTCAATTTCATCATCAGACATATTTGAGCCTGCTGTAATAGTAATATGCTGTTCCTTGCCTGTGCCAAGGTCTTTAGCAGAAACATTTACAATACCATTTGCATCAATATCAAATGTAACTTCAATCTGTGGAACACCACGCCTTGCTGGCGGGATTCCGTCAAGCCTGAACTGTCCAAGTGATTTATTATCCCTTGCAAACTGGCGCTCACCCTGTAATACATTAATATCAACTGCACTCTGGTTATCAGCT
Organism: uncultured Lachnospiraceae bacterium; assembly: GCA_910588655.1. Taxonomy (GTDB): domain Bacteria; phylum Bacillota; class Clostridia; order Lachnospirales; family Lachnospiraceae; genus Butyribacter. The sequence continues at coordinate 293 of CAJUPJ010000061.1, read as the reverse complement.
GCTGTAGAGAATACCTGGCTCTTCTTTGTAGGAATTGTTGTATTTCTCTCAATAAGCCTTGTAGCAACACCGCCCATTGTTTCAATTGAAAGTGAAAGTGGTGTTACATCAAGAAGCAGGATATCACCGGCACCTGCATCACCAGCAAGCTTTCCACCCTGGATAGATGCACCAAGTGCTACACATTCATCAGGGTTAAGTGATTTATTAGGGTCATGGCCTGTAAGCTGTTTAACCTTATCCTGTACTGCTGGTATACGTGTTGAACCACCTACAAGAAGCACCTTGCCAAG
>CAJUPJ010000060.1 GCA_910588655.1 uncultured Lachnospiraceae bacterium | reverse complement strand
TATTAAAAATGGGACTTGATGATGCCTAAACCAAAAAAAATGGGGAAACTCAAATTCACTTGCAGGCATTGACATACATATTACACCTCACATGTTCCGGCATTCCTTTGCCACATACCTGCTTGAAGCAGATGTTGACATACGTTACATACAGGAAATGCTTGGGCACAGTTCTATTAAAATAACAGAAATTTATACCCATGTCACGATGTCCAAACAAAAAGATATACTCACAGCTAAACACCCAAGAAAAGATTTTTCTTTTTAGCAACAACAAACCTGCATAGTTAAATGCCTGGTACAATGATTAAGAGTACCAGGCCTGGCAGCTATACCAGACAGTAAACACCGCCTTTCCAGCCTGCTTAAAAACACTTTTAACAATAAACTATAAGACCATTTCCTATTAAAATGCGGACATTTCTTTAGCATGTTTTTCTTTTTGCTTTTTATCATCCCCTCCACCAGCCAGACCGCCATAAATTTTTATAAAATGATACAGCCCTTTACCTGTATCATTTTTGAAAACCAGGTCAAAATTACCCTTGTCCAAAAATGCTTCTGGAAGTCTTTTACCATGTTTATATTCTAAACTGCTTCCAGCAGTTAATTCTTCCAAAACTTCTTCATAATACTTCTCTATGGTGATATAATCAAATACATATTTTAAAGTAGTTGTTTGCAAATTTCTAACAAGCCGGCTTACACACAGCAGTTCCTCAAAAGACTGGTAATTATAAAATTTAATGCCTGGGTTATCCTTGCATCTTTTAGCAAGAATGGCATATGCCCTCCCAATATTTCCTAAATCTGCCAATACAAGGATATTCTCTGTTGTATTACGCAGTAATTTTTCTATCCTGTCACGCCCTCCTGCTGCCTGCACATTATTTAAATAACAGGATATTAATTCATGTTCTGAACGTCCTTTGTGTGATTCAGTAATTACCATTTTGCAACCAGTACAATCATCTGATACATTTAATACTGAATCATTTTCTATAACAAACCAGTCATTATCCCTGCTAAGTTTATATATCCCTTGTAAGGGATAATCTAATTTTAACGGAAATGCTCTTGTAATAGTAATAAAAAGGTGCTTAGACTGGTTTATTTTTGACAGAAAACCGCTGTGTAACATTTCTGCCTCATCTATCATTATAATGGAGCGGTCAGGAATGTTTAAAAGGGCCTCTAACGAGCCAGGGGTTGCAATAGCAAAAGGCAGTTTTGAAACTACTGAAATATCACCAGTACTAATACCATCTTCCAACAAAGAAACGAACTCACTCTTACCTTCGCCACTAAACTTGCCACATATACAAGTGTAATGGCTGAATAAACGCACATTAACTGATTTACCATCTGACCTGACAAAATTAATATCAAAATGTTCCATTATATATCCCCCTCCTCACCAGAGGCACACCAGTCACTGTAAGCATCATCGTAGGTATCCTGTGTTAAAACAGTTCCATTGATTCTTACCAGCTTTTTTTCAAAGTATTCACCAGGAAAATCCATATAATGTTCAAGAACAATAGTAATATCATTATGTGCCGCAATTTCCATTAAAAAAGGTATACAATTATCCCCCATGCCAGACCCATAAAAAATTGTATTATTTCCATGATAATAAATATCACATAAAGTTTTACACCCTGTTGAAACCATTTCAGTGCTTATCCCACGTCCCCTGTAATCTTTAAGGGCTTCTTCAAATAAAACTGTTGAACCATCTATTTCCTTTAGGAATTTTTTTACAAAACTGTCTTCAAACCACTCCGGTTTCTTGTTCCTGCGGAAATAAATACGGGTATCCAGTACAAAATCTGGACTGTTTTCCCTTCCAAAAATAATATTTAACATTTAAACCTCCTGACTGGCATATTACTACGTCTGCCCCATGTCTAAAACCTTCCATCTTAGACAGGAAATCCTGCTTCTTCCCCTAGTGCCTTTATATCCTCACTCTTCAAGTCCTCGTCATCAAACCGCAGCCACCACAAGTCATTATATAAAACGATGTATGTTTTTCTTGATATACTTTCAGCATCATAGTTTTTAAAACCCATCTGCATGAGAATCTCTTTACAATTTACTCTCGTTTCTGGAAAAACCCTTTCCCGAAAAAACGCATCTATGGTACTGGTTGTTATTTTTCTACTTTCACTAGCTGTTTTCTATAATTAACAAAAACCCTTGTACACAACACAGAACCATACCAGTATTCAAATTTTAAATCCTTCCCAATAAATTTTACACCATATAAACCATCTTTCTTTATAAGCCCTCCTTTCCAAGACATTCCCACAGTACATCAGTTTTTAAAATTCTTCCCACACCATCCCTTTTGTCTTTTCTAGTCCCAGCTTTATTACAGAAAGAGTCTTTCCTCTTAACAACAGGTCACAGCAATGTTATTAAAAAATCCCCTGATATCAATAAAGAAACCATAACCAATGATATTATAACACTAATACTCATGTTAAAATTAAGTATTTAGAATACACTCAACTTAGCTGTACTATGGCTAAATTTTAACAATTTCCTGTCAACTTGGACACAATCAAGCCCTAATTTATTCCGTGCAGCATGAACAAAATCAATGACATCATACATTGTAGTAAGGCACTGTTCACACTCTGCTTCTGTCACATTAACAAAATTATCCCCTGGATATTTTGCATCAAAATAGTAATCTTTTAACATAGACAAATCACCACGGTTTACAGGAGAAACAGAAAACTGCTTAAAAGCTTCATCATACAATGCCCTGAGATTATGCGAACGCAGAAGGCTTTCACAATTAACACTTGATAACTCAACAACTGATTTTAACATTTTTTCCGCAACCTGTTGTGCAGCAATAGCAATATTATTATAATATGGCAAATGCAAAGTTGCTTGCAGGTATTCCAAATCACCTAAAGCTATACTATAATATTCATTCTTCATTACAAAACCCTCCTGTAGTCACGTCTTAAATTAACAGCAAATTTAGAGTCAGCCTCGTCAAAATACTCTCTTGTAACATAGATTATATCAGCCCCTAACATATCAGCCTCTTCACGTAAAGAACCACTTGTTCTCCTGTCAGGTTTATTTGCTGTAATAATGCAGAAATCAATATCACTAAAACCTTTATAATCCCCTCTGGCATAACTTCCAAAAATCCCCGTTTCCTCATAACTTATGTTATAGCTTTTAATCAAATCCAGCACCTGTTTAAACCTGTGCTCAAAATCTTTTTTAACATTATCAGTAACCATCGCAACATTCCCTCCATAACACAGATAGCCCCACAAACACTGCTTAAATACAATCCATCCAGTAACCAGCATCCATACATTTTCCCTTAAATCTTTTTTAATATTAATTCTGATATCTGGAACTATCCTGTAAAAGAAAAAGTTCCTTACAGCTTTTTCAGAATCGTCACCATCCCAAAACCCGAATGGGAGAATTTTATTGTCATAACAAAGAAGTTGGCCATACTGCAAAATGTTCTTTTATAAATTTGAATTTTACCAGCGGTTTGCTGTCAATCATTATTGTATCTGGTAAATCTCCAAGACTGGTTCTGTTCATAACAAGCCTCCACTTACTTAAAAACTTTTCTGAATGCACTGAGATTATTAGTGTAGTCATCAGGTACTGCAAAAACCACTTTATTAAAACAGCCATAACTATTACTGAGATATTCCTTAAAAATTCCTGCTACTTCTTCTGCATCCTGCCCGAAAACACCACAGCCAAATGCCCCAAGTATTAAAGTATCCACTTGGTTGTCTGCTGCAATATCCAGTACAAATTTAATCCTTGACTTTAAAACATCTGTATTTTCCTGTACAGATACTTTTCCATACTGTTGTGCTGCAGATTTATTAGGGGCAGCACATGTAATGACATCGCAGTAAAAATCTTCCACGCCATCAAAAAATAAAATACCTGGAGAATACAGTGCCCTGTTAAAGTATAATGCCCTGTTTTTATTTTCATTGTTCCATTTATAAAATTTATCTGTAAACTGTGACAAAACATTATATAAGTACGAAGCATGGCATAGACATTCTTCCTGCGCTTTGCTGCCGTTAATAAACATACCTCCAGGATTTTTATATGAAGCAAAATTCAACATAGAAGTCCTGCCATCTTTACAATATAAGTTCCCAGCATGTACTGTATCTGAATTAATAACATTAATTTCCATCTTATGTTTATTTGCATTTGTATCAAACTTGAAATCTGTATCATAAATCTTTGTATCTATAACAGCTTTTTCAATTTGTTCCTTATACTTTAGCTGCATAGTTTCTGTATGCTTTTTTGCATCTGAAGCACGTTGTTCCTTGTTAATCCAGTATTTCTGTGTATCTGCCATAAGCAGGCACCTTCCTTTCAAAATCATTTAACATTATCTGATTAAGCCAGACATGATAAAATATCTAGACTAATTACCGTTGAATAATACTAGAAACAGTCCATTTTTCTAGTGGTTTTTTCCTGTAAGTTATCTATCCATTTATACAGCCTTTTTCCAACAGGGGAATCTAATACTTGTGAAAGTTTATCATTACACTCTAAACTACATTTTTTATTACAATTCTTACACTCATCAGTATAACATTTGTTTAAAAGAGGCTGCTTATGGTTATACTCTAAATTACTGCCTCCGGTCACTTTTTCCAGGGCATTTTCATAATAACGTTCCAGTGTACAAAAATCATAAGGGTTAAAACAGTGTTTTTTGTTTAAACGTTCCACCAGCCTGCTTTTATATAGTAATTCTTCAAAAGAAGCATAAGGATAGAAGAAAATATTAGGATTGTCTTTACATCTTTTTATTAATATTTTATATTGTGAACTAACATTGGCTAAATCCATTAAGACCAAGAGTTTCTTTTGTTTGTTTAATTTTGTATATTTATAAAGAATTCCTGCTATTTTATCCTTGCCACCAGCGGAAATAACCTCAAATGGCAAATTATAATTCTTCTTACATTCCATAATGTAACTATGTCCAGAACGGTTTTCTGCTGCTTCAGTCACCACCACATCAACCATACCTATGTCATCTGCAATACGTAAATCATTGTACTTGTTAATTTTTTCTATACTGAACTGGCCATTACCTACTGTGATAATACGGTAAATACCACATAAAGGACTGTTAGCACGGAAAGGCATTGCCCTGGTAATTGCAACAATAAAATGTTTTGAAGAATTTACCATGCCCAGATACTGGGAATTTTTATTTATTGAAATTTCATCAACAAAAATTACAGACCTGTCTTCTGTTTTTAGAATATTTAATAAATTTACCGAATCTGCGAAGATAACTGGCTTCTATGATGACAATTCCCTCATTATATCTTTCAGCTAATGAATCAAACAGCCAGGTTTTCCCTTCACTGCTCTCCAGACCAAGTATTATAATAAGAATAAATATAAAAACCATATTCATAATCCCTGTCCCTGAATTTAGCATATTCTGTCACACCCTACCTCCACTTATACTCTGGGTCATCCCGGTGCTCACACCATTCCGCTATACTCATTTCATATTCAAAAATAGAAACAGGTTTACCAGACACTTTCAAAACCCCCTCATATTCTTCTGGTATCTCCATATAATGTTCTAAAAGAAGTGTAATATCCCCAGGCTGCCCGTTTACCAGTTCCATTAAAAATGGAACTCAGTTATCACCAAGTAAAGAACCATAGTATATATGCCCTGGACGGTTTCTTAAAAGCAGCAGGGTCTTTGTCCCTGTAGAGAGTTCCATTGTAGACATTCCATGCCCAAAGCGGTTTTTAAGGGCTTCCTCAAAAACAACCTCAGCTTTGTCAATTTCCTTAATCACACGTACAGCAAACGGGTCTAGAAACCATTCTGGTTTCTTAAACTCTTTAAAATACACTCTGCTGTCCATGTCCACCTGGTTTAAATCTATATTTTCCCTTCCTATAATAAAATTTAGCACAATAATCCCCCATCTTGTAACCATTAAACTGTACAATATATTCTTTCCTGAAATCTTCATTTTAAAAGATAGCCTGCTTACATCTAGCATAAAGCTGGTATTCATATCCCCTAAACATTATATCACCATACCATCACACAAAACAACCCCAGTCCCTTACCAAACTGTACTTTTATTATTAGCTAAAGTTTATTCTGGTACATATTTTCCCGCTTACCAAATACTTGTTAGCTGCTTTTTTAAACTTTAATGTATATTGCCTGTTTTAACATTCCACATTATAATGCATATTGTGCATTATCACTTTGACTAAATTAATAAAACAACGGACAGCCCTGGTTAACAAACCCACACTGGCTTTCCTCTTCTAATACTGGTTGTCTGCGGGCGTAACCCCAATACAAACAACCTTATCCGAATATCCAATATCATCAATACTTAATTCTGCTTTGTAACTATCATGTGGATATTTATAAAACCGTTTCTGTAATTCTTCTTCCATAACAGCTAAATGAATTTTCACATCTAAATCAAAATCCGCATATGGTTCTAATTTTTCAATCAATTCCTGTGCTTTCATATTCCTCCTGTTTCCTTACCAGTAGATAAGCTTTTTATACATTCTGTAAATTTTCAAAGAAAACTCTTAAAACTATATTAACGCTGTTTACAAAATTTCGTACCCAATCCCATTATCTTTAAAAATTGTTGCAACATAATAAACTTCTTCAGAATAAACAAATATAATATCATCACCACTAACGTAAAATGTATATCCATCCCAACATCCTTTTTTGCAGCAATATACAGCTACATTAATAAATAAATCCAGGAAGTAAAACTACATCCTGGATTTATTTATTAATGTATTCAGTTCCTTAGTTCTATTATTTTGTATGTTACCAGCCAGCATAATTAAATGGTCTGCCCTGGCTTTTAAAATTTCTTCATAATTTAAATCAAAATAAATGCCCGAATTAAATACTGTTAATTTTTTTGTCAAAAAGTCAGCCTAAGCATTTTCTTTCATTTCTGTTACAATATTATTTTATTTTTCTAATTCCACAAAATTAAACCACTTATAAATAAAAAATAATTTCATCTTTGACTACCAGACTCTCAATTTGCAGCTTTTGAAACTTTGGCAACACTATTGTGTATGTTTTGTGCTTGGAAATACACTAAGAGGTCTTAAAGGATTCACAGTTGTTTTTGAATCAGCTTCTTTGATGAGTGCATCCACAAAAAACCTTACATCATCTACATCCTGAATCAATGCTGTAAAACTATCCTTATATCTGGAAGACGTTTCCCAGTTATTGATAGTTTCTGCCATATTTCTTAATTCCTGTTCATATGGTATACTGACATTTCTCCGGTTTAATAAATTCAACTGTGCACGTAAATCATGGTTTTCTACATAAGCCTGCCCACTTAATTCCACTAAATATTTTAACGTCATTTCTACAGCTTGCTGCAAATTATAACAACAATCATCCAGGTATGCATCATTTAATTGAATCTTTTTATAACTATTTTCTGCATTCTCTCTTTTGACTTTTGCACGCTCCAACAACTTACTCATACTATTTGTACTCCTTTCAATACACTAGAATATATACGCTCGCCTGGCAACAACTCATCATACCAAAGAATGTCAGCCTTCCAGCCACTAAGAATCTGGATTTTCTCAGATACATCATTTTTTACATCCCTGCGCACATACCCATCATTCAGCCTTACTACAATATCAATGTCACTGTGAATATTACATCTTAAATTAACAGCACTGCCGAACAGCACAACAGCACTTATCCGGTCATCGCCTTTTAACATCTTATTTATATCTGAAACGACCTTTTGCTTTAACGGGTGTACTCTTCTGATTTCTATGTCTTCGCAATAAATTATTTCTGGAAACAATACAGACACGTTCCTCTGTTCTTCCCATGTTGAATTAACATAATTCATAATCTATACCCTCTTATACTGTTTATCCTAGAAAGATTAAAATAAAATTATATATTATTTAAAATATATCCAGTTCCTTAGTTTTTTTATTTTGCCAATTACCAGCCAGCATAATTAAATGGTTTGCCCTGGCTTTTAAAATTTCTTCATAATATTTAATCTGTATATCTGTCAGTACTGGTATTTCTTCAACCATTTTAAATATCTGTCCTAAATTTATCCTGCTAACAAACCTAACCAAAGCCTTCGTACAACCGACATACTTACCACTGGCTATTAAATGGAAAGGATTAATTTTCTTTCCATTTTTTCCAGTATGATAGCATACTTTGCCTTTATATGATTCAGCCTCAAACAATGACTTATCTGAAAGGAATTGTTTCATTTTATCCTCGTCCCATTTGTCATTTAAACAGTTTCCGTTATCATAGACAGGAGCCATAACAAATTTATCCCCAGCTAAAATAACACCCCAGTTTCCATTATTTCTGTCAGGATTTCCTATAAAAGCATCTACAATAAACATATCCCAAAACCTGTCAGGTACATTCTGTAATGTTTTAAAAATAGGGTGCTGGTCTAATACCAGTAAAGTTTCAGCCAAATCAGAACCCTGGCCATCTGTTTCTTCACCATCAGAATTTATTAATACTGGTTCAAAAGAAACTTTTATTTTATTAAACTCAAAAAGTTCCTGGCCTTTGTCAATAAAATCTTTACATAACACTACAAGTTTCTGGTTTCGTTTTGCCAGGATTGTTTCATGTACAGGTATCCCTAATAAACTATAAATATGTGAACCAATATATTCACATACAGGACTGTTTGAATAACTCAGGACAGTATTTTTCATATTCCTGCTTTTTAAGTTTCCTGGAAATTTCACCAGATATCTTGTTCCATTAACTATTACTGCTATTTTTTTGCATGACATACCACCATACACTTTCAAATCCTGTGGTATTCCGCTTACATCAATTACCTCCATCCAAACCTCCTAAACATCTGGACACATTCAGATTCGCTGATATCCCTGTCTTCCAGTGCTGTTTTTAAATACGTTTCTACAGCATCTTCGTGCAGAAGATAAGTACCTGCATCATCTTCTCTAAAAGCTTTATCAAGTATTGCTATTTCTTCTTTTACAACATCCCTTAATCCCTCACACACGGGTATGCTAAAATCAACATACATACTTTCCACCTCCACAAAAATGATAATGGTTTAATCATAACACCACGGGCAGTACATATCAAGGATATTTTAAAATATCCTTGATATGTCCGTTCCTGGTTTTTATTGTAATTCCATTTCCAAAGTATCAAAAATTTCAATATCAATCCCACTGTCAGCGCCCATCCACAAACCATATAAATAATCCAGGAGTACTTCTGCCTTCGGAAATTTATCTAAAAATTCCAGTATTTTATCATCTTCTGTGCACTCTGCAAAAAACAGGGCTATTTCCTGTTTTATAGCTGTTTCATATGCTTTATCAAAAATCTCCTGCTTATCTAAAGCGAGCACCTGTTCCTTGTAAACGTTAAATTCATTTTCTAAACGTTCCTGTATTCTTTCTTTCATTATGGTGTTTCCCCTTTCTTCACTGCTTTTACATAAACATGGTAATCATGTGAACGTACAAAAGTCCTTCCTTCTGGTAAATCAAGCCCAAGCCCCCTTGCAGTCTGGACAGCTTCCACCGATGCATGCTGCCCTTCTGGAAGCCTCCGTATGTACCCGCTTCTTGAACTCAGTTCCTCTTTATATTCTTCCTTTACATACCTGCAGCTCTTATTGCCATTTTTATTATTCCCAGTATTTCTGTAACTGTAACAGACAAGAGGCTGCCCTAGATAATAAAATTCAGTATCCATTTGCTCCAAATCCGTCTGTTTAATGGCAAAATTCTTTTTCCTGTCAATTTCATAATCACAAGACAGAACCATATAATTTTCCAGAATAAAATTTTCTAACGGATTACTCCTGCCCTTTGCACCTGCACAGCTACAGCCAGCAAAAAACACCTGGCTTTTAGTCCAGTAAAATCCCGAACATTCCCCACCCCAGTCCGTAATAACTTTAAACAGCAGCACCACTTCATTGAAACGGACTGTTTCAAAGAAAATAATTTTCTTTATGCTTTCCGCATTTTTATATATCCCAGTAACACCAGAACGTGGCAGCATATAATTCCTGTTTAACAAGCGTTCCCTGTATACTTTTGTTTTCTTCCACTGTCTTGGACATGCCAGCATATTCCCGCCCAGGGCTTTTTTTATTATAAGGCTGGATGTCCTGCTGCTGGTATACGGAGCCATAAAGTATACATTGTTCTCATGCAGGCGTACAATATTTTCAAAAAATGCAGCCTGCTCCAGTGAATTAATATTATACCCATACATCCTGTAGGCTTCACTAATATCCCTGCTACTTAAAGCAGAAGGCTTCTTTCCAGGCTTTAATTTGTTTTCCAGTCTGTACGCAGCGGCATCACTGTATGGGAAAACCTGTTTCCCGAAAGTAAGGCTGCCACCACTTCCAACACTGGTTACCTGCTCGTCAGTCCTATTCCTGCAAAAATATGATGTCTGCTGCATAAGAAGACTTATATAAGTACTAAATACCTGGTTTTTCAAACCACAGGTATTAATAATAAACTGTTTTTCCAGAAGCATAAAGAAATCAAAATAATCCCTGTAAAGATTATTTTTTTCAATGTAAACACATGTATCCAGCAGAAACTTGTCCAGACATTTAACAAAACTGCCAGGGTCAAGGACTGCTTCTTCGAGCTGGTCCATATACTTTTATAAAATATTCCATCCTGCTGTCATCACACCGAAAGTACAAGGCAGACTCAAATTCTGCAAAATCTACTCCAGACAGCATATCAATAATATAACAGGCAGCATTCACTGTCCTCTTTTTTGTAATCCACTTTCCATAAGATTCACTGCCTCTTTTTCCATACATCTGCTGGTATTTACTAAGCAGCTCCAGTCCACTTTCCATAACCATATCCCCTTCCTTTTTTACTTTAATATAAGCAGGATTACAGGCATTACGGCTTCTGCTGCAAGGATTATCTGCCAGACGCCCATACACCTCAAGCACCTGGCAGTGCAGCATATCACTTTTTACATTCTTTAGCTGCAGAATAATACACACCAGCAAACAAGCAGAAAAAGATTACTGCAAAAATAATAATGCCTAAAATTTCCATACACAGACCTCCCATTTTATTTATTCTTCTGTAAACCTGGTACAAAAAAGGACTGCGCCTGTTAAAACGCAGCCCCTGGATTCAGACAGCTTCTGCTGGCGTATTTTTTGTAAATACTTTAACCAGTTTATTATTACAGTAAGGATATAGGCCCGTCTGCCTGGCACAGGCTAAAGCATCTTCTTCAAACCTGGCTTTGCAACACCCACAACCCTTTACAATACCTTTACCAATAAGAACCTGAAGCTGTTCCAAAGTACAAATATTTACCATATTATACAAACTCCCCTCTGTTATAAGTACAGCCAGATTAAACAGCAATGTAATGCACTTAACCAGGCAAAAAAGACACACCTAGATTAGAAGATGTACCCTGAACACACTTGGAGAAAACCATCAAAACATAACTACTGTCATGCCACCTTATCCTGTCACCATCTTAATTCAGCTTCATCCGGGTTTCTCCCAAGCCATGCTGCTACCAGATGCCTGTGGCAAAAGTCTGATGGTTTCTCAAAACACAACAACACAGCAAAAGTCCCGCCACTATGTCCCACAATATCTTTAATTTCCTTTTCCACTTTACCAGGTTCCAGGCTGCCAAGCACTTCTGTAAAATATTTTTTACTAAAGTACTCCCTGGTATCTGCATTTTTCATACCAGCCACCATTACATAAGAAGGTGCAACTTTTTTGTATACTGCACCTTTATACCAGTCTGGCGGATACCTGCAGACTGCAACCGGCACTGCGCCATCCATAGCTTCAATTTTTCTTAACTGTGCAAAATAACTTGTCCTTATCTCCATTCCTGCCACCTTTCTTTAACCAGGATAATCTTTGCCAGTTAACAGTAACCCTGCAACAGCAGCATGTTTACTTATCCTGGTAATTTAATGAATAGTCTAAAACTAGTTTCCCCATATCATTAGCATAAATATAAGCTTTAGAATTTTCATATCCCACAATACAGTTGAAACCAGCGAAACCAATATCTTCCAGCATACAGGACTCCCTGAGGATTACCTCACCAAACGGTACAGGCTTTTTTCCATCATAACTCCCACCCTGCCTGTTACCAGGGTCATAATATTCACTTTCTGGAAATTCCTCTGTGCTTGCATAAGCCCTTGTGCAGATAACAAATTTCTTTTCCCCATTATCTTGAAAAGATGTACAAATCCTTTTAATGATATCTGCTTTTTCTTCCTGTGTACCAGAGTAACTGTAAATTTCAACAATCACAGCCTCTAAATCCAGACTGGCAAGAATACCTGCTATATCCTGTACCATAAAACTGTAATTTTTGAAATCTTCTTCTTTTGAATTTTCCTTAATATTTACAAAATTTAAACCAGCTGCAGTCCTCATTTTAAAACCTCCTTAACATTTGTTGTGTATACTTTGCTATAGTCATGAAGAAACATATTTTATGGTTTTGAAACTTTTCAAAATATAGGCTGTTTAAAGCGGCTGCTGCATTTTTTATTAATTTTATAAATAAAAACTTTCTTTCCCTGCTTTTTATTTTCCTTAAAAATAAAT
>CAJUPJ010000059.1 GCA_910588655.1 uncultured Lachnospiraceae bacterium | reverse complement strand
TTAAGGGTTTATAGGAGTTCCCTTTGAATAACCTAAATACATTATACAAGGAAAATAGATGAAAAACAAATTAATTTTAGTATATTCTTTAATAATATCACTATTGTTTACTGCCTGTGGCAAAAATATAGCCAGCAACAATGCTGAAATGTTAAATATTATAAAAGAAACTAAAAATGATACAAGAGATATAAAAGAATGTGGAACTATAACTATTGGTGATAAATTACTTATGCTTGGATTAAGCGGGGACAACGAATATAACTATAGTTATTATGCAGGAGAGTTTTTAATAATTGAAGATAATAAATATGAATTTGAAAGAACAATACCTTTATATAATATAGGATGGCAAATTTATACAAAGATGTGGGAAAATGGAAATATTTTATTTTGTAATAATAGTGATGCCGTCAAAGTCCAGATTATCATAAAAGAAATTGGAAATGAAACATATACAATAACCGAAGAAATAAACGAAATACCGTGGATATATTACCATGATATTTCAGATATCCATAATGGTAATATAGAATATAAATTTTTAGACGCCAATAATAAAGAAATTATATAAAAGCATTCATCCTCTAAGAATTATATAGCCGATGCCAAATTACATACATATGCCTGTGGGTATTCCACCAAAATTAAATGTTTAAAGTTTTGTGGGATATTTTAAAGAGAAAAGTCCATTAAGGATATCTGATAAATATAGAAACCATCATTTCCAGCCAGAAGGTTATTATGTTAGTGTAGCAGGTCTAAATGAATGAGGCAATTATTAAAAAATATATACAGAAACAAGAAAAACATGATATTGTAATGGATAAACTGAGTACAAGAGAATATGAAGACCCTTTTAGAGTTCTGACAAAAGCAATGCATTCTGGACATTAGTGAAGGACAGCACCTTTACGCTGCCGATATCAGAAATTTTTAACTACAGAGCAAACCACCCGTTTTACGGGTGGTTTTGATTTAATAATAAGAATATAGCACCGACTAACCTTTTATATCAATAGAAACATTATGATATATAGTTTTATTTTGGGTGGATAAATTATAAGCATTTATAACACCTATATCCCATACAGCTTTATGAAAATCATTACTTTTTGATACATTACCAAAATCTGCTATTGTTGAACGCACTTCAAAATAATGACCAATTTTAGTTAATTTATATTGACTCTGCATTTTTGTTTTAACAGAACGTACATAAACACCATTCTTTCCATTTACATAACCCTTATAAGTATTATTTATATCTATAGTACTATTATCACTAAAAGTAACTGGAACAGAAAGAGATGCACCAAGAATACCCATATTTATACCAATACTTGCAGATAATGATGCACTTCCTCCTTTATTTAACACTGAACCATCAATAGCTGTTGATACAAATGCAGCATTGGGAACTGTAGTCTGTCTTAATGAAAGAGTATTTACATGAAGAAAACTTTCCGTTTTACTATTAAGACTTGGATTTTTAGGACAAGTCATTGTTTTTCCAGTCACTTTAAGCATATGAATAATATCTGCCATTTGACCTATCCTTATATTACTATATGTACAATAAGACTCTAATGTAATAGTATGCGTTTGAGGCAAAGCAAGTTCATTATATTCCACAGTATAAGTACGTTGTATAATATCATTAAATGCATATGTATCTATATCTTCACAATCAAAATTAACAGGGATAAACTCTCTTGCTGCCCAAGCTCCCATAACAGTATCCTGGGGAAGCAATGAAACTATTGAAGAAAAATTATTTACCTTATAATCAAAACACTCCAGAATAATATAATCACGGTTAATGTTTGACAAATCCCTTAAATATAACTTCAAAATTCTATTTTTATTATTTATATCTTTATAATTCTTAAAAAACATATTTGTTTCAGCATTATCCACATATTCCATATTTACAACTTCAAAACCAGGATTATCACTTGTTGCCTTATAGAATATTGCATGTCCATTGGCTGACTTTGCCACCGGAACACCAGTAACAGAAATTTCACTATTTCCAATTATTGAAGTAATTTGCAAAGCACTGTCTGACTGTTCTTCAATATTAACTAACACATTTTGAATTGTAGTATTACTACTTATATGAAGGTCATCTGTAAGGTTACTACCATCATCTAAAACATTTTTTACTATAGCAATTTGTGAATTTTTACTAACACCACTTTCTTCTGCATAAACAGATGTTGGCATTTTCATAACTATTATAATTGAAAAAGCCAAATAAATTTCTTGAAAATTCTTTTAACCATAAATAACACCCCCTCTTTCAATAAAAAAACATTTATATATTTCGTTTAACATTATAATACGTTATAAATACATTGTTAAGTAAATTTATAAAATATTTTTTAGTTTTTATTTGTAATACATTGAATTTTATACATATGCTTTTATATGCTTAGTTTATATACAAACAACATATAGCAAAAATACCGGGATAAATAATTTTACTTATCCCAATATTGATATGCAGATATATAGCTTATCTTTTTTAAATATTCTTTCTTCCTATCATCAAAGATGCCATTATCAAAACTCTGGTTAATCTCCTGTATAAAAAGTTCTGTTAATTCCTGCCCCAGAATATCATATACTAATGGTTTTACATCTTTAAACAAAAACTCCGCCTGTTCCCTGTTTATTTCCCTGTCAAAAAAGCTTATAATATTATTATTCCAGAAAAAATCATCTGTATATCCACTGTCAAACCCCCATACAGAGCTTGTCCAGAATGGCTTTTCCCCATCTGTTGCAAGCAGGTTGTCACTTTCTTTAAAAAGAAGGACTGAAAGAAATTTAAAAAATGAATATTTTACTTTTAACGTACCATTAAAAATACTTTTAAATAGCAGTTTAATATTATTATCACATAATGCTGCTGTAGTATTAAATAAAGAAACCCATCCAGTGATATACTTGTATTCCGTTTCCATTTTTTCTATAGTAAGCGTCCTGTAATATTGCATTATATATGCATAATCTTTTTCTCCAACAGCCTGAATAAACCTTTTTTGGTTAAAAAATAGTGCACTGTTAAATCCACAATAAATATCTGCTGCAATTTTATCTCCATATAAAACAGCCTGGCTGGCAGCTTTTAAATAAAATGGCAGCAGATACTTTGCTAATCCAGGCTGTATTTGTTTTGAATATCTCAAATCATCCGCAAAATTATACAGTATTAAATATTCTTCCGAAAATATGTCTTCTATATTACAAGTTTCAATAAATTCTTCTAATACAAGTTTATCCGTTTCATAAAGTTCCATAGTTATTTGAAAAGGCTTTACAACTGAAGACATAATTTTCTCCTATATGTTTATAATTGTTCTTTTTTTGTTATAACAGGAACTCCGTTCTCATCTAAAAGTGGTGTAAATCCACCAGCATTTCCACAGTTATGCCATAAATAATTCACACCTGTTTCTTTATCAATCCATATTTCTGTTACATTAACTGTACCCTGGCTATAAACTTTCTCAAAACGTTTCATAACATTTCCCTCCATATTATATTTTTTATTAAAACAAAATAAGTTTTTTATATTATATCAGACATATATGGTTTTGTATATCAGAAAACAATTATTTATTATGTCCGTTTCATCAGGATAACCGCATAAAATAAATATTTTATAAAATCAAATAATATATAAAAATTTTTTCATTTTCCATAACTGTATATTCCTGGTATAATCTTTAATAAAGATTATATCAGGAGGGAAATTATGGCACGGAAATCAGGAAAAATTGATGATATACAGGAAATATTAAAAGATTACAGCATTGGTATAAAAGACATTAAAAACAATGATGTTTTTATACACAGTCTTTCAAAAGAGGCGGCAAAAGTACCAGATTACAGGCATCCTTCTTATGTAAAACACAAGCTGCAGGATATACTTTCCATATGTATCCTGGGGTTTCTTGCAGACTGCAATGAATGGGAAGAAATAGCAGATTTTGCACGCCAGAAAGAGAAATGGCTTAAAAAATACCTGGAACTTCCTAACGGAGTGCCGTCTTCTGATACTATAAGGATAGTGGCAGGGAATATTGATGCTGCGTATTTTTACCAGGCTGTTGTACAGTCACTGGAAGCCTTGGTAAATGATATTCACACTGCTGTTAAAGGAGAGAACCAGGAAAAGGAAATCCTTTCAATGGATGGAAAGGAAAGCAGAGGGTCAAAAAGAGCAGACAGTAATAATGGTAATATAAAGCCTCTGCATACATTAAATTTATATTCATCAGGCTGTGGTTTTTGCATAGGGCAGGAATTTATAAAGGAAAAAACAAATGAAATCCCAGCAGGGCCGGTATTGCTTGGAAAAATGGATTTAAAAGGAAAGGTTGTAACATGGGATGCCCTTAATACCCAGAAAGAAACAGTGGAAGCAGTTATACGTGGGAAAGGGGGTTATGTGGCAGCATTAAAAAGGAACCATCCATTATTTTATAAAGAGCTTCAGGAATATTTTTCAGAAGAAAGGATGCAGGAGCTGGAAAAAGAACCAGGATATTATAAGAAAACAGTTGAAAAAGAACATGGAGGTATAGTAACAAGGGAATATTACCAGACAGATGAAACCGGATGGTATGAAGACAAAAAGAAATGGAAAGGGCTGGCAACATTTGGGATGGTAAAAAAGAAACTGGAAAAGCCAGATGGTAAAACAACAGAAGAAAGAAGATATTATATAAGCAGCCTGCCAGTGGATGTGGAACTGTTTTCAAAAGCAGCAAGGGGACACTGGGGAGTGGAGAACCAGCTCCACTGGCATCTGGATTTTACATTTAAGGATGATTACAATACAACAGCAGAAAAAACATGTGCTAAAAACATGCAGATGTTAAAGAAGATAGCACTGGCAATACTGCGCATTGTACAGACATTGTACAGCCAGAGCCTGAAAAGGATAAGGAAAACAATAGCAAGGGACTGTGAAAAAGAACTGGAAAATATATTGTCAGCATTATCAGCAGATGCTATAAAGTCAGCATTATATAAAGCATCAAACTAAAAAACAGGTTATAAAACCTTTTTATTGGTAATAACTTTTTATGCGGTTATCCTGCCGTTTCATAAAAAATACTTGAAACAATGTGCCAGATATGTTATATCAGACATAAAAAAAGGGAAAGCCATAGAAGCGGCTCTATCCCAGATAATATGTTTTTACCTCATAAGAGGTAAGCCGTCACTACCTGCAATAGTGGCGGCTATTTCTTTTTCCCTTTTTAATCTGGTAAAACAAATTTATATATATAAAAGCTATATATCATTTATAATTTAATTTAAATTACATTTTTAGAATATACTATTATGTTCAATTAATTGATAAATAGCTAAAAAGCAGAGATAACTTTTATCAATGAAAAGTACCTCTGCTTTTTAGTATTCTTGGCAACGGTTTACCCAATTAATTTAGACTGGTTTTTTACATCTGTTTTAAATATTCCCCATATCCTTCTTTACCAAGTTTTGCGTCTTTTGCTGCTACCTGGTCTTTAAGTTCTTCTTTATATTTTGCAAGTTTTCCACGCAGTTCTTTGTCTGATATAGAAAGCATTTTAGCCGCAAGTATTGCAGCATTTGCTGCCCCGTCTATTGCAACGGTTGCCACAGGTATTCCTGATGGCATCTGCACTATGGAATAGAGTGAGTCTACGCCGCCAAGTGCTTTTGTATGGATTGGCACACCAATTACTGGAAGGTTAAATATTGCTGCACACATTCCTGGAAGATGCGCTGCACCGCCTGCCCCTGCAATTATTACTTCTATGCCTCTTTCCTCTGCTGACCTTGCATAATCTACAAATATATCTGGTTCTCTGTGGGCAGATATAACCCTGGTTTCATATTCAATTCCAAAATCTTCCAGCATTTTTGCTGCTTTAGACATAACAGGAAGGTCTGAATCACTACCCATTACGATACTTACTTTAGACATATTTTATCCTCCATTATTTTATTTAATCTAATATAAAATCTGACAGCACATAGTTGCTTATATCTATGCCTCTTTCAGTCAGATAAATTCTACCACTATTTACATCTTCTTCCAATAGCTGGTTTTGTAAAAAGTGTTTTATAACATTGCCATACACTGCATCCATGTTTATGCCAAACCTGTCCAGGAATGTACTTTTTGACACTCCCTTGCACATTCTTAACCCAAGGAACATAAATTCCTCCATCTGGTTCTTAACAGACAGCTTTTCATAACTGCTGCCAATGTTTTTCTGGACTTGTTTTTCCGCAAGCCCTGGCTCTGCCCTGTCCTTAAATATGTTTATATATTTATTAAAATCCTTTATACCTGCAAACCTTGCCCCATTGATATAAGAAGAAGCCCCAAGCCCTGTACCAAGGTAATTCCCGCCTGTCCAGTATGTTATATTGTGCAGACATTCCATTCCCTTTTTACTGTAGTTTGAAATTTCATATCTGTTATAACCATATTTTCCTAATATTTCTTTTGCCAGGTTATACATATGCCTGTCTGTATCTTCATCTGCAATATCCAGTTTCCCCTGTTCCTGCATTTTATAAAATGCTGTACCTGGTTCAACAATCAGGCTGTATACAGAAATATGCGCTGGTCCAAGTATAGTTATTTTTTCTAATGTATCTTTATAACTTACAATGTCCTGCCCTGGTATTCCAGCCATTATATCAATATTTATATTGCTAAAGCCTGCTTTTTGCAGTTTACTGTAACTGTTACAAAATTCCCTGTATGTGTGTATACGTCCAAGCTTCTTAAGTTCCCTGTCCTGTGCAGACTGGAGTCCCAGGCTCACTCTGTTTATGCCTGCCTCTTTAAATATGCTTATATGGCTGTCTGTAATTGTACCTGGATTTGCTTCTATTGTAAATTCTGTATTTTCATCTGTATATTTATTTACAGCCTGTAATATTTCAAGAAGCATGGAAGGCTCAAGGCATGTAGGTGTGCCTCCCCCTGCAAATACAGTTTTAAAATACAGTTTGTCCATACCAGCTAATTTTTCTTTTAAAACTTCCTCCCATGCCGTCAGTTCATTAACCAGCGCTTTCACATAGTCCTGCTTTTTACTATTACTGGCACTAAATGAAAGGAAATCGCAGTAAAGGCATTTCCGGACACAAAAGGGGATATGGATATATAATGAAAGCCCGTCTTTTTTAATTGTCTTCATCAAGTTTTAATACACTCATAAATGCCTGTTGTGGTATTTCTAAACTTCCAAACTGCCTCATGCGCTTCTTGCCTTCTTTCTGTTTTTCAAGAAGCTTCCTTTTTCTTGAAATATCACCACCGTAGCATTTTGCAAGCACATCCTTCCTCATTGCCTTAACAGTTTCCCTTGCTATTATTTTGCTGCCTATTGCTGCCTGTATAGGAATTTCAAAAAGCTGCCTTGGTATTTCATTTTTAAGTTTGCCGCACATTTTACGCCCACGTTCATATGCTGTATCTGCATGTAATATAAATGAAAGCGCATCTATCTCTTCATGATTTATAAGTATATCAAGTTTTACAAGATTTGATGGCACATAGCCTTTCATTTCATAATCAAGTGAAGCATAACCTCTTGAACGTGATTTAAGTGCATCAAAGAAATCATATATTATTTCATTTAATGGAAGTTCATATTTAAGAAGTGCACGGGTTTCTTCCATATATTCCATGCCTATATATATTCCCCTTCTCTCCTGGCATAACGTCATTATTGCGCCTACAAATTCTTTTGTAACCATTATTTCAGCAGACACAAAAGGTTCTTCCATATGCTCAATCTCTGAAGGGTCTGGCAGATTTGAAGGGTTAGTTACCTCTATCATATCACCATTTGTTTTATATACGTGGTAAATAACACCCGGTGCTGTTGTTACAAGGTCTAAATTATATTCCCTTTCAAGCCTTTCCTGAATGATTTCAAGGTGCAGAAGCCCAAGGAAGCCACATCTGAAACCAAATCCAAGCGCTACTGATGTTTCTGCTTCAAACTGCAGTGCTGCATCATTTAATTGTAATTTCTCAAGTGCATCCCTTAAATCAGGGTATTTTGCACCATCTGAAGGGTAAAGCCCGCAGTAAACCATAGGCTGTACTTTTTTATAACCTGGAAGCGCCTCACTACATGGTGATTCTGCAAGTGTCACAGTGTCACCAACACGTGTATCCTGTACATTTTTCAGGCTTGCAGTAATATAACCAACCATGCCGGCAGAAAGCTCCTCTGATGGTATAAACCTTCCTGCACCAAATATGCCAGTTTCAACAACATCCGCCTTTGCACCTGTTGCCATCATAAGTATTTCCTGTCCCTTTTTAACTGAACCATCAAATACACGGCAGAATATTATTACCCCTTTGTAGGCATCATATAATGAGTCAAAAATCAGTGCCTTAAATGGTGCATTTTCATCACCTGATGGTGCAGGTATCTTTGTAATAATCTGTTCAAGCACCTGTTCTATATTAGTGCCCATTTTAGCAGATATAAGCGGTGCATCTGAGGCATCAAGCCCTATTACATCTTCTATCTCAGCCTTGACACGCTCCGGCTCTGCACTTGGCAGGTCTATTTTATTAATTACAGGCATTATCTCAAGGTCATGGTCTAATGCCAGGTAGCAGTTTGCAAGTGTCTGTGCCTCTATTCCCTGTGCTGCATCAACTATAAGTATTGCCCCTTCACATGCTGCAAGGCTTCTTGAAACCTCATAATTAAAGTCAACATGCCCAGGGGTATCAATAAGGTTAAATACATACTCCTCACCATTACTGGCTTTATATATTATACGCACCGTCTGTGCTTTAATCGTTATTCCCCTCTCACGCTCAAGTTCCATATTATCAAGCACTTGTGCCTGCATTTCGCGGCTTGTAAGAAGACCCGTTTTTTCAATAATCCTGTCAGCAAGTGTTGATTTCCCGTGGTCTATATGGGCAATAATGCAAAAGTTACGGATATGTGGCTGTCCTGTTTTTTCCATGTGTTACTCATTCCTCCGCTGTTTTCTTATAATCCAGAATACAAAATGTCCCTGGTGGCAGCACGCAGACAGCAGCACTGGTATATACTGTGCCATGCGCCTGCTATTCCCTGTCTGATATAATAACATTATATTTCCATAATTGCAATTTACATTTAAAATTTACTCCACCTGTGTGGCTGCAATCTACTTCCTGGTTAATACCTGGTCAAGTATCTTTGCCAGAGGTTCCATTGCATTTTTGGCTTCTTCAACAGTATTGTTTTCATTGCCAAGTTCAATAAGCAGTGATTTTTCCCGCATATGCAGGTTATAACGGTATCCTTTTAAGTAAACAGGCCTTGCAAAATCAGGATAATTCTCCATACATTTTAATTTAAGCTGCAGGCTGAATGCAAGGTTTGCCTGTAAATTTTTATTATATAAGTATTCAATATTTCCTGATGAATTTCTGGAAAGCCCGTTAAAAAACATAACCTGCGCTGTCTTTTTGCCATCTATTGTAGTAAGCCTCTGCACAGAATTGCCTACACCGTCCCTGTGCAAATCTATTACTACTTCTATTGACGGGTATTTTTTTAGTGTTGCTTCCAATTTATCCGCTGCCTTGTTATAAGCTTTGCTCCGGTCAATGCTTCCATTTATCCTGTCAAATTCTGTCGTATCATGTATAACATTATAACCATATTTTCTGCGTAGCAGGTATGCCAGGCGGCTTCCCACACCTACTATGGAGTCAGACTGTCTGCCCTTCCTGCTGTCTATAAATGCTTCAGAAGCGGCATGTGTATGGAAAATCAAAATCTGTGGTTCTTCACTTTTTTTCATGGTTACATCTTTTGAAAGCAGTTTTTCAACATTAAAAACTGAATTATCAATGGAAGTAGAAGAGTCTGTTATATAAAAATTCTTTAAAAGAAATGAACGGCTTTTACTGTTTTTAAGCTTGTTAATTGTATCCAGGTTATTTTTTATCTGTGGGGAAAATGCGGCACTTGCGGCGTTGTTTTCTTCTGTCATATTATCTTCACTGATAAACATTTCACCTGCCTGGTTCTGCCCTTCACCACCAGATAATTCATTCCCTGTGCTTTCATTATTATCACTACTATTGCCATCATTTTCACTATTATTGCCACTGTTATCACTATTTTCAGTGCTTCCGGACTGGTTCTTAATCTCTTCATTTTCAGCAAGCATTTTATTATAGTCTTTCTCTTCCTGCACAAGTTCAGCAACCTGTATATCAGAATTTTCAAAAAGCCTGTTTGCAACTGCCATATCGCTGCCTGCCCCGCTCCAGAAAAAGTCCCTGCTTCTGTAACCTGGATAAACCGATGCAAGGCTTTCAGAACCATTTATAGATTTCCGGTTAATGTTACTGCCATTTTCGACGAGATATGTCATAAAAGGACATGCTTCAAAAATCATTTTCCACTGGAATGATGCACCATTATCTTTATTATTTAGCTGGACTACACCAATATTAGACATTCCTGCATCAACTATATAATTTATAAACATATCCTGTATATTTTCTTTAAGGCTGTCTTTATCCTTTAAAAGAATACCTGTCCACACAATTATTATAAATAATGCAATTATATATACCATTCCACGCTTTAACTTCTTTTTCTTCATAACCAGCCTCACTTATACTTTTCTCCTATACCATAAATATGAGGCTCTGCCTGCTTCTATTCATTTTAATTTCCAAAGAAACTGTTTATCCCTTTTGACACAAGCCTTCCAATCCATTTTACCTGCTCATCTATATCCTTCGGTGTTACAAATAAGTTTTTTGTATTATTATTTGCAATGCTTTCAAGGAAAATCTGTATCTCATTATCTGAAAACCCCTGTTTGTTTAATGTTTCCTCCATACATTCACTTACAATTACTGCTGCATCAACTACAGTTGGCACTCCTATAGCAATTACAGGCACTTCCATTGTTTCTTCATTGATTTTATGCCTGTTGTTGCCAATGCCTGCCCCTGGCGAAATCCCTGTATCTGTTATCTGGATTGTCCTGCAAAGCCGTCCTATGCTTCTTGAAGCCAGTGCATCCACCACAAATATAAAAGATGGCTTTACATTTTCCACAATACCACTTAGCACCTCATAAGTTTCCATGCCTGTCTGTGCCATTACTCCGGGCGCTATTGCACAGACAACCTTGTTACCTTCCAGTACCTCTTCACCAAATTCACGTACCATATGCCTGTTTACCATAACTTTTTCCATAACAACAGGTCCTAGTGCATCAGGAGTGGCAAACCGGTTGCCAAGCCCTGTCACCATATATGTTTCTGCCCTGCCATCCTCTGCATATCCTGTATTGTCCTTCCCTTCCTTGCCTTCCCCTGTCTTATCCTTTTTGTCCTTTACCATATCCCCAAGTATACTGCATATTGTAGAAGATACTTTTTCCTCAAATTCCTTAGTATCCTGGTCATCCATATACTTACTTTTGTCTGTAAATTCTATCGTTACATAATTGCCTACAGGTTTTTTCATTAATTCTGCGCCATGCTCATTAATAATATTTACTGTACTTATCCTGATACAGCCATCCTGTATTATCTTTTCATCCAGGACCACCCCTTTAATCTCCACATTATCCTCTGGAAAACTTTCCCTTGCCTCTATAGCAAGGTCTGTCCTTTTCTCAACCATAAGACACCATTCCTTTCACATTTAATCTGGCATTAATGGTAATATTATTGGCAGTTTTACTTATTACAATTCAGCAATGCCCGCCAATTACAGCTGCTCTGTAAAAATTTCCACCTGTGCAGCTGCAAATTTTTTATAATTTTTCCAAAAATATATTGACACATTTACCTATATCTACTATTATATATAGGTATGTTTCCATCAAAGCCGCCGTGTCAGGATTGATGGACAGAATTTATCCAATAACCAGGAGGTGAAAAGAATGGCTAACATTAAATCAGCAAAGAAGAGAATTTTAACTGACCGCAGGAATGCAGAAAGAAATAAAGCAATCAAATCAAGAGTTAAAACAGCTATTAAGCGCGTTAATGCTGCTATCGCTGCTAATGACAAGGCTGCTGCCAGCACAGCATTAGTAAACGCTGTAAAAGAAATTGACAAAGCAGCAAGAAAAGGCGTTTTCCATAAAAGAACAGCTTCAAGAAAAGTTTCCCGTCTGACTTTGGCTGTAAATAAAATCGCATAATTACTTAGTATTATAAAAAAAGCTGCCTTCCGGTGTGGGCAGTTTTTTTATTTAGAAGGAGAACAGGCATATGGATTTTACAACAATTACAGCTTGTGGGGAATGTTGTTCAGGATGTACAAAAAAAGCTGGTGGTATTTGCCAAGGTTGTATAGAGTCCGATGGACATTGTATAGAATGGGAACAATCTAACGGTTGTCCAATACATAAATGTGCAAGACAGCATAATGTACAATTCTGTGGATTGTGTAAGGAATTCCCTTGTGAGTGGCTAATTAAAAAAGTTGTCTGGAGACCAAATGTAGTAGAAGAATTAACTGAATTAGCAAATTTATACCGCCAAAATAATTAGAAAAACCCAATTTGGCTTTAAATTTAAAATCAAACAAATAAAGGAAATGGATTGTAGATGAACTTCTTACAGGAAAGAAAAATACCGTTACCCAATCTGTATATGGTAAATTAGGATATATTGATGATAACGAACTCCATTTATCAAAACAAATGAACTACCCCGCAGCAGAACTGCGGGGTATCTGAGGGGTGGCTCCACTACATATAATCCCATAAGCTCAACTGT
>CAJUPJ010000058.1 GCA_910588655.1 uncultured Lachnospiraceae bacterium | reverse complement strand
TATATGTTTTGGCAAAAATTATTTATTTTTATACCCTAAAGCCTGAATAGTAACCATAGTCTGGATATATATCTGGATTTTTCTTGACAATGCTTATATGTTCTGATAAACTTCCATATTTATCAAGCAGGTTTTCTATAACCTCATCCTCTTTGCCAGACTGTACAATCCAGTTTATAACCACATCTTTTTCCAGTGCATTTACAACTACTTTGGTATCACTTGTAATTGAATAAAGCTTTGATGAACTTGTATCATATTTTGTAATTGTTTTAGGAAGTGATGAAACAAGAATATTTATTGTAATTATTATTGCGAGTACAACTGCTGTAACAGCAACAGAATATGTGCCGCCCTTGAAAGCAATATGGTTTTTGCCTTGCATAGAAGGTTTTACAGGTAATTTAAGATGTTTCATTTAGTTATACCTCCTTTTTTCAAGAGACTGTACAGCCAGGAATAAAAAGAAAATGGCTATGGTCACATAATAAATAACTGAGGTTACATCAAAAACCCCGTTTACAAATGTATTAAATCTTTCAAAAAGTGATAGTTTTTCCATTATATCTGGAAGCATGCCTTCAAACAGTGTTTTATCAGCAAAATAAATAACAACAGTAATTAACATTAGAAGCAGGGTTGTTATATAAGCCAGTGTTTTGTTTTTGGCAAGGAAGTTTACTATTAACCCCATAATAACTGATATTATAAATAATGCTGCCAGTGAACCCTGTGTAGTGGAAGAAACATATTCAGCAAGGCTTGCGCTGTAGTAATTAAAAAGAAAGATTAATACTGAAATTTCAGCAGCAATCCCCTGGTTTACAGTTAGAGATGAAATAAATGTACCAATAGCAATTAGTGCTGCCCCCATAATAAAAAATGCAAATAATGAGCCATAAGAAGCGGGAAGGTACACTTCCCCAAATTGTGCAAATACAAGAGGATATAATGAGATAATACATAATGGTATTAAATATACAATTAACATTGCTATATATTTTCCTGTTACAAGCTGTGTTGTTGTAATTGGAAGTGAATATAGAAGCTGGTCTGTTTTTTGCTTTCTTTCCTCTGCAATAACGCGCATTGTAAGTATTGGAATAATAATTACGAAAACCAGGCTTACAAAGTTTAATACATATTCAAAATTGGCTACTGCCTGGTATATATTATAAAACATAGTCCCAATCCCTACGAAAACCAGCAGGAATGCCCCAAAGATATAGGCAGATAATGAATGGAAATAGCCAGATAATTCATGTTTTAGTACAGCAATCATAAATTTTCCTCCCTGTTTTCTGTAAGTTCAATAAATACATCTTCAAGACTGGCTTTTTTTGGTTTTATTTCAAGAAGGGCTTTTTCCTCAGAAGCAAATGCAAAGAAAAGGGTGCGGCATACCTCATAAGGGCTGCTAGTGCCGGTTTTTACATTAGCTGTAACAATTCCATTATCTTTTTCTGTTAAATCCCATTCTGTAATGTCTTCAATACTTTTCAGAATGTTATTAGTTTCTGCTGCTGAAGCTTCTGCTGTAAATAAAATTTCATTAGAACCAAGCAAAAGTTTTTCAAGGTTTCCAGGTTCATCAAATGCTACAAGCCTGCCTTTGGCAATAATTAATACTTTTTCACATATTGCCTGGACTTCTGAAAGAATATGCGAAATAAATATAACAGTATGTGTCTGCCCAAGCTGTTTTACAAGGTCACGTATTTCAACGATTTGTACAGGGTCAAGCCCGGCAGTTGGTTCATCAAGAATTATCACCTCAGGGCTGCCAAGCAATGCCTGCGCTATTCCGACCCTCTGTTTATACCCTTTAGAAAGTTTTGAAACCAGGCAGTTCCTGACATCTTCTATATGTGTCTGTACAATTACGTTTTCCACATGCTGCTTTAGTTCCTGTCCTTTTAAACCTTTAGCCTCACCAACGAATTTTAAGTATTCTGCAGGAGTCTCATTCATATACAAAGGCGGCTGCTCTGGAAGATAGCCAATTAATCTTTTGGCTTTTTTTGGTTCTTCAAAAATATCATAACCTCCGATTTTTATATTACCTTCTGAGGCAGACAGGCATCCCGCCATAATATTCATTGTAGTTGATTTTCCAGCACCATTTGGTCCTAGAAAGCCATATACATGCCCTCCGCCAATTTCAAAAGATAAATTACTTACAGCTGTAAAGCTGCCATAGCATTTTGTTAAATTTTCAACTGTTACCATAAAAACCTCCGTTTTTATTTTTTCTTTTGGAATATTATAATATTTTCTGCTGAAATGACGCTGAAAATATTATGGATATTTTGTGAAATAAAAGCGTGCGTGTTTAAAGGCATGGTAAATCAACATAAAAATAATTAACCCCGTCTTTGCTTTCTGCCCAGATTTTTCCTTTATGTTTTTTAACAATACTTTCTGCAATGGAAAGCCCAAGCCAGAAACTTCCTTTATGGTTTCTGGCTTTGTCTGTGCGGTAAAAACGTAAGAAAATATTTTTTAAATCATCTGGCAGTATTTCTTTTCCTTCATTAGCAACAGATAACAGACAGTGGTTTCTTTTATATTTTTTAAGCCTTATTCTGGTAGTGCCTGCAGCCCGGGAGTATTTACACGCATTATCTAATAAAATTCCTGTTACTTCTTTAAGTTTTGTTTCTATGCCTGTAACTTTAATATCCTGTTCAATCTGCTGTACAAGTACAAGGTTTTTTTCAAAAAATACTGGTTCAAAAGGAAGAATGGAATTAGAGACCAGGCTGCTAAAATTGACAGGGCAGAAATTTTCCCTGGATATTGTATTGTCATTTCTTGCCAGCTCTAATATCTGTCCTGTAAGTTCTTTCATCTGCTGTGCCATTGTTAAGATGCCATCCAGGAATTTTTGCCTTTTATCACTGCTATATCCAGTATTTAACATAAGTTCTGCATTTGTAATAATAACTGTAAGGGGTGTTTTAAGTTCATGTGAGGCATCGGCTATAAACTGTTTCTGCTGTTTCCAGGCTGTTTCTACTGGCTTTACTGCCCATTTAGACAGTAAAATGCTTATACACAGAAATACTAGGAAACTAAATGCCCCAGTTAAAATACATGTTTTCATCAGACCGTCGAGTGTTGCAATTTCACTTGAAATATCAGCAAATACACAATATTTCTCAAGCGGGGTATTAATACGGTAATATCTCAGGTTATATTTTTTAATAATGCCAAAATCACTTGTGGATGTAAAAACATGGGTTTTAAGATTGTTTAAAAGGTCATTATCAGATAAATCAAAATAGCCTGCGCCAGATGTAATTAATTCACCTTTAAGCCCAAGCCTTATTGTAAAATATGGAAGATGCATGTCTGTATATGCTTTATCTGGAACAGCCAGCCGGAAAGGCTGGCTGGCAATATCCTGCATCATATTTATACTCTTGTTTTCAAGGTCTGTTCTTGTAAAATGGTAGACAAGACCCAGAATAAAACAGAGCATAATAGTTACTATTCCCATATTAACTGCGATAAATTTAATCTGCAATTTTTTAATCATTTAATGCACCTCCAGATGGTAGCCAAGCTTGCGTACTGCTTCAATATGTATGTCTGACCCTATACTTGCCAGTTTTTTCCTGAGAAATCCAATATAAACTTCTACATGGTTTTCTACAGCATTAGAATCATATCCCCAGACCTTTGCAAGGATTGCTTCTTTAGAAAGATTATTTTTTCCAGAATTGAAAAGAAAGCGCATAATGTCAAATTCTTTTGCAGAGAGCCGTATACTGTTACTTCCGCAGTTAAGAGATGCAGACTGGAGGTCTAAAGAAGTATTGCCAAACACAAGTTCATCTACCTGTGAACCCTGGCGGCGCAACAGTGCATTAATACAGGCTAAAAGTTCTCTTGTATCAAATGGTTTAGTGAGATAGTAATCTGCACCTGCATTTAGGTCTGTAATCCGGTCTTCAATTCCTGATTTGGCAGTAAGCATAAGGATGGGTACGCCAAGATGCCTGGAACGGACTTTTCTGGCAACCTCATAGCCATCCATGCCTGGCATCATAACATCAAGTATAAGTAAATCATAAATTCCAAGCTCTGCATATTCTTTCCCGGTTTCACCATCATAGACAGCTTCTGTATCAAATCCCTTATTGTTTAAAAATTCCTGAATGGAATCTGCAAGCAGTTTTTCATCTTCAATAATAAGTATCTTCAAAGCTTAACCCTCCAGTTTCTGTTATAATGCCTGGATTTTGACTATCCATTATAATTATAATATAACAATAATCTGAAATGAAGCTGAAAAATTAAGACAGACGGTTTCAGTGCCAGAGCCGGAAATTTCCATACAGGAGTACGATTATGCTACGCCACAATATCATTTAGTTAAGGGGATTGTTTAAAAATATCATATATTGTACAGGCTGGCAAATCCAAAGTGTCTTCCATGAAAAAAGCACGCTTCCGCTGGTTTGGTAATGGCTTGAGGTACCCCCTGTCATATAATAATGTTTATGCTGGATACAGAAATCCTGCGTCCCTTCCCCATTATAATGTGTCTATATAAAGCATTATGGTAAATATATTTCCATTGCCTGATGCCCGCAGGTTAATATATCCTCCCTGTTTTACTATGATTTCGCGCGCAAGATAAAGCCCTACACCAAGCCCTTCCTGCCTGTTGCTGTTCTTTCCCCTGTAAAATCTCATAAAAACATTGTTGCGTTCTTCATATGGTATAATATTATTTTCATCCCTTACAGATATTTCTGCAAACATTCCAAGACGCCGTACAGACATATATATAGTATTTCCGGCGTTTCCATATTTAACAGCATTATCAAGAAGGTTAAATATAGCTTCTGCTGTCCAGTTCCTGTCATGTTTTAATTCTATTTTATCTTTTTCGTTATACTGGATTTCAATGTTTTTCTGCTGTGCTTTTGTGTAAATATCTTTTACAGCTTTAAGTATAGTATCATTAAGGCTTTGTTTCCGCATTTTTAACTGTATAATGCCACTTTCCAGCCTGGAAACTTTAATTATATTTTCTGAAAGGAAATTAAGGCGTTCTGCAGAAAGGCGTATAATATCAATATATTCTTGCTGCTGTTCTGGTGGAAGTTTTGTATCTGCCAGGAAATTGCTGTACATTTTTAAGTTAGCTATAGGAGTTTTTAACTGGTGTGATATATCAGAAACAAGTTTTTTAATATTTTCATGTTCCTGTTCTTCCTGTATGCTTCTGTTTTTAAGAATTTTGGAAAGTTTGATTACTTTGTTCTGTAATTTGGACAGGACTGTATCTTCATTATCAGGAAATATTTCCCTGCCATTAACATAAAGCAGCACATCCATAAGTTCTGAAAGCTGTATTACAATTCCAGAAATATATTTATCATCTGTCCTGTACAGTGCATAAGAAAGAATACATAATAATAACATTCCGGTGCCACTTATGGCAGCAGCGGGCAGGTTTTTTGTTATTATAAAAATTATTACTGGAAAAGCAGCCAGGAAAATAATATTAAGGGTAATAATTATATAAATTGTTTTGTTATATTTTTTTCTATCCATTTTAATCCCCATATGTGTATCCAATGCCAAATACTGTACGTATATACTGGGGGTTCTTATCATCTGGTTCAAGCTTCTGCCTAAGACGTCTTATATGGACATTTAAAGTGTTGCTGTCTATAAAGTTTTCATCACAGTCCCATATTCTTTCTATAATTGTTTCCCTTGTAAGAACCTGGCCCATATTTTTAATAAGTAATTCAAGTAATTTATATTCTGTTACAGAAAGCTTAACCAGGCAATTATTTATATATACCTGCATTTTCTTGAAATCAACTGACATATCTTTATACTGGAACAGGTCATTACCTGTATTCTGCCCGGTTCTTCTTAAGACTGCCATTATACGCTGGTTAAGCAGTTCGGTTGAAAATGGTTTTGCAATATAATCATCACATCCAGCTTTAAATCCTTTTATCATATCTTCGTCAGTATCATCTGCACTAAGAAAGATTACCGGGATTTGCCGTTCTTTATGTATTATATTGCATAAATCAAGCCCATTGCCATCAGGCAGGTTAATGTCAAGGATTATAAGGTTATAAGAGCCTGACAGTGCAGCTTCTGCCTCTGCCAGTGAATATGCACAATCAGCCTTATAGCCCTTGCTTTCAAGAAATATTTTAACTCCGCCACATATAATAATATCATCTTCAACTATTAATATTTTCTGCATAATAATCCCCCATGCCGTGCCCCGTGTGGCACAAATAGTGATGGACAGATTGCAGCCGCACAGGTGGAAATATTGTTTCAATCAGTTTTTAAACGTTCTGTTATGCTTCCCTTGGAAATTGAATGGTAAACAATAACAGGTACTATGGTACATATTGCCATTATAACAGCAGCAATGGCAAACATCAATCCATAAGGATAATAGAATACTGCATATTCTGTTATTTTGGTTGAGAAGTTTGCGATAAGGTATATAATAGCATTGCCGGCTGTTAAAACCAGTGCTATTGTAATTATGCCATAATACATGCCCTCAAATATAAGCATTTTTTTAACCTGTTTCTTTGTCATTCCAACGCTTTCCATTACTGAAATTTCATTTAACCTTGTATATACACCTGTAAGCATTACATTAATAAAATTAATTATCCCAATTAATATAAGTATTAAGGAAATACCACCTCCAATAATATTCATTGCAGACAGGGAGGTTTTAAATTCTGATGCAATTTCTGATTTAATTTCAGTATCCATTACGGAAGAATTTGTCTTTGTATATTCTTTAATTTTAGATGTTATATAACTTTCAGTATCTTTATCACAATCCGCAGTAATTGTATTAATTTCAGGGATGCCAGATAATTCATATATTGCTGCATCACTTATAATTACCATTTCAGGTGCTGCTGTCTTCGTATAATAATACCCGACATTAATTCCATAATCTTCTCCACGCATAGGACATGAACCTATTTCAAATGTTTTTTTCTTTTTAGAATTTTTATCTATAATAGTAATATTTTTGCCAAGGTAAAAATCTGATGTTTTTTTATCCCATGCAAAACAGAGAATACATATTTCGCCCTTTTCAAATTTTTCTATATCTATTTTCTGTCTTGCCTTTTCATTGTATCTTTCTATCATTTCTGTACTTGCAGAAACAACTTGTGACTGGTATTTATCTTTGTCATCTGTGGCATTTTTATATAAATCTATTAGTTCTTGTTTCTGTTCTTCACTGCCAGATACATTTTCAATAAATGGCGTGAATAATTCTTCGTCAAATTCAAATACTGTATCAGCAGAAAGGTTTAAATGTACATTTTTAATGTTATCAATGCCCTGTATCTGTTCTGCAAGCATTTTTGAGTTATCTAGCAAATCTTTTTCAGAAAGCATGGCATCTTCTGCATCATGTACATATATTGTATAATCATTAGGATAATAGAATTCCAAATAATTATCAACTCCAAGGCTTCCTAAAAATGTATTTACTGATAAAAATGCCATAGTGCCCATAAAAAGTGATGCAAATACAAGACAAGTTCTTTTCTTGACACGGAAAACATTACGGTAAGCCATTTTATATACTTTGCCGCCATCAGTACCTTTTCTGGCTTTGTATTTTTCTGTAGTGCTGCCATTATATTTAAGTGCTTCCACAGGAGAAACTTTTCCAGCATATCTGGCTGGCTTCCGGCAGCTTACATATACTGTAAGCAGTGCAAATAATATTGTCCCTATATAAATAAATGGATTAAAACTTATATCTGACGACATTGCACCATCATTGCCCGGTCCTGCCATTGTTATTGCAAATGGAACTGTAACAAATGAAGTTATAGTTCCAAGCAGTATTCCTATTGGAATTCCAAAAAGGGAAAGTGTGCCTGCCTGCATATTTACAATTCTTTTTATCTGTGATGGTGATGTCCCAATTGTTTTTAACATTCCATAGAACCGTATATCTTTTGTGATAGAAATATACATAACATTATATATAAGAAGATACCCGCTTGCGGTTATTATAAAGCTTATTAATAATACACATATAATAGTGGCAATAGATGTATCATCATTTTCTTCTTGTATATCAAACATTACCCTCCATTCCTGGCCGTTGTTTAATGTAATATTGTCCTTTAAGTTCTGTAAAAGTTCCTGCTGCCTGCCTGCTTTACAGGAAATGCAAAGTATTCCGTTTTTTTCCTGGGACATTCCAAGTTTTTTAATATAAGCTTCTGATACAAATGCCTGGAAACCGCCTTTTGTATAACAGTAGTCAGTAAACCAGCCTGAAAGCCTGAATGTTAGTGTTTTGTTATTCTGCCAGAGCAGTATTTCCATATCCTCTTGTGGATTATTTATACCAAGTGCATCAAGTGCAGCTTTAGAAAGCATAATCCCGTCTTCATTTTCTGGATATGTTCCTTCTATATCACTTATTGCAGGAGTATAATTATTATCAAATTCATCTTTGCTGTACCAGTCCAGAAGCAGCTTTGCACCAGTATTTTTGTATTCTGCTATACCTGTCTGTATTTTAATGCCATATGAATTTATATATTTTTCTTCTTTGGCTTTATATATCTGGCTGTTATCCGGGTTATTAAGGAAGATAGTGCTTTTAGTCCCCTGCTCCCTTAACATCATTGTTTTTAAGTTATTGACAAGGCTTGCCCCAATCCCAAATACTGTTGTAAACATAAATGTAGTAAGTACAATTGCGAGTATTACAAAAATATTTCTTGTTTTATTACTTTTTAGTGTACGGCTGCTTATTTTTTTGACAATTTCCTGGTTGTTGTTTTTTAACATAGTGCCTCCCGTTCTGCCTGCTATGGCGTCAAGCTATTATATAAAATACTTTGTGGCTATTGCACTTTTCCATCTTCAATACGTATTATCCTGTCTGCCATAAGTGCAATTTCTTCGTTATGTGTAATCATAACAATAGTCTGGTTAAATTCGCGGCTCGTAACTTTAAGTAGTGAAATTACATCCATGCTGGTTTTGCTGTCCAGGTTTCCTGTTGGTTCATCTGCAAGGATAATAGCTGGTTTATATGCAAGTGCCCTTGCTATTGCAACTCTTTGCTGCTGTCCTCCTGAAAGCATATTTGGCATTGATGCCAGTTTCTGTTCTAATCCAAGTGTCTTAATAACATTGCCAACATAATTTTTATCTGCATCAGAACCATCAAGCTCTATAGGCAGCACTATATTTTCGTATACATTAAGAACTGGCACAAGATTGTAATTCTGGAATATAAAACCTATATTCCTTCTCCTGAATATTGTAAGCTCTTCGTCCTGCATTGTAAAAATAGGTTTGCCAGATATTTTTACAATGCCTGTATCTGGCCTGTCAAGA
Organism: uncultured Lachnospiraceae bacterium; assembly: GCA_910588655.1. Lineage (GTDB taxonomy): Bacteria > Bacillota > Clostridia > Lachnospirales > Lachnospiraceae > Butyribacter. Next base: position 4,018 of record CAJUPJ010000058.1, on the reverse strand, counting down.
CCGCCAAGCATATTTAATAATGTTGATTTGCCACTTCCTGATGTTCCTACTATAGAAACGAATTCCCCGTCTTCTATATTAATATTAACATGGTCAAGTGCCCTTACTTCATTTTCTCCTGAACCATATGTTTTACATAAATCCTGTGATTCTAAAATACCCATATGCACGCTCCTTTTCTACGCATTTTGCGTAAAACATGTATTGTTATCTGCTTCTGACCCTGGCATCATAATATCATATACATCTTACAATCCTATTACAACTATAATTAAGATTTGATAAAAATGGAGGTTTTTACATTGGCAAAATTTGATAATTACACTTGTGGAAATTATGTTAAAAGGGTATAATATAAAGTAATAAATATTTATTATTTTTTTAATAAAATTGAAAAATATAAAGGAGGGGTTAATAATGAATAAAGTTGTGACTATAGGGAGGCAGTATGGGAGCGGAGGAAGGGAAATCGGGCAGAAGATTGCAGAATATTATAATATTCCATTTTATGATAATGAGCTTATAACAAGGGCGGCTAAAGAAAGTGGATTTGCAGAAGAAACTTTTGCAAGGGCAGAAGATAAGGCAACTAACAGCTTGTTATATTCACTGGCAATGGGAATTAATGTTTATGGCAACCAGGATTTTGGTTTCAACGGATTGTCACTTGATGACAGGATTTTCCTTGCACAGTCGGATGTTATAAGGAAGGTTGCAGAAGAAGGCCCTTGTGTAATAGTAGGAAGATGTGCGGATTATGTTTTAAAGGAATATGAAAATGTATGCAATGTATTTATCCAGGCAGCTATGAGCTTCAGGATTGACAGGGCAGTGAACCAGTACCATGATGATGAGAAATCAGTTGCAGATATAATTGTGAAAAATGATAAACGCAGGTCGAATTATTATAATTACCATGTTGGGGAAAAATGGACGAACCTTAATAATTATGACCTGGTAGTAAGAAGTGATTTAATGGGGATAGATAATACGGTGTCCTGTATTTGCGCTTATCTTGGCAAATAATAATTAAAATACCAGTCCAAAATACAATGGTGTGTCAGCAGTAACACCTTAGATAATGAGAGGGGGTGCTATCTATGGAGCAAAGTCTTGAAACAATTAAGAACATAATTAAAAATGGCGGAAATATTGTTGTCCTGGGCGGAATTGAAGTAATGCTGGAAACAGGGCTTAACGGGGTAAGAGCTGAACATATTGCATATGATATAGAACAGAAATACGGATATTCAAATGATGATATTATATCCTCTTTGTTTTTTTCAAGGCGTGTAGATATTTTTTATAACTATTATAAAGAGGTAATACTTAATAAAAGTGAAATAAAACCAACTTCTGTTCATGAAGATGTTGCAAAACTGCAGCGTTATGGAAAGCTCGATATGGTTGTAACAAGGATGGTGTACTCCCTGTACCAGAGGGCAGGATGTGACAGGGTAATAGAACTTCATGGTTCAGTTGAACAGAACAGGTGTCCTGCCTGTGGGAAAGTATTTGGTTCAGAGTATGTAAGAAATGCCCGGAATGTACCTTTATGTGATGCATGTAATGTGCCTTTAAGGCCGGGTTTTACCCTTTTAGGGGAAATGATAGATAATGGGAAGATTACACAGGCAAGCTGTGCTGTAGAAAGGGCAAATATATTAATAATCCTTGGAGCATCAATACGGTCTCCGCTTTGTAAATACATTATAAAGTATTACAATGGTGACAAGGCAATACTGCTTAATACAGAAGAAGCACCAGGTGATGACAGGGCAGATTACAGGGCTTATGGAAATGTGAGTGAAATGTTCCATTATGTTACAGACTTTTAAAATATAAGTGTTGTTTTATATTTCCAGCGTTTCCAATATTTAATACTTTAAAAAAACTTCTTAACTAAATTACATTGTACCATAGCTGAAGCGTACCCCTTTTATGGAATATTCTGGCTCTGACACAGAAACCGTCCGTTTTTATACAAACAAACACCAGATAACTGTAAATCATCCCGTCTAAAATTTCTTGACATATAGGATTTGAAATTTTATAATTAATTCCTGGATAGCATGTATGGATGGCATTATTCTCTGTCCGGCAGGCTTGTGCCTGTGTACTGCCAGGTGCGGGTTTGTTATGTATAAAAAGCAGTGCAGGAATGAGGTTAAAATGAAACAAAAAGTTATGTCAGTTTTTATGGCAGCAACATTAATAATTGGGGCTAACCAGTTTGTTGCACCATCTGCTGCTATAAAGACAGCAAGTGCCACTGGTAATGTGGCATCAGCAGCATTAGGTAATGTACATAGTGCAGCAGTTTTGAAAAATGGCGGTTTATATTGCTGGGGAAGCAATGATGCAGGGCAGATAGGAGATGCTTCAGAAGAGCAGCAGGATAAGCCTGTGTATATTCTTGATAATGTGGCATCAGCAGCACTTGGTACTGCCCACAGTGCAGCAATAACAAAGAATGGTGATTTATATTGCTGGGGTAATAATGACAATGGCCAGATAGGTGATGGCTCAGGTGAAGACCAGCCTAAGCCAGTTAAAATCCTTAGTAATGTAGCATCAGCAGCGATGGGGGATGTGCATAGTGCAGCAGTCGCAAAGAATGGTAGTTTATACTGCTGGGGAAGCAATACAAGTGGCCAGCTGGGTGATGGTTCAGAAGAAGACCAGGAAAAACCAGTTAAAGTCCTTGACAATGTAGCAACTGTAGCATTAGGCTATGCCCATAGTGCAGCAGTAACAAAGAACGGTGATTTATACTGCTGGGGAAGTAATGACAGCGGCCAGATAGGAGATGCTTCAGAAGAAGACCAGGCAAGACCAGTTAAAATACTTGGTAATGTAGCAACTGTAGCATTAGGTGAATTACATAGTGCAGCAATAACAAAGAATGGTGATTTATATTGCTGGGGTAATAATGACAGTGGCCAGATAGGTGATGGTTCAGGTGAAGAACAGCTTAAGCCAGTTAAAGTCCTGGGCAATGCGGTATCAGTATCTTTAGGAAGTGCCCATAGTATGGCAGTAACAAAAAATGGCGATTTATATTGCTGGGGAAGTAATGTAAACGGCCAGTTAGGCGATGGTACAGGTGATGACCAGGAAAAACCAGTTAAGGTTCTTAGTAATGTGGCTTCGGTTTCTGCTGGTTATTCCCATAGTGCAGCAGTAACAAAAAGCGGTGAGCTCTATTGCTGGGGAGCTAATGACAGTGGCCAGCTTGGTGATGGTACAGGTGATGACCAGGAAAAACCAGTTAAAATATCTGTTAGTGCTTCTTCAGTTTCTGTAAAAGTTGGTTATAAAATCACTGTAAAGAAAATGAAGTATGAAGTAACAAAAGTTAATGCAGATGGCACAGGTGAGGTTACTCTTAAAGGTTCTGAAAATAAGAAAAATAATAAAGGGTTTAAAAGACTAAATATTGTAAACAGTATTAAGATTAATGGCAAGACATTTAAAGTAATATCTGTCGCAAGTAATGCCTTTAATGGATATGGCAATCTCCAGGCTGTAACAATTGGTAAAAATATTACAGGTATTGGCAATAAATCATTTAATAATTGTAAAAAGTTAAATAAAATTACTATTAATTCTACAAAAATTAAATCCATAGGTAATAAGGCTGTTAATGGAATTGATAAAAAGGCTAAGATAAAAGTTCCAGGTGCTTCACTTAATAATTATAAGAAATTATTTAAAGCAAAAACTGGATATAAGAAGACAATGAAAATTAGCAAATAATGTTATTTAACTGATGCTTTTTTGTCAGGAAGTAAAATTGTATATAAAAACGGCATGCCAATGGTATGCCGTTTTTATATACAGTCTGGAATGGCAACTGGTTAATAATACGTATTTTGTTGTTATTTGAAAAAATTTAAAAAAAGTTGTTGACAAGATATTACACATATGGTAATATATAACACGTTGGCGCAAGAAAGCCAGCAACACAAAGCACATTGATAACTAAACAGTAAAACAACCCTGAAAATTCTAAAAA
>CAJUPJ010000057.1 GCA_910588655.1 uncultured Lachnospiraceae bacterium | reverse complement strand
TAATAGGAGGCTGGATAATAGGCACAAGTGACATATATGAATATGCTGCCACTGCTATAGGTCCCATATATTCAGTCTGTTTAAGCTTGCCGCAAAGGAAAATTGAAGTAGGCCCGTCAGCCCCGCCGATAATTGATATTGCTGCTGCTGCCTTGTCATTAAACCCAAGAAGTATAGCGATAAGGTATGCAGAGAAAATACCAAACTGTGCTGCTGCCCCGAGAAGGAAACTTGCAGGGTTGGCAATAAGCGGGCCAAAGTCAGTCATTGCACCTACACCAAGGAAGATAAGTGAAGGTAAAATGCTCCATTCATCAAGTATATAGAAATAGTGTAATAAACCACCAACGCCATTTGAAGTGTCCTCAGGACTTGCCATAATATCCGGGTAAATATTTACCAGAATCATGCCAAATGCGATAGGGACTAATAATAATGGCTCGTATTCTTTTTTAATCGCCAGATAGAGAAATATACAGCCAACCAGTATCATCAGGTAGTTTCCTAACGACAAGCTTGTAAAAGCGGTCTGGCCTGCAAGGTTCTCTATCGTTGTAATAACGTAATCCAAAGCCGTTCCCTCCTAGTTTAATGATGCAAGTACAGCTCCTGCTTCTACAGAATCCCCTGCTGCCACATTAATGCCTGCAACTGTGCCGTCCTGTGGTGCAACAATTTCATTCTCCATTTTCATGGCTTCTAATACCATAATAACATCACCTTTTTTAACAGCCTGGCCTGCTGATGCCTTAACAGATAAAATCTTGCCAGGCATAGGCGCATTAATCTTAACTGCCCCTGCACCGCCAGCTGGTGCTGCTGCTTTTGGCGCTGCTGCCTTAGGTGCTGCCGCTTTTGGTGCTGCCTTAGGTGCTGTGCCTGTACTGCCCTGTCCGCCTTCTTCTACTGTAACATCATAAACATTACCATTAACAGTAATTGTATAATTCTTCATTATTTTTTCCTCCATATACTTTATTAACTTATATGATTTTTACTTTCTGATAATTGAACGTATTATAAGCCCGTCTGTGCACTCATTTTCACTTGCTGCCGCAATGGCTGCTGTAATAACTGCAACAAGTTCAAGGTCATCAGTTAAATCCTCTTCTTCCTCGATAACAACAGGTGCAGCAGGAACTGGTTCTAAAACAGTAGCCGGTATTTCCTTTGGCTTATTAAATATATTGCCAAGATGCTTAAACTGCGCAATAATAAGGGCAATAAATATAAGAACAATGAATACTATGCCCATGCTCATTATTGTATTAAGCCCTGCTTTGCCCATTATCTCGCCTTTGGTCTTGTATTCATCTACATTCCATGAAACTGTATTGCCATCTTCATCATAAGTTACTGAAAATACAAGCTTCTTGCCCGAATCTGTAAGAACTGTTTCAGTCACTGTTGCAGTATCAGTAGTAATGGTCAGGCTGCTGTCATCTTTTTTGTCATATTTGCCGTATTTGTCCCGGAGCTTCTTTGAATCTTTATACTGGGACAGGGTTTCATCATCAAGCTGTCCTGCATAATCTGTTACAGCGCTCTCAAAATCATATTCAAACCAGCTTTGTACAAAAGAGTCTGTATTCTCTTCAAGCACTTTTGTGTCAAAGTTTTCATTTGTTTTGACAAGGCTGAAGCTGCATCCCGCCATCACCAGCATACAGGATATGATACAACAAATTAAAGCTAATCTCTTCTTCATATGCCACTCCTTACTTAGATGGTTCCATGCTTTTTACTAATTGGATACCCGCTTTTTGAAAATAACATTTCAAATGCATATAATAACTGTTTCCTTGCTGAACCTGGAGCAACTACAGAGTCAATATACCCTCTTGCAGCAGCAGCTTCTGTGCCTGACTGTGCAGCAAATTCAGCAGCCTTTTCTGCTATATCTGCATTCTTGTCATCACCATACATTACTTTAGCTGCAACCTGTGCATCCATTACACCAATATCCGCACCTTCAAGTGCAAATACCATATCTGCACCAATATGCTTTGAATTCATGCAGATATAAGCTGTTCCATATGCATTGCCTGTAACCATGTTTACTTTTGGCACATCTGCCTCTGTAAATGCTGCTGCCAGCTGTGCTGCTGCAACAGCGATTGTCTTCTCCTCTTCCACTGTTGTTGCAAACCCTTCAGCATTGGTTAAAGTAAGCAGAGGAATATTAAAGGCATCACATTTCTTAATAAATGAAACTGCCTTGTTACATCCTGCTGTAGTAAGCCTTGCATCATACTTTGCTACTGTTTTGCCATTCTCATCAAACTGTGCAGTACGGTTTGCAATAACACCTATTGTCATTCCGTCAAGGCATATAAAGCCTGTAACCATCTCTTTTGCAAATTCTTTCTTAACTTCCATAAAGAAATTGTTATCGCCTATATCCTCAAGTGCAACAGCAGGGTCTGCCGTTTCTGCTGCAAAGTTTTCTGTCATTCTGTTTAAGTCGTCCATACATTCATCTGAAAATGCTGTATCATTATTATTTCCAGGAAGGATTGAAACCAGTTCCCTTATACCTGATAATACTTCTTCTTCACCCTCAGCAGTAAAATCAACTACCTGTGCCCCCTGCTGGAAATCTGCAGATGCTGTATCAAGCTTTTCTGTATAATTTCCTGCTAATGTGTTTGGTGAATTAACGAAAAGTTTCGCATTATTCTTTTCCATAAAAGTAAAATCACTCATTGCTGCCATAATGGCAACACCGCCGCCGCAGTTTCCAAAAACAGCACTAATCTGTGGAATTATGCCCGATGCCTTGGTTTTAACTTTGTATATCTGGCCAAAGCCTGCAAGTGCATCTGCCGCCTCCTGGAGACGTACACCAGCGCAGTCTATAAGCCCGATAACAGGCACACCTGTCTTAATTGCAAGTTCATAGACATGTGCTATTTTCTTTGCATGCATCTCACCTATTGTACCATTAAGTACAGATGCATCCTGGCTGTATATATAGACAGGATTGTTCTGGATAAGCCCGTACCCGGTTACTACACCATCTGATGGCACTGACTTTTCCTGCATGTTAAAATCGGTGTTCCTCTTTGTAACACCTGCACCAATTTCAACAAAACTGTTCTCGTCAACTAAAGCCGCAATACGGTCTTTTGCTGACAAAGCATTCTTGTTACTCATGTTCAGCCCTCCAATATAGTAAAATTAATTGTGGCAGTATATAAAATGCCCCTGGCATAATAAAAGCCACCTGGCATAAGCCAGTTTGTAAAAACAAAATCTATACCAAGTTTAATTCTATTACTTTTACCATAAAATAGCAACCTTTTTATTTATTTTACCTGTAAATTTTTAACCTTATTGCTGTTTTGCCAGGGCACATGGTTTCCATGTTCCACTGGAAACCTGCTGTCTGCTGCCAAAATTCCATAAAAACATAAACCATTGGATTTAGCATAACAACTGGAAATTATGGAACAGGCGTAAATGGAATAAAGAAGAAGTTGTAAAAATTATATAATTATGATAAATTATATTGTATAGTTATTACTAAGGACTAAATAATTAATAAAGGGAAAAGGTAGAACTGTGTTAAGATTTATTTATGTAATTTTAGGCAATTTGCACCGTGTCTGGATGATTCCCAAGATGGGATACTACTCCAGGCATCCTGAAAAATATTCAGAAGAATTCAGGTATGAGTACGACAGGCATTGTATTAATATTATGAAAAAAAGGGGAAGGATTACCACCAATGCATATGGTGTAAACAACCTTCCAGAAAAAGGCGGTTATGTAATGTTTGCTAACCACCAGGGCAAATATGATGCCCTGGGCATAATGGATTCACACAATATGCCATGTTCCATAGTAATGGATGCTGACCGTTCATACATACCTCTTGTAAGGCAGTTTATAGATTTAGTGCAGGGCAAAAGGATAAAACTTGATGACTTGCGGCAGGCAGCAGGGATAATCAGCGAAGTTTCAGAAGAAGTTAAACAGGGACGTAAGTTTATAATATTCCCGTCAGGCGGATATGAACACCGTAACGGCAATTATGTAGACCCCTTTAAGCCAGGCTGTTTTAAAGGGGCTATCAGGGCAAAAGCCCCAATAGTGCCCGTTGCCATTGTAAATTCCTGGAAAGTATTTGACTTATGGTCGCTCCGCCGTGTAGTTACACAAGTCTTTTATCTGAAACCACTATTTTATGACGATTATAAGGACATGAAATCCAATGCCATATCTGACCTTGTTTATGACAGGATATGTGCTGCTGTCAAATGCGCTGAACAAGGGGACTTTGCCGCCGCAGCCCTTAAATAACCCAGACAAATACATATACTGCTTAAAAATATCTGGTAATTTATGAACACATAAAAAACAATTTTAACAGAATATCCGTAAAGTACCTGCGGTCTGTTTTATCTATGGTCTGTGACACTATAACGGGAACTGACATATAAAGCCCGTCATTTATAAAATATTTTTCATATCCTATAATATCACCAGAACGCACTGGTGCTTCAAGCTTCTGGGGAAGTTCATAATCCACCGTCACAACATCATTCTTAGACATAAGTATCGTAAAACTGCCAGAACTGGCACGTTTTACAGGAACAGAGGCTTCTGTGCCATCTGTAACCATTATTTCTGGAAGCGGTGCACTAGCAGATATTCCTGCCTGGGTATAAGCTTTAAAACCATAATCCATAAGTTTTCTTGTATCTGCCCATTTATAACTTTTATTTGGAGGCCATCCACACGCAAGGACTGATGAAACCAGTGTAGTATTATTCCTTTTTGCAGCACCACAGAAACAGTAGCCTGCATTGCCTGTAAACCCTGTTTTTATGCCAAGTGCGCCACTATAGCTTGTAAGGAAAGCATCCTTATTATTTACAGAATATGTACGTGTATTATCACAATTTGAAAACTGGTGGGATGGTGTCTGCACTATATCCATAAATTCCTTATTCTGGACTGCATATGCACCAATACAGCATAATTCATAGGCTGTAGTGTAATGCCCGTCACTGTCAAGCCCGTTTGGTGTAACAAAATGTGTATTGGCAAGTCCAAGTTCTTCTGCTTTAAGGTTCATAAGTTCTGCAAACCCCTCAACACTTCCGCCAATATGTTCAGCTATTGCAACTGCTGTATCATTATGGGACTCAAGCATAAGTGAATAAAGCAAATCTCCAAGCCTGAATTTTTCACCCTCTTTCATATTAAGCTGCACATCAGGCATTGAAGAGGCATACCTTGAAACAGTAACAATATCATCAGGGCTGCCATTTTCAAGTGCAACAATACATGTCATTATTTTAGTAGTGCTTGCCATAGGAAGCTGCAGGTCTGCATCCTTTGAAGCAAGAATTCTGTTACTGTCTGCATCAATAAGGCAGTAAGCCTTTGAATACATCTTTGATGGCTCACTTGCAGAAGAAGTGACACCAAGGCTTTTTGCTGTAATTTTCTGTGATACAGGCGGGCTGGTTTCTTCATACTGGCTAAATGGGGCAAAACCTGACAGGAAATCTTTAGTACCGTTTATATATGCAAGTGAAAGAAGTATAAGGCATATAGTATATATAGCGCTGCTTAATAATTTTTGCATAAAAACCCCTCATCTAATTTTATCACAATTCAAATATATGATACTATTGCCCAAATATTACATGAGATTTGCCAGCCTGTGAGTTTGTGGGTTTGTAATGGCAGGTTTTGCGTGCCAGAAACCGTCCGTCCCACAAATTTTATTTTATTTACTTTTTTACAAAAATGCAATAAAATATTATCATAAAAGTACAGAAGGACAGGAAATTTTTATGTTAAAGATTTTTTTAACAGCTGGCAATTTTACATATATAATAGCAGCTATATGCATACTGGCTTTATTTTTATTTATATTTTTAACATGCAGGTGGCTTTTATTACGCATGGACAGGCATACCCTTATATACCAGAATGATTTACTTGAAAAACATTGTGAAGAAGTACAAAATATGTACAAACAGACAAGGGGCTGGAAGCATGACTACCATGACCAGATACAGACCATGAAAGCATATCTTGCTATGGGAAGGCTTAATGAACTTTCACATTTCCTTGATGAACTTGACAAAGACCTGGTTTCCCTTGATACAGTAATTAAGACAGGAAATGTTATGATTGACGCTATTTTAAATAGTAAAATCTCGCTTGCAATATCAAGAAATATACACATAGACGCCAAGGCAGTTGTACCTAAAAAATTTAATATGGCATTTTCAGAAATTGATTTAAGCCTTATTATTGGCAACCTGATGGACAACGCAATGGAAGCATGTGCAGATATCCAAGACCCTGCAAAACGTTTTATACGTATTTATATTGATATCTTTAAAGGACAGTTATATATTTACATTATGAATTCCCAGGAAGGCAGAAGAAAACGCAGTGGCAGGATTTATAAATCAACCAAAAACAGCACCGGGCATGGTTTTGGGCTTATGCGCATTGACAAAGTAGTAAGCCGTTATAACGGTTATCTTGACAGGCAGGATGAAGAAGGGGTTTTTGTAACAGAAATAATGCTTCCATTATAGTTCAATATATATAATTATTTTAATTATTATTACCATTCGTGCACGATACCTGCCATTCGTGCATTTTTTTAAATTACATGGAAATATGTTTTATAATATACCTGCCTGGACAAAGCGGCTGCACCCAGCGCAGCCGGGAATATTACAGAAAATACCAAATCATGTCTGGAAATTACAGGGAAGGACGGGAGTATAAAGATGAAAGAAAATGCACAGACCACAAAACAGGAGTTTGTTCCGAAACATTATTCAATATTAAGTGATATTATATACTTTATAAAATATTTCAAGAAATATGAACCGCTTGTACTTTATTTCTCATTGCTTGAAATAATCCTAAGTGCAGTTGTCCCTTTAACCGGGATTTACCTGCCTAAAATTGCCATAGACCTTGTAACAAGAAAAGCGGCTATACAAGAAGCTGTTACCATACTTGTGTTATTTACCCTTTTAATGGTGGCTGTATGTACATTAAAAACGGCTGTTGCGTCTGGAAAATATAATTATTATAATGCACAGCGTGACCAGTTTGTAGGTTTTTTATTTCTCAAAAAACTTAAAATCCCATATAAATACACTGAATCAGGGGATATGAAGAAAGTGTACTGGAAAGCTTTTGACTCACTATCCAGCGGCGACTGGTCAGCACTTTCAAGAATGGTTACAGGAACTATAGGAATATCTATAAATATTTTATGCTTCCTGCTTTATTCTACAGTTATAGGAACTCTTGATTTATGGCTGCTTCTGGTACTTAATGCCCTTGCATTTGCCAGTTATGCCCTGAATTTACGCCAGATACATTATGAAGAAAGCCTCAGGGATGAATTTGCAGAAACAAATAAAAAATATTATTGTGTTTTAAACTCAATGGAACATACAAAAGGTGCTAAAGATATAAGGATTTTTGGCATGAAACACTGGCTTATACAGTTAAGGGATATAGTAATTGAACAGCAGCGCATGGTAAACCAGAAACTCTCCCGTAAACGGTCATTTTATGAAAAAGCCAGCTTTCTGCTTTCGGCAGGAAGAGACCTGGGAGCTTATACATTCCTTTTGTACCAGGCATTAGAAGGAACAATAGATGCAGGCGGTTTTGTATTATACTTTGGTGCAATTACAGGATTTTCAGGATTTATAACAGGAATTATGAATTCCCTGGCAGAACTGCGGTCTGCCGCCAATTCAACTGATTACCTGCGTGCTTATATGGAGCTTCCAGATGAAGATACCAGTTCTGGCAGCAGACATACCAGTGAACTTTCCCTTCCGCTTTGCATTGAATTTAAAGATGTAAGTTTTACTTACCAGGATGCTGCAGAAGATACAGAGGATAACAGTGCCAGCGGCAAAAATGTATTTGACCACCTAAATATAAAAATAAATGCAGGTGAAAAAATTGCCCTTGTAGGTGTAAATGGTGCAGGCAAAACAACATTTGTAAAACTTTTATGTGGCATGTATGACCCTGACAGCGGGCAAATCCTTATTAATGGCATAGACCGGAACGAATTTCCAAAAAAAGAACTTTACGGGCTCTTCTCTGCTGTGTTCCAGGAACAGCTTATATTTCCTTTTACATTTGGTGAAAATATAACAATGGACAGGGCAGAAAACATTAATGCCGGCAAGGCATGGGATGCCATTGCCAAAGCTGGCTTAAAAGAACTCTTTGAAGAAAAAAATATAAATTTAAAAACATATATGACCAAAGGCATTATGAAAAACGGAGTAGACCTGTCAGGCGGACAGCAACAGCGGCTTTTACTTGCAAGGGCACTTTATAAAGATGCACCAGTCCTTGTATTAGATGAGCCTACGGCAGCATTAGACCCTGTTGCGGAAAGTGAAGTTTATAACAGCTATAACAAATACAGCCAGGGAAAAACAGCCCTCTTTATCTCACACAGGCTTGCAAGCACAAGATTTTCCGACAGGATTATAATGCTTGAAGAAGGGAAAATAATAGAAGAAGGCAGCCATAATGATTTAATGCAGCTTAATGGCAAATATGCAGAAATGTTCCATATACAAAGCAATTACTATGAAGAGGGGGAGACAGAATGAATACAGATTTGACAGCTAAAATCCCGTTCAGGGAACATATTAAAAATATTAAAAAAATTCTAAAAATTATAATTGATATAGATAAATGGTACTTTTTATTTACAAGTATTGTACATATAATAAATGTAATTAAACCCTATATACAGCTTGTTTTATCTGCCTATATACTTGATGCAATTATTGCACAGAAAAACTTTAAAGAAGTGATGTTAGTTATAACCAGTACCATTTTTATAATACTTTGCCTGGACTTTATAGCAAGTTCAATATGGAACAGAATGGAAGTGCACAGGGAAAAGGCATTTCTGGTTTATTCATGTATGACACAGACCAAAATGTTAGATATGGATTTTTCAAGAATTGACAGCCCTGAAATAAGGGAACTGCGTAAAAGGATTATAACTGATAATAACTGGGGTGCAGGGATTAACTCATTATTCTGGCAGGGAAACGCTATTATCTTTGGATTGTTTAATATTATTGGCGCAGCAGTTGTTGCTTTTCCTGTTATAAACTTTTTATTTGATTCAGGGCGCAATTATGTTATTATTATATTCATTGTATTAGCCGTAATCCTTATAATATCTATGAAAACAGGCATATATTTTAAAAAGAAAACATTCCAGTTTATGTTTATGAAAATTAATGATGATGAAAAAGAAGAATATCTTACACTTTCATGGGACTTTGCTTCTGGCAACGGGTTTAATTATAAAAATGGAAAAGACATAAAGATTTATGGAAGCTACGGGCTTATGGAACGCTGGTGTATTTATGCATTTAGCAGTAAAAAGCAACGTAAAGCCTTAAAAAATTCTGCTATTGGCTGGGCTGGCAAAGATGGCTCATCTGAGTTTGCCATTGGTGCTATAAGAGGATGCACCTACCTGGCAGTAACCCTTGCTGCAATTGCAGCAAAAGCAGGTGCAGGTGATATTATCAGGCTTGCAGGCTGCCTGGACAGACTGGTTTCATCAGCTTACAGGCTGGTAACTGATATATCTGAGTTCGCCCTGACTGCCAGAAAACAGGCAAGCACTATTGAATTTCTGGAACTTGATGATGAAATGTATAAAGGAAAGCTTCCCGTTGAAAAACGCAGTGACAATGAATACCAGGTTGAATTTAAAAATGTTACATTTTGTTATCCTGGAAGCAATGAACCTGCATTAAAAGATTTTTCAATGAAATTAAAAATTGGTGAAAAACTTGCAGTTGTAGGTATGAATGGTTCTGGCAAAACAACAATGATTAAGCTTTTGTACAGGCTTTATGACCCTGATAAGGGGGAAATACTTCTAAATGGCGTAGACATACGTAAATTTAAAACAGATGAATACAGACAGCTTTTTTCTGTTGTATTCCAGGACTATACATTGTTTCCATTCCAGCTTGCACAAAACGTTGCAACAGACACAGAATACAATACAGAACTGGTTAAAAAATGTCTTGTGGATTCTGGCTTCGGGGAACGTATAAATAACGGCGGAATGGAAATGGAAACTTATCTTTATAAAGATTTTGATGATACTGGCATTGAAATATCTGGTGGTGAAGCACAAAAAATTGCTATAGCAAGGGCAATGTATAAAAATTCACCCTTTGTGCTTCTTGATGAGCCAACAGCAGCACTTGACCCTCTTGCGGAATATGAGATTTATACAAATTTTGATAAAATCATTGGCACAAAAACAGCAATTTACATTTCACACAGGCTTTCCTCCTGCCAGTTTTGTGAAAAAATCGCAGTATTCCATAAAGGAAGCCTGGTACAGTATGGAAGCCACAAGGAACTGCTGGAAGATAAAAATGGGAAGTATTATGAAATGTGGAATGCACAGGCACAATATTACCAGTAATGGAGAATGTTTATGAAAGCAGCAATTATTGAAGATGATGAAATCCATGCAGATTTACTTGAAAAATACCTGCTTGAATGGGGCAGGCTTAAAAATATAACCTTGGAGATAAGCAGATATCTGGATGCAGAAAGTTTTTTATTTGAATTTGAACCAGGGATTGCTTTTGATGTACTTTTTATTGATATACAGATGCAGAAAATAAACGGCATGGAAATGGCAAAAACTGTCAGGAAAAAAGACACTACAGTAAATATAATTTTTACAACAGGAATTACTGGGTATATGGAAGAAGGCTATGAAGTTGAAGCAATGCACTACCTGGTGAAACCGGTTGGTAAAGATAAGATATATAAATGCATGGAGAAAATTCTTAACAGGAAAAAGGAAACAGATTATATACTTGTACATTCAAAGGAAGAAATACGTAAAATTATAACAAACCAGATTAATTATATTGAAGCTATGGGACATGGATGCATAATTGAAATATTTTCAACAGAAAATGGTATAAGGAATACCAGTTCCTGCACAAAACTCACAGAACTTATTGAAGTATCAGAAAGTATTTCAGAACTGGAAGCTATAGTAAAGCTAAAGAATTTTACCAGATGCCACCGTTCATATCTGTGTGCAATCCCCAATATACACCACATAAGCAAAACAGAAATAACATTTGATACAGGCAGCCATATCCCTGTAAGCAGACGGCTTCACAAAGATGTAAACCAGGCTTTTATAAATTATTTTTCTAAACTCAAAAAAGTATAATAATAGAGGTGAAAAATCATTCCTTGGATGCGTTTTGTGCAACCTTAAAATGATTTTTCAATCTAATTCCCAGGACTATAAGAAATCTTAGAAATCCTGGGAAATTTTTTTAGTTACATTTTAACTTTTGCTATATTGGAATAGGCACTATAATATTTTTGTCCGTTTTTATTAATAAATGTTTTTACTTTAATATAGCAATTTTTCTTCTTGCTGTTATACCTTAACTTGAAAGAAGCATTATACTTCTTTATAGAACTTTCTATAAGTTCCAGCCGTTTATATTTCTTATTACTGCCTCTTATGTAAACAGCAATGTCTGTGCCACTGTACTTTTTTAAATCCAGTTGTATATATTTTATATTTCCTGCCGTTTTCCCTTTGGCAGCTTTTATCTTTGGCTTAATTAAATATAATGTTTTTATATTTTGTATACTGCTGTACCTGCCAGTATATTGGATTTTCCCATACAGCCTGTATGCACATATACGGTAATAATATCTTTTGCCAGGAGAAACTTTTTTATCAGTATAAAAGTTTTTATAAGGTTTTTTTATTGTATGTATTTTACTAAAATCCTTATTACGTTTTGTTGAACGGTAAATAATATATCCTGCTGCATCTGGATTTTTGTTCCATTTTAATTTTGCATGGTTATTTTTATCCAGTTTTAATGAAAAGGAATAAATTTCTATACGCCCATATGTATTATCTAAACCTGGCGATGGTGACGGTGATGGCGCTTGTGAAGGTTCTGCTGCAGGTACGGTTACTCCTGGTGTAGCCTGTGGTGTTGCACTACTGGAAACCGGCTGGCCTGAAGGTGGTTCTGACGGGACAGGTGTCTGTGTAGCAGCTGTCTGGCTTCCACCTGCTGCCCCAGCCCCGCCGCCTCCAACAAAGCCTCCGCTGCCTGAAGAACCCCCGCTATTACTGCCTGTATTATTATCCTCTGGTGGTTTTGAAGATGCTGGCGGTTCTGCTGTGTTTCCTGGTTCTTGTGTTACTGATGTCCCTGGTTCTTTTGTTTCTTCTGGAACAGGTGTTTCTGACGTTTCTGGTTCTTTTGTTTCTTCTGGAGCAGGTGTTTCTGGTGGTTCTGGTGTTTCATTTACAACAGGTGCTGGAGTTTTTAAAACTGGCCTGCTAATTATTGGAATTGCTGCCTGTGTACCTGTTGGCGGAATAAGCTTTCCTTCTTCTATATAATGACAATATGTACAATATGTTACTTCTGCACCATAAGTCCTCTCACCTGGTTCTGCAATTGTTTCTGTAAGCATAATATGTTCATGTTCTGACTTGTCTTCAAACTCTGCCGAAGACTTTATAATAAATTTCTTTTGCCCAGCAGTTCCATAAACTGTATACTTCCTGGATATGTAATTAGGAAATGACATTAAACCACAGTCTGTATACTGCTCTGGAATATAAATTTTCTCAAGCGAAATGCAGCCTGCAAGCAGCTTTTCTGGAATATTTTCCATACATTCAGAAAGTGATACCAGGAATAAATTTTCACAACCCGCAAAAACACTTGTACCATATTTTGCATTATTTGCACCAATAAAATATTTTAAACCCTTCATACATAAAAGTGCCTCATCTTCCATTACTATTTCACTATCTGGAAAGAAAAGCCATTCAAGCGACTGGCAGTAATAAAACGCTCTTGATTCTATAACTTTTAAATCTGTTCCTGTATAAAAGTATTTTAAATCACAACATTCATAAAATGCCCGTTCTTTTATATTTTCAATCTGGTTTCCACTAAAACTTTCCAGAACAGTACATTTTTCAAATGCTTCCTTTCCTATAGTTTTTACTGAATCTGCCAAGGTTATATTCTTTATATATGTATTCTTAAAAGCCCCGTCTGCTATTATTTTCACTGGCTCTGGCACACTGTAATTACGCATATCCAGTGAATTTGTACTTGGAAATCTTATCAAAGTTTCACATGTTTTATCAAATAATATATTATTCTGGCTAAAAAAGTTCTGGTTTGCAGGGTTTACATATATTCTACATAATAAAATTGCATCCAACGCTTCTGTTTCAATATTTTCCACGCCAGAGCCAATATATATTTCACTTACTGATGTTTCTGAGAATGCTTTTTCACCAATAGACTTTACTGTATCTGCAATTTCTATTTTCGCTATATGCTGTCCGCTTGAAAATGCATTTGAACCAATTCTTGTAACAGTATACATAGTTCCATCCTTTTCTACAAAAGAAGGAATTATAATATTTGAATTATTTGCCCCTTTATATCCTGCTGAATTTAATACATTACTGTCTTTTCCAACAATAGCAGTTTTATTTTCTGTATCAAGTGAAGTTACTATTCAGGCTTTAGGGTATAAAAATAAATAATTTTTGCCAAAACATA
>CAJUPJ010000056.1 GCA_910588655.1 uncultured Lachnospiraceae bacterium | reverse complement strand
CCAGTTATTTTCTTTCCGCCTGCATATGCTGTCTTTCCTGTAAGGATATGCCCTGTGCCAGCAGTAGCATCATTTGATATTTTTCTTATGTTTGCTGCCATTGTGCTGTATGCAGCACTGCTGGCTGTTGCCTGTCCCATTGCGCTGATGGCACTGGCAACGGCTGTCTTGCCATCAGCGGCAGATTTTTTTACTTCTGCAAGTTCTTTGTAAATATCGTGTGCCAGTGTTCCCTCAATGTCCTTGTTTGCCTGCCTTGCATCCAGTGCACTCCCCTTTTCTGTTGTTTCTTTGTTATCTGCTGTATGTATTGTTTCCTTATGTCCTGCTTTATACCAGCCCATCACTTACCACCGCCTTTACATATACATCCCTTTCCTCCTGTGCTTCAAATGTTACTGTAACAACGTCACCATCTACAGTTATATTTTCATAATTTAAATCTGGCACACTTGCTTCCAGGCTTATACTGCTGTTTTCACTTATAACACCTTCATCAAAGTTAAATACAACGCTTGTCTGCCCTGCTTCAAGTAAAGCAATTTTTGACTTAATATTGCATAATTTAATTTCTTCCTTTGTTCCATCACCCTTTGCCATTGAAAGTGTATTACTGGCTTTGTCAAAAGATAAATCTTTAACATATGTTTCTAAATCTTCTGCTAGTGCATAAACCTCTCCTGGCCGCTCAATTGTAACATTCAAATCCCTGCTTATTGCTACATATGCCTCTTGTGTTACTGTATAAGTATAAACTCCATTATAACCTGGTATGTTTAATGGATTCTCAGCAACAGCAATACTGTAAAGGATATCATTTTCCCCATCATTTGCAACCAGGCCTATTTCTGTTATGGAATGGCTGGAAGTAAAATCTGTATTTTCTATTATGCTTTTAAGTATTACAATACCATCTTTTTTAGTTATACTGTTTACATCATATACCTTTAGAAGTTTTTTTAATGATGTCATTTCTTTGAGGGAAGCTTCTTCTTTTTCTGCTTTTGTATATGTCCCTGTCCCTACAGCAAATCCAGTAAACTGCAAAGTCCCCGTACTTACGATTAATTTTTCTGTTGCTTCTTTTCCAGCATCAGTAATGACTGCATCCCTGAATACTGCCATACTGTCCCTCCTCTCATTTTACACCTTGTACATAAAAACAGGCCCTTTCCTGCATATGCATGGAAACGCCTGTATGTATGCTTGTTTTTATCTGGTTCTCCATTTCTATTTCATCCAGTATCGTGCTTGTCTTTTTAACTTTACGCAGCAAAGTATCAAACTTCTCCATTATACCTTCACTGTATTCAATATTGGCTGATATTTTAGCATGGTATGGCTGTCCGCCATATTCGTACCAGGGTATAATCTTTCCATTACCAAATAAAGTTTCTAAAAGGCTGTTTACTGCCTTGTCAGTCCCTGCTGACAAATACCACTGCAATGTGTTTTTTACTAGTTCTTTTTTCTTAGCAAGTTCCAGTGTGCCATCATAAAACTGTGTCCGCCATTCTGATGCCATAAGGTCAGTTATTTTTTCAGACAAGCTGTCAAAATTATAATAAACCATTGTTTTTTCAGACATGTCCAGCACCAGCCTTACTGCATCCCTTAAAGTCCGGGAATATGCTTCCATATCATCTGTCCCAAGGAGGGAATGTGGTGCTATGTCAGACAGAAGTGCATCTTTAAGCTTAATCACCTTCAATACCCCCATATGTTATATTGATACCAGGCTGCCCATCCACAGCATTTTCAAGGTTTGCAATCTGGTTTCTTCCAACTGGCAGATAAACAGGGGAAGTTATGACAACTCTTTTTGCACCTGCTCTCCTGCACCTCATAACCAGCTCATCAGGGTTTATATCCCTGCCAGCACGTGCCTTTGCTTCTGTGTCATCTGTTGTTATTTCACTGCTATGTGCACCCTGCCAGCATACATAATCAAATACAGCGCGTTTTACTTCCTCCTGTATCACAGATGCGGAAGCTTTGTTGCTTTCTGCAATGTAATAAACCATTTCAATATTATAATTTACAGGTTCAGGTGCTTGTACCTGTATATAATCTGCTGTAGGTTTCCTGCTCCCGTCTGACAGGTAATTCCTTAAACCATCCAGAAAACTTTTACCAGGTAATTTCCCATCCTTAAGCATTACGCATATATTAACTACTGAATCGCTGCCAGACCATACTTCTGCACCAGCTACATCAGAAGAATAGTTCTTTGCCAGTGATACCCATGCATCTTCTGGCCCTGCAACACTGTAACCTGACGGGGACAGGTATATTTTCTCTTTCAGAACGTCATCAGGCATTGTGTCTTCACCGCCCTGGCTTTCCGCTGTATTTGCAACCCTGGAAATAAAGCCGACAGGGTCACACAGCGTATTGATTTCACCTGGTGCATAGCCATTTCCCTCAGTCCCTGCTACGGTACATACAAGTAAAAACGTCCTGCTGGTTTCACCTGCTGGTATCTCTGCATACTCCTGTACGGCAAAGAATACTTTCTGGTCTGCTGTCACAGTCACACCTTTATCTATCCCTGTAGCTGCTTCCCTTGGTGCTGCAAGAAAAAATTCAACTGGTACTTGTGCAGGTTTTGCTTTGGTACGCAGTACATTTTTAAATACCCCTAAATGTTCCAGGTAACTGCCATAAGCATATTTAAGGAAATTCATTTTCCCAGCCTTGTCAACGCATTGGAGCGTATAATACATAAGTTCTGCAACAGCAAGGAGTTCAATACGCCTTGGTGATGCTTTCTGTAAATTTACCTCTTTGCCTGTAACTGCCTTATAATTTTCCTGGTATCTTGTTATTAAAAACTGCTGGCAGTCTGGCAGTGTCATATTGTCTATAAATGATATATCTGGCAGTGACATCACTGCATCCAGGCCTTCCAATTTTCAGACATCCCCTTCCTCATTATCTTCTTCATCTGATGGTTCTATATACAATACAACCGACACCATGCCATCTTCTGAAGCATTGAATTCTACATCCACAAGTTCTAAAGACGGGATATAAATCTCCATCTTCTCTGTTACTGCCATAACATAATCCGCCTGCTGTCCTTCTGAAATCCCGTCAAGGATATCTGGAGGCAGCCCGAAGTTACGGTCTCCAGGACAGCTTCCTTCAAAAGTAGAACAAAGAAATTTTAACTGTTCTATTTTTTCTTCCCATTCCCTGCCATAATCTTCATAATCAAATTCCACATCTGTTTTCAAAAAAACTGCCATTATAAATATTCCTCTAAAACAAGTTCAACAGTTGCCTTTAAAATTTCACCTTTGTTTAATGTTATATTGTGCATCTCTGACATTTTGGCAATATACCATTTACGCCTGCCTACCCTGTGTTTCCCTATTACAAGCTGGTAAACGTTCCCCCTGGCTGTTGCTTTACGCATTTTATGCATAATTTTCCAAGGTTTTACACCCAGCGTTGCATCCAGTTCAATAGTAAAAGTTATCTGTTCCTGGCCAACCCCAAGAAACTCTGCCTGTGGTTTTTTACCTATTCTTTCATGTACTGCCCACCTTGCAGGTATTTCACGCTGGTAATCCTGGTAATTAAGTATACGTTTGTCGGATGTCCTGAAAGTAACAAGGTTTCCAAGCTTTCCGATTTTTTTTGCCATTAAAAGCCTCCTTCCAGCTTTTCCAAGCGCTTTATTATATCTGTAACTGTAAAAAGCCCGTAATCTGTTTCAAATGCAATATCTGTATCAGCCAATTTCAGGTATTCTGTACCCGATGCAGAAATTTCTGCTGTGCTGCTTAATCTTTTATGGTATACACCCCTGCCTGCTTTCTCTGGCCTGTTTGCCCTGTCCCAGAGTTTTCCAAGTACAATGCTGCGCCCTGTTGAAAGTTTCCCTATTACAACAACCTGGCCAGCCTCTGGCATTTTATATCCATCCTCTGTATTAAGGCACGGAAGTAAATCTGTAGCCCCTCCGCCACTGTCTCCATCAGTATAAATAACTGACACCATGCCATTATTATAATCTGTATCTGATACAATGCCTGTCCTCATACAGTTACCCTCCCCTGGATTTTGTGCATTGACAGACTGGTTGTGTACCCTCCTGTGGCATCTATCCTGTGTTCTGCTTCATCAATAAAATACCTGCCAGATAATTTATTAAACCCCTGCAGCATTACTACAGATGTCGCAAAATAATTTGTATTCCCCCTCACCTGCAAAGAAATAGTTGTAGTGCCCCTGTTTTCATTATTTACCCTGGCAGCTGCCAGCTTTTTTGCCTGGGCTATACTTGCAGCGCTGCCAGATACACGCAGCCACCTCGGCCCTTTTCCAACACTGCATGATACTTCTTTACTGTCATCACCCATATACCTTATTTTTGCCCCTGTATATGTGCCTGACATGACAGTTTCCCAGTCATAACTTCCTGTAACCTGGTATTTGTGTATTATGCTGGCAGGCTTTGCATCCTCCATTTCCGCTATATCATATATTAATATTTTATTGCGGTACAGTTTCATGCCATAACCATACTCTTCTGCCGTCCTGCATAAAAAGCTGTAGTCTGTTTCACCAGACTGTTCTGTTGTGCCAATGTCTGTATCATGCCCTTTAAAAACCAGTCCAAGTTTATATTTATCCGCAATTGCCTGTGAAACACCCTTTAATGTCGCCTTTTTCCATGTTTTGTCCCTTTCAGATGTACGGAAGGAAGTTGTTTCAGGCGCGCATATAGCACCTACTTCACAAATTCCAGGCGGGCCTGAAAAACGCAGCTGGTCTATTATAAAAGTTCCACAGCACATTTTTTCCTTGCTGCGGTTTTTCCAGTTGTCTGTCACAATAAATGCCGACATGCTGTCTTTTTTATGTGGCATCCATCCTTTATTAAACCTGGAATCCGAATTGTTTAATACAACACTCATGGTATCCATGCTTCCTGTTGCACAGTCTGAATAAGTAAAACTTTCCATAAATTCTTTCATCACATCACAGGCTCTTTTTACAGGCTTCCCATCTTTGTACCTGGTATATGAAAGGTTAACCCATGCCTGCCGTCCTTTCTGGCTGGCCATTAATACCCCTCCTCTCCCATCTCCATGTCAATTTCATCCCTCCATGCTGGCAGCCCGTCATTTACAGCCTGGATTTCTGGTATATTTAATAAAATACCTGCGGGGAAAATTACAACATCCGCATATTCCAGGTTTGCCTGCATAATGTCACCTGTATAATCTTCTGTTCCAAACAGGTTATAAGATATTATATCCCACTGGTCACCTGACACCGTTGTATAGTTTCCCATAGTGCACCCCCTGTCCAGTAGTCCTGCGCAGGTATTCTTCAATACAGCGTTCCATATGCTTCTTAAAATCATTATAAGACATTTTTATTTCTTTTCCTGCTTCTTTTATTTCCTTCCTGCCAGCACTGCCATAAATATTTATTACTGGTGAAAATGGCACTTCAACCATTATATCCTGTGTATTTTTTGTATTGCTGGTAAATTCTGTGCTGTTTCTGGTGTTTATGCCAGCATCTGTGTTGTCAAAATCCATTCCGGTATTTTTTCCACCACCAAGACGCTCCAGTACAGATTTGGCACTTTTCCTGCCCCCATCTTTTTTAAACATACCAAGCCGTTCCCCTGTTTCCTCCCATAATGCCTTGGAACGCGCAGAACCATTAATTGGGATTGCTGCTTCATCATAACCAGCTTCAGCAATCCAGACCAGTGTTGGCTTTGTAAGGATATCCCCTTCTGCCTCTGGGACTGGTGCATACCCTTTCCCACTGTTATGGTTTTTAGTATATTTCTTTCCTTTGCGTGTGGATGTTTTATCCCCCAGTGCCAGGGCACTTGCCACAGCATCTTTCATACTGTAAGCTTCGTTTGCCGCTTCTGTTGTTTTACTCTTTATTGCTGCAATATAGGCATCCATTGTAGCTTCTGCCGCCTTGCCTGCTGTCCCAGACATATCCATGTCTTTTACAGATTTTTTTAGCTGGGAAACAATGCTTTTCATATGTTTCCCAAAATCCTGCTCCATTTTTGTAACAGTGGCTGAAAAAGTTTCTTTGCTTTTTTCTACTGCTTTAAACTGTTTGTTAAACTGTTTAATCCATTTTTTAGCTGCTTCACTGCCATTGCTGTTTTCAATTTCCTTGTACTTCTTTACTATAACATCTAACTGCCCTGCCGCTTCCTGGCTTCCATCTGAAAGTTTCTGTATTACATCTTCATCAAGGCCTGCCTTGCTGGCTTCTTTAATATTTTTACTATACTTTTTAAGGTATTTTTCCTGTGACTTCCATGCAGCAGCCATTTTATCTGTAGTCATTTTTGATTTAGTTTCATATTTGTCAAAAAGCCCTATCTGCCCGTCAATGTTCTCATATACTGCTTTGAATGTTTTGTCGTAAGCTTCTGCCATTTCAGAAAGCTCTCCTGAAATGTTCCCTGCTGCTGACTTTACCTTTTCCATGCCCTTTGCATACTTTTCATTAATTTTGCCTGCATTGTTTAATTTCCTGGAATTTTTTTCTGCAACTTTGGAAGATTTTTCAAGACTGTTAATAAACTTTCTGGCTTCCTTGTCTGTATATCCTATTTGTATGGCATATTCTTTTATGTTTTTAATACACTCATCATAAGACTGGCTTGCTTCAAAGGATTTGCTGTCAAGTTCATTAAACTTATCTAATGCCTGTGAAACCTCTCCAGAGGACAACGGGTCTGCAATGCCAAGACCTGAGATTACAGGATGTTCTTTTTCCCATTTGGCTTTAATATCCTGGTATTCTTTAAATGCAATATCTGATTCTTTTTTTGCTTTTTCTGTACTTTCCTTTAAATCTGGAAAAACCTGTAACGCTGAAACCAGTGACTCCTTAGCCGATTCCTGTTTCTTTTTCTCTGCTGCCTTTGTAACATATTCAAATAATTCATCTGTGGAATAATTTAATTTCCCTGTTGTTTCGTCTATTGTAAGACCTAACCCATTATAACTGTCATTAAGCTTGCCAACAATCCCTGTCATTGTCTGCATCTGTGCTTTTGTAAGACCAGCCTGCCCTTCCAGTGCAGCAAGCCCGCTTACCAGGAAACTGGAACTGTCCAGAACCCCTGTAATACTGCCACTCTCTTCTTTATATGTTTTATATGTATCTGAAACTGATTTTGAAAGGGTGTCTATCTCTTCCGCAAATTCCCCTATTGTCCTTTTAGACTTATCATATTTCTGTTGTAATGTTTCAATCTTTAAAGCAAGCCTGCCAGCTTCATCTGAATTTTTACCATATTTTTTACATACTTCATCATACTGCCTGTTAAGTTTTTCCAGTTCACTTTGCATTTCCTTTGTGCCAGCAGTAAATTCTTCTGTTATGTCTGCTGCGTCACTTGTCATTGAAGCATACTGCACCATTCCTGCAACTGCCCCGGCAATGCCAACGCCTGCTGCAATCCACCCTATCCCTGGCACGGCACTAAGTGCAGTTTTTGCTATTGTATATGCTTTGGTTGCCACTGTAAGTGCTGTTATTGATGCCGTAGCAACCCCGATGGCTGTTGCTACGGATGTTACTGCTGCCACAGTGTCAGGATTTTTTTCTACAAATTCCTGTGTACCAGCCAGTATATCTGCTGCAAGGTCATATACATTTTGTATGGCAGGGTTTAAGGTTTCACCAATGGCAACCTGTAAATTCTCTGATGCTACAGACATACGCTGCTGTGAAAATTCCACTGTCTGTGTCATAGTCTGGTATGCTGCTTCCGTTGCCCCTGCTGAATTCCTCATTTCCCCAAGCACTTCATTATATTTCTGTGCACCTGAATTATACAGTGAAAGTGAAGCTGTGCCTGCTTCCGAACTTCCCCAGAGGTTTGAAAGTGCTGTGGCACTCCCATTAACACTATCACCAAGAACCTGCATGACATCACCCAGTGAATAGCCAATACTGCTTAACTCTGAAAAAGATTTTCCTGTCTGTGCAACCAGTTCTTTTGCAACTTCACTTCCTGTGTCAGACAGTTCATTCAGCATGGATTTTATATAAGTTGCTGCTTCTGCTGTCTGGATACCGTTTGCAGTCATTACAGCCAGGGCTGCTGACAAGTTATCCATCTGCACGTTATAAGCAGCTGCAACAGGAATAATTTTGCCAACAGATGAAGCAAGTTCCCCAACAGTTGTTTTTCCTTTATTCTGCGTTGTAATAAGGTAGTCACTTATTTTTGATGCTTCACCAGCTTCAAGCCCATATGCATTAATAGTAGTTGTCAGTACATCAACAGCAGATGAAGCATCAGTAAACCCGCCTGCTGCAAGCTTATTTGCAGTGCCAACAAAACCAACGGCATCTGCTGTACCAACAGATGCCGATATTGCCTGGTATGCTGCTTCGGAAAGGTCTTTTGCTGCAATGCCTGTTTCGCTTGACAGTTTCATTATGCTGCTGCTGATATCCCCCATAGATATACTGGAAGTATCTGCTATTGTTTCAACCTTTTTTAAACTTGTCTCGTATTCTGCTGCAGCGGCAGAACACTCCATAAAGCTGTCATAAATATCATCAAGCTTGTCTAAAATCCCTGCTGCTGCAACGGCTTGTGCAAGATTCTGCAATGAATCCCCTGCACCTCCAGCTTCTTCTGAAAAGCCATCCATGCCTGCGCCTGCTTTGCCAGCCTCTTCCCCAAGGTCTTCAAGCCCCTCACTGGTATTGCCGGACTCTTCACCTAGTTTTTCAAGGGTTTCTTCTGCCTTGCCTGCACTTGTTTCAAATGACGGGTCTATCTGTCCCGTAATACTGATATCTACACTTGTTTCCTTCGCACCTGCCAGGACAACGCACCCCCTCCTGTCTTATTTTTCCGTTACATCATCAACTATTTCACACAGCATCCATACTGGCATGTCCATAAGCTTAATAAAGTCAGTACCTGCTAACATTCCTGTTTTTATGGCAACTTTCCTCCAGGCTCTTCCATCACCAGGTTCTAAACCGGTGAAAAAAAACCTCTTCTTACTGTTCTCTCAATCTGTAAGAAGTCTATATTTTTCATCTTATAGAAAAACTCAACAGGAAGCTTTGTAATATGTGCTGCTGTACATACAGCATACATTGTTGTCATAACTGGTGTCTGGCTCTTTACAGGCTCTAACTGTTCATAAAGACGGTCTATATTAATTTTTTCCTTTGTTGTAAGGTCACGTATTTTTTCCAAATCCACACCTTCATATTCTTTGCCTTCATAAAAATAAGGGTTAAAGAATTTTACATAATATATCCCACCTTTTTTATCTGTTTCTGTCTCTTCTGTTTCCTGCTTTACTGTTACTTTTTCTTTTGTTTCTATATCCTGGTTTACTGTTTTATTTCCTTCCATAGCAGTCCATCTCCTTTAACAAAGTTTCCTTAAATTTTCCATAATATCTACTTCATTAATTTTGCATATATTGTTAAATTTATCCAGTTCAAAAAGGCATTTATTGTCAACTGTAACATTGTAATATACAGCTTCAATGCTTATGCCAGAACCCATTTTTTCACCACGTTTGATTTTCCCAAGCGAAAGTTTTGAACCCATGCCACGTACTGTTACAACAATCCCGCGGTCGCCCATATCACCAGTTGATTCATCTGTCCATAAAATACCACCCCTTATTTTTACTGTTGCATACCTTCGTCCAATAAACAGCCTTGTTGCTTTTTCACTAATCATGCGGAAAGGGATGTCAACCACCAAGGATTCATACATACCAGGTACAGGTATTTTTACACTCCCCAGCATCCCTGACCCTGCAAGGTCAGTTGATACCGGGCTTAAATCAGGGAGTGTTATTTCCTCACCATCCCCGATAAGTTCATTATCCCCATTATATATATTGTAATCATGTATAATTAAATCCTTCATTATATGCCCTCCTTACTACGAAGCTGTAAAATATTCTGACAGTATTACAGGGTCATATTCAAATTCACCAACAATATATTCCCCTGGTACAAAAAATGCCACCCTGATGTCAAAAATAACCTTACCATCTAAAATCTGTTCAACAGGATTGCGCCCGTTATCAAATGTAATGCTTCCCCCTGCAATTTTCCCATTTGCAAAAAGTGATGCGTACCATGTGTTTTCATTTTCAACAATGGTCTGTGTCAGCCTTAAATCAACAGGATTGTCCACATTGTCAAAGTAATTAAGTATCCAGTGGTTTTTACAGTAGGTCATCATACGGCGGCAGTTAAACCACCTGTCTTTCGGGTCTTTAGTACCCGGGAAGGCTGCTGTATTGCTGCCCCACGTCCTCCAGCCATTAAAATTAAGTGCAGTAATTACACCATACCCGTTAACCATATTTGCCATAGGCAGTGTAAGCATTACTTCTGTATTTTCCAAATCATCCAGTACAAGGCCGCTTATAGCAATCTTTTTGTTAGAAGGCGTCAGTGACGGCACATCATCATTTGCAATATCTGTGGCAGCCGTCAGGGCAGCCAGGACAGATGAGTAATAGAAAACCCGTCCCCCTGTTTTAACCATAGGCCATACAACAGCTTCATGTGTACCTGACATTGCACTTTCTTCTTTAACCTTTTTTACCTGTGTATACAGTTTTGCACCATTTTCTGTACAGTCCAGGTCAACTATATTTTCACATCCAAACACACCATTAATGCATGTACTCTTTACCTGCATTGCGGCAGCTACCTCTGGTACAGATGACCAGCCAGGGCATATAAGTATACCTGGTGTTACACCAAAAAGCGGGAATACATCCTCAATACATTCAAGGCCTGTATTACGCCCTGTTGCCTGGTCATAACCCCCGATGATATCTTCTTCCGTTACCAGTGAAGGGTCTATTTTCTTGCTTTCAACTGTAATTTCCTTTACAGACTGGTCTGCAAGCAGGATATCCAGATACCCTTCCTTATCAAATGATAAAACATAGTCTGACCCCTGCTCTAATAAGGTTTCACCTGAATGTACCCTGGTTTCTGCTTTCAGTACCCCTGTTATCTGTAATTTTGCTGAACCATTTGTAACCTCCAGGTTCTGTGTACCAACATCACTTTTATGTTTTCCAGGGTCTAATACATTAAGCAGGACTACAGGGCTTACAGAAAATATGTTAAATGCTGCATAAACTGCCTGGCACAAAGTATACATAAACTTCGTCCTGTCACTTGTACATCTTCCCCAGTCATATGAAAAACCAATAAAAGCATCTGCATCCTTTCTGTTTGTTACCAGTACTGGTACATTGACTGCACTTTCCGGGTCATCCAGAAGGTTTACAGGTGCTGCGCCTACTACAAAAGGTATGGCAGATGTGCCATCCTGCGGTGTCTTCATTTTAGTATCATTTTCAATAGCAGTTATCCCATGATGGTATTCTGTGCTACTCATGACTTTCCCCTCCCTTGCTGTTTATTTTTGCTATTTCCTTTACCGCATTGCCATACAATGTCTTATAAAACCCACCCTGTGTAAATGTTTTTAATGCTTCTGGCAGTTTTTTCAGCGGCACGAACAGCTTCATAATAACAGGCAGGCTGCCAGCTTCCCTTGTTATTTCTTCTGGTATGCCGTTTTTAAATATTGTATTCCTTGAAACAATATTTTTTAAATCCGGTCCTATGTATATAACTGGTTCTTCTGCCTGTATATTTTCTTTATCCCCATTACTATTGCATTTATTTCCTGCCTTTGTTCCATCTGGCAGACAATTACCATTAAACATATCTTCTGTTTCTTTATTATCTTTACATGTGTTTCCTGTAACTTCTTTTTCTTTTGGTTTTTTATTTGTGGTACTCATGCATGTATACACTCCCTTCTGTATGTTGGTGTAGCAAAATCCAATACCATGCTTCCATAAAAACATGGGCATGTTATATCATCTGGTTCTTGTAAGCTCCATTCCACTGGGAACTGTGCAATAAATTTATTTGCCAGTATATCGTTTTTCTCAAACCTTTCTGTAATCTTTGATATGACCAGCATTACATCCCTGTACCCCTGCCTGCTGCCATCATTGTCATAAACGCCAATTGCGAACCCTGCACTCATGGAATGTGCCATTGCACCTGTCTGGATAACACCATCCTGGAGATATACCACAACAAACGGCAACAGGGACTCATATTTATCATTAATCCCCTGGAAGTCAAATGCCATATCCCCTGTTTTACCATCCATGCTGCTGGAAGAATCGCTTACTGGAAGATACTGGGAATATATATTTATATGGCTAAGTTCCCCATCCCTGTTTTTAAGCTTTAAAGGTTTTAATATAGTCCCAAGTTCTTTAACAAGTGCATCCTGTAATGCCAGTGGTATCATTTTTCAAGCCTCCTTTTTATCTGCCTGTCCAGGTTATTCTTTAAATCTTCTTCAATATAAGGCCTGACTGTGCCATATACATCTATATCTTTCATCATCTCTGAAACAGAAGGTCCGTAAAGCTGTCTGATTTTTCCGCTCTCTGTCCTCTGGAAAATACCTGTCTTCGTTTTCGTTTCATCCTGTACATATTTCCCTTTACTGTCACGGCCTTTAAATTTCCTTACTTTTGCAATAAATGCCTTTGCACCACCAAGGCTCTTCAGTTCTATCATCGGGGATTTGTTTTTTACTTTTGCTGTTACCGCTTTTCCACCTGAACCAGTTAAAGTTTTACTTAGTACAGGGACATAGTATTTACCATCACCCAGGGTATTTTTGCGGTGCGTAAAACTGGCCAGGGGTATTTTTTTAGTAATCCCTGTAATATGGGCTGTAAGTGTCCTGTTTGTAGCACTCCTTATTTTTACAGCTTTGTTGAAACCAGATTTTTTTATTGCGTAAACTTCTTTTACTTTATCATCCAGCCTGCTCCTGGCTTTCTTTGCTGTATCATTCACTGAATCACGTATTGCGGGTTTAGCCAGTTTTTGCAGTGCTCTAAGCCTTTGCCTTGCACCATCAAGATTAACTGTCACGCTGAGATTATTGCCACTCATCCTGAAGCCTCCATTGTTATGCTGTACATGCCTGCCTCATTTATGGCATCTGATACCAGGAACTCTGAACTGTCTATAATAATCCTGCTTCCATGTGCAGGCAACCTTCCAAAATCAGATGCCTTTACATATATAAGAAGCTTCTTTGCCTTGTTCCCTTCATGGTATACTTTCTGGAATTTTGTCCTTTCTGCGTTCTCGTTCCCATCAACCATTACAGGCATTTTTCTGCCATTGACAATGTGCTCCTCAAAAAATTCATCTGTATCTGCAAACACATCATCAATATCCTTTAGTATCTGTTCTTTAAATGCGGACATTCTATTCCCCCTGCATATCCTGTATTTCTTCCTGGAAATTAAGTACACAGGCTTTTAACTCATCAAGTTTCTGTTCTTCGCTTAAACCGTTAAGCCCGATTAATTCCGCATATGTTATAACATCAGCTTTCCTTGTCATTGAATTAATCTCTGCTTCTGTCTTAAATACAGGCAGGTCTTCCCTGGCTTCTGGTTCTTCTTCCATAAAAAGGCTGTAACTTTCTGTTTCCGCCTGTGGTTCACCATAAATATTGGAAACAAGCCAGCCCTCCCAGTCATAAGGGTATGGGACTGGTCTTGAGAAGACCTGTACTTCTGCCATATTGTTTTTTTCATCCATAACCAGGCGTGGGATAATTTTATCAGCATATGTGGCAAACCTGCCTTTTTCTACAAAAGTAACCTGGGCATATACTGTTTCACCTAATCCTGGATGAAGAAATGCAAGTGTCCCTTTTGGGAAAATTTCCTTTGCCTCGCCATCCAGGTCTTCATAACTTTCATCGTATGTGAACATTGTCATGACAACGCCATTTATATTAATCCTGCCATTGCATACAACACCTTCTGGCATTTCTTCTGGTTTTATGTCCCCTGTTTCTACTTTTGCCTTGTTATAAAACTCAAGAAATTCTATGTCAGACATAAGAAGCATTGAAACATCAGATGTCATAACCATGTCTGTTGCCCTTATCCCACGCTTTTTCAGGATTACTGCCATTTTATAAAATTCAAGTATTTTTTCACTTGCTTTCATGCTGGCAAAATCTTTCTGGAAAACATACCTGTTCCCAAACTCCCCTTCATAAAACTGTAACTGTTTCAATGTATAATTAACATCATCTGCTGCATCTTCCGCAGTTGAAAAATGTTTCATCATGACCCTGCCAGTTGTAATGATTTCTGAACACATAAGTTCAATACGCCTGCATACAGAACACCTTAAATTATCCATATGCTCTGACTGTACCTCATTTTCCCTCTGGGCTGGTGTGCGTCCTGATTCTGGTGACTCGCCAAAAGCTTTCTTTGAAAGTTCTGCTGCTGTTATTGGCATTTTAGGCGCAATATAAGGCGCATCAATTTCATCTGCCCTGTAGCCTTCATTTTCCATTGCAATCCCACCCACAACAGGCACGACAAACGGCGCAACTTTTCTTCCCTTTTTCTTTGTCTCAATAAGTGCTTTTTCGGAATAATATACTTTGCCATCTGGAAAATAACGGTTATGTAAAAATTCCACTACTGGATACATCTTTTTTATTGCATTAATTAATTTATATGTTTCATGTACCAATGTTTTTTTCTCCTTGTATAATGTATTTAGGTTATTCAAAGGGAACTCCTATAAACCCT
>CAJUPJ010000055.1 GCA_910588655.1 uncultured Lachnospiraceae bacterium | reverse complement strand
TTTAGCAAAAAATTAAAATATTTTTTTGCTTGACTTTTTATAGTTGGTCTTTCTAATATGCCATAATTACATATGTGATAATATTCTTATTTTTTAGAAAGGAGCGATAAAAGATGATGACACTTTACAGATTAGAAGCCTATCACTGGGACAAAGATTATTGGTCTACAATCGGTGAATTCGTTACAAAAAAGGATGCAGAGAAAACGCAAAATGTATTGGAAAAGCAATACCCTCTCTTATCCTTTACAATTTTTAGCAAAGAAATTTATGGTTCCTTTACAGAATTTTGTGCCCAATAATAACTTTCAATAATTTTAATGCAATTTCTAAAACGCTTAGCCACTTTATCAAAGTGGCTATATAACAGTACCAGAGAACGCAAAAAAGTCGCTTACTCTTAAAAACCAATAAGAATAAGCGGCTTCATAATGATGTGCCTTAGACATATTCAATTTTCATTTTCTTGACGACTGCGTTTACGACCTTAAATATCAGTTCGCCAACGCAGTCTGTATATCTGCCTTGCTGTATGAACTGATTTTTCAGCTCCACAAGGCTATGTAAAAGTAATGTCCTTTCTTGGCCATCCACATACAAATGATTTTTCTTCTCTCTCATAAATTCCACCGTCCTTTCTTGGCTTCATTATACAAGAAAATGACGATAACACTCAAAGGTGTAAATCAAAGAAAAAGTGTACCACCATATCTAAGATACTATCAAATCATATGAAAATGTTCCAATGCTTCCTTTATAGCCATTTCTTTCTCTGGCGGGCATTTCGGCTGTCTGGAATTTTCTGATTTTGGCAAGTTATAATTTGCCCTCTCAATAATCCCACATTTCTGTTTTACCTGTGCAATATACAAATTGCTGACTTTGAATCCAGTATGTTCCAGTACATAATCCTTGATTACCTCATAGGTGGCTTTACTCTCCGCAGCCGTCAAATCAAGCTCATCCATCTGAAGCTCCACCTCGATATGTTGGTCTGCATGAAGTTTGGACAATAAACATACCGTCTCCACATGCGGTGCATACAGAAAGATATCAACTTATCTTTTGCAACTTTATTATATAAAAGAGATATGATGAAGTTCAACTACATCAATTCAAATCACTTTAAATATCGTGACAGGTCAATTATCTCATTCATTTTCAGAAGTAGTAAACTAGTAGTAAATTTGTTTTGGTAATCCCAGAAACACAAGAAATATCAACAATTAAGATATGATAATTAGTGTACTGCCGTGGCAGATGAATAATATTTTTACCATCCCTTTCCAGACCTCCATTCTCATATATACTTACTTCAATGCAGTAAATTCCTTACTTGTTCCCTTTTACTTATTTTTAACTTTGCAAAAATATTTGACATATGTTTTTTTACCGTTGTTTCTGAAATATACAGATCTTCTGCAATTTCTGCATTACTCATACACTTAATAACCAGTATTGCCACTTCTGCTTCTCTCCTTGTAAGCCCTGCATCTAAAAACTGATGCCTGCATTCCTCTATACCTGGCAAACTATTTTTAACAACACTATCTTCCTTATAAATTATATTTTCATCCTGCTGCTTATCATTCTTTTGTACCCTTGCTGTTTCTTTTATCTTTTCACTTTGTATTTCACTTATATTATATTCATAATCTTTTTCATCTTCTTTATCTTTATCACCAGCCTTGTTCAAAATCCCATTCGCTTCATTCATTCCTGTATTTATTTCTGTATCTATTCCTATATCTCCAATCTTAATTTCTTTCTGTCCTTCATCATTATGTAATATTACCCATATACAAAATCCATATAACAATGGCCTGCATGACAAAGCAGTATTTAAAAACCTTTCTTCCCCTGCATAATTTGTTGCCAGCATATTATAAAATAATACAAATGTCTGTATTATACTTGCCCATAGTGCATTTTGTCCTGCAAGTTCTTTGTCAATTTTAAATTTACCTTCAGTTTTTAGTGATGGAATATACAAAATAACTGCACCAGTAATAACTAATAAAATCTGTTTTAAATCAAATAACTTTTTAATGTCAAATCCTAAAAATGCAACTACTAAACCCAGATATAAAAGCACAGATATACATTTTTTCATATTAATTCCCCACATTACCTAAACTGTCTATTCCTGCATATATTCTAATATTTTAATTTCTATTTTGGATTTTATACTAATTCCACTTTAAATTAGGAATAAAATATGTTAAAATATAAATATGAGTTACAGTAAAGATTTAAGGGAAAGAGCAGTAAAATATTATCAATCAGGACATACATTAAAAGAAACAAGTGAAATATTTGGTGCAGGAATAAATACAATAAGCCAGTGGGTTAAAAAATATAAGGAAACAGGTGGTTTATCAAATAAACCGTTAAAAAGAGGGTTTAAAAAAATTGACCCGGAAAAACTGGCATTGTTTTTAGAAGAAAACCTGGATGCTTTTTTAAGGGAGACTGCTGAAGAGTTTGGATGCAGTATTGAAGCAGTAAGAAAAGCAATAAAAAGGCTTGGAATAACACGAAAAAAAAGACACTGCGTTATTATGAGCAAAAAGAAAGACAGGTAAAGGAATACCTGGAGAAAACAGCGGATATCAATGAAGAAAATATTGTATATATTGATGAAACAGGAATTAACAGTTATCTGTACCGTGAATATGCTTATCCAGAAAGAGGGAAGAAGGTTTACGGCAAAATAAAAGGAATAAAATTTAAACGTACAAATATTATTGCTGCAAAATACGGAAACCAAATAATTGCTCCAATGCAGTATGGTACTACAATGGCTGGTGGGTTTTTTGAGGGATGGTTTGAAGGGATTCTTTTGCCTGTACTTCCTAAGGATGCAGTTATTGTCATGGATAATGCGTCTTTTCACCGGAAAAAACAGCTGGATGAAATTGCTGGAAATAATAATATAACATTGATATTTCTTCCACCATATTCTCCGAAATTGAATCCTATTGAAAAGGTATGGGCTAATATGAAAAAGTTTCTTCGAAATTTTCTTCATAATTTTTCTTCTCTTGATGACGCTATTTGTTCTTTTTTTCAAGTTGAATGACTATACCTGCTCCGTTTCTTCCAACAAAGCCATAAATAGAACCTCTGTTTATTTCCATATCAAGTTTGTTTAAAACATTAACCCTTTTATATCTTTTAACAACCTTTTCTGCCACAAATACTTTTTCCACCATTACTCCTCCTTTCCGCAACTCTTAGTCTGGTTGTATATAATATATATTATATAATATATTATATATTATATATTATATATTATATATTATATATTTATTTTATATACATTTCTTCCCCAGAAACAATACTTCACAAGTAGTAATATAAGTAGTAAAATAGTAGTATTAATAATAAACTTGAAGGAAGGTGCAGATAAATTGACACATGATAAATTGTTCCTGGCACTTCTAGGAGCTTATTCTTCCCATGCAGATGCCAGCAGGACAGAATTTATAAATCTAGGGCTTACAGAAGCACAGCCTAAAATCCTGTATATACTAAAACGGGCAGATGGAATAATACAAAAAGATCTGGCAGAATTATGTAACATAAAACCATCAACATTGACAGTAATGTTATCTAAAATGGAAAAACAGAATTATATATATAAAGACTCATGTTATGTATCTGGAAAAAAACGTGCATACAGTATACACCTGACAGAAGAAGGCAAAGAAAAAGCAGAACAGCTTGAAAACATAGTAGAATTATTAGAAAATAAAGGATTTACTGGATTTACAACAGAAGAAAAAAATAAATTACTGGACATGCTTGGAAAAGTAGAAGAAAATATGCGCAAAATATAAGGAATTGGAATTTACAGTTATTTTTTTGACAACGGATGCATGGTTTACGTTGTTCCACTAAATTATTCCATTCCAGGGCACGCTTCTGCTTCGCCAATATAAAACAGCTGGCAAATCTACACTTTGCTAATTTATAATAATATTTTCCGGCTAAACCCTTAACTAAATAACATTGCACTGCTGTGTTGGCTGAAGTACCCCTGTCATGAAATAATATTAGCTTGAACACAAAACCTGCTGTACCTTGCCAAAACCACCAATAACAACTTTACTGTTATAACTGTAAATTATGTTAGGAAAGATGAATCAGACGTACGATAAAGCATTCAGCCCTTTAAACATATAACCAGAATAACTATATCTGCTTGCAGATAATTTGAATTGTGGATATCATTTTATTACATAATAATTCTACTATGTAATAAGTGACTAGCAAAATCATTTTCCACTCACATTACAGTTATCTTATTATTATGTTTTTTTCTGTAAACCACCCCCTCATTCTTGACATTCCACCCCCACAATGGTATTATTTATTACTAATTAGTATACTAATTAGTAAAAGGAGGACATTTTTATGAACAAAATTTTTAAAAAAATCTGTATTACTGCACTTGGGGTTTTATGCGCTGCTGCCACAATAAATGCAGCAGAGAAAGTTAAATTAAATAAAACCTCACTGGTACTTGAAGAAGGCAGCCAGGCATCACTAAAGATTACTGGAAGCAAAAAACCTGTCAAATGGTCATCTTCCAATAAGAAAATTGCAACAGTTTCCCAAAAAGGCAAAGTCAATGCAAAGAAAGCTGGAAATTGTAAAATAACTGCTAAAACAAACTCAAAAAAATACATATGTAAAGTCAAAGTAACTAAAAATCCTGCTGATACTACACCAGCAGAAACCAATGAAGATAAGGAAAAAATTATGGTGAAAGAATTAATTATTAAAGAAAACAACAGGGAAATATATGGTAAAGTTTATTGTCCAGAAAAAGAGGGAAAATACCCAGCAGTTATTTTAAGTCATGGATACAATGGAACTAATTCAGATTTTGTAAGGGAATGTACATATTTTGCAGAGAATGGGTATGTTGCATATGCATATGATTTCTGTGGAGGCTCTGCCAGGTCAAAAAGCAGTGGCAAGTCAACAGATATGACTATATTTACTGAAAAAGAAGACTTATTAACAGTTTTCAATTATATACAAGGTCTTGAAAATGTTAATCCAGAGCAGATGTTTTTATTTGGTGGAAGCCAGGGAGGTTTTGTAACATCACTTGTAGCCGAAGAATTAAAAGAGAAGGCCAAAGGCATGATATTATACTTCCCTGCACTTAATATCCCTGATGACTGGAGGCGCAATTACCCTGAAACTGATAAAATTCCTGACGTAACAGATTTCTGGGGATTGCAGCTTGGAAAAGAATTCTTCTTATCAATACATGATTTCTATACATTTGATAATATTGGTTCTTATCCAAATGATGTACTTATTATATATGGGGATAAAGATAATATTGTACCATATGATGCAATGCTTGAAGCAGAGAAGACATATAACAGTGCGGAACTTGTAGTACTTGAAAATGAAGGACATGGTTTTTCATCAATTGGTGGTAAAAAAGCAATGGAGATGGTACTGGATTTTATGAATAAACATTAATGTTTAATTCTAGCATGTTATATGTTGCACTTAGAAATGGGGAAAGGTATGGAAAAAGCAAAAATTGAGTTACAGAATATAAGTAAAAGCTATTATTCTGAAGCTGCTGTTACACAGGCATTGCGTAAAATAAGCCTTACATTTGTACAAGGGGAATTTGTAGCAATTACTGGTGAGAGCGGCAGTGGCAAATCTACCCTTTTAAATATTATTGGAGGCATGGACAGTTTTGATGAAGGGGAAATGCTTGTAAATGGCAGGCCTACATTCCAGTATACAGAAAATGACTGGGAAGAATACAGGCGTAACCAGATAGGATATGTATTCCAGGATTACAGCCTTATTGGCCATTATACTGCCCTTGACAATATAACAGCAGCTCTTCTTATAATGGGAAAAAGTAAAGAAGAAGCCCGCACTACTGCTATGGAATATTTAAAAAGGGTAGGGCTTAAAGGTTATGAAACACATCCTGCAACAGAACTTTCAAGCGGACAGAAACAAAGATTATCTATTGCAAGGGCTTTAGCTAAAAATACTGGCATTATTATTGCAGATGAACCTACAGGAAACCTTGATAGTGAAACTGGCAGGCAGATTGTAGAACTTCTTAAAGAACTCTCTAAAGAAAGCCTTGTAATAATGGTAACGCATAATTA
Organism: uncultured Lachnospiraceae bacterium; assembly: GCA_910588655.1. Classification (GTDB taxonomy): domain Bacteria; phylum Bacillota; class Clostridia; order Lachnospirales; family Lachnospiraceae; genus Butyribacter. The sequence goes on along the minus strand of CAJUPJ010000055.1, from coordinate 10,363 downwards.
TTCACAGGCAGAGCCTTATGTTACACGAAAAATACGTCTTCATGAAGGTACTGTTGTTTCAGATGTAACTGGCAATACAGACAATATTACTACAACTGGCACAGATACACCTGTAAACACTACCAGACAAGAAGATAATGCGTATACACAAGTTCCTTTTAAAGAAAAAATCAAAAATTATATTACAAGTTCCAGACAACATAATAAACTTGCAATGTGGTTCTCCCATCTTAACATAAAGACACAGCCTGGAAGGACAACACTTTTTACTACATTTTTATTTATAATAAGTATTGTTTCATTCCTTTTAATTGGTGAGCTCCATGTCCAGAGTGATGATATATTTACAAAAGAATATTCACAGGCAGCATTTTTGCGTAAAGAACCAAAAAGAATAATAGCAGCACATACTGATGACAGTGATATTACAGAAAATGACCTTAAAGAAATAAGGAAAATCCGTTATGTAGAAACAGCAGACCCTTGTAGTTATGCTAATGATATTAATTTTTATCTTAATGAAGGCAAAGATTATAAATTTATATATGGCCAGAAAGGAATTACTGGTTTTGGACAAGGCGTATCTGATGGAGGCAAGGCAGTCTCATTTCTTAATACAGAGCGTTTTATGATGTCTGCTGGAAGCATTACAGAAAAAGACCTTGCAGCAGGCAGCCTTCCACAGTCAAGAAATGAAATTGTTATTTATTCAGAAGACCAGGGTATTATTGGCACAAGCCAGGCATGTTATTTTACTGCCACAAATATATGGGATACGGATGAGTATTATAAAACAGATTTAACAGTATCAGGCATATTAAAAAAAGAAACAGACCAGGTTTATTTTTCAAAAGAATTATGCAGTATGCTTTCAAATAGTATTAATTCTGGAGAATTTTTAATATGCTCTGAATACAATGATTTTTTAAAAGATTATAAACAAAAACTGCCATTAATACCTGTTATTAATAATGAACTATCAGGAAATGAAATGCGTATTTCACGTAAGTTTTACAGTAAATACCAGCGTAATAACTTGGCCACTGGCAAAAATATATTCCGTTTCAGGTATTATGATAAAGAAAATAATACCAGTAATGAAACCCAGAATGAAGAAGTTAATATTTCCCCAAGTAAATTTAACTCATCTTCTTACAGTTTTTTAGAAACAAGTGAAGAATTTTATTATAAATACCTTACAGACAACAGCAACCAGGTTTCCATCTATATATCAAGTTATGCAAAAACCAGCCAGGTATTACACAGCCTTGAAAAGAAAAATTATAAAGCTGTCAGTACATATAGTGTTAGTGCAGGAGATTACATTGAAAACCTTGTTAATGAACGCCTGGTAATAATTTGTATATGCTTACTTGGATTGCTTATACTGCTTGCTGCTGGAATACTAATTCTCCGTTCTTTACTTAAAATACGTATAAAAGATTATTTTGTACTTAAATTTATTGGAATGAAACTTAATGCAATAAATAAAATATGTTACCATGAAACATGCCTGTACAGTATATTTGCAATGGCAGCTGCTCTTGTAACCATGTTTATTATAAGAATGTTTAATATTGAAATAATTTCTGAAATTATATGGTATTATACATTTGGTGCATACTTGCAGTTCTTCCTGTACAATCTCTTGCTTTCAGCATTAGCTGCTAAAGCATTTAACAAAATTTTGAGAGGGAGGTTACAGGCATGATTAAAGTAAATAATCTTAATAAATACTATAATAAAGGCAAGAAAAATGAACAGCATGTATTAAATAATATCAACCTGGAGTTTGGCAATACAGGCCTTGTCTGTATACTTGGTGAAAGTGGTTCAGGTAAAACAACCCTTCTTAATACAATAGGAGGAATAGATGATTTTGCAGATGGTACATTACAAATTGGTGATGCTGTATTTAAAAGTTATAAACAAAAACAGGTTGAACCTGTACGCAATGACCATTTTGGCTATATCTTCCAGAATTATTATCTGTTAAAAGACTACAGTGTAAATTACAATGTCAAAATTGCACTTAACCGCTACAACCTGTCTGAAAAAGAGAAAGATGAACGTACAAAATATATACTTGATATGCTCGGAATGGGAAAATATAGGAATAAACCTGTTTCAAAACTTTCTGGAGGACAGCAGCAGCGTGTATCTATAGCAAGGGCACTTGTAAAAGCACCTGATATTATTCTTGCAGATGAACCTACAGGGAACCTTGATGAAGAAAATACAATACGCACAATGGCAATACTAAAAAAAATATCAAAAGAATGTCTGGTGCTGCTTGTAACCCATGAAAAAAGAATTGCAAGATTTTTTGGTGACAGAATTATTGAAATACGTGATGGCAGGGTAGTAAGGGATGAAAATAATACAGTACATACATATGAGCGCAGCGATGACTTAAATATATACCTGAAAGAATTTGAAGAAAACAAGATTGAGGACAGTTATTCCAAATTTAATATTTATTATAGAAAAGATGAAGTACCTCCATCAATAAATATAAATATGGCATGGAAAGATGGAAAACTCTATATCCAGAACCTTATGGACTATGATATTATTATGGAAGGTGAAGAAAATGGAATACAAATACTTGATACAGAGCGTCCTTCGCTCGAAATGGAAGAAATAGAAAATTTATCATATGACCTTAAAAGGCTTCCATCTAAAGGCAGGGCAAAACTTCCATTTCATGAAGTATGGCGTCTTGCAATGTCAAATATACTTCTTATGGGCAAAAAACAGATATTTATTACAATAGTGCTGGTTGCTGCTGCCATAATGCTTTCAATTACTGCTGCCAGATATTCAAACCTTGTTTCAATAGATGAAGAAAAAATTGTTTCAACAGATTCGCATATTACAAGAATAGATTTTAACAATATTTCTGTATTTAACCATTCTGACCATCTGGAAGTCCTTAACTTTACCAAGGACTATCTTTATGATAACAAATATGGTTATACATTTTTTGCACCAGAAGGCTCTTTATACATTGCTGGTGAAGGGTTTGAACAGATTAAAAACTTAAAACAGGTTATTAATAATGTTTCATATGTCCCTATTGATTGCTTAAATAAAGACAGCCTTATTTATGGCAAAATGCCAGAAAAACGGAATGAAACAGTAATTGACCTGCAGGTAATTAATAACCTTATGCAGTCAAAAGGTGTTGTAACAACAAGCATTAAAAAACCAGAGGATTTTATAGGTGCAGTATTAAAAACATCAAGTTATAAAATTAACTTAAAAATTACAGGAATAAGCAATAACCATGAACCGGCAATCTACTGTGGGCAGAATATTCTGCTTGGATTTCCACAAAAAGGATACAGGATTGCAAACCTGGATGAATTAAAAAAAGAAGATAATAAAACTTATGGCAGCTTGCAGCTTGCAGACAATGAAATACTTATAAGGAATGGGCTGTATAATTCACTGAAACTTGAAAGCAATACAGACTACAGGATTGGTGATGATGCAGAGAACACATATAATATAGCAGGTACATTTCCAGATGATATTGGTGTGGATTATATACTATCAGACAAAGGATGTTTAAATATACGTGACCTAATGATTTACCAGTATAAAACATGTATGATATATTCAGAAAATCCAGAAAAAACTATCCAGGACTTAAAAGAAATTGATGCCTCACGCAATAGTGTTTTTAAAATGAAGCTTACAATTCCACATAATGAAGAACTGAAAGCTTATATTAAAGCAAATAAAGGCAATACAAATGCAAGCAGCCTTATAACTATAGTTATAGTAGTAATATCTGTAATTATGGTTTACTTCACAATTAAATCAAATGCCATATCACGGAGTGAAGAACTTACAGTATACAGCCTTCTGGGCATTTCCAAAAAAAGCATACTACAGTCATACATAATTGAAATGTCACTGCTTACTTCATACACATCACTTCCAGCAGTCCTTGTTACAAGTGCTGTTATAAAATTTATAGGAAGTATTCCTTCACTTGGAATTAATATGATATTCCCATGGTGGGCTGTATTGCTGCTTATAGCAGTAATATATATTGCACATGCAGTTATAAGCATAATTCCAGTATATAAAATACTTTCAAAACCTCCTGCAACACTTGCTGTTAAAGGCTAAAACCTAAATCTTTACACTGGTTTAGCTATAACATAATTACATAATTATTATACCCTTTGCATTTAAAAATTTTTTATGGTTTTAACTGCAAAGGGTATTTATAATATATATTTCTATAGATTACATTTCTGCATATTTACAAATTAATTCATCAAGTTTCTGTCCATTATCCTTAATCCATTTGTCATAGGTGGTATTTTGCCCTGATATAATCTTTCCAAGCTCTACAAGAAACTGTGGTATTGCCTCTGCAATTATAGATTTCCCAAAGTCTGAAAGGTTCTCTCTCCCCTGGTAAGGACATCCTCCTGTATAAATAGCAAATGCCTTCTTTGGCCCGTCTGGTGACTGCTTTATAGCACCCCTGAAGCCTATTTCTGCAATCTGCTGTGCCGCACAAGAAGAAGGGCATCCGGAAATGTGGATTTGTGGAAGTATACCATCAGCAAAATTTTCTTTACGCACAGCATCTATGCACATTCCAAGAAGTTCCTGCGAATCTCCAACCCCAACCTGGCAAATCTGGTTTCCTATACATGCAACTGATGTTTCAAATATAGTAGAAGCCCCATCCTCTGTTGCCTCTAAGACTTTTTCTGCTTCTGTACCATTACAGTTAATTATATAAAGCCCCTCTTCAGGAGTAATGCGTAACTCCACATCTTCCATATCTTTTATTAAATCATAAAGTTCCCTGAATTTTGAAGGCGCAATTTTACCACCTGCCGGCTGGTAAAATACTGCATAAAGACCTGTCTGTTTCTGTGCTGTTACCCTTCTGCCAGAAACCCTTGTGCCATCATCTTTTTTACTAATAATATATGGTTCAGGGCAGATATCCAGCTCTTCATTTTTAAAGGCATTATCTAACTTCTCCAGAAATGCTTTCTTAAGGCCATCAATTCCAAGAGTATCCTGCAAGAACCTTGTCCTTGACTGTGCCCTGTTAGTATAATTGCCATAACTTACAAATGTGTCAACCATTGCTTTAGCATAATAAAGTACCTTTGAAGGTTCTGTACCTTCAGCAGCTTTCACACCAAGTTTATGTTTATTGCCAAGACCCCCTGCAATATAAACATCAAACTTGCCATCAGGACGTGAAACAAAACCTAAATCCCTGAAAGTTGCATGTGTTTCATTTGTAGAAGAATTAGCAAAACATACTTTAAGTTTTCTTGGAAATTTTACTGCTTTAATAAAATTCATAAGATAATCCGCTGTTTCCCTGGCGTAAGGAAGTACGTCAAAGTTTTCACCTTCCTGTACTCCTGAAAGTGGGGATGCCATTACATTACGTGGAAAATCCCCGCCACCGCCACGTGAAACCATGCCAGCCCTCCATACACTTTCTATCATATCACATAAATCACTGGCTTCAAGATTATGAAGCTGTATTGACTGGCATGTTGTAAGTTTTGCCAGGCTGACATTATATTTTTCACATAATTCTGCTATAAATTTTAACTTATCCTTTGTAACTTGTCCCCCGGCAAGACGCAGCCTTAACATATGCTTTTCACCGCCGCGCTGTGCATAACTTCCAAAACCTCCTGAAAATCCTTTGTACTCTGCTACTGTCATCTTCTTGTTATGGAAAGCCATTGTCTTTTCCTTAAATTCTTCCAAATCAGGTATAAATTCTTCTAAAAAATCTTTTGCCATATATATTTCTCCTTTATACTGCCATTTAAAATTAAATATATTATATATCATATCCATATTTTTTTAAATAGTACATAAAAAAGAAAATAAAGAATTGCAACCACACAGGTGGAAAAATTTATATATATCCTCTCATGGAAGCGGATTGTGCAAGCCTGGATGGCTGTACTTTATATATTGCCCTCATTATAATTTCAGATAAAACCATAGCTGTTATAAAGAACAGGACTGCAACTCCTATTCCCTGCAATAATGTAAAACTATGTAGAACAAATATATAATTAATTATTGAATTAACAAAAAATGTAGCTGCCAAAAACATCACCATTGAAACTATAAAGCATTTATAAACAAATACCATATATAATATTATTATAAAATATTCCATACCCGCTGCTACAAGTTCCCTGCCCATATCCACACTAAACTGGTTTATACTATCTGCCTGTATAATCCTTATAATAAATAACAGGCTAAATAAGCATACAAAGCTTGATATATTTATTGTACGCTGGAACTTAAAACTGAATTCCCTGTATCTTGGTGAAGATTTAATAACATTAGAATACATAAGCGTACTTGCTGTCTGCACAAAGAACAGGAAACCACAATAAAGTAATACACTAACTGATGGGATTTTATCAATATCTACATATATAGTACTTAAAATTCCTATTAACAAAAAAATCAATGAACAGATTGCATTTAATTTAAACTGGTATCCATATTTAATAAGCTTTAAATTCTTAATCATAATATTCCTCCTTTACAACCCTGAATAAAATTTTGGTATGCAGTAACAGTAACAACAGGCTTAATATAAATAAAATTATACTGGTTATAATAAAAATATTCTTATCTAGTATAAATACATTAAAACCTATATAAAGCATTACTAATATAATTGTTATAAAGTTATAAGCAGCAAAGAAATCAAAAAACCTTAAACCAAAGAGTGCAACAGTTATAAAAAAATATACAGAAATTATTAAATAAATAGTTAATTTTAATTGCACTTTTAGGACTGCTGCTGTTACAGAAATTATTAATACTGTACTTAATATTCTTCTGGTTATATCTGACAAGACCGCTTTCTTTAATAATTGTGTATATTTTACTGATGTTTTTAAATACTCATTCCTGCTACTTACCTTTCTGGCGTATCCTGCAAATATAAAAAAGTCTACCAGGCATTCTACAGCAATAATAATTTCTGCAGCTGTAAAAACCAGTATAAAACTTCCATCAAAGAATATACTTTCTATATACAATAATGCCCATACTGCTAAAGGATATACCAGATATAATAAAAAGCGGAATTTCTTATCTGGAAAAAACATATGGTAACTCTCTATATAATCTTTCATAAACAGCTCCTTTCCTGTTATCCTGTTTACATAAGCTGTGTATATTTTTTCATAACAGCAATACTAATCTGTGAAAGCTCTGGAACTTCCCTTGAAATATTAAATCCTGCCAGTTTATCAATATTTTCTGCAAGGCACATCCCCTCAAATCCGTAATTATTTTTCTGGAAACTAAATAAAATATCTTTTACCTTATCTGCATCTTCATTTTCACCTTTAACAAGAATATACTTTTCCTTTAAGTCCTCAACAAAACCCTGTTCTGCTATTCTTCCTTTTTCCATTATTATTGCATAATCTGTTACATTCTCCATATCCGCAATATTATGTGTTGAGAAAAGCACACTGTTCTCAACATTTCCCTGTTCCAGATATTCACCTATCATCTGGCAAAGTTTGTCACGCATCAGAGGGTCAAGAGGAGAAGCAGGTTCATCAAGCAGAAGCATTTTTGTTTCCCTTGCAAAAACATTTGCAAGTACCACTTTCATTTTCATCCCATCTGAAAGCTTATTAAAACCTTTATTCTGCTTTTTTACACTAGAAACTTCTATACCTAATAATTTACAAATCTCATAAAATTTTTCTTTATTAAACCTCTCAAATAAAAGCTCACCTACTTCTGCAATCTGGGCTATTGTCCAGTGTGGCATAAAATAATTACCTGGTCCGGTATAACCAATATTTTCACGTATAACTTTTTCTTCCTTTTCACCATTAAAATAATCTATAGTACCTTTATAATCAAGGCGTACACCTGCAAGTATATTTATAAATGTACTTTTTCCTGCCCCGTTTTCACCAATAAGCGCCGTCGCAAAACCTTTTGGAATATTTAATGATGGTATATCTAATTCAAAACTTTTAAATTTCTTGGATAAATTATTTATACTTATTACATTACTTTTATACATATTCTCTCTCCTCTATTCTCCACTCTCTTCTGTTTCAATTAACATCTTTAAAATATCTATTAGTTCACTATCTGGCACATTAGCAATTCTTGCTGCTGATATGGCATTTAATAAATATTCTTCCATTTTCCTTATATGCTGCTCCCTTAGCATTTCACTATCCTGTGCATTAACATAATAGCCTTTGCCCTGTACGGCTGTTACAAGCCCGTTTTTCTCAAGCTCTTCATATGCTTTCATAGTAGTGATAACACTAATTCTTAAGTCCTTTGCTAATCCCCTTATTGAAGGAAGGAATTCACCCTGTTTAAACTTTCCTGCCAGAATATCCTCCTTAAACTGCCCAGCTATCTGCTGGTATATAGGAACTCCTGAATTCTGCATTATCCGCAAATATCTCCACCTGCCTTAATAATAATTATATGTAATATGAACTGTTTATATGTTATATATACACTATAAACAATTATTTGTCAATACCCTGGCAATAAAGTTTATAGAATAATTTACAGTTATCTGGTGTTTGTGTTTTTGTAAGGGTTGGCGGACGGACGGTTTCTGTGCCAGAGCCAGAATATCCGTACAGAGGTACGCTTCCGCTACGGTAAGCCACGCAGCGGCACATAAAGCCCATATATCCCAGATGAAACTTACGTTTCCCTTGGGATATATGGGCTTAAATGCCGATGGGCTTAAAGTACCCCTTTTACGGAATATTGCTGGCATCATGGCACGCGAAACCTGTCACCATAAATCCACAATAAAACATAGAACAGCATAATAACTATAAATTATCCTGCCTGGCAAAATAAAAAAAGCAGTTTATAGAAATAAACTCTATAAACTGCTATATGTTTTATATATGTATTTATATTTGTATCTCCCTGTGGTCTACACATGTTGAAAATACTATAAGGGTTTTCGTACGCCCATACCGTTGTAAATCACCTATAAAATGGTCTAACTCATCTGTGCTTGGAAATAATACTTCTAATAACATTGAATAATCCCCTGTAACACAATTACATTCAATAACATTCTTACATTTCCTTATATATGGATAAAATTCTTCTTTATCTACAGGTGATACTTCAAGATTAATAAATGCTTTAATATGGTATCCAAGCTTTACAGGATTAACATATGCATGAAACCCTTGTATATATCCATTATATACAAGATTTTCTATTCTTACTGAAACAGCAGGAGAAGACAAAAAAACCTTTTCTGCAATTTCCTTTAAAGACATTCTTGCATTTTCCTGTAACATCGTTATTATCTGTTTATCAATATTATCAAGTTCATTATTCTTCATATTACATCCCTCCCTATAAACACTATAACAAACGCTAATTTTATTATAGTCCGTTTTTTTATGACAGGCAAGGGATAAAATATTTAATAAAATTATTATTGCTTCTTTATGGCAATTAAATCATAACTTTCTGCAATCATTCTTTTTATATCATTATCAGGTATACTTCCATCCAGAATTATTGTATTCCAATGTTCTTTATTCTGGTGGTAACCTGGCTGTACTGACTTATATGTATTTCTCCAGAAATCCCTCCACCGGATATCTGTTTTGACATTAACACATATATAGCCATTTCTTTCATATGTCCATGCAAATGCTTTCTTATTACCTTTATATCTTAGTAATATCCAGTTATCATCATGAAAAGGTGCATCTACATATACATCATCAAATGATAAACCATATTCCAGTATTTCTTCCCTTTGTTTCATAATACCTATTTCTCCTATAAAGCAAAAAAATCCAGTAATAAATGTTACTGGATTTAAATGAGACACGGGGGAGTCGAACCCCCGACAACTTGATTAAAAGTCAAGTGCTCTACCAACTGAGCTAGTATCCCATCATATCTGCTTCTGGCAGATACAATGCCCAGAGCCGGAATCGAACCAGCGACACGAGGATTTTCAGTCCTCTGCTCTACCAACTGAGCTATCTGGGCATTAGATATTAATATAATATCTAAAAGTAGCGGGGACAGGATTTGAACCTATGACCTTCGGGTTATGAGCCCGACGAGCTTCCTAGCTGCTCCACCCCGCGTCAGATAATAACTATAAAACTATATGCAGTTTTAACTATATTTAGAATATATTTTATTCTTTTATCTTAAGTTAAATGGATGGAGAAGGATTTGAACCTTCGAAGCCTAAGCAACAGATTTACAGTCTGCCCCCTTTGACCACTCGGGAATCCATCCATAAGCCGATGATCGGACTCGAACCGATAACCTGCTG
>CAJUPJ010000054.1 GCA_910588655.1 uncultured Lachnospiraceae bacterium | reverse complement strand
TGAAAAAGTTTGTTACGCAGCAGAGCTGCGGGGAATTATACCCTGAGAGATTAAAGCTCTTGCAATAGCAACTCTCTGCTTCTGCCCACCGGAAAGACTGTCCACCGGATTTCTTCCCCTGTCCCCAAGACCTGCTAACCTGAGAATTTCCTCTGTACGCTTATTAATCTCTTTACTCTTTTTACTTGTTAATATTAAAGGTAAAGACACGTTCTCCTCTACTGTAAAATCTTGTATCAATTTAAAATCCTGGAATATAAATCCAATATTTTCACAACGGATTTTAGTTGCATCAGGCTCTGTTCCATAATTTTTTTCTAATATCCCATTTAAATAAATTTCTCCTTCATCAGCCACATCCATAGCTCCCATAATATGAAGCAGTGTACTTTTGCCAGAGCCGCTGCTTCCCATAATTGCAAGTATCTCCCCTTGCTTAAGAGCAAGTGAAATTCCCTTCAAAGCTTCAAGAGTTTCATTACCATTCTTATAAAATTTGTGAATGTTCTTTATTTCAATAATATTTTCCATTTTTCCACTCCCTTTTTCACTAACTTTAAAAACTTATTTATAAAAACAAATCCCATATTTTATTATATTTTTATACCCTTCATACAACAATTCACTATCATAATGTAAAGCTTCTATCTGGCTTAAAGCTTCATTACAGCTTTTACCCATTTTATTTATATTTTCTGCAACTTTCATTTCAATAATAATTGTCTGTCCATGGCGTATTCTTTGTGTTTTTAGTATAAGGTCATATCTGCCTAATCCACTCTCTCAGTTTGATATTACAATATACTTTTTGTTATGTTTCAAAAGACCTGCCAGAAAACCATGACAGTAATCCTCTTTATAATCATAAAAACTTACTGTTTCCATAAGCTGACCAGTAATTATATCAGAAACCTTGGTACAATCACCATCTTCAAGTGCTGTTATAAGCTCTTGGAAATCATTTGTTTTTATCTTAATATTAAACCATTCTGTTACTTTGTTTTTATAAATATTTTGTATTTCCTTATTAGGTATCTTTAATATAAGATAAATTATATCAGATTTAAATTTTTTATCTACAACTTTAAGATATCCTGTAAAAAAAGAAAATTCCATAAATTGTCCTGATAAAATATTTCCTTTCCAAACCAGTATATCTATAAAACAATTATAATTAAATATACCTGGCTTCTATATCTTGTTCCCATTATACAACAATATAAATATACAAATTATCTTTAATAATAACACAAATACTATAATTAATTCCAGTAATCTATCCCAAAATTATACTTTCTTCCAATTTCTCCTTCTTTGTAAAAATCATAGGATAAATACCCATCTTCATCCAGACAATACACATTTTCATCATAAAATGCTATTATTGTTTTCCAAAATGAACTAATATAATTATGTACTATTTCCATTCCTTCATCTGAAATATAAGCAATACTTTCAATATCTTCTCTTTTTACATACGCATAATAAAAGTCCCCATAATCCGTTAGAAAAGGAATAACTAATTACATAAGAAAGTTTCTCTATATACATTTTTCTTATATCTGCACTTCTTTTCAGAAAGATATTAAAATTCCCCATAAATTCCACCTTAATTAAATCTTATTTTTATTATTGTAACAAGGGTAACAAATGAAGTCAATGTATTTGGATAATTTACAGCTCTCTTGTGTTTATGTAAAAACGGACGGTTTGCGTGCCAGAGCCAGAATATTCCATACAGGGGTACGCTTCCGCTACGATAAGCCACGCAGCGCAAACGTGTCTTGGAATGGAATAATTTAGCAGAACGTAAGACCCTGCGTCCATAAAAACACAATATAACTGGAAATTTGCGTTTCTAATACATATATACTATAATGGACATATCCTGGAAAATAACACCACATCCAGGAATTAAAGGAGGATAATGCAATGAACGAAATACAGGACGAAAGATACCACGTAGCTGATGAAGCTATTTATGACGCATTTTTTCTGGTTCTGAAAGAAAAGGATTTAGATAAAATAACGGTTTCAGACGTAATAAAAAGAGCCGGGATTGTACGAAGTACATTTTATAACCATTATGAGAATATTCCTGACCTTGTTACTGCAATTGAAGACAAAACTATTAATGATATATTTGCACTTATGAAAACTTTCCACCCAAAGAATGACTGGGATATATGTAAGTCTTATTATTTAACTATATGTGAATACACTATGACAAATCCGTTTCTGGCAAACCTTCTTTCTGACCCCAGGATAGATGCATTTTTTGAAAAAGTTGTAACAATGTTCCACCATTATGTAAAAGAAGTGACCAAGAATAATGAACCTTCCCACCATAACAGTGAAGAACTTTCATATATGGTTGCCTGCACTATCGGCAGTACTATTGGCGTGCTCCACAAATGGGCAAAGGATAATTTCAAAGTGCCGCCTGAAACTATTGCCAATATACTGACACGGGCTTTTATATCAGGAATGCTCCCTTACATAATATAAGGGAGCACCTTTATTTTTAATAATATTTATTATTATAATATTAAATTATATTATATTGCATTATATTATTATGCCATAGGAAGCGGTTCATCAATTAAAGCTTCCTGCCTTTTAATTTTCTTTGTTGCACTTCTTATAAAAGGATTTTTCCTTATAACAAGACCTGTAATCTGGCGGTATGTTGGCTGGTTTTTGTTATAGTTATCTAAAAATGCCTGTAATGCAGTTTTTATTGCTTCTTCATCCAGCCCTTTTGCTGCAACAACATCCTGGTCTGGATAAATCCTTGCTGTAAGCCCGTTGTCTTCACCTGTTACAATTACTTCGCCAACAAGTGCATCAAGCGCCAGTTTATTTTCAATCTCTTCTGGTGAAATATTTTCACCATTTGAAAGGATAATAAGGTTCTTTACACGGCCATTAATAAACAGGAAACCATCTTCGTCCATATAGCCTTTATCACCTGTATGAAGCCACCCGTCTTTTAATGTTTCAGCAGTTTCTTCTGGCATCTGGTAATATCCTTTCATAACGCTGCTGCCTTTTACAAGGATTTCACCATTTTCAAACTTAATTTCAGCGTTAGGAAGCGGCTTGCCTATAGAACCTGCCTTATGGGTTTCTGGTGTGTTTGAACTGATTACTGGCGAACACTCTGACATACCATATCCTTCAAGGACTTCTACCCCATATTCTGCAAATTCATCAATATAGAACGGGTCAAGATGTGCACCACCAGTAAATATAATTTTAAGGTTGCCGCCAAATACATTATCCGCTAAAACTTTCTTAGGTATTGCAGCATCTGCACTTGCAAGCCTTTTATAGATTGTTTCTATCATCATAGGAACCATAAGCATTACCTGTGGCTTAAATATTCCCATGTTTTTTACCATATGGAGAAGCGAATCATTAATACATATAGTAGTGCCCAGTGAAAATCCTTTAAGCCAGTCCATAACCAGGCAGAATGCATGGTGGATTGGAAGGACACTAAGCAGTATGCTGCCAGGGTCTGTAGTATAATCAACAGAAGCAACATTAGTTGCCAGGTTGTTCTGTGTCAGCATTACACCTTTGCTCTTTCCTGTTGTACCTGATGTAAAAATAATTGTTGCTACATCATCCGGTGATGGGACACTTGTATCACTGTCACATTTGCCAGAGGCTGCCTTTAAAGCACCAAGGGATGCTGTCTTTCCATCAGAAACATCAAGGCTTTCTTCCTGGAGTATCCAGACTTTCCTTATTTTAGGACAGCCCGCTAAAATCCCATCCAGAAGCGCCTTGTTTTTAGGGCTTAAAAAAAGTGCTTCTGAATCTGAACGGTTTACAAGGTCAACAAGGTCTTCCTCTGGAAGCCCTGCATCAAGTGGTACTGCAACTGTATTCCCTGTAATTATTCCAAGGTAACTTTCAATCCATTCTACAGAACTTGTCCCAATAAGGGAAATATGTTTCCCATTAAGACCTTCTGCCTGGAGTCCTTTCCTTACTGCTATCACATTTTCCATAAGCCCGCTATAGCTTCTCTCATGGACTTCTTTCTTTTCCAGCCATTTTACGGCTTTAATATCTGCAAATTTCTTTGCACTTTCTTCTAATATGTCACGGATAAGTATTCCCATAATTCCCAGGCCTCCTATTATAATCTTTCTAACAATTCAAGCGCTTCCCCGACTGTAAGGACTTTTAAAGCGTCTTCCTCCTCCAGTTCTACATCAAAGGTATCTTCCAGTTCTCCAAGAAAAGACATAAAATCAAGTGAACTAAAACCTAAATCCTCCCTGAACCTCATATCATTATTCATATCTTCAGGCTTTACTTTACAATACTGTGCTACAATTGTTTTAAACTGCATTTCCTTTGTCATTATATTCCCTCATTTCTGCGCTGCTTTACTGTATATTTGCAAGTCTGTGGCAGGCAGCGCACAAGCACAGTCTTACAAAGTTAATAAATTATTAATGCCATTTTTACAGGCAATAACTATAATTTAAACCTGTTCCATAATTTCCCCTATACTCATATCTGGTTCTGCAATCCCCTTAAAGAGAATACGCATCATATAGTAGTATAAAAGTTCCATATCATGTTCTTCTAAACAAGCTGTCTGGTAATGGTATGAGAAATTCATCCCGCCATTTTCAGTATGTGATACAGTCAGGTACATTTTCTTTGTAGCAGCACCATTTGCAAACCATTTAGAATGCTGCGGAATATTCACAAGATGCGGATTTTCCATTTTAACAGGCATTGGCTGGTATGTCAGGTAACAGCTTTCATAAGTAGTATTTTCTGGCGTTTTATAGCGTTTTCTCATTTCTTCTTCAATCAATGCAGGGTCATAATTACTATGCATATAAATCTTATTCTGCACATTCTGGATTTCATAAGCTGCTGACATAAAATCTGTTTCAAGCGGTATTACTGTCCTGCACGGAAACATTATTGTCCTGCTGCCGCCTGATGTCCACTCATCATGTGTGGAACGCCTTGAAATAAAGTTCTGTATTGTAATATCCTCCTGCCCGTTATTAACCTTTGACAGATAAGTCCTTATTCCAAGCAGCAGAAGGTTTGTCATGGATAACTGGTGGTTCATGCAGAAATCCAGAAGGTTCTTTGTTGGCCCTGGTTCAAGGTAATAGTCTTTTACATCTACAAACAATTTTTCCAGTTCTATATCTGCTGCCCTTAAATTTTTATTGCCATGCCGTTTTCTGGCTTCTTCAAGCACCAAAGGCCCTTGTATATCTGAATACAGCGGCTCACCAAGCGCATCGAGCTGGTCATCCCAGAACTTCTTATCCTTGGCAAAACGTTTTTCATTACCTGCCTTTTTTAAGTCATTAACAAGGACTTTCTCAAAATCTGCCAAATCCTCAGGATATGCTGACTTAAACCTGTAATGTGTATACAGCTGCATAAGGTCATTAATCATTACAACCAGGCCACATGAATCAATAAGCCTGTGGTCCATATGGATAAAAAATCCATTAAAGCCTTCCGGGAGCTTTAACATTGTTACATCACATAATGGAATATCATCACCATCAAATGTTTCATAAGCCCACTGCTGCATAAGGTTGTCTGCTTCCTGCATGCTCATGCCAGACAAATCCTTTACAGGTATATCCCTGTTGTCTTTTTTTACAATATACTGCTTTACTTCACCATTTTTATCTGGCTTTGTAAAGCGTACCCTCATACATCCATAGCGTTCTAATTCCAGCTGGATGCACTTTTTAAAAAGCCCGAAATCTATAGGTGATTTCAGGGATGCTACTACACTTACCCCTGAAACCTGTTGTGTTTTGTATTTCATAATCCAGTTATGGTGCATTTTCTGTGCTGCTGTTAAAGGATAAAATTCCTGCATTGGTAAATCCTCCTGTTCCTTTCCCTCTGTCTCTGTTTCTTTTTCTTTCTCTGAATAGACGTTACCATATTTCATTTTTAATTTCTACCCCCTGAAGGACTTAACAAACATTTTGCCCCAAATTGTCCGGGACATTGCATTGGATGCCTGGCAAATAATGTTACATTAGCCACCCAGGCGGATTGCTTGATGAGGCTAAAAAACGCCAGCTTTAATAAAAACTGGCGTCCAATTACTTTAATCATATTTTTTGAAAAAACTTAATAGCTTTGCCCTGTACAGTTCTTTTCCATCGTACGGGCTGCAAAGATGCCTTGCCTCTGGTATAATTACAAGTTCCTTTGGTGCTCTGCACATAGAATAATTATACCTGGAATTTTTCTGGTTTACATAAGTATCATCTGCACCATGGAAAAACAAAACTGGTCTTTTGTTTTTCTTCATAGCCTCTGCTGTATCAGCATCTTTCATACGGAAACCAGCTAATACCCTGCAGAATAAGTCCAGGCGGAACAGCATTAATCCAATCCAGTGTAAATGGAACCATTCTGCTGCCATATCTTTGACCTGCCCTTTCATAGAGCGGAAACCGCAGTCTGCAACAAGCCCCCTGACCTCATCTGGCAGCTTGTGCCCTGATGCCATCAGTACCGCCGCTGCACCCATAGATTCCCCATAAAGGTATATTGGAAGCTTTTCTTTATTACGCCTGGCAATATAATAAGCCCATTCCTGTACATCATACTGTTCCCATGCACCAAATGTAATATACTCCCCTTTACTTGCACCACAGCACCTCTGGTCTATAAAAAGCAGGTTACAGTTCTTCTCATGGAGAAAACGTGCTGTATACGCAAAATCCCCGAAGCCGCTGCCCTTATAACCGTGGCTTAACAATACAAACCTTTTTGCATTTGCTGCTGGCAGGTAAAAAGCATGTAATAAAAGCCCGTCCCTGCTTTCCATATAGCAGTCCTGCATGTCCTGCTGCATACACCATGCCTTGCCTTCCTCATATTCCTTTTCATACTTATGCCTTGGATGGTTTACTTTTATATGTGAAAGTTCAAACCATTTCTTTTTAATAATCTTTTTCTGTTCTTTACAGCGTACTGTCATTTTAAAAAATGACCATCCGGACGCCATAAAAACACTGGCGGCAAGGCAGGCAGCCCATAATGCTTTAATTATTTTATTTATCATAGCTAGTCCCTAAAAGTTACTTCCATTCCATCCCCAGTTTTCTACTTCTTCATACTTAACATATATACGGTTTTCTGGTATGGAAAGTTCTTCATTAAGTATATTACAGATTGCAGATGTCATCTTGTTATATACACTGCTGCTTGCTGAACCAAATACCTTAACTTCAACAAATGCGCTTTCACCATCTTTATTTCCCTGGAAATATAAATCATACCCGTCTTCAAAACCAACCATAAGCCAGTTTTCAGATTTTCCCGGAATTAATTTAATTGCTTCACCAAATTTTTTCTTAACGCTTTCCTTTTTATCATCTGTCATTTTAACTGTAACTTTTGAATTAATAAATGGCATTTCTTAATCCTCCTTATATTTGTCACTTTATACTGCCTTTTCTATCCCACATGCCTTTCAAAAGGCACAAAACCAAGTATTTTATCAATTTCTTCTATTACATCATTTGAAAGTTTTACACCGCTTGCTGCTATATTGCTTTCCAGCTGTGAAGGTTTGCTTGCACCAGTAATTACACTACTTACAATATCTTTTCTTAAAATCCAGGCAAGTGCAAGCACTGGCATAATAATTCCAATGCCCTCTGCAATCTTGCTTAAAGCCTCAACTTTATCCAGGTTCTCATCTGTAAGAAGGTTATTTACCTGCTGGTCTGCCTGGTGTGTTGCCCTTGAACCTTCAGGATATGGCTCACCCTTTTTATATTTGCCTGTTAAAAGCCCCTGTGCAAGAGGTGAAAACGGGGTAATGCCTATACCATATTTTTCACAAATCCCCATAATTTCATGCTCAATATACCTGTCTGCCATATTATATTGCGGTTGTAAAGATGTCATTGGGTAAAGGCTGTATTTTCCTATAATTCTTTGTGCCTCTTCAAGCCTTGCACCGCCCCACTCTTCACTTACACCATAATATAATATTTTACCCTGGGCAACAAGGTCACTTAATGCCCTTAAGGTTTCCTCCATAGGGGTAGTAACGTCAAATCTGTGGCAGTAATACAAATCAATATAGTCCATCTGCATATTAGCAAGCGTCCTGTCTATATTTTCAAATATATGCTTCCTTGAAAGCCCCCACTCATTAACCCCACGTCCCATAGGGAAAAATACCTTTGATGATACTACATAACTGCTCCTTGGATAATCTTTAAGGACTCTTCCAATAAACCTTTCTGCCCCGCCCCCGCTGTACGCATCTGCACAGTCAAAGAAATTAACACCTTTATCATATGCAAGCCTTATGGTTTCTTCTGCAACCCTGGCTTTATCACTTCCTGCAAGGTCTGTCATCCAGCTTCCTAATGCAATTTCACTTACTTTTAAGCCTGACCTTCCAACACTGCGGTATTCCATATAAACCCTCCAATCTAAAACTCATACAACAATTTAAAAATCCACTGACAATACAAATTTTACCATACATTAATAGCGGACGCAAGGTTTCTGTAAAAACAGGCTGTTTATGTGTAAAGCCCCTGTTTTATGCATTTTATGCCCGGCAATTTATAACAAATAACGTCACAAAAAATTTTGCAAATGCCACAAAATAACCTTAGTTTTGACAAAAAATAATTATACTATTTTTATTAACTAATTGTATAAATATGGAAGACAATTTATTAAAAAGTCTGGAATACTATTTATAGAAAATCATTTAAAATAACAAGGGGGATGCCTTGCAATGGCAGTTAAAAAAAGTATAACCGCTAAATTAAAAAAACTCTTATACAATGTAAATATCCAAAACCAGGAATGGCTTAAAAATGAAGCATTAAAAATTAACGAACCATATATTGACGGAAGGAATTATTCCACAAATATTGAAAAACAGTCAAGACTATCTGCTGATATATGCAGGCGCAAGGATATTGTAATAGATAATATCCTTAATAAAGGAATTTATACATTTGAAAATGCATTGTTTATTATTAACCCGTTTGGATATTCACCATTAACAGGGCTTCTGGTATTTAATACTGATGAACCATGTAAAGTAAAATATGTAATTAAAGGCAGGAAAAATTCTGGTGATTATACTAATTGTGATGAAACATTAACTAAAAAGCACCAGGTTCCTGTACTTGGCATGTATGACGGATGTATTAATACTATAATATTTTACCTGCTTGACGCAAATAATAATGAAATATGCCAGCACACTGCCAGAATAAGGTGCTCAAGGGTTGGCACAGCTTTAAGGGGCAGCCTCCAGGTTACTAAATTTAATAAAAATACTTCCCGTTTCTTAATGGCAACAGGTGGTTACAGCAGCGTTAATTATGCATTTGACAGCAATGGCAATATACGCTGGTATCTTACTATGCCTGTACATCCATATGGCGTACACATGCTTTCTAACGGCCATATGCTTGTACCTGACAAAAGGATGCGCAGGCCTAATTATGGCAATGCACATTCAGTCATTGCATATGAAACAGACTTAATTGGACGTATACACAGGAATATTTACCATACATCAGGTTTCCACCACTGGGCGGTTTCCAAGGAAAATGATGGCAATATCCTTATGGCAACAAGTTCAAGGTATGATACTTATATGGAAAATACCATTGATGAAATTGATAAAAATACGGGTGAAGTTTTAAGGTCTGTAAATGCCAACCACCTTTTTGACAGCACTTATGTAACAAGATATGACTGGGCACATATTAATGCATTTGAATATATTCCTGAAGAAGATGCTGTAATAGCTTCATACCGCAATATACACACAATAGCTAAAATAAACCTTAAGACTAATGAGATTGTCTGGCTGCTTGCCAATCCTGCCTTTTATAAAAATACCAGACAGGCAGATAAAGTATTAACCCCTGGCAAAGATACAAAATGGTTCTTCCAGCAACATGGTGTAAAAATCCTTGAAAAGATAAACGGGGACGGCGTAAAGAAAATAAAAATTGCACTGTTTGACAACCATACAGCAAACCGCAGGCCTGTAGATTATTTTGATAATGTTAAAAAGTCTAATCTTATGGTATTTACGATAGATGAAATTAATATGTCTGCACATATGGACAAGTTTATACCAGTACCGCTCTCTATTACACGCTCAAATGTAGAATTTGACCAGAAAAACAACTGTATCTATGCGATGTGTGCAAATATAAATGATGAAGAAACAGACAGCCGTGCTAAAATACTTGGATTTGATTATAACACTAATGAATGTGTAACAGATATTTCTTGTGCAAATGACTTTTTTGTTGCAAATTTCATGGATTTTAACCTTGCGGATATAAAAAGCACTACAAATAGTGAAATGCCTGTAGCTTCTGGAAGTTTATACCAGCCTGTAACTACAGACGGGCTTCCAGATGGCTTTAATAAAGACAGGCTTCTGCCTGCTAATATGAAAAAGAAAATTTCCCTTTCACTTAATGGAAATATACTGCAGATAACATGTAAAGACCATACTGTAAAAAAAGTTTATTTATATAATGACAGCAATACATTTGTACAGGATTTTGATGATACAACACAGCTTACTAAAATATTTAAAGAACATGTATATACAATTTCAGTTCCATTAGAAACCATTAATAAAGGGACATACCAGATTAGTATAGAATACTGCGGGCCAGATTACTGGAATAACGGCCAGAAAGAGGATAGTAAAAATATAGTGAAATGCCTGTAGCTTCTGGAAGTTTATACCAGCCTGTAACTACAGACGGGCTTCCAGATGGCTTTAATAAAGACAGGCTTCTGCCTGCTAATATGAAAAAGAAAATTTCCCTTTCACTTAATGGAAATATACTGCAGATAACATGTAAAGACCATACTGTAAAAAAAGTTTATTTATATAATGACAGCAATACATTTGTACAGGATTTTGATGATACAACACAGCTTACTAAAATATTTAAAGAACATGTATATACAATTTCAGTTCCATTAGAAACCATTAATAAAGGGACATACCAGATTAGTATAGAATACTGCGGGCCAGATTACTGGAATAACGGCCAGAAAGAGGATAGTAAAAATATGGAAATTAACAATAAAAATAAAGAAACCAGGGAAATTACAGAATTATTTAATACTGCTTACTGGATAAAAATACAATAAAAATATGCCTGCTGTAAATGCAGGCATATTTTTATTACAGCATCCATTTTTCCCTGTAAAGCCGTACCATAAAAATAAAACCACGGAAACATAATTCTATGCACATTGCAATCCATGCTCCCTTTAAGCCATAATACCTTGTTAATACAAGTGCAAGTGTAATACGCACAAACCAGATACTTCCAAAATTCATCATACTTGGCACAAGTGTATCGCCTGCCCCGCGGAATGCACCAGCAGCTACAATAGATGCACCATACATAGGCTCTGCAAATGCTTCTATACGGAGTACCATTGTGCCAAGACTGCGTATACTTTCATCAGGTGTAAGGAGCGCCATCATTGCAGGCGCTGCAAAAAACATAGCTGCACCAGTTACAGCCATACTTGTAATTCCAAACCACACTGTCATCCTGGCAAACTTCCTTGCAAGTTCCCTGCGCCCTGCACCTATGCTTTGTCCTGTAAGCGTTGCTGCTGCTTCACCTATGCCATAGCCTGGCATATAACAAAGGCTTTCTGCCGTAATTGCAAATGAATTTGCAGCTATTGGAACAGAACCAAGAGGTGCAACTATCCTGGTGGAAACTACCATAGCGGCACACATCATAAAGTTTTCCCAGCCAATAGGCAGTGCAAGCTTTACTGCTTTAAGTACACATTCCCTGCACGGCTTCCAGTTTTCGTGGCGTTTTACTTTAAAAACCCCTGACCTGAAACATAAAAACCACATCATTAAAACTGCTATGCATGCCTGTGAAAATGCTGTCCCCAGTGCAGCACCTGTTACACCAAGACCTGCGCCTGGCATAAATATTTTAGCTCCTGCCAGGTATATATGCCGTGGTGGAAAAATCAGCAGGAAATTAAAAACAACATCCAGAATACACATTAAAATATTAAGCAGCCCTGGCACTTTCATGTTGCCGCTGCATTGCAAAAGCCCTCCAGCCAGCCTGTTAAGCTGTACTGCTGGAAGTGACAGTACATAAATAATAAAATAATTCCTGGCATCATCCTGTATATCCTTTGCGCCTCCAAGCCATTCTGGAAGGTGTATTCCTGCTAATACACCTGCTGCTGCAAGCAGCAGGCTTGCAATTAAAGCTGTAATAACAGACTGCCGCATAATGCTTCTGGCTTCCTGCACTCTTCCGCCGCCAATGCTGTGGGCTGCCTGTATGGAAAAACCTGCTGCAACAGCACCACACACACCGCCAAAAAGCCATGTGGAACTTGATACAAGCCCAATAGAAGCCGATGCCCCTGCCCCAAGGCTTCCTGCCATTGAAGCGTCTGTATATTGCATAATAACAGAAGTAACCTGCGCCATAATTGCAGGAATACTAAGGAAAAAGACAAGCTGGGACTGCTCCTTTCCAGACAGGCTGCCACCACTTTTCATCTTATCCAGCAAAACTTCACTTACCATAAAAACCTCCAGCCTGGACAGGCTTGTTATATTTTAAACATAATATTTGTATTTTATCTTATATCAGCAGCATTTGCAATATATATGGCGGGGTAATTTACAGTTATCTTATTTTCTGTTTTTTATTGTAAGCTTACGAAACCGTCCGTCCGCCACAAAAACACAAGATAACTGTAAAATACCTTTATTTTTATTGATAACATATATGCCATGTTGTATAATAAACTTCTTAAATAAAACTTAACTAAGGAGTGTTAAAATGAAATATGCAGTTGAATTATATTTTGATAAAGAAACTGAAAATAAACTTATGTATTTGTCACAAAGGCTGGCTGATGAAAAGTTAAGCACAAAGTTTCTGGAATGGAAAACAAGACCACACCTTACATTAGCATGTTTTAATGATGTGGATGAGGACAAATGCAGAAACCAGTTAATAATATTGCACGAATTTTAAAAAAAACAGCGGGGAGTTTGCTTCTATTGGATTAGTTAAAATTATATTTCCTGTGCATGAAATATATACTACAGAACTTTGCAGGTAGTTTCTGCCCAATTAACTGGTTACACAGAAATTTATACAGAAATGAGGTAATTTATGAAAAAAATTGGTATTGTAATATGCAATTATAATAAAGAGGATGCCGTACTAGACTGCATCCAGAGCATCCTTGAATCTAAATTCCAGGATTTTGACTTATACGTTGTAGACAACGGTTCTACGGATATGTCTGTAAAACGGATAAAGGAAACCTGCCCTGGCAGCCTTGTATTAATTGAGAACAAAGAAAACCTTGGCGGTTCAGGAGGCTTTAATACAGGGCTCAGGGAAGTTTATAAAAAAGGATATCCTTATATTATGTGTGTAGACAATGATGCACTTCTTGATGAAAATGCAATAGGCAATTTGTATGAATTCCTGGAAACGCATCCAGAAGCCGGAATGGCTGGTGCTAAGGTATACCATCTTGAAAATCCTGATTATGTGCAGCAGTTCGGACAGGAAATTGACTTTAAATATTTCTGTACTGAAGCATTATATTTCAATGAATATGAAGATGGCAGTATGCCAGAGTTTATTTATACAGATTCTGTTGCTGCATGTTCACTTATGGTAAAAAGATGCGTTATTGACCAGATTGGTTTAATGCCAGAAAAAAATTTCCTTTACTGGGATGATACAGAATGGTGTTATCTTTGTAACCTTGCAGGCTATAAAGTTGCTTCTGTAGGAAATGCAAAGGCACTTCATGCAATGGGTGCTAAAAATGAAGTCTATAATACATTCCCTACATATTATGCATGGCGCAACTGGATTGTATTTTTTACAAAATATGTTAAAGATGAAGAACTTGGCAGGATGGCAGAAACATTTCTTGGCTCTGTTTTCCAGGTTGCATATGAAGGGCTGCACTCTGGAAACAGCAACCGTGCCAGGACAGTAATGCTGGCATATGATGACGCAATACATGGAGTTATGGGAAAAGCAGGTGAGAACAGGATATTTGGACTGGATTTTAACAAAGAACCATTACTTCATGTGTTTAATGGCAAAGATAAAATATACCTTGAAGAGAATGGATATCCTGCTACTGCTGGATGGTTAAAAGAGTTTGCTTCCTGCAACGGCTGTAATATTACCTGGACAGAAGAACCACAGAAGGATGTACCTGTTATATCCATATGTGAAAATATCTTTGAACTTGATGATTTAAGCCGTACAAAGATTTATATTGACATTAATAAATGTGTCTTTGAAACAGAAGATGACGCAATGGATATTATTAACTATAACTATAGTAAAAGAAGCTTTATATTTGCACATAAACCTGTTTTTCTTGAATGTGCGAGGAAATTAAGGGAAAATTTAAAGAAATAAATAACTTTTACCCTGGATTTATAAAAATGCCAGTGGCATAAACTTGCCCTGGCATTTAGCTTTTTATGTTTTAATTTATTATACAGTCATAATTTCTTTTGACTTTTCATCAATCATCTTGTCAATCTTGCTTACATATTCATCAGTCATTTTCTGGATGCTTGTTTCTGCGTCCTTCTGCTCATCCTCTGAAATCTCATTGGCTTTCTGCTGCTTCTTAGCCAGGTCATTTGCATCCCTGCGTATGTTCCTGATTGCAATTTTGCTGTCTTCACCCTTTTTCTTGACATCCTTAACCAGTTCCTTACGCCTTTCCTCTGTAAGTTCAGGGAATGAAAGACGTATAACCTTGCCATCATTATTAGGTGTAAGCCCAAGGTCAGATACAAGTATAGCCTTTTCAATTTCTTTAACCAGGCTGGCTTCCCAAGGCTGTATTACAAGGGTACGTGCTTCTGCTACAGAAATATTGGCAACTGACTGGAGGTTAGAAGGAGTCCCGTAATAATCTACTGTAATCTTGTCAAGCACATGAGGGTTAGCGCGCCCTGCACGTATTGTAGTATAGTCATTTGCAAGATTTTCAACTGTTTTATTCATCTTGTCTTCAAACTGTTTTAATTCAACACTCATATTATTCTCCATTCTGCCGCAACCGGCTTTTTGTTTATTATTATGCCGTAACCAAAGTACCTTTAGTCACACCATTTACAGTATTCACAATGCTGTTTTCTTCATTAAGCCCGAAAATCATCATAGGCATATGGTTTTCCATGCAAAGGACAGCAGCAGCAAGGTCTATAACACCAAGACGCTGGTTTATTACATCATTAATATCTATAACATCATATTTCCTGGCAGCAGGATTTAACGCAGGGTCTGAATCATATACCCCGTCTATTGATTTGGCAGAAAGAATTATATCTGCTTCTATTTCTATAGCACGCAGCACTGTTGATGTATCTGTTGAAAAATACGGATGCCCTGTACCACCTGCAAAAAACACTGCCATTCCTTTAGAAAAGTATTTATTTGCCCTGTCCTTTGAAAAAAGCTTCGTAAATGAGCCGCATTCAAATGGAGTAAGTACATTTGTCATAATTCCTGCTGAACGGAAAATCTCTGAAACATATATACAGTTCATAACTGTAGCAAGCATGCCTATCTGGTCTGCCTTTGTACGGTCAATATTTTCACTTGTACGCCCACGCCAGAAATTACCACCACCAGTAACTATCCCTACTTCTATTCCGGCATCCACAAGTTCCTTAACCTGTTTAGCCACACCAAGGCATGTAGCTTCATCAAACCCTGTTTTATTTGGCCCTGCAAGGGCTTCCCCGCTTAATTTCAATAGTATTCTCTTATATTCTGCCATATCTGTCTCCTATCAGGTATTTATGCGGACGCACATACTACCAGTTATTATTCTTCAAAAATCTTATCCAGGTCAACTGCAGTCTGGTAAAGTGAACAGTAACCATCTACTACAGCGCCAGACTTTATAGTAATTGTTTTAGCTTTTATATCACCTTTTAAAATAGCTGTAGACTCAATAACTAAAGGCCCTTCTATATCAATATTGCCCCTTACTGCCCCTGCAATATAAGCAGATGAGCCTGTAACGTCACCTAAAACTACAGTGCCTACCCCTATCCTTACAGTGCCTTCACTAATAAGCCCGCCATTAAGCTTAGGTGTATTTACATATATTTCTGAAGCAACAACACCACCTGATACTTTACCATTAATATATACTTTGCCTACACATTCAATATCACCTGTAATTGTTCCCATAACCTCAAGTGAACCATCAGATGAAATGCTTCCTGTAATAGTAGTATTCTCAGTGATTACTGTAACTGTTCCATTCAGACGCTCTTCATTCATAGCCTTCATAGCTTCATTATTTACAACATCATCATTTACAGAAATAGGTACTACAGTGCTTGATGCATGTTCTTCAGCTGTTTTCTCTTCCACTGGTATTTCCACGGCAGGCTCTTCTTCCATTACTGGTTCTTCTGGTACTTCTTCCTCTTTAACAGGAGTTTCTTCTGGCATTTCCTCTTCTGCTGTTTCTTCCTGCTTCTCCTCTGCTGCCGGTATCTCTTCATCCACACTGGCGGCAGGTTCTGCTTCTTCTCCGGTAATAGTATCATCTCCAGAAGAACTGCCTGTATCTTCATCAATATAGAACCCCTCACTGTCAACATCAAGCTGTGCATCTTCCGTTTCATCATCAGGACTGCCGCCGTCATCAGCAAAAATCTGGTTCAGTAAATCCTTGTCAATACTATCATCCCCAAAACCTTCAAGTGCACCAGCATCTAAATCCAGTCCCTCTATTTCACTAATGTCATCATCTTTAAATAAACCCATTTCTCATCCTCCTAGAATATATTTTCTATAAAGCACCACTGTATCATACATACCATACGAAACATTATCCTGTCCATCCATGCTATTATATCACTAAAACTTTTATCCGTCTACAAATTTAAATATAATTTCCACGTCCGTTTCATAAATTTTTAAGCACTTCTAAAAGCCTGTTGTCATTTAACAG
>CAJUPJ010000053.1 GCA_910588655.1 uncultured Lachnospiraceae bacterium | reverse complement strand
TTCCTTTAAAGCATATTTTTTAGGCATTTTTTGCTTAAGTTCGCACTTATGGGAGTGTACCCCTGGTATGTAATATTGCTGGCTCTGGCACAGGAAACCGTCCGTCCATCCCCAGCAAAAAATAACTGTAAATTATCCACCACTTTATTCTGCAAGCAGCATCATTATTTCATTGCTTCTTGCAATAAATTCTGTCATTTCTGCTGCTTTAAGCGGTTTATTGGCAATGATTGCAAGGTCATAAAGCTGTTTACAGAACAGGTCTGTATGCTCCCCTTCCTTATTATCAAGTATATATTGTACAAGTTTATTAGAAGAGTTAAGCACAAGTGTTTCACCGCCGCCAAACATATCTGAGTCCATGCCTGCGCCGCCTGCACTGTACATTTTCATCATATCCTGCATACGCCTTGTTTCTTCTGGAAGTGTAACCATTGATGAAATATTCTCATTTTTAAGTTTTTCAACCTTTACTTCCAGGGTTTCCTTGCCAAGTGCTTTTTTAAATATTTCACTTAATGTTTCTGTCTGTGCCTTTAATGTTTCCTCATCAGCTTCTTCTGTCATAGTTTCATTAAGCCCCGCATCAATACGCTGGAATTTAACTTTTAAATCACCCTGTTCTAACTGTGAAATAAAAGGCTGGTCTATAGGGTGGCTTAAGATAACAGCATTTAACTCCTGTTCTTTAAACATATTGACATACTGGCTCTGCTGCTGCATGTCTGTAACATAGTAAACTGTTGCAGGCTCTTCTTCTTTCTCTTCCTGTTCTTCACTATCAGCAGCTTCTGCACTTTCTACACTGTCTTCTACAACCACTTCGTCTGCACCATTTCCAGAAGCATCTGTCCCCTTTGATGCATCAACATATTCAGGCAGTGTAATATACTTGTCATTTAAGTCTTTAAATATTATAAAGTCTGACATTTTTTCGCGGAATTTATCATCCTTAAGACATCCATATTTAATAAACGGGCTGATATCTTCCCAGTATTTTTCATAATTCTCCCTGTCAACCTTATACATGCCGGAAAGCTTGTCTGCAACCTTCTTTGTAATATAATCAGAGATTTTTCTTACAAAGCCGTCATTCTGCAAAGCACTTCTTGATACATTAAGAGGAAGGTCAGGACAGTCAATTACGCCCTTAAGCAGCATAAGGAACTCTGGTATTACTTCCTTAATATTATCAGCAATAAATACCTGGTTATTGTAAAGCTTAATTACACCATCAAGATTGTCATATTCTGTATTTACTTTTGGGAAATACAAAATCCCCTTTAAATTAAATGGATAATCCATATTCAGATGTATCCAGAATAATGGTTCTTTATAATCATTAAATACTGTCCTGTAAAATTCCTTATATTCTTCATCAGTACAGTCATTAGGATGTTTCATCCAGAGAGGTGTTGTTGTGCTGATTGAAACAGGACGCTTGTTAATCTTTGCCTTTTCCTTGCGTGGTGAAACCTCAACTACTTCCTTCTCACCATTTTCATTCTCACGCTCTTCTGTCTTAGCTTCTTCAATTATTGTTTCAACTAATACATCATCTTCCCTTAAATCCTCTTTATCTATTGTTTCATATTCCTGTTCTGCATTTGCTTTTGAAAGGAATATTTCAACAGGCATAAATGAACAGTATTTAGAAAGGACTTCCCTTACCCTGTATTCATTAGCAAATTCAAGGCTGTCCTCAGAAAGATAAAGGGTAATTGTTGTTCCAACGCTTTCTTTATCACCATCTGACATTTCAAAATCAATACCGCCTTCAGACTCCCAGTGTACAGGCGCTGCACCCTCTTTCCATGACAATGTGTCAATAGATACACTGTCAGCTACCATAAATGCAGAATAAAAACCTAATCCAAAATGTCCGATTATCTGTTCTTCATTAGTTTTATCCTTATATTTCTCAAGGAAATCTGTAGCTCCTGAAAATGCTACCTGGTTAATGTACTCGTCAACTTCATCAGCAGTCATTCCAAGACCTGTATCAGTAAATGAAATAGTCTTGCCTTCTGTATCAACAACAACCTGTATCTCTGCCTTAAAACCATCAGGAAGTGTATATTCACCCATAATATCAAGTTTCTTTAACTTAGTAATAGCATCACAGCCGTTTGAAATAAGTTCCCTTATAAAAATATCGTGGTCTGAATAAAGCCACTTCTTAATAATCGGGAACATATTCTCTGATTCAATAGATAAGCTGCCTTTTTTGTTCTGCATAATCATCTCTCCTATTCTTTATTAAAAAATATCATAAATATATCCGTTCCTATTATTAGCAACCAAATATAAAGACTGCTAACAAACTTACAAAAGGTATAATAATACGGCTGTTAAAAAAAGTCAAGAGTTTTTTAGCACTCTTTTAAAAAGAGTGCTAAATTATATAAAATACTACAAAACCTTATTCTTATACTCATTATATACCTATACTGCCTCCCCAGCCCGCTGCCGTTTATACATGCGTTTCCAATTTATAAAGGTATAAGTATCATTTGTTAAAAACAATATAAAACATGTTACTACTGACAGATATGAAATATCAGACATTGCCGCAAGTGTCCATAAAATTATAAGTATTATATCATTTGCAGCGTAAGCAACAGCAAAGAAAGCACTTCTCTTATATGTCAGGTACACAGCAAGAAAGCTTGTGGTTACAGAAATTGTGCTTGGAATAAGGTTTGCTGTATTAAAATATGCCAGGATATAATAAAAAACATATGTGACAACTGCTGCCAGGATTGCCATAAATATGGCTTCCCTGCCATTTATACTTGCAATTTCCACTTCTGATTTATTCCCATTATGTGGGTTTTTAATCCATGAAACCAGTGCAAAAACGGACATTGGCGCTGTCATCCCAAGATATGTAACCATTTCACCATAATATGCAAATGTATATGATATTGCCCCATATAAAAGGCTGAACAGCACCATAAGAACCTGCCCTGCCGGATTTCCTTTTGCATCAAATATTAGTGATGTTACTCCCACCAGTGATGCTGTAAGCACCAGGTAGTTTTCCCTGTCAAATATTATAAATGACATTATAATTAGTAAAACAGAAACGCACCATAATATTCTTTCCCCTTTTGAAAAATAACTATACAATGATTTTAATTTCTTATGCATAAAAAATCCTCCAAAAAATAAAATAAGCATCCATGTACATATCTTCAAAAACCTAACGATATGCACGGATGCTTGCGCATTTTACTACTCGGTGGCAGTTAATAAAGCTATTATAATTACAGAGCTTTTTTCATTAATAGCCGCCAACTGCTCCCAACAACTGACGGCTGGCCCTTTCCGAAGGGTTTAAACTATTATTAAAACGGGTGGTTTCCCCTTTTATACATATAAATATATTATATCTGGCTTGAAAGTGCAAGCAAAAAGAGGGTTATCTTATAAATATAAATCTTTATTATATTGTATTTTATTCTGTTTTCCCTGCACATTCTTTCCATGCAGCAAGGATTTCCTCACACTGTTCTGTATCAATATCTTCTACTGCGTTTTTAAGTTTCTCAAAATACCCCTCATGTTCTTTACTATATGAATATTTTTCCATATCGCATATAACTTCTTCCATATCATCTGTATCAAGGTTTTCAAGGGCAGTTTCCATTCTTGCAAAAAACTCTTTTAATTTCTTAATATCCGCCTGCCTGCCGCCCTGTTCTGTATTTTTCTTTGTAAAGTATGGTTTTAG
Organism: uncultured Lachnospiraceae bacterium; assembly: GCA_910588655.1. Classification (GTDB taxonomy): domain Bacteria; phylum Bacillota; class Clostridia; order Lachnospirales; family Lachnospiraceae; genus Butyribacter. The sequence goes on along the minus strand of CAJUPJ010000053.1, from coordinate 13,620 downwards.
TATATCCTTGTACTGGATATACCTCTCTAACATTCCAGGTGTAACTTTATGTATTAATTCCGCATCCTCCCTGTTGCCGGCAGCTTCCATCTGTTCTGCTTCTTCTGCCAGCACATTTGCACCTACCTGCCTTGAAGCGCTTTTTAAGGCATGTACTTCTACAGTATACTCTTTCCACTGCTCATTCTGCTCGTACTCTTTAATTAATGCATATTTCTTTTCAATAACCCTGTAGTATTCTTTTAAAACAGACCAGAAAAGCTCTTCCCTTCCAAGAAGTTTCATAGCAGATGGTATATCAAGCCCTGTTATCTGGATATCGGCATCATTCTTTAAATCAGCCTGGCTGTTACTGCCCTTTTGCTTTTTCTCCCTTATAATTTTTTCTTTAGGAAGCCATTTTTTTAATTTGGAAATAATTATCCTTAATTCAATAGGCTTTGTTACAAAGTCATCCATGCCTTCATTGATAAATAACTCCCTTGTACCATCAACTGCATTAGCAGTAAGCGCTATAATAGGGACTTGGCCGTTTTCACCAAGCATACGGCGTATAACCCTTGTAGTTTCCACACCGTCCATTTCAGGCATCATATGGTCCATAAAAATAATATCATATTTCTTATTAGTTATCATATTTACAGCCTCTTTGCCACTAAGCGCTGTTTCAATTTTCATGTCAAGAGGGTTTAAAAGCCCTTGTACTACAGTAAGGTTTACAGAATTGTCATCTACTACAAGGATTTCTGCTTCAGGTGCAGTAAAGTCAAAATCATCCGCTTCTATCTGTGAAAAACCTGAATATACATCTTCCCCATGAAAAATGCCTGCCATGCTTAAAGTATAAAGCGGTTTTTTTATTACACGTACATTTGGTATATTATATGAACGCGCAGAGCGGAAATTTATAAGCACAATGCCTGTTATATCCGGGTGGTTTCTTAAGAAATACTGTACATTATCTGTAAATAACGGCTGTTCCACAAAAAGGTATGGAATATTTTCTTCCTCCAGTTTATATAATTCTTCTTCGGATTTAAGGCTGTAATATGCAGCCCCAAACCTTGGAAGGTCTTTTTTCATTTCCTTTTCAATATAAACATTTGCAACAAGCCCTGCTGCTATTGTTTTTTCCTGTATCCTGTCAATAGAAGGCTGGGCATTTTTAACTTTCTGCAGAAGCCTGAATGTAAACCTGCTTCCTTTGCTATATACACTCTCTGCCTGTATCTCACCGCCCATAAGCGAAACAAGCTGTTTGCATATAGCAAGCCCAAGCCCTGTTCCTTCGATATTGCGGTTGCGTTTACTGTCTACCTGCTGGAAAGACTTAAACAGCTTCTTCATATCTTCTTTTTTTATGCCGTTTCCTGTATCAGAAATACTTACACACAGCATAATTTCATTATCTTTTACATACTTAAAATCCATTTCAAGATGGACATTCCCTTTGCTGGTAAATTTCACTGCATTGTTAGCAAGGTTTACTAATACCTGCTTTATACGTATATTGTCACCATGTAGTTCATGCGGCAGGTCAGGGTTTATATCAAGTGTAAGTTCCACTTTCTTATTGCCTATGCGTGTCATAATTATATTAACAACATCATTAATAACAGACATAGGCTCATAATCCACCTCATTAACATCCATTTTGCCAGACTCAATCTTAGAAAAATCCAGTATGTCATTGATAATAGTAAGAAGCGACTGTCCAGAGGATTTAATCTGTCTTATATAACTTCTTGCTGCTGGCGGGATATCTTCACGAAGTGCCATTTCCGCCATTCCAATTACAGCGTTCATAGGAGTACGTATTTCATGGCTCATATTGGCAAGGAAATCTGATTTCATATGTGAAGCCTTTTCAAGCTGCAGGTTATTAAGATAAATCTGGTTCTTATTGCTTGCAACCTCAGAAAGCACATTGGAAATATCATAAAGTGCAACCGCTGCTTTGTCAATTTCAGCCTGTTCCATAACCTGGATACTTTCTGCTGCGTCTGCAAGCCCTTTTTCACCTGCACCAGTCTGCCTTGCAGTTTCCAGTATCTGTTCTTTAGTAAGCGGTTCTGTAAGCACCTGTCCGCCAATAAGGCAGCCTGCCATCCTTTTGCCCGCCATAATAGGTGCTGAGAAAGCCATAAGCCCTGCATGGCAGAAATACCTGCATGGACTTCCTTTATCATGTGCCAGATGTGCCTTTTCCGTTTCATCCTTATAGCACTGTTCACACATCCTTTTTCCGTTTTCTGTTTCTTGTACATATTTAGTGCAGAAATCATGGAAACCGGACGGCTTTGTTACAGCATTGCCATTTGCATCTGTAACAAGTGCTGCAATCCCTGTCATCATAGAAAAAGCATCCTGCATTTTCTGCAGTGTACTGGCACTTATTAAATTTGTTAAAGAAAGCTCCTCATCAATTATTTCCATAAGCACGCCCCCTCCCTAACTTAATACATTTTTAATTGTTGAAGAAAGCTTCATCATATCAATAGGCTTTAAAAGATATCCCTGTGGTTTCATGGCAAGTACATCCTGTATTTTTTCCTTGTCAGTAACACCCGTAAGAAATACAACTGGCAAATTCTTTGTTCTGGCATCTGCGCGTATTTTACTTAAAACTTCAGGCCCCTTCTCCCCTGGCATCTCATAATCCAGAAGTACAAGGTCAGTTTTTTTAGTTTCCAGGAATTTCAGCGCAACCTTCCCGCTCTTGGCTGTTGCCACATCATAATTTCCTGATAAATAACTTTTAATAAGCTTTAATACACTGCTGTCATCATCTACTACAAGAATATGTTTCCTTCTGCCTGCCTCTTTATCATCAATCTGTGATATCATTTTCTCTGCTTCTTTAACTGCGTCTGCTGCATCTGCCTTTATCTGTGCCGCCATATCTGCCGTTTCTTTCCTTGAACCAAGCCTTCTGCTGTCTTCAAGTGCCCTTACAACCTTTTCCTCAATAATGCGGTATAACAGTGCTTTATCAATTATATTTGCCTTTACACTTGTAATAGTCTTTTCAAACTGTGAACATTCCCTGGAGTCACCTATAACAAAAACAGGAATTTTCTTTCTTGACAGCTCACTCATAATATTTGTCAGTTTCTTTAAAGTATCAAAGTTTTCACCATTAAGGCAGAGCACAAATGCATCTGGCTGTATGTATTTAATATGGTTCATAATATCCCCGAAACGGTCTGAACTGCTTATACATTCAAGCCTCTGTCCCATATTGTCAAAAAACTGGTTAATAAGGTTCTTGTTATTTCCTAAAATCAATATTTTATATTTCATAACCATCCCTCCTTTCTATTTTGCATAAAATCCATTTTTAGTCCATCTGGCTAATCTTTTCTTCCCACTGTTTATATTCTTCACTGTCTAACTCCCTTTCTACTACTACATAAGGTTCAAGGGCATTGTGTGGTACAGCAAGGAAATTCGCGTCAAAGCTTCTTGCCGGGCCTTTATCAAGAAGTACAATTACAGCATATCCATCTACTACTGGTATACAGTCTGGCGGCATTTCTCCCCATACAAGGTTCATTATTTCATCCTGCCTGCAGGCTGTACTTGGCATTACACTGTAATTACATTCCGTAAAATGTGTAACATATGATTTGCCCCAGCAGTCGTCTGGATAATCACCATATGCAAGGTCTAGAAGTGACTGGTCTGCATTAAATGAAGGCATGCCATACTTTTCACCAAAATTTCCTGCTATCTGTTCTTCTAACAGGAACAGCAGATGGAAACAGTTATTTATATCATTTGCTTCTGCAAAAAATCCCTGCTTCCTGGCTGGATAAAGGACAAGTAATTTTAAATCACTGCACGTCCTCTGCATACAGTCAACATAATATATTGATTTAAGATATGGACTTTCTGGCGTTTCCTCTGCCAGATAAGATATTTCCTCCCCTATATCTTTATCTGCAAGAAATTTCCTTAACCCTGCATCCCTTGTTATAAAGGCCATTGCAGCAACACAAAGAATATTAAACCCATAATATGCCCTTGCCCAGTCTTTGTTTTTATTATATATTTCCTGGAAGTCCGGCAGTTCTGCATATTCTTCCTCTGTTTCAAGGCTTTTAAACATGTTATAAAGATTAATGCAGGACTTTTCCAGCAGTTCTATAACCCCCTGCCCTGCTGAGGTATCATCCTCTTTCTCACATCCAAAGCCTATAAAATTGGACAGGGCACTTGCCTTATATAAATCCATCTTGTCCAGGTTATCCGACAATTCCATTGTAAATTTTATTAAATTCCCACTGTTAATTGCTTCACCCACAGCCTCCCCGAAGGCTGGAAAATCATGTAAAATCCTTTCATTGCCCAAATCGTCAAATTCTGTTTCTGTACATAAAAAATCCATAAGTTCCTTGTACTCCATCAAATATTTCCTCCTTAATAATATTTATTTTATTTAAACTATTCCGGCTTAAGGCTGAATAGTTTTGCACCAGCACCATTGCCTGCTGCCATAACAATTATATAAACAAATGTCTTTAAATTATAACTGCCTGCCAGATGGAAATAGAACATATTAGCTATGGAATGTTCAAAACCTGACAATATAAAAATCATAACAGGCGCTATTACAAACACAATGTTTTTTGATTTATTGTAGTTATCAATGGCAAGGTACATCATCACACCACAGAACACTGATAACAGAAAAACATTAAAAATACTATTATCCAGTTTCTTTGCCGCCAGTGCTTTACTGTCAATATCCAGATGTGCCATTTCTGCCAGAAATGCAGCAATAAAAGTTCCTGCAAAATTCCCTGCCAGCACAACAAGCATATCCAGAAGTTCCCTAAGCTTTTTAACAAAACCAATCTTGCCAGTATATAAATAAAAACCCTGTGTAACTATAGTCAGCAGCCCGAAAGAAAACAACAAAGAGCCTGTTACCTTATTATCAACTGACAGATATACAATTCCTCCTATGCCTATCATAAAACCAGCATAAACAGCCTTAATAAACATATGTACCTTATCCATGCATAACCTCCTGAAATACTTAATATTAGTTTAATTATACTTTATTTTACCAGTAATGGAAAGCACATTATACTTTTTTGCCATGTCCATTTCATAAATTCCCATATACATGATAATTTACAGTTATTCTTTATTGGATAACGGACGCAGAATTTCTGTGTCCAGTTAAATATTATTCCATGACAGGGCACGCTCCCGCTACGATGGCTTCTGCAACGGCGCATAAAATCCCAATGCTACAAAAAACAAACATTTTTTGTAGCATTAAATACGGGATTTAAACGCCGGCGAAGCCAAAGTGCCCCTGTCATGGAATAATATTTAGCTGGAACACTAGAAACCTGCTGTTTCCTGGCAAAATTCCAGAAAAGTTCATAAAACAGTGGATTTAGCATAATAACTGTAAATTATGTTGTGTGCCATTTTATTCAGACGGACGTAAGTGTCTTGTAAAATAATCCAACCACATATAATTTATAGTTATCCTGCTGTTCTATGTTTTGTTGTGGATTTATGGTAACAGGTTTTGCGTGACATATGCCAGAATATTCCGTTAAAGGGGTACTTTATGTGCCGCTGCGTGGTTTGACGTAGCGGAAGCGTACCCCTGTACGGAATATTCTGGCTCTGGTACAGAAACCGTCCGTCCGTCAATCCACACAAACACCAGATAACTGTAAATTATCCTGTATACAATTTATTGGATAGAAATTTATGAGACGGACGTGGTTAAGCACTTCGGCAGGGTAGAAAAAATAAACAATGTATGATATAATAAAAATGAATAAATTTTAAATGCGCCAAAAAACCAGAATATATGAGGAGGGCTGTTCTATGAACATTAGAAGTAATTCAAATTTTAAGAGTGTGGAACTTTTTGATGGGGAAATTGATATTTATACGTTGATAAAACAACCTGACTTTACAATTCATGCTTCATCTGAAAGAAGTGAGCGGTTTCGTAAAGCTCTTGAACTAAATGAAACAAATGGCATACAAGAACCATTTGACAGGATTTTCCGTGTTGATAAAAAACATGAAGATGGCATTGAATTGCATTGTGTGACAAAGAATGGTATTATTTACATATTAAATGAAGATAAGTTCAAAAACCAGGAAAATTACATTGTGACGGTTTTATTTGCCCGTGTGAACCAGGCGAAGCGCCTGTATGATGCTGTGCGTATTGAATTGTCGGAGCAGATACGCAAGAAGTGCGAAGAATTTGAAAAGAATGGATATAATGATTATTGATAATTCATAGGATAATCCAGGAAAACAGCAGAGTGGTAAAACACTGCCATCTGGTACTGTTAAGGAAACGGATGTGTTCTAAAAATGCCAGACTGTTTTACCCTTTGCTGTTTTCACTGAATGTCCATTGTATTTCAACGCTTTTATTTCTATATACATTAATTTTCTTAATAAAAATATCTGCTATTGCTGGGGATATCTCCCCTAATTCCAGACAATTTATAATCTGTCCTTTACCTGTACCAGATAGCAGTGTTTCTATATATAGAAGTTTATCCTGTTTCTTTTCTGCCATTATAACCGCACTAGAAATTTTTTCTTCCAGTTTCCTTTTTTCTTCCTTATACTTCTCCTTCCCCATATCCCCTAATGCATATTTTTCATATAACAGGTCTTTTGCTGCCTGTGCCTGCTTTTTCTCTTTTTTATAAGCCGCTGCCTGCTTTTTTAAGCATCCAGTGCATTGCTGGTAAAATAGCAGTATATTTCCTTTCTGCCTGGCTGTATCTGCCCTTAAAACCAGTTCCATTTTTAACATGCCAAGTATAATTCCCTCCAGAATATCCTTATCATATCTTGTACAGCACTCTGGTATCTGTAATAAGGAATGTTTTCTGCACCAGAAATAGCTGTTTTTTGAATATTTTCCAGCCTTCTTGTAACTCATTGCATATCCACATCCGCCACAGTACAATTTGCCAGCCAGCGGATGTTTTGCTCCCTGGTACTTTTTATTATGCACCTGCCCTGTATAAGCAGCATTATTGAATGTTTCTACAGAAACTAGTGGTTCATGATGGCATTTTATTACCTTCCATTCCTCCTTTGGGACTTTAAAACGGCTTTTACTGCCAGCATACTTTCTTACAGACTTTCCATAAGCCATTTCACCAAGATAAAAACGGTTGCCAAGAATTCTTCTTACTGCACTATAGCTCCAGGTATATGTACTTCTGTTACACTTTTGTTTCCTGTTACGGAATTCCTGTATAGCTGGGATTCCCTCTTTATAAAGCTGTTTTGCAATTTCTACGCTGCTTCTGCCCTGTACTGCAAGTAAAAAAATATAACGCACCACCTCTGCTTCCTCCTGGTTGACCTCCACTCCGTTTTTTACTGTACTGCTTTTCTGGTATCCAAACGGGACTTGCCCATATGCATACTCACCTCTTGAAAATTTATTTGCCAAGGAAGCTTTAACCTTAACAGAAATATCCTTACTGTAAAAATCGTACATAAGTGCTTTAAAGCTTGTATCTATACCTGCTATGCCACCATTATGGCTGCTGCTGTCATAATTATCATTTACAGCTATAAAACGGACTCCCATAAATGGAAAAACCTGTTCCATATATGTACCAAGTTCGATATAATCCCTTGAAAAACGTGATAAATCCTTTACTATAATACAATCTATCCTGTTTTCCTTCACCTGGTTTAACATTCCAGCCATGCCAGGTCTGTCCATGCTTGTTCCAGAATACCCGTCATCACAAAATTCAATTATATCATAGTCCTTTAATCCAGCATTATTATTAATATATTCCTTTAGAAGCATCCTCTGGTTAGAAATACTGTTGCTCTCATCCCTTGTATCTTTACATTTCCTGCCTTCCTGTGACAATCTTAAATACATTGCAATTACTGGCATATGCTTCCATATTACTTATTTTTCTAAATTTTATTCTTTCTCCTGTCTGTCCTATTACGCACAAATATGGTAATATAAAATCCAATACTGTTTACTGGTAACAATTTATTTGCTTTTCAAGGGGGAATTACTATATGAAAAGAATTGAAGAATGGCAATGTTTTATGATGGATATGGAGTGGTATGGGATTGACAAGAAAGGGAATATTGCTGTATTCTGTAGTGCAGGTGAAGGATACCTGCCAGAATTTGTATGTGAAGACAGGGACAGGGCAGACATGATAGCCTGCTTTTTTGAAAAATACCAGAAATGCACACAAAGCATTGTTTTACATAAAATGACAGATTTCGCAGCACAGGCAGCATGCAGTTTCTCAGATAAGGGACTATACTATTTTGACTCAGATGATTGTACAGAATATAATACATGCATTTTACATAATTATTATACGAAAGTTTCATATCCTGAAAAACCTTTACATTATAATATGCTTCCCAAAAATATAAAGGAACTTCTAAAATATAATTTTATGGATATTGAAGATTTTTCAAAGTGCCATACAATATCTGTCAGACATACATATAAAACCTAAAAAACTGCACAGGATTTTATACTAATCCTGTGCAGCCTTCACATATTCCCACTGCTCTTATATATTATTACTATTACTATATATTCTTATATAAATACTTGTCCCATATGCCTTTTAGAACTCTGGCTCTATAAGGCCAAATGTATTTCCTTTCCTCTTATAGACAACATTTACCTCATCAGTTGCTGCATTACGGAAAACATAGAAATTATGTCCAAGCAGTTCCATCTGTATACAAGCCTCTTCAGGGTCCATAGGTTTCATTGCAAACCTCTTTGAACGGATAATCTTAATCTCATCATCCTCTTCTATCTCTTCTTCTACAAAAGCTTTGCTAAGACCTATCGCTGACTGCTGCTGGTCAATAATCTTATTTTTATATTTGCGTAACTGGCGCTCAATAATTTCTTCAACTAAATCTATGGAAACATACATATCATCACTAACCTGCTCCGCCCTTATTATGTTTCCTTTCATTGGTATGGTAATTTCTATTTTCTGCCTCTCTTTCTCCACACTAAGGGTAACATGTACTTCTGTCTCTGGAGTGAAATACCTTTCAAGCTTCCCTATCTTGTCACTAACCGCAGACCTAAGACCTTCCGTTACATCAATGTTTTTACCACTAATAATGTATTGCATAATACCACTCCTTTACTATTTATTGTATCTATTATAACGCATGTATAAAACATAATCAAGTAAAAATGCACAAATTTGATATTATTTAAACAGACAGATAGTTTAAAATTAACTAAATTTTCACACAAATCTTTTTTTTATCTGAAAATTGTAAAATGTGGATAACTGTCAATTTTCTACATTATTTTCTGCACAATGTTTATTAAAAATTGTGGATAATGTTGAAAACTCTGCGGATAAGTCATATTTTAGAGTTTTTAATAACAATAAAATGTGGAAAACCTGTAAGTTATCAACATTACATTGAAATTAATTTATACAATAACACTTATTTCGACAAAATACGACATACTGTATCAGATTATTCGCTTTTTATCCGTAAATTGTCAGATTATTTGTTATTCCTCTAATGGTTTAATAAATTTCCACCACAAATACCATATTTCCATTATTAAAAACATCACTTTTACCAGCTGGAAATTGAAAAATAATCCTTATTGTAGTATAGTTTATTAAGAATTAAAATTATTTTTATATGAAAAATTTTTATTAAAGTGAAGAACTTATATGGTATTAGGAAATCCTGATAAATTTGCTATTTTAACAGAAATAATTAAAGAATGGAAGCATCTGGCAAAGCTGGCTGCTGATAAATATTTATATGGGCTTCCAGCCTTACAGGCTTTTATAGAAATTTATAATATAACATTCCCGGAAGATGACAGGCTGTAATTCCAGGTATAACTTACAGGACATAACTATAAATAAAACTTTTATAACAGATAGTGAACTTGATATAATTATAAAAGGACTGGAACTCTTCTGTATAAGATAATCCCATATTGCTCATGTTTTCTTTTATTTATTGTATAATATCACATTCCATACTAAAAAGCAGTTCATTTGTATCTGTAAGTGTTATATTATGCTGTAATGCAAATATAATAATACTGTCCCTGTTAATCCTTGCATATAATATAGGATATCCTGTTGCTTTTAACAAATTCTGTACTTCCTCAAATGATAATTTTAATGCAAAGCACATAGCAAGCACTTTATCCCTTGAAGGTTTTTTATCACCTAATAAAATCTGGTATGTATATGTCCTGTCAAGCCCTGAATTTTTAATAAGCTGCCCTTTTGAAATACCTTTATCTTCTAAATAGTTATTTATATATTCATGCAATTTCATTTTGACAAGATTATCTTCTTCTTTTTCGATATAATCCTCTGGCTGTGCCACACCCTTTAAAATATCTAATAACTCTTGTGTATTCTTAACCATTTATATTTATCCATCCTATGCTATTTATTAATCTGCAAAAACGACACGGTAAGATTTTAGTGCAAATAATAATTAATTATTATATTATCATATATATTTTCAATACTGCACTATACATATACATGTTAATTCTATATAATAATATCATATAATAAAAAATTGTCAATGTATCACTTAGGAAGTGCGCAAATATTAATTTTACTTAAGATTGATTAATTTTCTGCCTTTGCTTCCTTAATAATAAATACTATAGAAAAGGAAAAATTATGGAAAAGAACTTGCAGATACAATATCTTAATGAAAAATATAAAAAACTTGATATGCTTAGCAAAAACCAGGGTTTAGAAACATGGCTTGTAAAGGAGGACTGCACTGGTAAATTATTTATATTAAAAGAAATTATGCCAGAACTTGCAGATATATATAGAACCCTCCAGTCATTTCCTAATAAGAACCTGGCTGCAATATCCCAGACTGTTAAATCAGATAATAAATGTATTGTTATTGAAGAATATATAAGTGGTAACACTTTAGAAGAAATTATAAATAACAGGAATACCAATGTACAGACAGCTTTTAATATTATAAAACAGCTATTAGAGGTTTTAATTTTTCTTCATGGAATAAATATTATCCATAGGGATATTAACCCCAAAAATGTAATGGTTTCAACTGATGGCATAGTTAAACTTATTGATTTTGGCATTGCACGGAAATATAAAGAAAATTCTGCAGCTGATACAACAATACTTGGTACAGAGGGCTTTGCAGCACCAGAACAGTTTGGTTTCCAGCAAACCGATGGCAGGTCTGATATCTATTCACTGGGTGTACTGTTCCATCTCCTTTTATCTGGCAGGATTCCAGAGGGTAACAGATGCCTTAATACAGAGTATAAGGAATTTATCCAAAAATGTATATCACTTGAACCATCCCTGCGTTACCAAAGTGCTTTGGAAGCTTATACTTCACTGGTTTCTATGGAAACCACAAAACGGGTTAATCCTGTTCCTGGAAAGCCAGATAAAAACCCTGTCTGCCTGCCAGGTTTTAGAAGTAATATATGGTGGAAGAAATCCATTGCTATAAGTTTTTATATTATTATGGTAATTTATATGTGTGGTATGCTTTACGAATGTTCAAAAACTCCAGTTTCTTTTTTTCTTGAATTTATAGCATTATTTTCATACATTATACTTGCATTTATAGCTGCCACAAATTGTGGAAACTGGACTTACAGGATATGGCCAGTTTCACGTTTTGATAAATCCTTAAAAATACTTATACGTATTATACTTTTTATGCTTATATTCTACTATGGTGTAATGCTTGAAGAATACGTAAGGTATACAATGCTTGGACTTCCCAGGTCCAGATAATATTACTATAAAATTTGATATAAGTGTATGCTGCCAGCATACCAAAAATAACAATAACTTGTGTATGATATTAACGCAAGTTATTTTGCTTTTTATAGAAAAAATGAAAACTATTAAACATGAAAGGAGGATTTTATCAATGAAAACATCACGGCTTGTAATAGGAATAATTTCATGTGTTTTATTTCTTTTAATTTCACTTCAGTCCTGCGCAGCAGGCATAGGCAATACACTTGAAGAAAACGGGGAAGCCAGTGGAAGTGCTGGTTTTATACTTGCTGTTTGTATGCTTGTGGCAGGAATAGTAGGTATATGCTGCAGAAAATTAAAAACAGGTACAATTGTTGCTGGTGTATTTTATGCCTTTGGTGGCCTGGTTGGCATTACAAATGTTGGCTCATATGCCGATTTGCAAATCTGGTCAATACTTAGTTTTATTTTTGCAGCAGTTTTTATTGTTACTGGAATAATGCAAAAACAAAAGAAGTTAGATTAATAATGGAGATATGATTATGAAAAAAATATTGAAGCTTTTACCTGTTGCAATAATATGTTTATCACTGTGTGCCTGTAACGGAAATACAGAAGATACTATTTCTAAAAAAGAATACAATAAAACAACTACAGAAAAAGATAATACACAAGAACAGAAGGATAATTCTAAAGAAGAGCCAGAAGAAGTAAATACCCAGGAACCTGTAACAGATGATACCTCATCAGAAAACAATAATAGTGAGGGAACATCTCCTCAATTATCTGAAACAGATTTAAACAGCCAGGTAAAGGTAAAAGAGTATTCTTATGTTAATAGCATTGGAACTACATGGTATTTTATGGAATTTACAAATAACTCTTCTGTTACAGTTTCTATTGAAACTAATGTTACAGCCAAAGATAAAAAAGGAAAAACTATAGGTGCAGCATCAGGGTCAGAAAATGCAATAGAAGCTGGACATACAGTATGTATTCTACATATGTTTGATGATGCAGAGCCAGAAAGCTACGATTATACATTATCTGTAAAAGAAGAAGAATATTATGAACCAGTTTTATCAGACTTGTCATATGAAACATCAGACACTGGAAAGAAAGTTATCGTTTCCTGTACAAACAAAGGTGAAGAAGCAGCAGAATTTGTAAAAGGAACAGTACTGTTTTTCTCTGGCAAAAAATTAATAGACCATAGTAGTGCATATTTCACTGATGATGACAGTGAATTAAAACCAGGAAACACAATATCTAAAGAATTCAATTACTATGGCAACAAAAAATACAATAAATTTAAAATTTATCTTACTGGAAGAAGATAGTACTATTTATAACTGGATTTTATTGCTGCCGCCTGTAAATTTAAACAGCAAAAGCCCGGCCTGCCTGTTATGCCAGCAGCCCGGGCTTTTCTTATAAAAGCTTTATACAATAATCTTTATATAAAGGAGTATCTTTTGTGGAAAGATTCACTTTACTATATATGTGGTGTTACTTCTATATATGATTTATTAATGTGTTTTTGCCACCTGCACCTGCCAGAACCTGAACCAGAGGACTGGATAGAATATTTATACCATATGTCACTTGTTGCAGTAGGAGAATATGAAGAAGAGGATTTTATACATAAAATATGATGGATTTGACCCATTTGGTATAAAGTGGTACTTTTAGCAAGTTATCCTGTATTTCTGGAAAATAAAAAAACTGTAAATCCCATTTTATAAGGCTTACAGTTTCCTAACAATAATGCCGCAGACCGGAATCGAACCGGTACGGGTATCACTACCCACGGGATTTTAA
>CAJUPJ010000052.1 GCA_910588655.1 uncultured Lachnospiraceae bacterium | reverse complement strand
ACTCATATTTACATTTTAACATATTTTCTTCCTGATTTAAAGTGGAATTAGTATACATTAGTGGTATTTTTTTTTGCATCTTTAGGTAATTTTGCACCTTTTTTAATCTGCGAATTTACAAACTTCTGTAGTTTTACAACTTCATCTGGATTTCTTCCATAAGCTTCTGCTGGTCTTGGAATAATAACCAGGAAAAGCAAACATATTAGATATAATTTTAAAATCTTTAATATTATTTTCATTTCTATTTTTTTATTTCAGTCCCTTCATCATATTTAAAATAAACCCTTTTTAATTTATCACAACCGCTTATATCTATTTCTGAAGTTTTGTTGCCATTGCAATATAATTTGTTAAGTTTTTTATTATTTGTAACATCTAATTTCAAAATATTATTATTACTGCAGTCCAGTTTTTCTAATTTAGGTAAATTTGAAACACATAATTCTACAATACTATTATTACTGCAGTCCAGTTCCCTTAACTTTGATAAATGTGAAACATCCAGTTTATTCAACTTATTACCATCACATATCAGCCAGCTTAAACTTTTTACTTTTTCCAAATTTAATTCTTCCAGCCCACAGTTACTGCAATTCATATTTATTAAAAGTGGAAGGTCCAGTTCCAGGTTTCCAAGCGGGTTATTATTGCACCTGATACTTGTAATATTAATATTCTGTGAAATATCCAGTCCTGTAATATTATTATTTCCACAAGATAAATAGTCAAGTTTTTTTAAATTTGTAATATCCAGAGCCTGGAGTTTATTATCACCACAATACAGGGTCTTTAAATTATTGCATCCATCCAGGTTAAGTTCTTCAAGCATATTTTCATTACAATACAGTTCGTTAAGCATGGGCTTTTTACCAAGAACAAGGGAAACCCCTTTAAGTTTTGAATTATGGCAGTCCAGATATTCAAGCCTGCTATTTTTACTGACATCCAGCTTTTCAATATCCATATCATGACAATAAAACCTGGCTAATTTTTTAAGATTTGAAACATCTATTTCCTTACATAGCGTTTTTGATATATCTAGTGAGATAATATTATTATTTTTTTTAAGAATAATATTTTCCAGCATATTGCCTGATAATAATAATGTGGCAAGCTTTTTATTTTCTGATAAATCTATTTCCTCAATCTTATTAGAGTCAAACCATAAAACTTCCAGCTCTTTATTTTTTGACAAATCTATTTCTTTAATTTTATTATACCTGGCATCTAATTTTTTAAGTTTCCTGCATCCTGTAACATCCAGCCTGTTAATATGGAATCTTACTATTTTCCCACATCCTATTGAACCGCCAGCACAATTCATTTCCTCCAGGAATGGGTTTCTGCCTGCATCTATACCTTTTAATTTTGGATTAATATATATATTTACTGACTTTAACTTATTAAATGATGGTAATTTTATATTACCTGTAAGTTTGCACCTTCTCCATTTTATTGATTTTAAGTTCCCGCTTTTATCCCATTTATAACATTTATCATTTTCAACATCTTTAGAAAGCTTTGCACCTTTTTTAACCTGTGCATTTACAAATTTCTGTAATCTTGCAACATCATCCGGATTTTTACTAGCAGCTTCTGCTGACCTGGAAAATGCACCAGCAAGAAATACACAAATAACAGGCACTATTAATTTTTTAAACAAATTTTTCATAAAACCTCCTATAATATTTTATAAATAAAATATTTATCAAATATAATTTAACAACAGGGAAATATTTTATATATTTCCCCATTGCTAATATTAAATTAAAAATTATAACTTATTATTCTGTTCTGTCACTAAAAAATTTCTGGACTTCTGCTTTTCTTCCTGACCAGTCACTTCCATCACTATTTTTTGCATATGCAAGGAAATGCTGCATGGTAAATGTTTCATCTTCATGCCCTTCTACATAAGTATGGGCTGGTCTATGAAACTGTAATATTGAAAAACTATGTTCTCCCTTCCACTGTCCCATTATAGCTTCAGCAACTTTTTTAGCAACAGTCCATCTCAAAGCAAATGCTTCTTTTTGTTTTTGTGTATAATTCCCCCCTGTTAAAGTTTGAAAGTCGGCTTGTGTCCCATCATAAGGTATTCCCTGTACACGCCCACGATGTGAATAAGCATCCATAGCGGAATGTACTGCTAACCCTATAATAAAACGTCCCTGGTCATTTCTAAGCTTTTCTTCAGTAACTGTACCAGCAGAATATCCAAGTATATCTGTCCATGTCCCTCCAACTCCACCTTTATTTTCGTTACTAAAGTTATCTATTGCTGCTATATAATTTTTTACATCCTGCACACTCTCTTTTCCATTTGTATTACCTGTACCCAAAGGATGTTTTGTGTCTTCTAATGCCTTTTTAAGCCCATTCATATAAGTATTTCTGGCTAACTGTGCCAGATAAATATAATCACCAATATAATTCCTAAAACCGTTCAATGCCTGCACTCTTTCCAAATTATATTTATATTTATCTGGATAAATAAGCCCCTTTTTAATTACCCTTCTTGCACTGTCAGATAATCCTTCATATCCATCAAAAATGGTTTCATGATATGCTGTTTTCCAGCTTGCTTCCACATCCCCTTCATCATATGTTTTTACTTCCCTTGTATTTACAATTCCTTCTGTATCCTGCTCATGGAACTTCCCGACAAATTCATCATATACAGATATGGCATATGATAAATCTATAATTCCTGCATTTCCTGTACCTACATTCTGGTTTGAAGCAGTATTTAACAAACTGCGTATAAATTCAGGACTTTTGCTTTTATCCATTGACAACAGTACAGAAGCAGCGCCTGTAACTTCTGCGGTTGAAAGGCTTGTGCCGTCCATCAGGTTTACTTCATCCCATATGCCAAGAACAGCTACATTTTCACCTGGTGCAAGGACTTCTACTTCTTCACCATCTGAACTTATACCACTTAATTCTGCATCTGTGCCAGTAGCCCCTACTGCTAATACCTCTGGATATGCTGCTGGATATTCTACCTGCTTGTCACTTTCCCCTCTGTTTCCAGCAGCAGCTACCATAAGTATTCCTGCATCTTCCGCCGCCTTTACAGCCTGGTGTAAAATTTCAGAGTCTGTCGTAGTTCCAAAACTCATATTAATTATATCGGCATTTTCATCAATACACTTATATATTCCTTCCGCAATACGGCTTACGCTTGCCCTGTTGTCTTCATCAAGCACTTTTACTGAATATATCTGTGCATCTGGATTTACTCCTGTAACGCCATCACCATTATCTTTGCCTGCAATAATACTTGCAATTGCCGTACCATGTCCAGAGAAATCTTCAAAAAGTGGTTCTATATTTTCATCCCCCGGAATAAGGTTAATCCTTTTACTAACATCAATATCAGCAGTTGCTACAACACCTGAATCAAGAACTGCTACTTTAACAGGTTCTTTACCAACGCTATACTCTCCATTATTTGCATTTATAACATCCAGTGACCATTCAATATTCTTTTTATCTTCTTCACTTATATCTGTATTTTCTGGTTCTTCATTAATATAAAGACTTCCATCTTCTCCTATATCAGATATATTATGAATATTCTCACCATCTGTACCAACAAATACATCTTCTTTATCATCTACATTATTACTTATGGTACTGCCAGTTACAAATACATCTTTTTCAATAGTTTCTACTCCATTAGTATTTGCAAGTTCTGCTGCTTCATCTTCTGTCATTTCTGCAACCATAATGTTTTCATCTTTTAAAACTTCTGTTATATTGTCATCTATAATAGAAGTTTTATATTCTTCTGAAATCTTTTCATATGTATCTGCTGCATCAAGCTTAATAACATATTGTTGTACATCCTCTGTCCCGCTTACAATATCTGCCTTTGCATTTAACGGATATGTACCTATACCTGCCAGCCCTGTTGAAACTGCCATTACAAGTGCCAGGCTTTTTGTTAAATTCCTTTTTCTCATAAATAAATCCTCCCTGCCGTATCTTATACGGTTAAAACAGCAAATAAAAACTATTTACTTGCATTTTCTCCTTTTTACACGTCACAATACTTGCCCCAATGCAAATACTATGTTACAATAAAGCCAGCATTTATAAAAATTTATTTTATCTGGACTGCCAAGACCATGTGAATTTTTATAGATGCTTTTTTCTTGTCCAAATACCACTAAATTACCTTTTCTCTGCCCTCCTTCCCTGGATTTATAGTTTCCTGCAATTATAATACTCAATCTTAAAAACTATAATTATCTTTTATTTATAATATCATATATCATTATTATCTGTCAACAGTAATATAGTTTTTCTAAATATTGATTTTTTCCTAATATTATAATATAGTTATTATACTAATTATATAAAAACATATCCTAAAGTGAAAGGCAGGTGGTGAATAAGCCAGATATCTGGCACTATTAAAAACGTTATAACCAAATCCAGGGGAGGGAATATTGTATATGAAAACATTATGCAGGCAATACATATCTGATGTAAAATCTCTTTTCCCTATAGTTGGGAAAGAAGAAAGAATATTTCTTGCCAAGCTTAAAAAAACTATCGAAAATTATTGCGATGAAGAGGAATTTACTTCAATCACAGAATTATATGACAGTTTCGGACAGCCAAACGAAATTGTCAATTCTTATTATTCTGATGTAGATACACAATATGTCATAAGAAAAATAAAAACTGCTAAAGCTGTAAAATTTACCATAATGGCATTTTTGCTTGTGTATCTTATTTCAGTTATAATATATGGCATTAAGACATACACACAATATGAAAAATTTATCGATTCAATGGTATACTATGAAGAAATAACTATAGAATAAGGAAAAGGCTATGAGAAAAATATTTTTAACACTGCTCACATCAACCCTGTTGTTATCAGTTACTTGTACTTTAACAAAAACTGCATCTGCTGCTTCTGTAAATATTATTACAGAATATGATACAAATGGATGTTACTGGGAAACTATTATAAAGGATGTTCCTTCTGAAACGGGCATAATGCCAGTTGCTACAGATAAAACCACTACCAAAACGAAAACATCTTCATATAAAAGTGCTAATGGCACTGTACTCTGGTCAGTATCAGTTACTGCAACATTTTCATATAATGGTACAAATTCAAAATGCCTGGACTGTTCTGATAATGCTGTTTCATATAATTCAGCATGGACTATAAAATCATCCTCCAGCAGTAAAAATTCAAATTGCGCTACTGCTGTTGCTACAGCAACATATAAAAGTGGAACTTCTTCAAAAGACTATACCAGACTTGTTACTATAAGCTGTGATAAAAATGGTAAAGTATCATAGATTTTAGAACTTTGCAAAGAAAGGCAGGCAGGAATGAAAAACACCATAAACTTTAAAAGGGGTTCTGTAGAACTTCTGGTCTTATATTTACTAAGCAAAAAAGATTATTATGGGTATGAACTTTCACAAACAATTAAAAAGGAATCAGAAAATGTGCTTGACATTCCTGTCGGCTCATTATACCCGGCATTATATAAACTTATAGATGCAGGGTATATTTCAGACCACCAGCAAAAAGCTGGCAAGCGCAAAATACGGGTTTATTACCATTTAGAAGAAGCTGGTGCTGAAAGATTAAAACTTCTTATACAAGATTACAGGGAAACTTCTGAAGCAATTAATAAGGTATTAAATTATGAACCAGATACAGGGGAGGAGTAAATATATGAAAACTTTATGCCAGCAGTATATATCTGATGTAAAATCCTTTTTTCCATCAATCAGAAGAAAGGAAAAAATATTTATCAAGAACCTGAAAAATGATGTTGAGTGTTATTGTGAAGAAAATACAGTTAATACTATATCTGAATTATATAATGTATTTGGACAGCCTAATGAAATTGTAAATTCTTACTATTCAGATATAGATATACAGCCTGTTCTTAAAAATATTAAAACTACCAGATATATAAAAACTGGTATAATAATATTTATTCTTATATCTGTTACTGCTGCCAGTATATTTGGAATTAATGCATATTTAACACAAAAAGCCTTTGAAGAACAGGATATGCGTTTTGAAGAATTTGATAGAAAAAAGATGAAATAAAAAACTTGAAAAATTATTTTGCCCACATAATAATATTACAGAACTGGATATACGCAACTTTAAAAAGCTTATTAAAAACATTACTTATCCATATACTATGCTGGTATATGATACTAATGCCACATTAAAGAAGCGGGTACAAAGCCCCACTTCCTTACAATAAATTGCAATATCCATCCTGCATTATTTTTATGTTAACCTGGCATTGCCATTTTTATTAATATCTAATGCCATTCTTGCGGCTTTTACTGCATCTTCCTTTTCATCTGCTGCTGCCAGGAATGCATTTGGATGGCAGAACCTTAGTGTTTTTATGCCTGTAATTTTAACAAGTTCTTCTGGGGGTTTTCCACACCATTCTTCTGGAAAAGGACATACAAGTGTCTTATCATCAGCACTAACTGGTACGCCCTGCGCACTATAACCTCCTCTTGATGACGGATAAACTACAAATTTATATGAACTTCCAATGGCTTCACCTTTCCACGGTGCAAATTGTGGAAGTACCAGTACATTTCCGTCACATTCTTCCATCGCTTCATTAACAAGTGTTTTCGCCCTGTAAATGCCTGCTATTGCACTAAAATGGTTTTCAAGTACCAGTTTTGCAAAATCCACTGCTTTCCAGAAACATTTGTCATAGTCTTCCCCTGAATCCCATCCAGGGTTAAATTCGTCTATAATATCTGCAAGTATGTTAGTTTTGCCTGTATTGTCAGACTCATCTAATGGCTGGATAAAATCCCTGTCAAACCTTTCTGCTTCTTCTGTGCCAATATATTCTGCACCAAATTCACGCCATACAAGCCCAAATGCAGCATATGGGCAGCCGTTTTCACGGTACTCCTTATCTGCCTGGTGGTGGTCGTACCTCCCCCTGCCAATGTCATACACAATACCATCAAATTTTTCTGGCACTTCAAATCCCCTTGTAATTTCAATACCAGGATTTAGTATTTTTAAAAATGCTGTTGCAAATACATCATCTGAATGGAATTTACTTCCATGTGTAAAACCCCGCAAGGGTATTTCAATTGTTTTGCTATACTCTTTATCCATACCTGCATTATCTCTCCTGCAATAATATAACGGATTTTAAAGTTTCATTTCAAGGTTTTTCCTGATTTCTTTAATAAATCCCTCACTATTTAATACATTAACATCCTTAATACTTGTAATAAGCGCAAGGTCTTTTGTCATGCTGCCTGACTCTATTGTGCCAAGTGTTGCTTCTTCAAGCTTGTCTGCAAAATCCATAAGTTCTTTTATATTGTCAAGTTCACCACGTTTGCGCAATGCACCTGTCCAGGCAAATATTGTAGCTACTGAATTTGTAGATGTTTCTTCACCTTTAAGGTGCTTGTAATAATGCCTCTGCACTGTGCCATGTGCTGCTTCATATTCATATATCCCATCTGGTGATACAAGGACTGATGTCATCATGGCAAGTGAGCCACATGCAGAGGAAACCATATCACTCATTACATCGCCATCATAGTTCTTACATGCCCATATAAAGCCGCCTTCAGTTTTCATAACGCGTGCTACTGCATCATCAATAAGTGTATAGAAATATTCTAACCCTGCTTCCTCAAATTTATCCTTAAATTCACTATCATATACTTCCTGGAATATATCTTTAAAATTATGGTCATATACTTTAGAGATTGTATCTTTAGTAGCAAACCACAAGTCCTGTTTTGTATCAAGTGCATAGGCGAAACATGCCTTTGCAAAGCTTGTTATTGACTTGTCAGTATTATGGATGCCCTGGATTACACCGCTTCCTGTAAATTCATGTATAGTCTGGCGTATTTCCTGCCCGTCCTCGCCTGTAAATACAATTTCTGCCTTGCCTGCACCTGGAACTTTAATCTCTGTATTTTTATATACATCTCCATATGCATGTCTTGCAAGAGTAATTGGTTTCTTCCAGTTTTTAACACAAGGGTCAATCCCCTTTACCTGTATAGGTGCACGGAAAACAGTACCATCAAGCACCGCCCTTATTGTACCGTTAGGTGATTTCCACATTTCTTTTAAATTATACTCATCCATCCTTGCAGCATTTGGTGTAATAGTTGCACATTTAACTGCGACCCCATATTTCTTTGCTGCTTCTGCTGAGTCAAATGTAACCTTATCGTCAGTTTCATTGCGGTGTTCAAGCCCAAGGTCATAATATTCAGTTTTTAAATCAATGAAAGGAAGAATAAGTTCATCCTTAATCATCTTCCAGAGAATACGCGTCATTTCGTCCCCATCCATCTCAACTAAAGGGGTAGCCATTTTAATCTTTTCCATGTTTAAATTCCTCCGTTTCATCTAATATTAGCTATTATGGCAGTGCCATGCTTCCTATTGTACCACGAAACAAAAATAAAGTAAAATTTTAGCATTGACTTATTTTGTTACATATGGTAATTTATATATAGATAGCATCTCTTTTTATACAATCTATAAAACAAACAGGAGGCAGACATATGGAGAAAAAACACATAACCAGGCATATTTTTAAAATATTTCTTGCATTATTATTAATATGCAGCATCAGTTCCAGCATATATAAACCAGTATCTGCAAGGATTGCACCAATAATACTTCTTTCAGATTACATTAAAGAAATGAATGTAGGCGATGAATATTATTTATTTGCATATTCATCCGATGGCAGGATTCCTAAATTCAGCAGTTCAGACAGGAAAATTGCCACTGTTGATACATATGGAAGGATTACAGCTAAAAAAGCAGGAAATTGTACAATTACTGTAAAAGCATTTACATCTGAGGCATCATGCCGCATTAAAGTTGCAAAAACACAGATTAAACTTAATAAAAAGTCCCTGTCTATAGAAAACCACGAAACTTTTAAACTGGATGCAGAAACCTCAAATAAATCTGTACCTGTATTTAAAAGTAATAAAAGAAGTGTTGCAGTTGTTGATGAGGAAGGCAATATTACAGGATGCAAGCCAGGAAGTGCAGTAATTACAGTACAGGCAGGCGGCTCATCTGCAAACTGCCATGTCACTGTAAGGAAACCAGTGGTAAAGCTGGACAGGCTTTATAAACGCCTATACAGATGCCAGAGCTTTAAACTGTGTGCTTCTGTTTCATCAGGCATTGCACCAGTCTGGAAATCAAACAAAAAGAGTGTTGCAACCGTTGATGAAAACGGAAAAGTAACTGCAGTTAAACATGGTACAGCACTAATAACTGCTAAAGCTGATGGTGTAAGCAAGACTTGTGAAGTTGTAGTTGAGCCGCCAGAGATAAAACTTGGAAGCAGTGAAATAACACTTGAAAAGGGGTCTTCTTATAATATCAGCATGACAATATCATCAGGCAACGCACCTGTCTGGACTTCCAGCAAAGAAAGCGTTGCATCTGTAGACCAGCTTGGCAATGTATATGCCCTAGAAAAAGGCACTTCAATAATTACAGTTAGTGAAGATGGCACAAAAGCCATATGCAAAGTCAATGTAATATCTGGTTAATCCAGCATAATACTTAACTTTAATAAAGTTTATACATTCATAAATTTTTCTAATAACTTTCCAGCCAAAGTATTAAAAGGGGTGCTATACTATACCCATTCTGTTGTCTTATCTATAGAAAGCCTGCTTTTATGTAATATACATGGCCCGCTGTTATCTGCTGGATAACCTGCCGGCATTATTAATACAGGTTCACAAGAATTTGGAATATTAAATTCTTCTATGATTTTTTTCTTATCAAACATTCCAACAATAGTTGTACCAACACCAAGTTCTGCCGCTTGTAATGACATATGTGCTGCAACTATTCCTATATCTATAAGCCCAAAGTACATTCCGCTTTTTTCATCCATTGGTGAACTGCCTGTATCTTTTTCTAATGATATAATAAAAACTGCTGGCGCATTAAAATGGCAATTTGTGCATCCTCTTAATTTCTCTATACCTTCTTTGCTTGTCACTATTTTAAGCCTGTGCCTCTGAAGGTTACACGCCGATGGTGATATCCTTGCTGCTTCTGCAATTTTTTCTAGTTTTTCTTTTTCTACTGGATGGTTTTTATCCATATTTCTTAGAGAGTATCTTTCTTTTGCTAAATCTATAAAATCCATATTAATCCACATCTCCTGTATTTTCTTTTTATCCTTTTTCCCACTCTCATTATGCGGCATGTCATCTATTACTATTATTTTACATGGCATTTCATAATGTGCAAGCTTTTTCCTAAGGCTTGTAAATATTTTATCATTATTGCTAAGTTTCTTTAATATAATAACATCCTTTTCTTTATTTATACTGATACAACCATTACCATTTACAACAAAATTATTAATATTATAACCCATATCAATAAAGGCGGCAATAACCTGTTTTCCATTTTCTATAATTGGAATTACTGCTGCCTCACGGACTTCTTCCAGGCTTTCGAGTTCATTTTCAATACGGATTAATGAAATTTTGCGTCCATGTATTAAAACTATATCATCACTTCTGCCCTCAAAATATAAACAGCCATTTTGGTCTATATGCCCCTTGTCCGATACTGAATATGGACATTTTATTCCCTCTGCATGGTATGGGCTGTCCACATAAATATTTCCATTATTTACAAATACTCTTATACCTGGAAATGGCTTTCCTATAAGGTTTTTATCTATTGTCATATCTCTGTCTTTTACATATGTAATATAATTAAGTTCACTTGCCCCGTAATATAATGTAATTTCTGCCATAGGAAATACTTCTTTTAATTTTATGGCATCACTATACCCAAGGCTTTGTGACCCTGATATTATGGATTTCACATTTTTATTAATTTCTTTTATAACAGACGGAAGCAGCATAAGTTTAGACGGAATAAGATATATAGTATTTACATTTTCTTTATTTATTACATATGCCCATCTTTTAGGATTAAATTTATTTTCTGCCACAATTGTACCTTGTACATAAAACTGCGCCATATATAAATTCAGGTTTCCAGTAAATGCAAGGCTTCCATGTGCAAAAATCACACTTTCTTTATTTATCCCAAATATTTCATTCTGTACTGGAAAAAATCCAGCCCAGCTTTTATAAGTCCTGTATAAAACTTTAGGTATGCCTGTTGTTCCAGAAGTCATTACTGCCATACAGGCATTATCTGGAACATAACTGGTTTCTGGTAATTTCCTGGCATCTGATGGTACTATTATTGGAATTATATTTGCAGCATTACATGCCAGAAATGCCACAAGCTGCTCTAAAATACCGTTTTCTTTTATTATATAAACAGTTTTGCCTTGTATTTTTAAAATATTTGCATTATATTCCTGCTCTCCTGATATCTGTTCTGCCATAACTGATGCAAGACCTGAAATTTCACCGTATGTATACGCATTGCCATCTTCTATAATTGCAGTTTTTGCAGGGTCTGCTCTTTTAACTAATCTATAATAATCCATTCTATAGTTCTCCAATACCGGGTTATATCTGCTACAGGTTATATCTGCTGATTGATTTTTTATGCCAATTAAATAATTATCTTATATTTTTTAACTTATACGTTTTAAAAGGGCAGCCGTTCCTGTCCCTCCTGCTGCCGCTATGCTGCATACCGCATAACTGCTATTCTTTTCCGGCTGGATGTATTCAAGGGCTTTAAGTGCATGAAGCAGTATAATCCCACCTGATGCACCATATGGATGTCCATAAGCCAGCGCCCCTCCAAATATATTATACCTTTCTGCTGCATCAGGATATTTTCTTGCAAATAATTCATCTATTACAGCAAATGCCTCATTACATTCATATACAGATATATCATGGTAATCCATATTATTTTTTGCAAGCAGTTTTTCTATTGCTTTTATTGCAGAACATGGGCTTTCATCTGGATTAACACCAATTTCTGCAACACTGGCAAATTCAGCCAAAGGTTTTAAGTTGTGTTTCTTAATATAACTGCTGGAACATATTATTACAAAAGCAGCCCCGTCATTAGTAAGACATGCATTAGCAGCTGTCAGGACACTTCCGTCCTTTAATACAAACGGCAGCCTGTCTAATAACCTCTGGCTAATCCTGTCACGTATACCCTCATCTTTATTATGTCCACATCCAATATCTGCAATAATATCTTTTAATACCCCCTTTTCCCTTGCCTCCTTTGCAAGTGTATGGCTTCTTAAAACCCAGTGGTCAAGCATATCTCTTGTAATCCCCTCTGATAATGCTGTACTTTCCGCACCTTCAAGCATTGCCGTCTGTTTATGCCCGCCTGGTGAGAATTTTGCAACTTTATAAAATGAATTTTCATCACAATAAACGCCAAATCCAGGATGGTTTTTATTATACTGGCGCAACGGTGCTGTAGAACAGCTTTCAAAACCTCCTGCAATAATACAGTCTGCCTGCCTGCTTTGTACTTTTGCAGCAGCTACAGCAATACTTTCAAGCCCTGAGCCACATTGCAAATCTATTGTAAATGCAGGTATTTCTTCTGGAAGCCCTGCTTCAAGTGCCATAAGCCTTGTAATATTGCCCCCTGCACCAGTTGCATTTCCTGCAATAACCATGTCTGGTTCTTTACACTGGTATTTACCTATAACATATTTTAATACCTTAGCTCCAAGAATTTCCGCTGGTATATTCCGGTACATGCTGTTTTCTATACCTATATAGCTCCTCGCACCTCCAGCTATATATGCTTTCTCCATAAACTTCCCTCCATTATTATTATTAATATAATTTAGAGTTATCTTATTTTTCAGTGTTTTATTATAAATTTATTATGACAGATGCCAGCAATTATTCCATAAAAGGTGCACTTTAACCCCGTTGGCTTTATGTGCCGCTGCGTGGGTTAACGTAGTGGGAACGTGCCCTTTTATGGAATATTCTGGCTCTTGCACTCAAACCGTCCGTCTTTTACACAGGCACAAGATAACTTTAAATTACCACTGCATCCATCTGCCTGCACAGCTATTATCTTTCCAGTCCCAGCTTCTGCATACACCTCTAATGTTTCACCTGCAAATACAGGATTTCTAAAATATATTATAAATTTTACATGGCTGTTTCCAGTAATATATTTATATAATTCCTTTCTGGTTATATCACCAAACATCAAAAAACCTGGTACTACTGGCGTGGCTGTCTGGTGGACTGGATTATTATCTCCTGTAAATTCTATAAATTTTTTTATATCTTCTATTGTATATTTTAATGTAAATAAATAATTAAAACCTGTTTTGCCAGGCTCTTCCATATTATCTGCCTTATTTATAATATCATTGCTTTTGCTGCTTATACCATGCGGCTTTACAATATACATAATAAGTGTGTATTCCAGGTTTTTATATATTGTACAGGCAGAAATAACAGAATAATTTTTACGCCGTTTAAGAAACTCCATGTTTATTGATGTTTTATTAATGTTATATACAGCTTTCTCTATTTTAAACTCTGCCTTTGCTATCATCCACCCGCTAAAACCTTCTACTTTGCTAAAACCTGAAACAAGTTCCATATAAATATAAAATAAATCTGTTTTACCAGGTTTTAATTCCACTAGCAGTCTTCCTCCATTTAATTAATTCAAAAATCTTTTTATTTATCTGTATTTCCTTATAAAGTATAATTCTTCATCATATATTTGTCAACCAATATTTTTTTAGGGTTGACAAATAAAAACCACTTATGTATAATATGGCATAAACCAGACCTGCCAAATCTGTATAAACCTGGACAGGCTGTATAACATGCCAGTGACTTCTTTTTATGAATTTTAAACGTGAAATACACTGGAGAAATGGAGCAAAAATGGAAAAATCTAAAACAAATAGTAATATTTCTACACGAAACCTTGTAATTATGTCAATGTTTGCAGCAGTATTATGCGTGTCAGCATACATAAGTATTCCTTTGCCAAATGGCACACATATTACAGCATTAACTTTAATAATTACAATAATAATCCTTACATTTCCTGTAAGGCAGTCATTTACAATAATTCTTATATGGCTGCTTCTTGGAATAGCAGGAATTCCTGTCTTTGTTGGTGGTGTTGCAGGGCTTGGATATATTACAGGGCAATATGGAGGGTACAGCATAGGATTTCTTATTATTTCAGCACTTGTACCCATGCTTTGCGCTAACAGGCATAACAGGCTGTATTTAATAATAATTGCAATATTATCTGCAATAACTGATGACCTTATAGGAACATTCTGGATTATGGCTATTTCAAAAGTACCATTTAAAGCAGCATTTATTACCGGCTTTGTCCCATTTATTGTACTTGATATTGTAAAAGCAGTATTAGCAGCACAGCTTGTACCTCATTTACGTAAAATTTTAAACAACTTTGAGCAATAACACATTCCAGTTATTATTAAAAAGGCTGGTACATAATTCCTGATGTTTCCAGGTTTTATGTACCAGCACTTTTGTTTACTCTCCCATTGATATATCAAAAATAACTTCTTCAATAGCTTTAACACATTCATCAGTATTTTTCTTAATCTCATCTCCCCAGAACCTTAGGACAGTCCACCCCTTAAACATTAACTGTTTATTAATCTCCTCATCACGTTCCATATTTCTTGTAATTTTCTTAATCCAGTATTCTCCCTTTTCGCCTTTTTCAAGCCTCGCTTTTAACTTATCCCAGTCTTTGCCATGAAAAAACTCCCCATCACAAAATATTGCTATTTTATATTTTGTCAGTACAATATCTGGTGAACCTGGCAGTTCCTTATAGTTCTTTCTGTAATGATATCCTTTCTGCCATAGCGCTTTGCAAAGCCTCACCTCTATAGATGTATTTTTTCCTTTTATGCGTTGCATATTTTTCCTGCGCTGTTCTTTTGTAAGTACATCCATTTATACCATCCCCATTTTATAGTATTTTTCCTTTTAACTGTATTCTCTTGCCTTTCCCCTTTGATGGGTATGTCCACTTAAATAAAGTCCCAAACTGCCCTTTTACATCCTGTCTTTTACATTCCTCTATACAGCCTTCTACTGTATGTATTGAATAAGTATTCTGGTTCTCATTAAATGTTATTATATATTCTGCCCACTGTGTATCCCTGTCACCTTCACCACCTGCCCCGCCAATAACCCACCTTGACAGCACATCTGAATATTTTTTAATACACTCCTCAAATTTTTCTGACTGCTGTACACCCATTGCTTTAGACCCTCCTGCCTGCTGGAATTCATACAGAAGTTCTTTTAAGTGTATATCATCTGGATTTAATACCCTGGCAAATGCATCTGCTGTATATTCATGTACACTTACCCATGAACTATTACTTCTCTTACAGCTAAATGTATAATTTCTTATACCCTGTTCAGTTTCAGCATATAACAGCACATCTGTTTTTGGCTGGCCGCCAGAAGGCAGTTTAGGAATATCTGAAGTTGCCTTTAATGCAATTACTTCCTCCTTTTTAAGACCTAGTATCTTTAAAACATCCAGATACAGAGGATAAAGATAGCCTGTAGATACTGTGCCATTGCTGGCAGTTAATCCTGTCACGTATTGAAGTTGTATGCTGTAAAATCCACTGTTCTTTATCCCTGAATTCTATTAAATACTGGAATTTAAACTGCGTCTCACCAAAATCCGGGTCTGCTATACTGTAATTCTTTTTAACAATTTTAATATATCCCAGTTCCTGAAGGGTATTAACCATATTATCCAGGGCTTCAATCCCTTTTGCCCCATGCAGGCTCTTATTGATATTTTCTTCCATAATCCCTGTAAAACCCCTTACTTAAATGTGCTGTAATGCCTTGATAATCTCCCTTGCAAGCGCATATGCAAGAAGTGGTGGTATTGCATCCCCAATCTGCTCATACCTGTCCTGCACTTTATCACCATGGAACTGCACATAAGGTCCTGCAAACTGGTACCAGTCGGGAAAGCTTTGCAGCCTTGCCGCCTCCCTTGGCGATATTGCCCTGTTTAAATATGGATGCAAAATTTCATCAAGGCAATGCGAAGTAACAGTAAAACTTATATCTGTTTTAACCAGCCTGCGGTTTCTTGAACTATAGATAGTATTAGGAAATAAATGCCTGTATTTTTCTATTGTGCCCTCTTTTGTCAGTCTTTCAAAAGCCATTTTCATGCTCTCTTTTTCTTTTATAAGTGCAAGCAGTTCCTGTTTTCTCTTAATATGTCCAGGCGCTTTATGGCTGCTTATGCTGTTTTCTTTAAATAAGCCATTTTCTATAAGATGCTTCGGCACAGCAGTATTCATTTCATCTGATTTATACTGTCCACGCATAATACTTATAA
Source organism: uncultured Lachnospiraceae bacterium (assembly GCA_910588655.1). Lineage (GTDB taxonomy): Bacteria > Bacillota > Clostridia > Lachnospirales > Lachnospiraceae > Butyribacter. The sequence continues at coordinate 1,102 of CAJUPJ010000052.1, read as the reverse complement.
AACGTTCCCTGTTTTTATTTTTATATTTTCTTTTTCTGTAATGTGTTGTTTCTTCCCCCATCTCAACCTTTGGCAAATCTCCTATTGCATCCTGTACTGTCAGGTAAGGGTATTTCCTGTCTTGCCCATATTCCTTTTCCGGGTATGTAAACTTTACCCTGTCCGCCAGTTTTGTATTAATTGCTACAAGAAACAGCCTTTCCCTAAGCTGCGGTACTCCATAATCACAAGCTTTAAGAAGGATTATGTCCTGCTCCCTTGACACAAGCTTATATGACGGTGATACATTTTTATCCTCAAATGTATCACATATATAATTAAATGTTGCACCTCTTTTACCATTTTTAGCTTTTGAAAACATCCCTTTAACATTTTCAAACAATATCATTTTAGTATTAACTGTACGTGCAATACGTATAATATTACTAAACAAATCATCACGTTCATCATTTTCAGTTCTTGTACCAGCAAGGCTGAAACTTTCACATGGCGCACCGCCTGATACAACATCAACAGTTTCATCCGATGAATTAATACCATATCTTGAAAACAGCAGTTCTTTAACCATTTTGCTGCTGACTTTATTAATATCCCCATGAATTAAAAGTGTCCTTATACTTTCATGCATAAATGAATCCAGGTATTCCTGGCTTTCCTCTGTACCCTCTTCAAGCTTTCCAAGTTCCAGTACCTCTGCATTATGTGTTATAGAGTATGTCTGTGCTGTAGTATCTGTCCATTCAACTGCAATAAGAGGCAATATGCCCGCCCATTTAAAACCTGTACACAACCCGCCTGGTCCAGAAAATAAATCAATGCTGGTTCTTGTCATACACTCATCTGCCATACGTTCCCTTAAGCTATCATTCATACTAATATATTCCTCCTTAAAACACCTGTAATTAATGCTTAAATAGGGAACCAGACCAATTCCAGTTCCCATTATCCATAAATATAATTGACATGTCCCAGCATCTTAAACTTTAATATATATTACTATAAATCCCGCTATTTTGCAACTTATTGGGATAAAACAAGCAAAGATAAAGTTACTATTCAGTCATAAAGGCACATTTATAAGGCACACAGTTAAAAAGCTGGT
>CAJUPJ010000051.1 GCA_910588655.1 uncultured Lachnospiraceae bacterium | reverse complement strand
TTCCTGCATTCATTGAACCGCCATACTGGATGCGTACAGCTTCTGCTGTTTCTTCGTCATAAATTTCAGCAATAAGGTCACGTATGCCTTTGCATACTTCCTGTGCCTGGTCTGCTGTAGCTGTCTTGCCTGTGCCTATAGCCCAGATTGGCTCATATGCTATAACAAGCTTTTTAACCTGGTCTGCTGTTATTCCAGAAAGGTCTGACTTAATCTGTAAACGTATCCAGTCCATAGTTACGCCAAGTTCCCTCTGCTCTAATGACTCTCCGCAGCAAAGGATTGGTGTAAGCCCTGCTTCAAATGCCTTTTTAACTTTTTTGTTTAAGAGACAGTCGCATTCCTTGAAATAATCACGGCGTTCTGAATGCCCGATAATAACATATTTAACGCCTGCATCTACAAGCATTGCTGCTGATACTTCGCCTGTAAAAGCACCACTTTCTTCAAAATACATATTTTCAGCGCCTACTTCTACATTTGTGCCTTTTACAGCTTCAACAACAGGTACAATATCAACAGCAGGTACACAGTACACTACATCAACGTCATCATTTTTTACTAAATCTTTTAATTCATCAACTAAAGCAACTGCCTCACTAGGTGTTTTGTTCATCTTCCAGTTGCCTGCAATAATTCTTTTCCTTGCCATTCTAAACCTCTTTCCATGTGCCCTGGCACACCATACAATTTATTATTTATCGTCAGCAGCAGCCACGCCTGGAAGCTCCTTGCCTTCTAAGAATTCAAGTGAAGCACCGCCACCTGTAGAAATATGTGTCATCTTGTCACCAAAACCTAACTGGTTTACAGCAGCAGCACTGTCGCCACCACCAATAATTGTTGTAGCACCTTCAAGCCCTGCCATTGCCTTGGCTACTTCAACAGTACCTTTAGCAAAGTTAGGCATTTCAAAACATCCCATAGGCCCGTTCCATACTACTGTCTTTGCACCATTAATAGCATCTGCAAAAAGCTTTGATGACTCCTCACCGATATCAAGGCCTTCCATGTCAGCAGGGATTTCACCACGCCCTACAGTCTTGAAATTAGCATCATTTGAGAAATCGTCTGCTGCAACTGTATCAACAGGTATAAGAAGCTTAACACCTTTCTCTTCTGCTTTCTTCTCCATATCAAGTGCATACTGCTTATAGTCTTCTTCAAGAAGTGACTTTCCAACTTCCTCACCATGTGCAGCCATAAATGTATATGCCATTCCGCCGCCGATAATAAGTGTATCAACCTTGTCAAGAAGGTTATTGATTACGGAAATCTTTGAAGAAACCTTAGCACCGCCAAGAATAGCAACAAAAGGCCTTACAGGGTTATTTACTGCATTGCCAAGGAAATCAATTTCCTTCTGCATAAGATAACCAACTACACAGTCACCCTCAACAAACTCTGTAACACCAACATTTGAACAATGTGCCCTGTGTGCTGTACCAAATGCATCATTTACAAATACATCACAAAGTGAAGCAAGTTCTTTTGAGAAAGCTTCCCCGTTCTTTGTTTCTTCTGCCCTGTAACGTGTGTTTTCAAGAAGCACTACATCACCTTCAGCCATAGCGTCAACAGCAGCTTTTGCATTGCCACCAACAACATTGTCATCTGCTGCAAATTTAACTTCCTGTCCTAAAAGCTCTGACATCCTTTTTGCAACTGGTGCAAGTGAAAGCTCAGGCTTTGGCTCTCCCTTTGGTTTGCCAAGATGTGAACAAAGTATAACCTTGCCACCATCTGCTATTAATTTCTTAATTGTTGGGAGTGCTGCTACAAGACGGTTCTCATCTGTAATCTTTCCATCCTGTAATGGCACATTGAAATCACACCTTACTAAAACTTTCTTACCCTTTACGTTGATATCGTCAACTGATTTCTTATTTAACATAATTTTACCACCAAATTTTCCTTTCCTGTTTGTTATGTTTCCAGATATGCCAGGCTTTTACAGCCCTGCATATCAAAAGCCATAAATAGAAAAACGGATCCGGTCCACTAAAAGACCGGACCCGTACATGAAGCGTAATCCAGATAAATTATACTCCAGAAAAAACTTTGCTAAAAAGCTCTTCTTTATGATAACTCTGAGAAATACTTGATTGTCCTTACCATCTGTGATGTATAAGAATTCTCGTTATCATACCATGAAACTACCTGTACTTCAAAGAGGCCATCTGCAACTTTTGAAACCATTGTCTGTGTAGCATCAAAGAGAGAACCATATCTCATTCCGATAACATCAGAAGAAACGATTTCATCTTCGTTGTAACCAAATGACTCATTTGCTGCTGCCTTCATAGCAGCGTTAATGCCTTCAACAGTTACGTCATCTTTCTTAACAACTGCTGTTAAGATAGTTGTTGAACCTGTAGGAGTTGGAACACGCTGTGCAGAACCGATAAGCTTGCCATTTAACTCTGGAATAACAAGACCGATTGCCTTAGCAGCACCTGTGCTGTTAGGTACGATATTAACTGCTGCTGCACGTGACCTTCTTAAATCACCCTTCCTCTGTGGGCCGTCAAGTGTCATCTGGTCACCTGTATAAGCATGGATTGTTACCATAATACCTGACTGTACTTCTGCGTACTTGTTAAGTGCATCAGCCATAGGAGCTAAACAGTTTGTTGTACATGAAGCAGCAGAGATAATAGTATCATCAGCTTTTAATGTTTCATGGTTTGTATTGTATACAATTGTAGGAAGGTCATTGCCTGCTGGAGCTGAAATAACAACCTTGCGTGCACCTGCATTAATATGTGCCTGTGCCTTTTCTTTTGATGTATAGAAACCTGAACACTCAAGAACTACATCAACACCAAGGTCACCCCAAGGGCAGTTGTTAGCATCAGGGAATGCGTAAATCTTGATTTCCTTACCATCAACTGTAATTGAATCCTCACCTGCTGAAACTGTCTCAGCCTTGTCATACCTACCCTGTGATGAATCATACTTTAAAAGATGTGCAAGCATCTTAGGGCTTGTCAAATCATTGATAGCTACTACTTCATAACCCTCTGCACCGAACATCTGTCTGAATGCAAGACGTCCGATACGTCCAAAACCATTGATTGCAACTTTAACTGCCATTTTAAAAATTCCTCCTAAATATAAATATTTATACTATGCAGGCTTGTCCCTTTGTAACTATAATGCCTGTACTTAACTGCAACAGGCGGAAAAACCTGCCAGAATACTGTTTAGATATTTCCTCTTTCCTATTGTACCCAATTAGGGAAAAAATTTCAAGGAAAATTTTTCAATTCCTGTACTTTTCACGTTCCTTATGTGTCATTATATCTGCAAGCCTTGTTGGAATGGGTATATGGCTGTCAGTACCAGTTAATTCATTTGCCATATATACTGCCGTATCAAGGCTGATTTTATTCCCCGTTGATATAAAAACAGGTTTTACACCTGTATGTGTCCTGAGTGCCCTGCCATACACTTCACCATTAATTATAATGTCAGAATATGCCCCCGCAATATTTTCTGGCATTTTAAAGCCTGTATTATTTATTTTATAGTAAGATTTGGCAATCCCTGCTGTTATCTTGCCAAGCAGTATTCCAGCATGGACTGCCAGCCCCATATGTCTTGGATGCAGGTAGCCATTTCCATCAAAGAATATTACATCAGGTATATTTTTTAAACTCTTGTATGCCTCCATAAAAACTGGTAATTCTCGGTACGCAAGGCAGCCTGGTATATATGGCACATTTACAATGTCTGCATAGCTTGCTTCTTCAATAACACTATGTGTCTTGTAATCTATAACCACAATACAGCAGACCGCATATTCCTTTCCATTGTCCTGCCAGTACGCCAGGTCAGTCCCAGCCACTGTATTTATATCTTCCAGTACAACCCTGTCTGTCAAATCAATTTTTTTAATTAATTCCTGCTGTTCTTTTATAAACCTGGATTCCATTTTTATAATAATCCCTCATGCCGCCTTAGATATATTTTTCACACTATCTTAGTCCAAAATCCGCGTACCCATTTTAATTCCCAGACATACACTAGGTAATGCCAGCCCTGTATAAACAGGGCTGATATGGAAAATCCTTTCCGTATTTTTCTTTGTATTTTCTATTAATACATCTTCTGGCACTTTCATATATTTTGCAAGTTCCCTGGCAACATATATAATATTCTGTGGCACATTTACCTTGCCTAAGCCGCTTACATTCCTTGGCACAAGATATGGTGCGTCTGTTTCAATTAATATCCTGTCAAGCGGGATAATGCTTACTGCTTCCCTAAGTTCTTTTGCACGCCTGTCATCACAAATCCAGCCAGTAACGCCAATGGAAAACCCCATTGAAAGATATTTGTCTAATGTTTTTTTATCCCCTGTAAAACAATGCACTACAGATTTCTGGCAGATATCCTGGTGCTTTTTAAACCTGCGTATAAAATCGTCTGCTGCTGCACGTTCATGCAGGAATAACGGCTTATTATACTTCTCTGCAAGCACAATATGTTTCTCCAGGCATCTTGTCTGGTTCTCTTTTGTGGAAAACATCCTGTCATAATCCAGCCCGCATTCACCAACGGCAACCACTTTATTATTTCCTGAAATAATCTTTTCAATAGCCAGGAAATCTTCCTGTCTGGCGCTGTCAGCGTTATGTGGGTGTATTCCTGCTGTACCATAGGCATTATGTGTCTTAACAAACCTGTCTATCTTATTATTTTCCTTTAAATCTGTACCTGTTAAAATACAGCATACATTATTATCTGCTGCATCCTGTATAATCTTTTCCGGCTCTTTAAACTGCCGGCAGAACAGGTTCAGTCCAATATCATAATACTTAGTTTCCATATAGTTACCATGCCCTTTATACTATGCAGTCTGTGATTTTACTATTTCAGCAGCTTTTGTTATTGCATCTGGTATGCCTGCCGGGTTCTTGCCCCCTGCCTGTGCCATATTAGGGCGTCCTCCACCACCGCCGCCAACAAGTGCTGCAATTTCTTTTATAAGGTTGCCTGCATGTGCACCTTTTGCCATAGCACCGTCTGTTGCCATTGCAAGCAATGAAACCCTGCCATCTGCTTCTGAAGCAAGCACAACAACGCCTTCACCTACTTTGGCTTTCATCTGGTCACCAAGACCACGCAGCCCGTTCATATCTACGCCAGGAACTGCCATTGCAAGCAGTTTTATGCCGTTTATCTCCTGTATCTGGCTGTCTGCGTCTGTTGCTGCTTCACTTGCAAGCTTTGCCTTAAGTTTTTCATTTTCACTATGAAGTGACTTAATCTCTTCCTGCATTGACTGTATTTTCTTAAAAAGCTGTGACGGCTCTGATTTAGCTGCCCGTGAAGCCTTGTGCAGTTCACTTTCAATATTGTTAAAATATTTTACCAGTCCTGCTCCAGTAAGTGCTTCTATACGCCTTACACCAGCAGCAACACCGCTTTCTGATACTATTTTCATATATGAGATAACACTTGTATTTGGTACATGTGTGCCGCCACAGAGTTCTGTACTGAAATCCCCCATGCGCACTACCCTTACATTATCACCATATTTTTCCCCAAACAGTGCCATAGCACCTGTTTTCTTAGCTTCTTCAATTCCCATTACGTCAGTCCTTACTTCAAGCCCTGCTGCAATCTGTTCATTGATAATATCCTCTGTTCTCTGGATTTCCTCTGGTGTCATTGCTGAGAAATGTGAAAAGTCAAAACGAAGCCTGTCTGCATCCACATATGAACCTGCCTGTTCAACATGTGTGCCAAGCACAATACGGAGTGCTTTCTGCAAAAGGTGTGTAGCACTGTGGTTCTTTGCTGTAGACATACGGTTTGTACTGTCTACGGAAAGGGTTACAGTATCACCTGCTTTAAACATTCCTTCTACAACTGTGCCAACATGCCCTGTTTTGCCTCCCTGGAGGTTTACAACATCTGTTACCCTGAATTTGCCGCCATCTGATGTTATAAAGCCTGTGTCTGCCTGCTGCCCGCCCATTGTTGCATAGAACGGTGTCTGGCTTGTAATAATTGTGCCTTTTTCACCATCTGAAAGTGTCTGTACTACTTCTGTTTCAGTTGTCAAAGCTGTTATTACTGAATCTGATACAAGGCTGTCATACCCTGTAAACTCTGTTACAAGCGAAGGGTCAAGCTGCTGGTATACAGTTTCTTCTGTCCCCATATAATTAGTAGTCCTGTGGGCATCATGCGCTTTCTTTTTCTGTTCTTCCATTGCAGCCTCAAAACCTGCCTCATCTACAGAATAACCTTTTTCGGCAAATATTTCAGTAGTAAGGTCAAGAGGGAAGCCATATGTGTCATATAACTTAAACGCATCTTCACCAGAAAGTTCTTTACTGCCTTTTGTCCCGGTTTTCTTAAGCATTTCATTAAGTATATCAAGCCCCTGGTATATTGTCTTGTCAAACTTATCCTCTTCCTGTGAAAGGACATTTAATATAAATTCCCTTTTTTCACCAAGTTCAGGATAACCGTCTTTTGACTCGTTAATAACTGTCTGTGCAAGCTCTGCCATAAAACTGTTTTTTATGCCAAGCTTGCGTCCGTGGCGTACTGCACGCCTTATAAGACGCCTTAACACATAACCCCTGCCCATATTCGAAGGCATAATACCATCAGAAACCATAAATGTTACAGAACGTATATGGTCAGTAACCAGGCGTATTGAAATATCTTTTATTTCATCAGTCTGGTAAGTTACACCTGCAAGTGAACAGATTTTATCACGTATTGCCTTCATTGTATCAATATCAAATACAGAATTTACACCCTGTACAACAACTGCAAGGCGTTCAAGTCCCATTCCTGTATCTATATTTTTATTTTCAAGTTCTGTATAGTTGCCATTGCCGTCACTGTTAAACTGTGTAAATACATTATTCCACACTTCCATAAACCTGTCACAGTCACAGCCAACCTTGCAGCCTGGCTTGCCACATCCGTATTCTTCACCCCTGTCATAATAAATCTCTGAACAAGGGCCGCATGGTCCTGCGCCATGTTCCCAGAAATTGTCACATTCACCATTTTCATCACGGTAAAAACGTGTAATTTTTTCTGCTGGCACACCAATCTCATTTGTCCAGATATTAAATGCCTCATCATCTTCACCATAAACTGAAGGATAAAGACGTTCTTCTTCCATTCCAATTACCTTTGTAAGAAACTCCCATGACCATGCAATAGCTTCATGTTTAAAATAGTCACCAAATGAGAAATTTCCAAGCATTTCAAAAAATGTAAGGTGGCGCGCTGTCTTCCCTACGTTTTCAATGTCACCTGTACGTACACATTTCTGGCATGTTGCCACACGTTTCCTTGGTGGTATTTCCTGCCCTGTAAAATATGGCTTAAGTGGTGCCATTCCCGCATTTATAAGCAACAAACTATTATCATTATAGGGCACAAGTGAAAAGCTCTTCATTACAAGATGTTCCTTGCTCTCAAAAAAATCCAGATACATTTTACGAAGTTCATTTACACCATACTTCTTCATTTCTTACCTCTCTTCCATGCACAGCCTATATGAAATAAACCATACATAATATTGTAATTATAAAACTGCTGGTTATTAAAATTCCCAAAACAAAAAGCCCTAAGCTGGTATATTACCAGCTTAGGGCGGATTTCCATGTCCGTGTTACCACCTAAATTCAGATTTCTCTGCACTCTGCCAGTACAGGATTTCTCCAATACTGCTTCCTGTGTTAACGGGGGAACTCCGTTGAAGCCTACTAAGATTATTACTTTTCGGTCCACAGCTCAGGGGCTGCTTCAATAACAGTTCCATGAAGATTTACACCAGCCATCTTCTCTCTGTAATATCCCTGGTATTTACTATTCCCCGTCAAAGCCTTTTTGTTTTGAATTAGTGATACTATAGCACTCCATATCCCAAAAGTCAAGCATTAATTTTTCAGTTATCTTGTGTTTATTGTAAAAACGGACGGTTTCTGTGCCAGAGCCAGAATAATTCCATACAGGGGTACGCTTCCGCTACGATAAGCCACGCAACGGCACATAAAGCCCGCATATCCCAGATGGAACTACGTTCCCTCTGTAATATACGTGCTTAAATGCCGGCGGGCTTAAAGTACCCCTGTATGGAATTATTACTGGCATCTGGCACGTAAAACCTGTTATCGTAAATTTGCACTAAAACCCAGAATATCAAGATAACTGGAAATGGGGGAGAGGTTATTCTGCTAGTCACGTATTATATTATGCAGGTGTTACATAAGCATAAGATACTACAGACTGCCGTACGTCTAAATCATCCTGCCCACACCATAATTTATAGTTATAACAGCAATAGTTTTTTGTTGGTTTTGCCAGGGAACAGCAGGTTTTAAGTGTTCCATCTAATATTATTCCATGACAGGGGCACTTCAGCCCCGCCAGCATTTAAGCCAGATATTTAATGTTACGGAATAAACGCTAGTTTATTCTGGAGCATTAAATTCTGGCTTTATGTGCTGCTGCGTGGGCTGAAGTAGTGGGAACGTGCCCTGGAATGGAATAATATTAGATGGAACACTTAAAACCCTGCGTCCGCCCAAAAACACAAATAACTGTAAATTACCCAACACTCTTTAAAATTTCTGCTGCCTTTTTTTTATCCCGTTCCATCTGGGTTTTAAGCTGCATTATATCAGGAAATTTCTTTTCGGGACGCAAAAACTCATGGAATTCAACAAATATGCGGCATCCATATATATCTTTATCAAAATCAAGTATACATGTTTCCACAACTGTCCTGTCAGAACCTACAGTGGGTTTCCTGCCAATATTAGTTACTGAAGGGTAACGTTTCCCATCCAGCACAAGCGTAGAAGCATAAACACCTGACGGCAGCAGTACCTTTCCTTCCCAGGGGTAAATATTTGCCGTAGGCATATCCAGCCTGCGTCCCAAGGCATTTCCATGCACTACTGTGCCTTCTATAAAATAAGTCCTTCCAAGGAGTGCATTAGCATCTTTAATATCCCCGTCTTCAATTTTTTTCCGTATAAGTGTGCTGCTAATAATCCCGTCTTCTGATTTCATTTTATTAAATATCTTTACTGTATAGCCATATTGGGCAGCAAACGCTTTAAGCATCCCTGCATTGCCACGCCTGTCCCTGCCAAAACGGAAATCTGTGCCAACGCATATAAACCTTGCATCTATCTTATTTATAAGAAACTTTTCTATAAAATCTTCTGGTTCCATATTTCTTGTTTCTTCATTGAATGGAAATAAAACAGTCCTTTTTATGCCTATATCTTCAAGAACCATTTTCTTCTCTTCCCATGAATAAACAAACTTTCCAGCAGGCAAGGTTTTACTTCCATCCCCCATGCCAAAAGTAAAAACTGTCGGGATTAATTCCTTATGTCCCAGTACCTCATTTAATAAAAGCCTGTGTCCAAGATGAATTCCGTCAAACTTTCCAAGTGACACAGCACTGTTTTTTATTTCAAAATCCATTTCCTTAAGGATTTCCATAATAACCAAGCCTTCCATCCCAAATGTTCTTTAGAACATTTTATTTACTTTATATTCTTTTTCCTCTTTATTGTATATAGCCTTAAACATGCCATTTTCATCATATACAATTATATTTTCCCCTGTCTGTGCTTCTTCTTCCATTCTGTCAAACATGCTGCCAGAAAGTTTATTGCCATTAGCAAGGCTTTTTGCAAAAACAGGTTTTATCCATGCCTTTTTATAGCTGCTAAACAGCATGTCAACAGGCATAAAATAATCTTTAAGCCTTTCTGGCTGGTTTTCTGCTATCTGCTGTACTTTGCCAAGTGTTATTGCATCTTCTATCCTGAATACAGACACCCTTGTGCGCACAAGCTTTTCCATAGCAGCAGCATTTCCAAGCCGTATACCTATGTCATGGCATAAAGTCCTGATATATGTGCCTTTGGAACATGTTACATCCATTGAAAACCTGCCCTGGTTTATATCTATATCTGTAATTTCCAGGGAATGTATTATTACTTCCCTTGGTTTCCTGTCTATAACCTGTCCTTCCCTTGCAAGTTCATACAGCTTTTTTCCATTAACTTTTAATGCCGAATACATAGGCGGCACTTGCATTATCCTGCCTTTAAACTGGCTGGCACATTTAATTATATCCTGTTGTGTTATCCCTGTGATGCTGCACTGCCTTATAATGCTGCCTGACATATCCTGTGTATCTGTTTCAATGCCAAGCTGGCAGGTTGCATGGTAAGACTTGTCCTTATCTGTTAAAAGCCCGCACACCTTTGTTGCCTTGCCACAGCATACAGGCAGCACCCCTGATGCACCAGGGTCAAGCGTGCCAGTATGCCCTATTTTCTTCTGGTGCAGTATTCCACGCAGCTTTGCAACTACATCATGTGATGTAAAACCAGGTTCTTTATAAATATTTATAATTCCATCCATAACTTACCCCAGGCAGAAATATTTCTGTTTTTTATAACTGCATTTCTATATGTTCTGTTATATTATTAATAACATCATAAGCTGAACCACGCATTGTAAAACCTGCTGCTTTTATATGGCCGCCCCCGCCAAAATATTTGGCAATCTTGCTTACATCTATATATTTATTGGAGCGCAGGCTCACTTTATACTCCTGCTTTTCAGTTTCATAAAGGAGTATTGCAACTTCTACCCCCTTTGTAATCCTTAACTGCTCTATAATACCTTCCACATCTTCTAAGCTTGCACCATAAAATTCCATCATCCTTTTTGTAATTGTGGCAACGATGCATTTGCCATCCATAAGCAGCATACTTGTAAGAAGAGTCCTGCCAAGAAGCTGTGTCTGTGTGTATGTCCTCTGGTAAAAACACCTGTCTATATCATCCCAGAAAGATATCCCTTTATCCATAAGGTTTCCAGCTATTTCCATTGTTTTCTTAGATGTATTGGAATAACTGAATATACCTGTATCAAATGCAATGCCTGTATAAATTGCTTCTGCTGCATCTTTGCTTATGCTTTCTTCATCCATAAGCCCATACAGCACTTCACATGTAGAACTTGCTCCCGGGTCAATTATATTCCTGCCTGCATACCCCTTATTGCTTATATGGTGGTCAATGCAGACTGTTACTTTAGAACTGCTAAAAAGACTTCCTGCCATTCCAAGCATATCAGGTGCACTACAGTCAAATGCTATAAACAAATCAAACTTGCCAGAAGGCAGTTCTGTTGAAACTATCTCCATTCCAGGGTCTAAAAATGCAAACCTTGATGGCATGTTTTCAAGATAAACTTTTATATTTTTGTCTGGATATATACTATTCAGGTAGTGATATGTAGCAATACATGCACCTATGCAGTCGCCATCCGGCCTTTTATGGCCTGTAATAATAATACTGCCTGCTTCTTTAGCTATATTTCTTAATTCACCCATATATTTACCTCCTATATTCAAAGAATGCCACACAAGATACTGCCATATATAGATAATGGCGTAATGAAGCCTGCATTACGCCATTACAAACTATCAGTCCTTACGGGCTTCTTCCTCTTGTTTCATTAAATCATCTATTTTTTTAGACATATTAATACCATACTCTATTGAATTATCAATAACAAATGTGAGTTCTGGCGTATTACGCAGGTTAAGTGATTTGGCAAGAAGTGAGCGTATATGCGCCGAAGCGCTTGCCAGCCCTTTCTTTGTATTCTCCTTGTCCTCTTCACTTCCTAAAACACTGACAAATACTTTGGCATATTTTAAGTCTGGTGTAACATCTACTGATACAACCGATGTCATCGGATGTATTCTTGGGTCTTTAATCTCCCTTGAAATTATTGTGCTGATTTCACGCTGCACTTCTCCATTCATGCGTGAATATTTTATGCTGTTTTTTCTCATATAAATCCTCCATATAACAATATCTGTAAATAATATTTACAGGTTTAGTATTTTAAGTGCGTGGCACTTCTACCATTGTGTATGCCTCTACCCTGTCTTCTACTTTGATATCGTTAAATCCTTCAAATACAAGCCCGCATTCGTAGCCTGTTGCAACTTCTTTTACATCATCTTTAAATCTCTTAAGGGATGCAAGTTCACCATCAAATAAAAGTTCGCCATCACGTGTAATCCTTGCTTTACATCCACGTATAATCTTACCATCAAGCACATATGAACCAGCAATAATGCCTATGCCTGAAGCCTTAAATGTCTGGCGCACTTCAAGATGGCCAAGTACCTTTTCCTCATATTCTGGGTCAAGCATACCCTTCATAGCTGCTTCTATATCTTCAATAGCATTATAAATTACTTTATAAAGGCGTACATCTACTTTTTCCCTTTCAGAAATCTCTTTTGCTGTATTATCAGGTCTTACGTTAAATCCTATTATTATCGCATTAGAAGCACTTGCAAGTGAAACGTCGGACTCGTTAATTGCACCAACCGCACCATGTATAATGCGTACGGCAACCTCTTCATTGCTAAGTTTTAACAAGCTCTGTTTTACAGCCTCAACCGAACCCTGTACATCTGCTTTTACAATAAGGTTTAATTCTTTAATATTGCCAGCCTGTATCTGTGAGAACAGCCCGTCAAGTGTAAGTTTGGCTTTTGTATCATCAAGCAGCTTCTCCCTGCCCTGTTCAATATAAGTTTCAGCAATATTCCTTGCTTCTTTGTCATTTTCTGTTGCCATAAATATCTCGCCTGCATCTGGAACATCATGGAGACCAAGTATTTCAACAGGGGTAGACGGTTTTGCCTCTTTAACCCTCTGGCCTTTATCGTCCATCATTGCACGTATTTTACCATATGCAGAACCTACAGCAATATTGTCACCTACATGAAGAGTTCCCTTCTGTACAAGCACTGTGGCAACTGGCCCGCGCCCTTTGTCAAGCTGTGCTTCTATAACAACACCCCTTGCCCTGCGGTTTGGATTTGCCTTAAGCTCAAGCACTTCTGCTGTCAGTATAATCATTTCAAGAAGGTTGTCAATACCTTCTTTTGTATGTGCAGATACTGGTACAAATACTGTATCACCGCCCCAGTCCTCTGCAACAAGCCCATGTTCTACAAGTTCCTGTTTTACCCTTTCAATATTGGCACTTGGCTTATCAATCTTATTCACAGCTACTATAATCTCAACACCTGCTGCCTTTGCATGGCTTATAGCTTCCACTGTCTGTGGCATTACACCATCATCTGCCGCAACTACAAGTATTGCAATATCTGTAGACTGTGCACCCCTCATACGCATTGAAGTAAATGCTTCATGTCCTGGTGTATCAAGGAATGTGATTTTATTGCCATTAATTTCTGTAACATAAGCACCAATATGCTGTGTAATCCCGCCTGCTTCACGTGATGTTACATGTGTTTCACGTATAGCATCCAGAAGTGATGTTTTACCGTGGTCTACGTGGCCCATTACACATACAACTGGAGGACGCTGTTTCATAAGTGCTTCGTCTTCCTCATCTTCCTTAAGGATTTCTGCTATTAAATCAACTTTTTCCTCCTGTTCAGCTATACAGTTGTATTCAAGTGCAATTTCCTCTGCTTCCTCAAATGTTATTTCATGGTTCAGTGTAACCACCTGGCCACGCAGGAACAGCTTCTTAATAACGGTTGATGCCTGCACTTTCATTACATCTGAAAGTTCCTTAATAGTCATCTTCTCAGGAAGTGTTATTGTCCTTATGCCGTCTTCCGGCTCAGCAGGTTTAACAACAGGTTCTGGCTTAATAAATGCACCCCTGCGGTCAGGGTCTTTCTTCTTATGGTTCTTCTGCTGCATAAATACTTCATTCTCCATATCATCCCTGTCACGGTTCTTGCCATACTTCTGTTTTGCACTTCTTGAGTCCTTATTAGCACGCTGCTGGCGGGACTGCTTAACCTCAGATTTCATTGAATCCATTGGGGTTGCTGCGCTTCCCCTGTTATCCCTTCCACCACGGTTGTCACGGTTATCGCGGCGGTTATTGTTATCCCTGCCGCCGTCACGCTGCTGCCTGTTATTATAACCATCCTTGCCGCGGTTGTCACGTCCGCCACGGTTTTCATTCCTGTTATTATCCCTGCCATCGCGGTTATCCCTGCGGTTATTATTGTCACGTCCGTTGCGGTTATCGTTCCTGTTATTATCCCTGCCGTCGCGGTTATCCCTGCGGTTGTTATTGTCACGTCCGCTGCGGTTATCGTTCCTGTTATTATCCCTGTTATCGCGGTTATCCCTGCGGCTGTTATTATCCCGTCCATTACGGTTATCGCGGTTGTTACCGTTGCGGCTGCCATTATTATTGCTATTATTACGGTTATTATAATTATTACCCTTATTATTTTGTCCGTTCTGGTTCATGTTATCCCTTTTCCCGTTTGCAGTTTCCTGCTTTACTTCATCTGCATTTTCCTTAGTTTCCTTATTACTAGTCTCTTTATTATTAGTTTCTTTTTTATTAACTTCCTTTCTAATATTATTATCTGTCCTGCCTGTTTCCTTATCTTCTTTTATATCTTTACCATTTTCCATGGCAGTATCTGTAATGTCTGGTTTGGTTTCCTCTTTTTTCTGTATTTCTTCTTTCTGCTGGCTGGCTGGCTGCTTTACACTGTTCTCTGTAACAGGCTTTTCCACATCCGGCTCTGCCTTTACAGTTTCATGTGCCTTTGCAGGTCTGCCTGCCTGCTCTTTTGCCTGCCTGCTCTTTTTGCTGCCAGCCTGTTTATCTGTTTTTGCAGGCTGGTTTTCTTTAACAGGTTT
The DNA here is from genome assembly GCA_910588655.1 of uncultured Lachnospiraceae bacterium. Classification (GTDB taxonomy): domain Bacteria; phylum Bacillota; class Clostridia; order Lachnospirales; family Lachnospiraceae; genus Butyribacter. The sequence goes on along the minus strand of CAJUPJ010000051.1, from coordinate 4,084 downwards.
GGTTTCCTGTTTTGTAGCAAGCTGGCTGAAATTCTTAAGCAGGAAAGCAATAGCATTATCTTCTATAGTGCTCTGGGCACTCTTAGCCTCAAATCCGTTTTCCTGTAAAAACTTCACTAAATCTTTGCTTTTTATATCAGGAAGTTTTTCCTGCATACTTCTTGCAATTTCATATATTTTCATTTTTGCCATACGTTCCTATGACCTCCTAGTCCATTTTCTTCATAACCGCTTGTGCAAGGCCTTTATCAGTAACTGCCAGGGATGCACGGAATTCTTTTCCTGTAAACTTTCCAAGTTCATCCTTCATTCCATGAATTTTTAACGGTATTTTATAATACTCACACATATTGCTAAACTTCTTCTTTGTATTATCCGAAGCATCTTCTGCCACAATGACAAGGGCGGCTTCCCCTGATTTAACAGCGTTCTCTGCCATAAACTCACCACTTGCTACTTTTCCCGCCTTTGCTGCCATCCCCAGCATAAGAAGGGCGTTGTCATTCTTCACTGCCCATCATCTCCTTTTCAAGCTCTTTGTACACTTCTGCAGGAATAGTGACCTTTAGGGAACGTTCCAGTGATTTGCGCTTCTCTGCAGTTCTTAAACATTCCACTGAATTACATATATATGCTCCCCTGCCGTTTTTCTTTCCTGTAAAATCAACTTCAATTAAATCTTCTGGTGTTTTTATTATTCTTATAAGTTCTTTTTTTTCTTTGCGCACACCACATCCAGTACACTGGCGCATAGGGATTTTCCTTGTACGCGGGGTATTTTTAGTTCCCATAAAGGCGCACCTCCTTATTCTATGTTAAAATATGTCTGGGATTTCCTCCTTTTCACATTTGATATCTATTTTATAACCTGTAAGTTTTGCAGCAAGCCTTGCATTCTGTCCTTCCTTTCCAATAGCAAGTGAAAGCTGGTTCTCTGGCACAATTACATGTGCTGTCTTTTCCTCCTCATTTGCTTCCACTGAACAGACTTTTGCAGGGCTTAATGCATTCTCAATAAGGATTGCTGGTGAATCACTCCATGTTATAATATCAATTTTTTCTCCTTTAAGTTCTTCAACAATCGCATTAACACGGCTGCCATTTATACCAACACATGCACCTACAGGGTCTACATTCGGGTTATCTGCTGAAACAGCCATTTTGGTACGTGAGCCTGCCTCCCTTGCAATGCTCCTGATTTCTACTGTCCCGTCCTGTATCTCAGTAACTTCTTCTTCAAACAGCCTTTTAACAAATTCAGGATGTGTACGTGATACTGTAATCCTTGGCCCTTTTGGTGTATCCTTTACCTCCACTACATAAAGTTTTATATGTTCTGTTGGTTTAAAATACTCTCCCTTTACCTGTTCACTTTCCATAAGTACCGCATCGACTTTGCCAAGGTTTATACATACATTCTTGCCACTATAGCGCTGTACAATTCCTGTTATTACTTCCCTCTCTTTTTCAAGGTACTGTATATAAAGGACTTTCCTTTCTTCTTCACGTATCTTCTGCACAACAACCTGTTTTGCTTTCTGCGCTGCAATACGCCCGAAATTCTTTGGTGTTACTTCTATAGAAACAATTCCGCCAATATCATGCACATCATATCTTAAAATTGCTTCTGTAATGCCAATCTGTTCTGTTTCGTCCTCAATATTATCATCATCAACAACAACCTTTTCTGCGTAAACTTTTACCTCGCCAGTTTCACGGTTTATATTTACCTTTATATTTTCTGATTTACCATACTGGTTTTTGCAAGCTGCCAGAAGTGAATTTTCAATAGCTTCTAAAATAACTTCCTTGCTAATCTGCTTTTCCTTTTCAATTGCATTTAACGCTTCTATAAGTTCTGAACATTCATTTCTTGTAGACTTTGTCTTCCTTGCTGCCATTTTTCTATTTTCCTCCTTATTTCCGCATATGGTTATTTTTTAAAAATCTATAGCCAGCCTGACTGTAGAAATCTCTGCGCGGGGTATTTCGTAATCCTCCGAAAAATCTGTTTCTATTGTAATTGTTTTATCTGTAAAAGCCTTTAACATTCCTGTAACCTCTTTTACATAGACTTCCTTTCCATTTTTGCCACAAGGCATCTTACTTGCCTTATAAAACTTTATATCAACATCACTGCCTATGCTGCGCCTGAAATCCTTCTCCTTCTTTAACTGCCTGCCAAGCCCTGGCGAACTTACCTCAAGTATATATGAGTCTTCTATAAAATCTTCCCTGTCCATAATATCACTTAATGTACGGTTTACCATCTCACAGTCATCCAGGGTAATTCCCCCTTCTTTATCAATATAGGCACGTAAATACCAGTTACCTGCTTCCTTGACATACTCAACATCAACAAGTTCAAAATTATTTGCCTCCATAACTGGCTCTAAAAGTTTTTCTGTGCGTTTTTCATATTCCTCATGTTTAACCAAGTGCATTACCTCTTTTCTATATAATAATTGATAAATAGTAATTAATTAAGCAATAGTTTAAACGGGCTGGCACAAAATTAAAGAGTGGACGTGCGTCCACTCTTACTAATAATTACCATGTTTATACTCTAGTAGTTTATCACTACTGTGGGAGAAATGCAAGTGTTTTTTACATAATGGATATACTATAAAGATTTATTATAAAATTAATAGTTCCATTCTAAAATACTATATAAGCTTTTTAAAATCCTTTTTACGGCTATTACTTCAATAAAATAAAAAACTAAACCTGTAGTAATGCATATACTTATATTAACTAATATTTGTATAAATCTATTATTTATTGAAAATGGAATTAATCCAATATATGTAAAATAAACTTTTTGAACCAGAAAAATATCAAACAAAGCTCTCCCCAGAATTTCTAATAAGCCACATCTTAAATTAATTTTACTAAACAATATACTTATAATAGGAAAAACATATAAACCAGAAAACAATGATGTATGTGTCCAAAATATAATAATTATAGGATTATGTTTTGTATAACATACAATTATAAGATACAAAAATCCTGTAATAAATGAAAACAAATACCAGGTATTTTTAACTTTTACCTTTCCAATTGCCAAATAACATCCATATGAAATAACAAATATATAGCAGAACATAAGCAAACGGTAACATTCTTCATTCATAAAATAGGCACTTTTTAATATTTCAAAAACTAAATTTAAAATACCATAAATTAACACGCCTTTTAAATCATGCTTTTTTATAATAAAAAAAATTACTGGATAGACAAAAACAAACTGTATCATAACCGGATAATAGTAACTTCCAGACCATGTTCCTCCAATTAAAAATAAATGTATAAAATCCAATACACTCCTTGAATATTGCTGTCCATTCTGTAAAAAATATATAATCTGTTCAATAATAAATATTATACTAAACGGAATTGTAAAACGCAAAATTTTATTAGTTATATTTTTCGCCAGATAAGCATCACATATAGAATTAATATTATTTTTCTTGTACGAAACAGCATACATATCCAGATATTATCATAAAAACAGGTACTGCCATATCAATATAAAAGGGAAACAAAAGTTTTATCCTTTCTGTATCTTCCCAGTTGTAATGCGTTATAATAACAAAAATAATACAAATACCTTTTAAAAAATCAATATGATAAAATCTTTCCCCATATTCATTTTTCATAATATTAACCACCTGGTTTTTACTCATGTATTAATTAAAAATATACTAGATGCTATTTTGTCTATCTTTTCTTTATGTGGCTTTATAATTAAATCCGGGCTTTGTCCATATACTATAGAATTCTCCGAAATATTTTGGTTCTTAATTACAGTATTAGAAGATAATATTACATTATTTCCAATATTACAATCACCTATTACTGAACTATTTGAAAACATAAGAACTAAATTCCCTAATACAGGATAAATCCCTCTGTTTTCTCCAATGGTACAATTATGCATACAATAAAAATAGTTTCCATATGATGCCCGTCCTATAATGCTGCCTAATGGATGCCCCATCCTGAAACATCCAGGCATCTCTACCCCCCCCATATGCACCAACTTAATTACACTTCCATAATAAGACGTTTTCTGATATAA
>CAJUPJ010000050.1 GCA_910588655.1 uncultured Lachnospiraceae bacterium | reverse complement strand
TAAATATGATGTAACATGGGATAATACACATTATGAATGGGATGGTAATGGAAACAGTATTTATTAATGAAAGCCCTGGACTTAAATGTTTTGATGCCGGAGTAAATCCATCATTAATAAGGCTGGATATTGTGGGTGGTACTCCTGCATATTTCAAAATGGATAAAACAAAATCTGCCCTTAAAAAACTTTCTGTTAAAAAATGCAAAGGATTAAAAGTTTTGTATGCAGACTGGAATAGTCTTACGCATATTGATTTGTCTGGTAATAAAAAACTAGAAAGTTTAAACCTTAGTGGATGTAAATTAAGAAGTTTAAATCTTTCTAATAATAAAAAGATTACAGATTTGGATGTTTCATATAATAAAATGGAGAAGATAGAGGATTTTAGTTATTATAAGGAATATGATAAATCATATAATTTAAATGGTTATAATATTAAATTAAAATATGGGATGTATTCGGAAAGCACTAAATCAGGGAAATGTATTTTTGAAGTAGAAAAAGAAAATGGCGTTATGGAAGAACCACATTTTGTTTATGGTAATGAGCTGGGGTGTTTTGGAGATAATATTTGTATATGTTTAAATGGCACAGGGACAATATGCAGCAAGGCAGAGCTGGATAATGGTAAATTACTGGTTTATACAGAATTTAGCATAGACGGGTATTCACAGCATGAAAAAGGAGCAGAACAGAGAGGTTATCATATTTATTTTGACTGCCCTTCTAAAGCAGAAGAGTGTGCCAGAGGTGCATATGGAGTTAAACTTGATGATAATATTGGAGGAAAAGAATATAAACTTGATGATGGCACAATTCTTAAAATTTCATCTATGGGGATTGTAATAGAAACAAATAAAGAACTGGAAACATACCAAATAGAGATATCAGATAAAAATAATAATAAAAAGACTGTATATGATAAATCTGAAGAAGAATATGAGATTATATCTGGAGGTGCAGGTGTAGTTACAACAAAGAAGAATGAAGTGTTTGGAAAAGCAGATATACATGGATGTTATTCACAGAGATGTCTTGGGGTTTGGGGAAATAAAGAAAGGTATTTCTATGCTTATAGATATAAAAATATATATAACATTGATAATATAGAACATATATATGTTAATGGTAAAGAAATATTAACAACATCTATAAAAGATAAAGAAATTATATATAATAGCCAGTATACAGGTATATATAAAGAACAAAAAATAAAAGTGCCTGTAAATAATATATGTGGTATACAGGAATTTAAAGTATGCCATGATTTGCCAGGGTCTATGGAGTTATATTTATATGGTGTATGTACAGGGAATAAAGAAAGAAACAGAAATATACTTATAAAATATGATGATAATGGTAATGGCAAAGTTTCAATGCTTTCAGAAAAAGATGAGGTTATGTATAATAGTAATAGTATAGGGTATTGTGGATATACATATACAATTATAGAAGAAAAGGACAGTACAACAGGATACATTATATCTATGTATAAACAAAATGGGGAACTGGTTAAAAGGGCAAGGCTTGATTTATCCTCATTATGTGAAAATGAATATCAGAAAGTAACAGCATACCATATGGTATGTATGGATAAATATAGATTATATTTACAGTATAATTTAACACCAAAAACTATCAATAACAGGTCTTGTAATGATGGGGTAATACTTGTGGATTTGGAAAACAGCAGTTTTGTAATAGATAGTTCATTTAAATATGGTGTACATGTCTTTGATAAAAAATATTTATATGTAAAGGCATATAATATGGATTTTTATATGGCAGGCAGAGAAACAGGAGAAAATTACAGGCTTCCATTTGAACAGTTTTTAACTGTTAAAGAAAGAGATGTGATAACATATGATTATTATGATGGGAAAATTATGATAATTTTATCTAATGCTGATGTCTATATTGGTGATTTTGTAAAAGGTACTATTGACCGTACAGGAAATTTATTAAAGTGCAAGTATTATAAAAAATACCAGCCAATAGGTGTACATATGTTAAATAACAGTGAGTTCTATCTTTTATATGATAGCGGGCTGGAACATGGCTGGGTGCAGAAAAACTGGATAATGTAATTGTAGATGGAGTGGTATATGTGGAAAATGCAACGATGTGTCTTGACAGGCAAAATAATCTGCAAGTGTTTCTGGCAGGGTTGTCTGTAAATAATGGGCAAAGTGTTCCAGATAATACTATAGAGGCACTGGTTACATATAATAGTGAAAAGAAGACTGAATATCTGGATTATAAATTAGATGGTGACAGACATTTTTATTTTCCATATAGTGAAATTTATAATATAAAAAATGGTTATATATATGAACTTGAAAATGAAAAATAAGTAAGTCTGGTAAAGAGTAAAAAAATAGATATAGGTATGGTGTTAAAAGACAAAGAGAATTATTTCCTGGCAATATTATAGAGATAGAATATAAAGATAATATAAGGATAAGATATAATGGATTTTCACCAGAAGGCGGTTATGGAGGAATTGCAATATTTAATATTAAAACAGGGAATACTGTAAGTGGAATAAAGATACATTTCCATATTTTTTCTATTGATGATAATTATATTTATGGAAATGACAGTAAAGAAGATATGGATAATGCAGGAATGTATTATCTTGCAAACAGGTAAGGTACTGGATGTTGCAAAAAACAGCAAAAAATTCTTTCTTGCAATCTATCGCTATATATGTTATATTTATGAATATAAAGAAAGAACAACCGCCCACAAGGGGTTGACCAGTTGATAAGATAGCAATGCCACCCTGTTACCTGCCAAAGTACAAGGGTGGCTTTTGCTATGTAAGGCTACTTACAAAACGTAAACACGAATGTAAGCAATGCCAGAAGGAATATACCAAATGTCAGCAATTCCATAAGAGAAATATGAATCTTATGTTTCTTATGTTTTCTCTTTTTCATAGCATCACCCCCATTCTTTATTTGAATGAGGCCAACGCACCCTGTAACACGATTGCTCTTTTGAGATTATAACATAAACAGCAAGTATCTTCAATAATTTTATTCCAGGTATTAATCCAATTATCTTATAGTTTTATATTGAACAGGATTAAAATTATAAAAGATTATTGTATTGCCGGGTTAAAGGATAATGTAATTGTAGATGGAGTGGTATATATGGAAAATGCAACAATGTGTCTTGACAGGCAAAATAATCTGCAAGTGTTTCTGGCAGGGCTGTCTTTCTAATCCATATTTTTTCTATTGATGATAATTATATTTATGGAAATGACAGTAAAGAAGATATGGATAATGCAGGAATGTATTATCTTGCAAACAGGTAAGGTACTGGATGTTGCAAAAAACAGCAAAAAATTCTTTCTTGCAATCTATCGCTATATATGTTATATTTATGAATATAAAGAAAGAACAACCGCCCACAAGGGGTTGACCAGTTGATAAGATAGCAATGCCACCCTGTTACCTGCCAAAGTACAAGGGTGGCTTTTGCTATGTAAGGCTACTTACAAAACGTAAACACGAATGTAAGCAATGCCAGAAGGAATATACCAAATGTCAGCAATTCCATAAGAGAAATATGAATCTTATGTTTCTTATGTTTTCTCTTTTTCATAGCATCACCCCCATTCTTTATTTGAATGAGGCCAACGCACCCTGTAACACGATTGCTCTTTTGAGATTATAACATAAACAGCAAGTATCTTCAATAATTTTATTCCAGGTATTAATCCAATTATCTTATAGTTTTATATTGAACAGGATTAAAATTATAAAAGATTATTGTATTACCGGGTTAAGGTATAATGTAATTGTGGATGGAATGGCATATGTGGAAAATGCAACAATGCGTTTGGACAAGCAAAATAACTTACAAGTTTTTCTTACATACATTTTTATTCTCTATATAGTGAAATTTATAAAAAAGGGTTATATATGAACTTGAAGAAATACTATTATATATGTTTTTATCTATAAAAGAAAAAGATGAAAAACATATAAGTACAAAAGGGTGATGGTATATGAAGAAAATTTTAATAGTGGCAGCTTTCTTGTTTGCATTTTTTTTAGGATTATATGGATTTGCAATAAAAAATGGAGTAAAAATAAATAATAAAAAAATAGATTTTGCAAATACTACATGGGAAAGTTTTACTGGCATGGATATAAAATATCATGATGCTTATGAAAATTGTGTTTCGCTGATGCAAAATCCAGGGTATTTTTATAATTCAGATATAGATACTGGTAAATTTTCTGTAGAAATAGTTACAGATTTAAATAATGAAAAAGTACAGTTATTTAATACAAAAGTACAGTACGATTATCTTGAACCAGACAAGGAATACTGGTGTTTTAAGGTTGGCGGGGACTTTTTTTATACAAAGCTTGTATGTAATCCGGAAACAAACAGGGTTATTGGTTATTTAAAAGAAGAGTCCTGTATATTAGAAAAAAATACTGGAAACTTTACGAAAATTGTGTTTTTCTTATAAAAAAATTCAACAGAGAAGCACCATATATTAAAAAAGACAGGGCTTTTGTGGATTTATTACAGGATGGTGAAAAAGATAAAATACAATTATTCAGGAATGGTAAAAAAGAATATATATTACAGCAAGATAAGGAATATTTATGCTTTACCATTGGTGAACCTGGATATTGTGTTAAACTTGTGTGTAATCCGGAAACTAATGAAATTATTGGATATGTAGATGATAAAATCTATTCTGGTATATTTTCTGGTGCAAACTGTTTTATATGTAATCTTTACCGCATTGTTTATTTTTATGCCTGTACAGGCAGATGCTGCTGGAAAGAATGTGCAAGATGTGGCAAAATTTATGGACTTTATAAACCAGCAAATAAAAAATGGTGTGGTAATTACTAAGAATTTAGATGCAAGTACAATATACCAATGGGATGCGATGGCAGGCCTTTTTTCTGGATAGAAGCAGGCTGTGCGGTTGGATAATCTAAAGATTATCCAACCTGCGCATCCATTTTTTGCTTATTAATTGTTTTTTTGCAAAGGGTATTTGAAAATTCGCAGTAAAAACCTGTAATATTATTTATACGTTTTCTATTGCTGTAATTGCATTGCCAAACCAGTCACATTCCAGTTCTTCTACATTGCCCGCATCACTTGCAGATGCAATGGCAGGAGTCATAGGGATGCGTCCAAGCACTGGTATGTTATATTCAGAGGCAACTTCGTCAAGATGGCTTTTGCCAAACATTTCAATGTGTTCACCACAGCAAGGACATTCTATATAACTCATATTTTCAATAATGCCAATAACAGGAACATCCATCATCTGTGCCATTTTAACAGCTTTGGAAACAATCATGGAAACAAGCTCCTGTGGGGAAGTGACAATAACAATTCCGTCTACAGGTATAGACTGGAATACAGTAAGTGCTACATCACCTGTTCCTGGTGGCATATCTACAAACATATAGTCAACATCTCTCCATATTACATCCTGCCAGAACTGTTTTACAGTACCTGCTATAACAGGACCTCTCCATATAACAGGGTCAGTAGTGTCTTCAAGAAGCAGGTTTACTGACATTGTCTGTATGCCTGTCTTGCTGGTAACAGGGAAAATGCCGGTTTCATCACCCATTGCACGTTCTGTTATACCAAATGCTTTAGGGATTGACGGACCTGTAATATCTGCGTCAAGTATAGCAGTATGGAAGCCCTTTTTCTGGAAATTAACAGCAAGCATGGAAGAGACCATGGATTTTCCTACGCCTCCTTTGCCGCTTATAACACCTATAACTTTTTTAATGCTGCTGTCCTTGTGAGGCGGTTCTAACAGGCTTTTAGGGTCTCTGCTTTCACAGCTGGCACTACAGTTTGAACAGTCATGTGTACATGTTTCATCCATAATAAATAACCCTCCTAATTAAATATTGGTTAAATCTAACATATATAGTATAAACATTTGAGGAGAAAAAATCAAATTTCTGGTTCTATTTAATGTTGTAATATGAATATAGTTTGATAAGGCAGTGTGGGGCATATATGCCAGTTAATAACAATATCCATAAGACGGGTTGGAATGGAGGGATTTGATGAACCAGTACAGACGGATTGTTTCTTATCTTTACCAGTATTTGAATGGTGAAAAAGGGCAGAATATAGGTTATGCCAGGCTTGAACAGAAGGGAAGGCAATGCAGGGTAACAGTGCAGATGAGGGCTGTAGAAACCAGTTTTATGCCAGAGGCATGGCTTTTTAAGCAAGAACCATCTGCAATACAATATGTAAGCATAGGAAGGCTTATGGCACATTCTGGAAGCTTGCAGGTTAAAACAGTTACTAATGCAGATGATGTGTGTTCAAGTGGACATCCTGCCAGCGATTTTGACGGGGCAGTAATATACATAAGTGATAATGAGTATTATGCGACAACATGGACAAATGAAAGTATATATATTGGGAAAAAAATAAATATGCTTGACAGGGATGCGTATAATAAAAGCGGGGAAAATGCTGTAAAAGAAATTGAAAAGGATATTTCTGTAAGCCTTAGTGCAGATAAAGATATTAATAAAACCAGTGGAAATTTAGCAGATATAAAAACAGATGGCAAAAGCGGGGATAATTTGCCAGATACAAGCGGGAATGTGGATAATGGGAATAAAAGTAATGCCAGTAAAGATAAGTCTGTGGAAATAGCAGGAAATAATAGGAATAAGGCTGGAGATAATAAGGAGAAAGCAGAGGTTATTAAGGAAGATATTGTTAAAGAAAATAGTGTTAAAGATAACAGCCAGGGAAATACCAGCAGCAGTAATGATAATAACAATACCAGTGTGGATAATAACAGAAATAGCACAAAAGATGATATAAAGACAGTTTCCAGCCAGGAGGAACAAGAACCGGATATTAAAACACAGGATATTGAGGAAGAAAAGAGTGTTTATGGATGCAGCGCATGTCCCTATAAAAATTATAATAAGAAGGATGAGGATTTTGGCGTGCGCATACTTAGGAATTTCCCTGTTATGTATCCTTTCAGGTCAGGAAATATAGAAGAAAGTGTAAGGATAGAGCCAAAAGATATAGGCTGTATGCCTATACGCCTCTGGTCTTTTGCCAATAACAGGTTTTTGCTGCATGGCTATTATTGTTATAAACATCTTATATTTGCCAAATTAAGCAGTGGATGTTATGCGCTGGGTGTTCCTGGTGTATTCAGCGAACAGGAAAGTAAAAGGGCAGCAGCATTTTCTTTCCATAGTTTCCAGCCAATAGGGCCAGGAAAAATAATGTATGGTGTATTTGGTTACTGGATTGCAGAAATAAATATCTGAATGAATAAATGGTTTAATTAAATCCAGGATTTATATATGAGTACAGTATATGGTCTTCCCATACACCGTTTATCTGGGCAAATGAGCGCAGATAACCCTCCTCTGTAAAATGAAGCCTGTTAAGCAGGCTTATTGATGGTGTATTGCCTGGCATAACCATTGCTTCTATACGGTGTATTGAAAGGTCTTTACAGATTACAGGGATAAGTGTGTATAATGTTTCGTACATATAACCATTGCCACAGTATTCTTTCCCCAGCTTATAGCCTGCCATGCAGCTGCAGAATGCCCCTCTCAGGATATTACTGAAACAGACTGAGCCAATTATTTTATCAGGATTAGTGTTTAAAGAAATCCAGTATCTTATATTTGTCTGTTTAATAAAAGTATTATATTCGCATGCAAGGTTTGCACGCTGGAATTCATATGTATAAAACAGTCTTGCACGCTTAGGTTCATGGGGTTCAAGAAAATCCTTGTTTTTAATATAAAAGTTCAAAACAAGCCCTGCTTTTGAAGGGCTTAAGACGTTTAAAACCAGGCGGTTAGTATTATATGTAGCCAGCATATTAAAGCCTTCCTTTCCAGATTAAAAATTACTTTTGACTATACCAGGTAATAGTGGTAAACTTATGTGATAAATTTAATATGTTTTAGAATAATATATATGGAGATAAAAGTAAATAATGCAAGAAAATCCATTTGATAAAAAATTTATGAAAGAAGCTTTAAAACAGGCAAATAAAGCAGCAGCCATTGGAGAAGTGCCTATTGGGTGTGTAATTGTATACCAAGATAAAATTATAGCCAGGGGTTATAACCGTAGGAATATTGAAAACAGCACACTTGCACATGCAGAGATTACAGCTATAAAAAAGGCATGTAAAAAGCTTGGGGACTGGAGGCTTGAGGGCTGTACAATGTATGTTACGCTTGAACCATGCCCTATGTGTGCAGGGGCAGCAGTACAGGCACGTATACCGCGTGTGGTAATAGGTGCTTTAAATCCAAAAGCGGGATGTGCAGGAAGTATAACTGACCTGCTGTCTGAAAGAAGGTTTAACCACCAGGCTGAAAAAGTAACAGGTGTGCTTGGGGAGGAATGCAGCCGCCTTATGAAAGAGTTTTTTAGAGAACTGCGGAATAAAAAAAAGAAAAAGGGCATGTCTGTTTTATAAATTTTGAAAACGGATGTATTAAATGCTTGACATTGCTGCTTTCTAAAGGTATAATTACAAAATGCAGAAATTTTATTGTCTAAAACTTCTGTGCTAGCCGGGGAGTTAGCGGTGCCCTGTACCTGCAATCCGCTATAGCAGGGGTGATGTCCTGTCCAGGGTCTGTTAATTGCAGAGCTGCCCTTGGAAAGTGGCGTTGACGTTCTGGTCTTACGCAATGGAAACCTATGAACCGTGTCAGGAAGGGAACTTAGCAGCACTAAGTAGGAACTTCTGTGTGCCGTAAGGTAGCTGGGACTGAGCAGGCTGCCAAGGTAACGTTTGCGATGGCAGGTTCAAAACAGGATGCACAGATTAAATTATATGTAATATGTAATAAGCAGAGGCTGGTTTTTACCAGCCTTTTTATTTTTGCCGCTGGTTATAAAAAAATAATTATAGAAAATCTTAAAAAATAATTATGGTGCACCTGTATACAATTTATGTTATAATATAAAACCGTATTAATATATATCAATTAATACAAATTTTAATTATGGGAGGACAAAGATGAAAGAACTGCTAATTGTAGACAAATTGCATAAAACTTTTAAGCTTTCATCGAAACAGCAGAAGATTGAGCACACAAGTGATAAAATCAAGACTGCTGTTGACGGGATTTCTTTTAAGGCTTATGAAGGAGAGGTTTTCGGGCTTCTTGGCCCAAATGGTGCAGGCAAAACTACAACATTAAGGATGCTTGCAACACTTATTAAGCCTGATGGCGGTGATGCACTGGTTGATGGTTCAAGTATTGTGAATAAGGCAGATGCAGTAAGACAGAAGATAGGTTTCCTTACTAGTGAACTGAAACTTGAAGAATATTTTACACCAAATTATTTATATGACTTTTTCTCAGAACTGCACAATGTGCCAGATGATGTAAGGGAGAAAAGGAAAAACGAGATATTCAGTCTTTTTGGAATAGGGAAATTTGCAGAAGTTAAAGTGGCAGACCTTTCTACAGGAATGAAACAGAAGGTTTCGCTTGCAGTATCTATTGTGCATGACCCTGATATAATTATATTTGATGAACCTACAAACGGGCTTGATGTACTTACAGCAAGGGTTGTTACAGACTTTATACAGACATTAAAGGAACGTGGCAAGACAATAATTGTATCAACACATATTTTCAGTCTTATTGAAAGAGTATGTGACAGGGTTGGGATTATTATTAATGGCAAGATGATAATGTGTGATACCCTGGAAAATATTAAGGCAGGACAGAGCCTTGAAGACAGGTTTTTTGATATTTACAAAGAGACTGTTGGAGAGGAGGTTTAATGGCAGTTTATGCTAGTTAAACCGGCAAGGGGGACAATATATGAAGAATACAATTATTACGATATTAAAGAAAGAATTAAAAAGGTTTTTTGGTGACAAACGTATGGCATTTACTACAATATTAATGCCAGGTATTATGATATTTGTTATGTACTCTTTTATGGGTGATGCTATATCAGGTATGGTTTCAGTTGATGATGAATATGTGTATAAAATTGAAAGCACATATATGCCAGAAAGCGTAAGGGCATTAATGGATAGCGCAGGGATTGCAGATGGCATAAAAGATGTAGATGCAGAGGCTGGGGAAGCGGCTAAAGAGAAAATAAGCAGGAATGAAGATGAACTGGATTTATACATAGTTTTTCCAGAGAATTTTGAAAATGACATTGCTGCATATGACAGTACTTCTGGAAATAAAGCTCCTGAAGTACAGGTTTATTATAATTCAGCTTCTACAGAGTCACAGAAAGTATATAAGATATTTACAGAGATGTTAGATTCATATGAGGCGGCTATGGCTAATAAGTTTGATATTAACCATGATGAGAATGTAAAATATGACCTTGCTAATGAAAAGGATGCGGCAGCGTCTGTATTTTCATCCATGCTGCCAATGCTGCTTCTTATGTTTGTATTTAGTGCATGTATGGCAGTAGGGCCTGAATCAATTTCAGGTGAAAAGGAAAGAGGTACAATAGCGACATTACTTGTAACACCAGCTAAGAGAAGCCATATAGCACTTGGAAAGATAATAGCACTGTCAATTATTGCACTTTTAAGTGGTATGTCAAGTACAATAGGAACACTGCTTTCACTGCCTAAACTTGCAAATACAGAAAATACAGGTATTGAAACTAATGTATATGGTATTACTGAATATTTAATGCTTGCACTTGTTATGTTATCAACTGTACTTCTTATTGTGACATTAGTGTCAATAATTTCAGCATTTGCCAAAAGTACAAAAGAAGCAGGCACTTATATTACACCACTTATGATTGTGGTTATGCTGGTAGGTCTAAGCGGCATGTTTACTGATGGTGCTAAAACAGAGCTGTTTTATTATTTAATTCCAATTTATAACAGTGTACAGTCTATGACAGGCATTTTTTCATTTGATATACTGCCTTCAGGCATGGCAGCATCTGTTGCCAGCAATATTGCATATACTGGCATAGGGGTGTTTGTGCTTACAAGAATGTTTAACAATGAAAAGATAATGTTTAATAAATAAAACAGTTATGCGTGTTTATATACTGGAGGATATATGGATAAGCTGGAAGTTAAGGTTGTTGTGGAAAGCAGGTTTAAGGAACTTGGCGCAAATAAGCTTTCATTACAGCCATCTGGAGATTGCTGGACACTAAACGGGGAATTTTTCAGGGTGTGTTTATTAAAGGATTTCTGGGTAATTGAATGGACTGGTAATTATTCATATGCTTTAGGTAACTGTTATGAAGATACTGATATAATGCCATATAAGATGTCCAGGGAAGAAATAATCCAGTATATAGATGAAATGTTGTTAAGATAAGTATAGTGCACAGGCAGGGGAATATACTGCCTGTGCATGTTTTTATTCAGTATTTTTCATTCTTTCTACAAGGTTTTCTTTATGCAAAAGCTTTATGCTATAATCTGCCAGATAATGTTGTGTAAGAAACATTAAAATAATATACAATAAGATTGGAAGCCATGGAAATGAATAAACCATTTCTATTCCGGACTGGATTATTGCAATAACAAGTGCATAGCCAAGCAGGCTGCCAAAGATAAGGGTACAGGCGGAAGATATTCCTGTATAACTTAGTATTTCTATTTTAAACATAGTTTTAAGCTGTATGTCTGTCATTCCAACTGCCTGTAAAATCCCAAGTTCTTTTTTGCGCGAATATAAGTTTGTAACTATTGTATTTATAAGGTTAATAATTCCAAATATTATAAGAAAGGAAGCCAGTACATATAGTATAATTTTCTGGGAGAAATATTCATCTTCATAGTATGCACGGAGTTCTGGCTTGGATGATATATAAAGGTTTTCTTCCATTCCATAGGTTTCCTCTAATATTGTGCCAATGTCTTTAGTAAATTCTGGTTCTGTTTTGATTTCATAGCCATAAACTGTATTTAGTCCTGTCCATTTGTCAAGGATTTCAGATGGCATCATAAAAGAGCTTCCTGTAAGAGAAATTGGAAGGTGTTTTGTCCTGTTTTTATCATGCCATGAATTAAATTTTACTGTGGCAATAACTGGAAGTTTATATTCTTTCCTTTTGCCTTTTCCATTATAAATAACTATATCTACAATGTCACCTGCTAAAATTGGGTTTTCGCGCAGATGGGTAATATATTCATTAGTTATAATAAGTCCTGGTTCTTTTAAAAGTTCTTTATATGTGCCAGGACCGTTATAGTCCATTTCTTTTAAAAGCTGGAAATCCTGTTCTGTTATACCATTTAATCCTGCCATTGGATAATCTTTGCTGCCAGACAGGGCTATACAGGAGGAAATCATATAATTCCATGGCTGTACCTTTGTAACGCCTTTTATATTTTCCAGTTCTGTCTTAAGTTCTGCCATAAGGTTTTCTGACTGTAATGCTGAAAGAGTTTTCATACAGCCTTCAAGGCTTGTATCATTGCCAAAGCCTGACGGGGTATCCAGCGATATCTGGTATTCGCCTTCAGGAAATGAAAATTCAACACTTGATGCAGGGTCATATGATACAATATAACTGGAAATAGTACCAAGCATTATGCCTGAAATAATAAGCGAGCACATTGCCAGAAAGTGTTTTTTTCTGCTTCTTTTAAGGTTTAGTGCTGCAATGCCAGCAGGTGAAAGCTTATGTTTGTTATATTTTTTCCTGGACATTTCCTTGTTTGTATAACCTGTGTAACTGGCGGCTGCAACAGGTGAAAATGATGCAGCAGTCCTGCCTGGCTTCATAACAGAAATTCCTGTAAATATTAGTGACAAAAACAGGCAGGATATAGCAGACATTATGCAGTTCCTGGTATTAAAGCCGCCAGGCACAAGGGCATATCCAAAGATGCCTCCTGCTAAAAGTCCTGGAATACTGCCAGCAACAGACAGGAATAATCCTTCATGCAAAATCATGTGTTTTATCTGTTTCTGTGTCATGCCTAATATCTGCATCTGGCCATATACACGTATTTTTCCAGTAATGGAGATATAGAAAATATTATAGATAACAATTACTGAGGCTGTTAATATAAGCAAAATAACAAATACAAGTGTAATTATGTCACTTACTGCCAGTTTTGAAACTAATGACTGGTTAAAAAAGGAATAATTCAGTTCTGTCTGTTCTTCGCTAATTCCAGCTTTAGTGGCTAATTCCTTAATTTGTTCTTCAACTTTGCCAATGTCAATATCCCAGGCATTATCTATAATAATATCTGCATCAACAAATTCTCCTTTAATTCCCATAAGTTTCATGGCAAGTGGAAGTGAAACATAAATAGTCTGCGAATTGGCGGACTTAGAATGTTTTGTTGAAATAGCAGAAATTTTATAATTTCTGGCAGTTCCGTCCCCTAAGTTAATTGTTATGCTGTCACCAGGACTGGTTTGTAGCATGCCAGTTCTTTTCAGGTATTCCTGTGGTATCATTATTTCATTTTCATCTGATGGAAGGCTGCCATAATAAGGGATATTATCATTTTCCATATAACTTTTATCCTGCCATATAACTTTTAGACGTGTGTTTCCGTTTTTTGATGAGCCTGCAAAAACTGAAAGCCCCGCCCATCCAGTTCTTTTGTCTTTTTTTAATATTTCTGCTTGTTCTAAAGTAATACTTTTAAATGAAACCTGGGAGACATCTTTTAATAATGCAAGCTTTTTTTCCTGTGTTCCTAGTACATATAATATAAAAGCAAATATTAAAGTTACCGAAAGCATAATTGTTATACATGCAAGTATGTTTCTTGACATGTTGTTTTTTAAGTCACGCATTGCCAGTTTTTTAATAACTGCTTTATTATAATTACTATCCATTCCCATTACAACCACCTGCTTTCTGAGATTTTTCCATCTTCCAGGCGTATAATATTTCTGGCAAGTTGTGCAATTTCTTCGTTATGTGTAATCATAATTATAGTTTGCAGGAATTGTTCTCCCATGCTTTTTAAAAGTCCAAGAATATCCTGGCTTGTGCGGCTGTCTAAATTTCCTGTAGGTTCATCTGCAAGCAGTATAGATGGTCTGGCTGCCAGTGCCCTTGCAATTGCAACCCTCTGCTGTTCACCGCCGGATAACTGGTTTGGCATGTTTTTTATCTTTTTTTCAAGTCCAGCCCTGCCTATTATTTCCATAATAAAGTTTTTATCTGGCTGGTTTCCGTCAAGTTCTGATGGCAGTATAATATTCTCATAGACATTTAACATAGGCACAAGGTTATAAGACTGGAATACAAAACCAATCTGGCGGCGGCGAAGTATTGCAAGTTCATCCCTGTCCATCTGGGACAAATCCCTGCCTTCAAGCATAACGCTGCCTTCTGTGGGTGTATCAAGCCCTCCTAATATATGGAGAAGCGTTGATTTGCCACTTCCGCTAGAACCAGTAATTGTTGTAAACGTGCCCTGCCCTATTGAAAAATCTATGCCATCCAGGGCTTTTACTACAGCATTTCCGTTATTATAGTATTTTTTAAGTTTTTTTACTTTTAAAATATCCATGATATTCCTCCTGTTTCCTGTATTTTATCCGTATATAATAAAATATATTAGCATTGTAATATTTCAAAATCATCTCAAAACAGAAATAAAAGGTATCAGTTTTGTAATATTTTATTTTATATTTTTGTTTGGCAGGAAAATGGAAAAAGTGCTTCCTTTATCTGGTGCAGAATTTACAGTTATATATCCATCCTGTCTTTCTAATATTTCCCTGGTAATATACAGCCCTGTCCCTGTACCTGGGTTTTTGTGTACTTTGCTTTCCCTGTAAAAACGTTTAAAAACATCACACTGGTGTTCTGGATGTATTCCAATGCCTGTATCTGAAATTTTAATTCTTGTATAAAACTGCAATACTTCTACATTGAGCACAATTCTTCCATTAGCAGGTGTGTATTTTACTGCGTTATCCAGTACATTAAATATAGCTTCTTCTGTCCACTTTGGGTCAAAAAAAATTGAAAGTTCCTGTGGGCAGCGGACTTCTATTTCCAGTTTTTTTTTGTCTGCAGATGGAAGGATGGAAGAAACTGCTTTAGAAATAACTGGAAATAGATGTGACATTTCTCTTTTCATTATTAATATATGGCTTTCCAGGCGTGACATTTTTATTAAAGACTGGACTAAAAATTCCAGCTTCTGTGTCTGTTCCTGAAGAATTTGGAAAAACTGGTGTCTTTCCTGGCCAGAAAGCCCATCTTCTTGTAATGTGCTGCTGTACATTAAGATATTGGAAACAGGTGTTTTTAGCTGATGTGAAATATCAGATATTATCTGTTGTATTTCTTCTTTCTGCATAACAGCTTGTTCCCTGGACATATTTGTCATTTTTATAATTGTATTTAACTTTGCACTGGTTTTTGATGAAAGTGTTTCAAGATACATATCATTTATATTATTTTGTCCAGAAATAATATTATCCAGGGTGTTACATACAGACTGTATAAGAAGTATATACTTGTGCCGGAAATAAAAATAGCTTCCTAAAAGTGCAGATACCTGTATTATAATAAATAATAATAGATTGTTCATAGTTTACCTCATTTCTGTGTTGTTTTTTTCATCCACTGGTATCCCATTCCATAAACGGTTTTTATATATGTACCAGAATTATCTTCAATTTTTTTCCTTAACCTGCTTATATTAATAGTCAGTGTGTGTTCATCTACAAAATTCCCATATATATCCCATAATTTTTCTAATAAAACCTGTCTTGTAAGTATTTGTCCCGGGTTTTTGCAGAATATAGCCAGTAGTTTAAATTCTGTAGGTGTTAAAGCGAGTAAATCATTATTTTTCTTTACTGCCATTGTTTCAAAGTTAATTTCAAGATTTCCAGAAAACAGGGTGTTTTTTTCTGTGTCCTGCTGCCCGCACCGTCTTAGAATTGCTTGTATGCGTTGCATAAGTATTTTTATATTAAATGGCTTAGTAATGTAATCATCTGCCCCGGCATCAAATCCCTGTATTATATCTTCGTCTAAATCCCTGGCTGTTAAAAATATAATTGGGATTTTGCTTTTCTGCCTTATCTTTCTGGCTAAATTAATCCCGTTTCCATCTGGCAGGTTTATATCCAGTATAAACAAAGACCAGTTTCCGTTTTGTGCTAATTCATATGCCTTGCTGGCATTATATGCAGGTACTGGTTTATAACCGTTTTTTTGCAGATGGAAGCAGAGACCGTCATTAAGCAGTTCATCATCTTCAATAATTAATATTTCTTCCATAATAATAATTTCTCCCTATATCTTTAATTATTGTATTTATGGTAATTATAACATAATGTGCTGTAATTTACAGTTATATATGTCTGTGTTTTTGTATGGACTGGCTGGCGGACGGTTTCTGTGCCAGGGCATCCACCGGTAAAAAATAACTGTAAATTATCCTGTCCAAAGTTTTGAAAGCCACATTGACGTTATAATTATAAAATTGTATAATAAAAAAAGATAATGAACTTTTAGGGAACATTTAGGAGGGTAACCATTGAGTGCAGAGCTTAAATTAAATAGCGTCAACCAGATTATTAAAGGTACAGAGATATATACCAGAGGTACTGCAGTTACCTCTATGTGCCTGGTTGTCAAAGGAAGAATTCGTATAACTACAGAGGGAGTAAATGTTGTTGCAGGCTCAGGCAATTTCCTTGGGCTTTGTGACCTGGCAGCAGGGGAATACAGGGTTACATATACTGCGGACAGTGATGCGGTAATTTATGCATTTCCTGCAATGGGTTTTAACCAGGCAGTAAGGGCACTTATTAAAGTGAATAAGGATTATGCGGCGCTTATATATTCAACTTTGGGCAAATACATACGTGAATTGTCCAGAATATATGATGATATGGGAAGCACGGCAGCAAAGGTTTATGATTTTATAAAGTATGCAGATGAAAATTACAAAGATATTGCCAGCAAGGCAGGAATCAGCCTTAAAAAGACAGATATAACAGAAGGTTTAAGACCTCATGAAAGCAGGGAAACTTATGGTATTGATGCTGATAAGGTGTTATATTACAAGGCATGCTGTAATGTTCCACCAGAAGTCCAGAAGGCTTTTGTAAATGTAAACCCGGTAATACCAGCTTACCATATTGTGGATGAAGTTGCTATTATTAATACTTTAATATCACAATGTGTTTCAGATGCATCATATATCAGGGAGCTTGCAGGTTTTCTTATTAAGAATGATGACAGTCTGTTCAAATCTGTGTTTGAACTTGCAAAGACAATGAAAAGCAGGGGTATTGTAATAAAAGAGGCAGTTTCACTTTTTGATGGTATTATTGATAATGTCAATCTGCTTGAAAACCTTTTATATGATAAGGCGTGCATTGACCTTGAAGTTGACCATGGATATATGGAGGAAGCATATTTTACACTTATAAGCAGCAACAGCAAGAAAGAAGAAGAGGACAGTACAGAGGAAGAAGAGGAAACAGCAGATGTAAGTGTACTGAATGGTTCGCTTGGGGTTATACTGGATTATTCTGGTGTGGATGAAGAAATGGCAAACCAGTTCAGGGGATTTATGGAACAGTTTGCACAGCTCAAGGATAAAATGGCAACTGACGATGTTGCAAGAAAGATAAGGCAGGGACTTTTAAAGAATTATTACAATATATACAGAGGTGTATTTTTAAGGGATTATGAGTCTGGAGAGGAGACCCCGCTTATTATTGATTTGTTCCTGAAATATGGCTTCTTAAGTGAAAAGGTTGTTTCATATAGTATTATGGAAGAACTGCTGACGTTGGATAAAAGTGAACCGGAAAATGCAAAGTGTTCAATCTATAATATGAAAGAATGGCTTACAGAGATTTATGAGGGAAGAAGAGAGCCATCTAAAAGTGAATTTGACATGGATTATACTGAGAACCTCCGTGACATGCGTAAAACAGGGCGCATTACAGTGGAAGAGGAACAAAAGCTTGCAAAGGATAATGTTGCAAAGTTTGACTATGAAGTCCAGAATATGTTTAAGACAAACCACCGTTTAATATATGGACAGGTTTCGGTTTTTGTACCATTTTTATTTACTGAAGGATGCCCGGGTTCAATTAAGAGGTGTTATCTTTCAGCAGAAAAGATAAATGAGTCTGTAAATAAGCTTCTTGAAATTGATTTTTCTGTATTTTACAGGGAAGGTCTTTGCAATGACCAGACGTTAGGCAATAAAAAAGAATACATAATGGAAGAAGTGTTCCCGGATTTTATAGTATTCCCTACATTTGGAAGCAATGCAATAATGTGGCAGGAACTTAGCGGCAGGATGAGGAATTCAAAAGGACGTTTCCTTATACCAGCATTTCTTGATACAGATATAGACTCTGTTATGATAAAACTGTTTGGAAGATTCAGATGGGAACTTTGCAGGACAATGCAGGGTGCTATGTGGAATAATATACAGATAAAATCACTTACAAGTGAATACAGTGATTTTGTACAGTTCTACCGTAAAAACAGGGAACTTTCAGATGAGAAGAAAGACAAACTGAAATTACAGATACAGAAGTGCAGGAATAACACTAGGGAAGTATTTGTAATTGATTATGAGAACTGGATTAAGCTTGAGTCTAAAGGCGGTCTTTGCCTTAGCAAACCAGTAAGGGAAATCCTTGCAACATATTGCCCGTTCTCTAAGGATATACGTGAGAAAGCTTCAGAACAGCCTCTGTTCCGTGATGCTATGGCGCGTTTTGTGCGTGAACGTGGCAAGAAATTAAAAGAGTATGACTTAAAGTTCAGGGTATGGCAGAAAGATAAAGTAGAAGTGCCACAACAGATAATAGATACCAGGGACTTCTATCTACAGAGATAAATATTTTGATGGCGGCAGGTTTTAAATCCAGCCGCCATCAAGTTTTATTACCTGGCCTGTCAGGTAGCTGCTGCTTTCTGCAAGCTGGCAGATGAGTCCGGCAGCTTCATCAGGCGTGCCAAGGCGGCAGGCTGGGATTTCCTCTTTTATTGCTTCTATTTCTTCTCCGCTGAATAAACTGTTCATTTCTGTATCTATAATACCACATGCTATGGCATTAACCTGTATATTGCTTGGCGCAAGTTCTTTAGCAAGTGCTTTTGTAAATGCATTGACGCCGCCTTTTGTTGCTGAATATGCCACTTCTGCTGAAGCACCAGTACAGCCCCAGACAGATGAGATATTTATTATTTTGCCGGATTTACGTTTAAGCATCATAGGAATTACAAGTTTGCTGCAGTTAAACACAGAAGTTAAATTTACTTGTATTATGTAATTCCATTCTTCAGGCGTCATATCCTGGAGTAAGCCAATATAGGATATTCCGGCATTATTGACAAGTATATCTGGCACACCCAGCTGGTTTTCTATGGAATTAAAAAAGCCAGAGGCATTTTCATATATGCCTATATCTCCAGTATGTTTTAAACATTTAATATTATATTTCCTGGTTTCTTCTTCAAGCTTGTCAAGAAGGCAGGAATTTTTATGGCAGTTTACAGCGATATTATATCCCATGCCTGCCAGTTTAAGGGCACAGGCATAACCTATGCCGCGTGACGCACCAGTAATTACAGCAGTTTTCATGTTCATCCCCCATGTCTTATAGTTATATATTTATTAATCCAAGTATATCATATATTACAAAATAATGGATATAATAGTCCTTAAATTGTTAATGATTTCTTACAACTTTTTTGCAGACTTTACATAACAGGCTTTCTTTGCTATAATAAAAATCATGTTTTTAGTAGAACAACTGTATAAACTGGTATAGAAAGGTACAACTATGAAAAAAAATAATGTAGTAAAGGTATTTTTTATTAGTCTTTTAAAATCTATTTTATTTATAATTATATTACTGGTAACTGGATTTGCAAGTTATAAGATATCATATACAATTCTTTCAGACAATGGTGGTAATATAGGGACGTCGAAAGGTGATATTGCTGATATTATAGAAGATGCGCAGACAGACGAAGTGTCAAGAAACCTTATATATGTATGCAATGATGACAGGATTACAAACCTTATGCTGGAAATCTGCAATACTAAAACTAATAATATGGATTACATTACTATTCCTGTAAGGACAGAATATACCATACCTACTACAATGTACCAGAAGTTGTGTACTGTAAACCAGGAAATACCACAGATTATCCGGATTGGACGGATTAAAACATATTTTGCCAATAATGATGATGCCTTTGGATATGGTGAACTTATTATTGAGAAAATGCTTGGGATTAAGATAAGTTATTATACTGTTCTTGACCAGGAAACTTATAAGAGCCATTATGCAAGGAAAAGGGTGCGTGTCAGATTTAAGCCAGAGGAAGGCACAGTAACAGCAACACCCACGCCAGATGGGACTGTGCCAGAGGTACAGTATATCAGAGTTCCGCAGAGGATTTCAGTTGCAAGCAGTACGTATATTAACCAGTTAAAGGATATTAACGGTGACCAGGAAAAGATAGCAGAATATATTAAGGAACAGTATGAGAGGGTTGAGTCAAACCTTACTGTTTATAATAAGATTGGCTATATAGAGTGCTATGAGAAAATGAATGTTGATTATTTCCACTACTGGGGAATTCCGGGCATATACAATGGAAAAGTATTTTCAGTAGACACAAAAGCAGCAAAGTCATTTCTAAACAAGCTTGCAGATAATACGGCAAGTTATACAGAACCACAGGAGAATTCTTCAGTTTCTGCTGTTTCAAAGAATAAGAACAGGAATAAAAACAGCAAGGCAAAGAGTTCTAAAGGGTTAAATATAATTGTGCTGAATGGAAGCAGGATAAACGGGCTTGCATCAGCAACACAGACAAAATTAAATGATGATGGTTTTTCTGTAAAACAGATAGGTGATTATACAGATGAAACTCTTACACATACAAGGATTATTGTAAAAGAAGATGGTATTGGCAATGACCTTGCAGGATATTTTACAGACCCTGAAATAGTAACAGGGAATGTGCAGGAAGGGTTTGATATTGAGATTATTCTTGGAACGGCAGATGCCAATTAGGAAAGGCATGGTTATTTTATGCAGGCTTCAGTAAAAATTATGGATATTGATGTTGATATGCTTACTAATGACATCTTTACTGGGATAATAAATGAATACCTGTCAGATGACCATTTGTATGTTATATTTTTTGCATCTGCAGAATTGCTTGACAGGGCATCTAAAGATGAGGATTACCATGAAATTATAGAACAGGCTGATTTGTTTCTTCCAGGAGAGGAGGCACTTCTTGCTACACACCATGTAGATGTGCTTGAGGCAGGCGGCATGGTAACCAGCTTTAAAAGCTTTGGACTGGTGCTTGAAAACCTGCAGAAACAGGACAGGACTATTTATATTATGGCGGAAAGTGAAGAAGAGGCGCTGGGGTTAAGGGATTATTGCAAGAGAGTGCAGCCTGGTTTAAGGGTTGTGGATTTCTGTGTTTATAACAGCTGCCTTGATGATGAAGCAGTTATTAATGACATTAATAACTGCCTTCCAGACATGCTTGTTGTAGACCTGCCGCCAGGTATACAGGAAAGCTGGATTATTGGACATGCATCACAGCTTAATGCTAAAATATGCATAGCAGTTGGAGGGGTTTCAGGACTTGTGCTTGCTGCTGAAAAGGTTGTGCCTCTGTGGGTAAATAAGCTTCATCTTACATGGCTTTATGAAAAGATTGTCAGGCAGCAGTCAGTAAAAAAAAGCTTCAGGGCACGTATATTCCGTAAGAAAATTGTACAATATAATAACCAGAGTGAAGAACCGGGAAATAATAATGATAATGGGGATTAAAGCTCCATTATCATTTTTTGTTATATGACTTTAGTCTGTTGACTGCGAAGCGAGTTTCTCAACAGAGAA
>CAJUPJ010000049.1 GCA_910588655.1 uncultured Lachnospiraceae bacterium | reverse complement strand
ACGAAAAACGGACAGGTTACAAATGCCAGCATTCTTACTAAGTTAGTGCATATGGAGCGTACCCCTGTACGGAATATTCTGGCTCTGGCACAGAAACCGTCAATCCACCAATCCATAAAAAACACCAATACAAGATAACCACAAATTATCCTAGACACCACATGTAATAAGTGCTATGCTATTTTTACAACAAATGAATATTGTTTTTATAACTGGAAGAGGGAGGGGGAATACTTATGAAGTATTTTAAGAATTATGGAAGAAGCAGGATTATAACACCTTGTATAGTAATTCTGCTGGCATTTTCTGCTGTATTGTTACAAGGCAAGTGCTGTGGCAGTGCAGTTACTGGAAGTGCAGTCCAGGGTACGGATATGCAGGATAATGCTACAAATAATATAGATGGCAATGATATTACAGGTTCTGGGGAATGTTTGCTGGATGTACGTGTTGGCTTTGGCGGCAAGCCTGTTATCCCAGACCCTGCTAAAACGGATGGCAAGGTTTCTGTTTCCCTTTTAAGCTGTGATAATGCTGAAAAAGTTTATAAAAAGAATAAATGGTATAAGAAAAACGGGGATTTGAGCCTGGGAACGGATTTGTCTTTTGCTGGTTTTAAAAGACCAGTTTTTGTAGGTTCTTATGCTGTAGGGAATATGACGGAAAAGTCTGGCATGGTATCATTTATATCTGAAAAAACGGCTAATGGCATTGCAAAAAAGAAAGTAAAGGGAAGCTGCCTTGTGCTTTTTGTATTAACTAAACTGGAAAAGTATGAAACATGTGCTGAGAGTTATTTTGTAATCCTTGATTATAAAAATGGTGTCTCTTATAAGAAAAAGACAGATTTTAGTATAAACCATTCATTTTACTATGCATGGCTGAATGAAATGTATTTGGATGATATGACAGGTGACGGGGTACAGGAACTTCTGGTGATAAACTGGGGTGCTAAATATAATGAATTTGTAATATGCCATGCTGATATGGACACGCATAAAATAAAGACAATTTATGATACACATAGTGCATTTACAGACCGCAGGGAATTTAAAGGAAAGTTAAAGGATAATTACAAAGCAGAATTAACAGTTCCTTATATTGGGTATTCCAAGACGGTTTCTGTTATTAAAGATGGCGGATATAGTAAGAAATCCCTGCAAAAGAAAATGATAGACAAGTGGTGTGTTAATTATATAGGAATGTGGAAGAAAAATGGAAAAGTCCGCAAAAAGTGGGCAAAGAAACATGGGGAGGTTTTTCTGTATTCTTTAAGTGTTTCAGCCCCCATATATAAGAATGGCAATGTGCTTATAGAATTTAAAAGAGATATATGTATAGGACACCGTTCAAACGAGATTGGATATATGCACATATATATGGGCTATGATAAAGATTCAGGGAAATTTGTGGTAAAAGATGCAAAGTATTCACACAAATAAATAAGCAGGAAAATAATTGAAGGCGGTTTTATATATTTATATAATAGAAGCGGAGAGTAATAGTTATGAAGTTTTTTAAGGGTAATGGAAAAGGCAGGATTATTATGTCCTGTGTAATGGTTTTTCTGGCATTGTATGCCATATTGTTACAAGGCAGGTGCTGTGGCAGTGCTGTTACTGGAAGTGCAGTCCAGGGTACAGATACGCAGGATAATACTACAAATACTACAGGTGGCAGAGATATTACAGGTTCTGGGGAATGTTTCCTGGATGTGCGTGTTGGTTTTGGCGGAAAGGCTGTTATTCCAGACCCTGCAAAAACGGATGGCAAGGTTTCTGTTTCCCTGCTTAGCAAGAAGAATGTTAAAAAAGTTTATAAAGATGGCAAATGGTATAAGAAAAACGGGGATTTGTACCTGGGGACGGATTTGTCTTTTGCTGGTTTTAAAAGGCCAGTTTTTGTAAGTTCCTATGCTATAGGGGATATGACGGAAAAATCTGGCATAGTATCATATATATCTAAAAAAACGGATAATGGTGTTAAGAAAAAGAAGGTAAAAGGAAGCTGCCTTGTGCTTTTTGTGACAACTAAACTGGAAAAGTATGAGGAGTCTGATGAAAGTTATTTTGTAGTCCTTGATTATAAAAACGGGGTTTCTTATAAGAAAAAAACTAATTTATATTTACGTCACTGTGATTCAGAATGGGTAAGGTTATCTGTGGCTGATGTGACAGGTGACGGGGTGCAGGAATTTCTTGCATCAAGCCTGTGTAATAAGTCCATTAATTTTGAAGTATACCATGCTGGTATGGACACACATAAAATAAAAACAATTTATGGTACAAATAGTGACTGGGAAAAGAATTTATGGAAACCTGGATGGGATTTTATAGACCGCAGGGAATTTAAAGGAAAGTTAAAGGATAATTATAAAATGGAATTGACAGTCCCATGTATTGGGTATTCCCAGATTATTTCTCTTATTAAAGATGGCGGATATAGTAAGAAATACCTGCAAAAGAAAATGCGTGACAAGGACTGGATTAATTATACTGGTATGTGGAAAAAGAATGGAAAGGTCCGTAAAAAATGGGCAAAGAAATATGGAAGGGTTTTTTTATATACTTTAGAGGATGTTTCATGCCAGAAAGATAAAGATGGCAATGTGCAGATAGAACTTGTAAGACCCATATGTATAGGACACCGTTCAACAGATATTGGCAATATGCATATATATCTGGGCTATGACCAGGATTTAGGAAAACTGGCTGTGAAAGATGCAAAATATTCGGATTATAAAAAATCATGTAAAGAATGGGAAAAAGCACGTAAAAAATATGGAGGTTTTAATTGGAAATAGATTTTGTACTGGCGTGGGTAGATGGTTCTGATAAGGAATGGCAGAAGGAGAAAGCAAAGTATTGTAAAGAAAATATACCAGGGGATAACAGGGAAGAACGTTACAGGGACTGGGATATTTTAAAGTTCTGGTTCAGAGGTGTGGAGAAATATGCGTCCTGGGTACATAAGATATTTTTTGTTACATGTGGACACCTGCCATTATGGCTTGACACACAGAACCCAAAGCTTGAAATTGTAAACCATGCAAGCTATATACCAGGACAGTTCCTGCCAACATTTAATTCACATACAATTGAATTTAATTTCCACAGGATAAAAGGACTGTCAGAACAGTTTGTATATTTTAATGATGATATTTTTATCACTAACCCTGTAAAGCAGGAAGACTTTTTTGTTAATGGAGTTCCAAAGGACATGCTTGCACTGCAGCCTGTTGTAGCAAATGTGGATAATCCTGTTATGCCATATATTTACCTGAATAATTCAATGCTTCTTGCAAAACATTTTGATAAAAGAAGCAATATAAAGAAACAGCCTGGCAGTTATTTCCATATAAGCTACCCATTTATGTACTTTTTCTACAACATGCTGGAAATGGCTTTTCCAAGGTTTACAGGATTTTATACAGTGCATGGGCCTTCGCCGTTTCTTAAAAGTACGTTTGAAACAATATGGCAGGAAGAAGGGGATTTTCTTTCCAGCACATGTATGCATAAATTCAGGGATAAAGAAGATGCCAGCCAGTATCTTATACGTGAATGGCAGAAACTTTCAGGAAATTTCCAGCCAGCTAATGTAAAAAAACTGTGCAGGTATTTTGAACTTGGCAATGATAACAGAAAGCTATATAATACATTAATGAAAAAAACTTGTAAAATGGTCTGTATAAATGATGCTAATACTGCCATAGACTTTAACAAGGTACAACAGGAGCTTGCCACATGCTTTAACAGCATATTTCCTGTTAAATCATCTTATGAATTATGAAAGAGGAATAATAAATTGAAACAAAGAAGCAGGACAGGGTATTCAGCAGTAAATACAACAGTTGCAGTTTTTTCAAGGATTATAGCGATTTTTGCAGGTTTTGTAACAAGGGTTGTATTTACACATATGCTTAATGAAAACTATGTTGGCATAAATGGCCTGTTTACTGATATTTTAAATATTTTATCACTCACAGAGCTTGGTGCAGGTACTGCAATTACTTATGCACTATATAAGCCGGTTGCAGATAATAATATACCAAAACAGCAGGCGCTTATGCAGATGTTTAAATGGTTTTACTGCATAACTGCTGGCTGTGTAGCAGTTTTTGGCATATTATTAATCCCTTTTATGGATGTAATTATGAAAAACAGGCCAGATGTTGAACACCTGGTACTTATATATATACTGTATCTTGCCAATTCTGTTGTGTCATATCTTCTGGTTTATAAGAAGACATTAATAGAAGCACACCAGCTTAATTATATTGTATTGCTTTACCAGACAGCATTTTTATTAATACAGTATATGTGCCAGATTTTAGTGCTGGTAATTAATAAGGATTTTATATTATTCCTGGCAGTGCATATTGTGTGTACTGTTACTGGCAATATATGCCTGTCTGCAAAGGCTGGAAGGCTTTTTCCATATTTAAATAAAAGAGCAGAAGAGAAACTGCCAGATAATGAAAAAAAGGATATTTATAAAAATATAAAAGCAATGTTAATGCATAAAGCAGGTGCGGTTATTGTAAATAATACAGATAACCTTATAATTTCTTCATTTGTAGGCGTTACAAGTGTTGGTATTTATTCTAATTATTTTCTGGTAATTGGTTCAGTAAGGCAGCTGCTTGACCAGGTTTTCCAGGGAATTACAGCAAGTGTTGGCAACCTTGGTGCAACAGAGGATAACGGGCATATCCAGAAAATATTTGAAACAGCATTTTTTACAGGAAACTGGCTTTATGGCTTTGCTGCCATATGCCTTTATGAACTTTTAGAACCATTTATAGAGACCAGTTTTGGAAGCAATTATTTATTTACTAGTGATATTGTACTTGTCCTGTGTATAAATTTTTATATAAACGGGACAAGGAAAGCGGCACTTACATTCAGGGATTCGCTTGGGCTGTTTTTCTATGACAGGTATAAGGCTGTTGCAGAAGCTTTGTTAAACCTGGTAATTTCAATAATACTTGTTAAATACTATGGAGTTCTGGGAGTTTTCATGGGAACACTTTTAAGCATGGCCTTAGTTTCTGTATGGGTTGAACCATATATTTTATATAAATACCATATAATGCAGCCATGCCATATGTTCTTTGTAAAGTATAGTATTTATGCAGCCATTACAGCTACAGCGTGGGCATTAACTGACCTGGTCTGCCGCCATATAACAGGTGCACCAGTTTTAGTGCTTTTAATAAGGGCTTTAATATGTATTATTATACCAAATACAATTTTTGCTGTTTTTTACCACAGGACAGAAGAATCTGGTGTGATAAAAGAAAAAGCCAGGGAGCTGGTAAATAAGAGAGGGAACTGGTAAAGAGGAGGTAGTAAAAAGTGGAACAGCATGAAAAGTTATTATGCCGCCTGCTAAAATGTGCGCTTAATGGAAAGCATTTTAATGGTATGGGGAATTATACAGCAGATGAGTATAAAAAAGCTATAAAAGCTGCTGCAATCCATAATGTTTTACCTCTTTTATATGATACTTTGGATAATTCTGTTATGGAAGGTAATATAGCATTTGATAAAGCGGTAAATAATAAAGTTGAAAATATTGCGTTACAGACAGTACAGCAGAATTACCATCTGCTTTTCCTGTCAAAATATGTAATAAACCTTCTGGAAGAAAACGGAATAAAAGCAGTATTGCTAAAGGGAAGCAGTACCGCCTCACTATATCCAGTGCCGGAACTCCGGAAGTCGGGTGATATTGACCTGCTTCTTGAAAATGCAGAGGCGGCAGGCAGGGCATGTAATGTACTTGGTAAGGCAGGATTCCTGATGGAAGCAGAACAGCATGCAAACCACCATATTGTATATAAATCGCCAGATGGCATTGATGTGGAACTTCATAGCATGCTTGTAGAACCATTTGATAATAGCATGATAAATAACTATCTTAAAAAAACCAGGGCAGATATTTTTAAAGATAATTCCAGGAAAAATATTATGGGTGTAGAACTTCCAGTGCTTAGTGAACCTTTCCATGCATTTTACCTGCTTCTCCATATGCTGCAGCATTATCTGCGTTCGGGCTTTGGGCTTAAACTTATATGTGACTGGGTAGTATTCTGGAACAGGGATATACCACAGAAAGATAAATTACAATTCCTTAAATTTATAAAAGAAAGCGGCATATATGGATTTGCAAGAATGGCAACGCTGGCAGGTATATATTATTTAGGGCTTTGCAAGGATAATGTGTCTTTTATGCTCTGCCTGGACAATAAGCATAATGCTGGAAAGGCAGATGAAAAAAAAGACAGGGAAAATGCAAAAGAATTCCTGGAGGAAGTCTTTGAAGCCGGCGAATTTGGCAAGACAAGCCCTGACCGCATGGTGGTGCTGCGCGGGACAGGCTGGATAGCTTATATAAGGGAATTCCACCACCAGATGAGGCTGGCATACCCAAAAGCAGGACAGGTAATTATTATCTGGCCGGTGCTCTGGATTATGACATTTGCAGGTTTTATATACCGCAACCACAGTATCAGGAATGTTACAGGAAGTGCAATAATTAAAAAAGCTGCGCAGAGAAGCAGGCTGGCAGGCGAAATGAAGCTGTTTAAGAAGATAGTATGAAAAATTTCATTTTTCACAAACGAATTTATTCGTTTTGTTATTTGTGCCACCTGGAGGCGGCAGGGAGGTTATTATGTATACAGAAAAGGACAATCTTGCATTTATCTGGCGTGAAACAGGCAATGGTGCTGAAATACTGCGTGTATATTCAGACATGCCAGATGTATGTATACCAGAAGAGATTGGCGGCAGGAAGACAGTGTCGGTTGGTGCATATTGTTTCTCTGAAGTAAACAGGGTTAGTAATTATATTAGCCATACAGAAGAAAACCTGCCAGCAGGCAGCCGCCTGTGTGAATTTTGTGGCAATAATGTAATAAGTATCTCCCTGCCGAATACAATTGAAAAAATTGGCAATAATGCTTTTTATAACTGCCGTAAAATGGTTTCGCTTGAGGCAGGGGCTTCTTTAAAAGAAACTGGAAGCGATATTTTTATGAATTGTACAAGTTTTACAAAACTGCATTTAAGGCACAGGGCAGATACACCAGGCGGGCTTAAACATATTGCAGGACGCCTGTGTACACATCTTGATGTATATTTTTACGATAAAGGAAAAATACATGCAATGCTTGTATTTCCTGAATATACAGAATCTTATGATGAAATTGCACCTGCCCATATATTTGGAAGGAATATTACTGGTGAGGGTTTCAGGGCAAGACAGTGTTTTGATGGTGACATTCCTGTTTTGGGGCAGTATGATGCAATATTTGACAAGGCTTCAGCAGAAGAAAGCGTAAATGTTATATATAAAATGGCACTTGGACGGCTTATGTACCCTTTTATGCTTGGGGATGGGGCAAAAGCCAAATATGAAAAATATATTAAAAATAACCAGGCTGTAATTATGGAAATCCTGGCAGGAGACAGGGATATTGAAGCTTTATATTTTATATGCAGGCATAAATATGCAGATGCAGAAAGCATTGGCAATGCGGCGGCAAAGGCTTCCCAGGCAGGGTGGGGAGAAGGTGCGGCAAGCCTTCTGAAATGGAAACATGAATTTATTGGAAATGCACGGAAAAACAGGTATGAATTTTAACCTGCAGCAAAAGCAGCGGGTTGTGCTGCTTTCTACAGCTACAGAAAGGCAGGGCTTATATGGCGCATAAAATCACACAGGCAGAGTGGGAAGAGGAAATGTCAGGAAAGATACTTGGCTTTACAAGGAATGAACTTTATATGGAGCTAAGGTTTATGGATGTGGCATTATCAGGGCTTGTATGGAAAAGTGACAGTTCCATTGGCACACTGGCAACAGACGGGGAATTCCTGTATTATTCTTTCAGCCAGTTATCCAAGGTCTTTAAGTCTAATTCACGTTTTTTAAACAGGCTTTATCTCCACAGCATACTCCATTGCATTTATGGCCACCTGTGGCTTTGTGGCAGCAGAAGCAGGATTTTGTGGGATATAGCATGTGACATTATTACAGAATATACTATTGACGGCTTAGGCAAACCAGCACTGGAAAGACCACTAAGCTTTACAAGGCAGCAGGTTTACAGGGAAATAGAACAGTACGGCAGGGCAGTATCTGCACCTGTTATTTACAATGGTCTTTTTAATCTGGATAATACTGTTATAGAAAAGCTGCAAATGGAGTTTTATACAGACAGCCATGTTTACTGGCCAAAAGAAGAAAAACTGCCATCTGCCGCAATAAATTCACAGTCTAAATGGGATAAGATTGCAAGGCAGTCGCAAATGGAACTTGAAAGCAGGGGAGATAAAGAAAAAGATGGTACACAGATTTTTGATGAAAGGGCAAGGATTTTAAAAGGACAGCGCAGTTATAGTAATTTCTTAAGGAAATTTGCTGTACTTCATGAGGAATTGAAATGTAATCCTGATGAATTTGATTTGAATTATTATACCTACGGGCTTTCCCTGTATGGCAACCTGCCATTAATAGAGCCGTTAGAGTCACGTGAGTCAGTAAAGATACAGGAGTTTGTTGTAGCAGTTGATACCAGTGGTTCTACAAGCGGGGAAATGGTTAAAAATTTCCTTAGGGAAACATATAACATACTTTCTGAAAAAAGCAGTTTCTTCAGTGAATGCCATATGAGAATAATACAATGTGACGATGATATACGCATGGATTTGGAGATAAATAAAAAAGAACAGCTTGGACATGTGCTGGATAATTTTCATATTATTGGGGGCGGCGGGACAGACTTCCGCCCTGTCTTCAGGTATGTAAACGGCCTTGTTGAAAATAAGGTTTTAAAGAACTTAAGAGGGCTTGTATATTTTACAGATGGCAAAGGTATTTACCCAAAGCTAAAGCCTGCATATAGAACAGCATTTATATTTGCAGATAATTCTGATGACAGTGCTGTGCCGCCCTGGGCAATGAAAATGCATATTGAGCCAGCACAGCTGCGCAGTTTGAGCTGCCAGGAAAACCATAATGTTAAGAATGGAGATAACAATGGATATAAAGAAAGCTAAAAATGAAATTAAAAACACTGTAAGGGCATATCTTCTGAAAGACAGCTCTGGAAATTATAAAATACCTGCAAACAGGCAGCGCCCGGTTCTTCTTATAGGCCCGCCAGGAATAGGCAAAACCCAGATAATGGAACAGATTGCAAGGGAACTTGAAATCGGGCTTGTTGCGTATACAATTACGCACCATACAAGACAGAGTGCTGTAGGGCTTCCGTTTATTAAGGAAGAGGAATTTAATGGTGAAAAATATTCTGTCACAGAGTATACAATGAGTGAAATTATTGCAAGTGTATACAGCAAAATACGTGACAGCGGTTTAAAAGAAGGTATTTTATTTATTGACGAAATTAACTGTGTATCTGAAACATTAGCCCCTACAATGTTACAGTTCCTGCAGTGTAAAACATTCGGCAACAGGAAAGTGCCTGAAGGCTGGATTATTGCTGCTGCTGGAAATCCTCCTGAATATAATAAATCAGTCCATGAATTTGATATGGTCACATTAGACCGTGTAAGGAAGATAGAAGTAGATGCAGAATACAGTGTCTGGCGTGAGTATGCACGTGAGAACCGTATAAATACAGCAATCACCAGTTACCTGGAACTGCGCCCGCAAAGCTTTTATAAAGCAGAAGCGGATGTTGACGGCATACAGTTTGTAACTGCAAGGGGATGGGAAGATTTAAGCTGCCTGTTAAATGTATATAAAGAACTTTCCATAGATGTGGATGAGGAAATAATTTATGAGTTTATACAGCACAGGGAAACTGCAAAGGATGTAGCGGCGTATCTTGACTTATATAAAAAATACCAGGATGATTACGGCATTAACAGTATTCTTGCAGGCAATGTGCCATCCTCTGTATATGAAAGGATATACAGGGCTTCATTTGATGAAAGGTTAAGCGTTGTAAACCTTTTAACCAGCGGGCTTACTGTATATTTTGACAAGACATTTTTATATCATTTTATAGCAGATAAATGGTATGGCTTTTTAAAAAAATTCAAAGAAGGGTCAGAAGGCTGCAAAGACCATTCAATGCTTTATAAAGAGCTTTATAAGGATTATGAGGCAGATACAGAAGCAAAGAAAAAAGCAGGTTTTTATACAAGGCAGCAGGAAGAATGTTATAACAGGCTTTTAGAAATGCTCTGGCAGAACAGGCCAGACCCAGGCAATACAGACGGGGCATTTAACCAGGCAAAGGAAGGCTTTGGCAGATGGAATAAAGAACTTGAAGGGCTTGAGGATGAAACAGGCACTGCCCTTGAAAATGTATTTGACTTTATGGAAGCGGCATTTGGCAATGGGCAGGAAATGGTAGTATTTATAACAGAACTCACTATGGACAGTAAAGCAGTTTCATATCTTTCAGAAAATAAATGCGGAAGATACCTGCAATACAATGAAGAATTAATGGCAGGCACTAAAAAAACACAGATACTTTCAATGCTTGAAAAAGATGAAATATATGGAAATGAGCATATAAGGGAGTTTTAAACTGGATGTGGCATATATGTTATATATTCTTGAGAAAGATTACTCTAAAATTATAAAACATTGTATGGAATGGCTTCCATATGAGGCTTGCGGGCTTGCAGGCGGGATAAAACATGGGGATGATATATTTATACAGAAAATATATTTACTAACAAACACTGAAGCAAGCACAAACCATTTCACAATGGATATAAAAGAACAGCTTGCTGCAGTAAAGGATATGCGCAAAAACGGTATGCAGATGGTAGGGAACTTCCATTCACACCCATCTGCCCCGGCATTGCTTTCAGAAGAAGATAAACGGCTGGCATATAATTTTAATACCAGTTATATGGTATTATCATTAATGGATGCCAGCCTTCCTGTATTAAAATCATATAAAATTGACAAGGAAAAAAGTATAACAGAAGAAATAATAAATATAGTTAATAACCAGGATTATATAAATAAGCGAATATAATTAAAGTGAATATAATTAAATAGAGGTATATTATTGAAATGAGATACTGCATATCAGCCACAGCCTTCACCATCTGCTGTTGTAGAAAATAAAAATGGATGCACAGATAAAAGGGGACAATTCTGTTATTACAGAAAGCCGTTTTACATTTTGGGAAAAAATATTACAGGCTTACTGCCACATGTGTAGTACATGTGATTGGTTATGAAAAAGAATGCAAAATAAAACCAGTTTAAAAGAAACATGCCAGGCTGGACAGGAAGCAGAACGATAGAATTAATTCCTGCCAGTCTGGTTTTATTATAAAAGGGTATTTTATCTTTTAAGACAGGCTATACTATTTCTGCAATGCGGCTTACACCTACAAAGATTTCTGATGTATTATACGTGAAACGGAGAAAAAGATATTGCCTCGGTTTTTTAATAAAACGAAACAACGCTTTTATCCAACGTTCAACTTTTCCTTTAATGCATCTTGTAATACACGTGACAAACTTAGACCAGATTCAATTACTTTATCATCCATCCACTTTGGTATGCTTACAGTTCTTTTTACTGCATGGCTGTCTTTGATATCAACACGGATTAAATTGATAAACTCTCCTTGGATTATTTCAACACTGTCAAAATCACTTGCCAAATGAATGGGTTGTTTTTTATCTGTAAGATATTCAATCCATTGTGTTAATGCAGACTGTGCCATATATATAGCGTTTCCTAAAGATTTACCCTCGCTAATACAGCCAGGTAAATCAGGATAAGTGATTGTATAAGAACCATCTTCATTTGGATGAAAAATAGCTGGATACACATACTCTGCCATAATAAAAACCTCCTTAAGTGTGTGGTTAGTGGAAAAAGGAAATTTTATTCATAACCAGTTATATTGTATTTTTTATTTCTTTGCCTGCATTTTGATTTTAATAGTTTCTTTTAATTCCCGATATGTAGAGGACAAGAAAAAATCATCATCAAAATATTCAGAAGACATAATACGGTGGTTTGCCATTTTTAAAAAATTACGTTTTGCATATAAATTTTATTGGTATAAATTTACTAAATTATTACATATACTTAACAAGAAATATTATAATTCATCTAGTATAGATGCAACTCCTTCTTTTTTATTTATATTATTATTATCATATTTTTCTAAAGTCTGCATTGCAAATTCTAGTTCTAATTTATAATGGTTAAAATAACTAAGTATTTCATTTTCAGTTAAAATATCTAATGCTTTTGAAAATGGCATTTCAAAGTTATTTTTAATCTTGTTATTAGAAATAAATAAAGATATCTTTTTATATATTTCATCATTATTATACATTTCATTGTCATTAATTGATTTTAAATTAAATTTATTAAATTTATTATTTAATAAAATTCCGTAACACAAATAGTGGTTTTTAAGTAATACTGATATATTTAAATCTTTTTTATTGAAGAAAAGAGGTTTGTTTAAAATATAGAATCCATCATATATATTATCTAAAAATTTTAAAGAAAATCCATACTCATCATATAATTTTTTTACTTCTTTTAATATTGGGCATATGACAATTCTATTCATTTTTTCACTTTGTAAGTCAAATAACATTGAAAAATAAGAATCTGATAAAACAGATTTTGATTCTTTTATCCAGCTTAATAATAATTTGCTTTGTTCTTCATCAAGTAGTTTACAAGTATACCATGCAGCAAAGTATTCCTGAAAGGAGCGGTGTGTAAAACTATAGCTTAATCCATCTTTAATTAACATACATACAGATTGTATTAAATCTTTTTGAAAATCATCTATTGAAAAGTCAAGTATATCAAATTTTTCTTTTGCTTTTTGTATATATTGCCTTAATTCTGTTTCTGAAAACTGAAATTTGTCACTAAAATATGATTTAAAACAAATATATGAAAAAACTAATTTAAAATCTTCGCATCCAAGCCCACTTCTGATATCTCTAGTATAAGAATCTTTGGTTGCATCATGTACATTATATAAGGTTACAAAAGCCTCCTCATAAAAATCATTAAGTTTTTCTGGTACAGATGCATGTTTTTGAAATGTAAGTAACATAATATTAAGCAATAGTGGGTTTGATGCAAATGATTGATACTTTGTATATAATGAATCATTTAATTCTTTATAGAAAATATTTTTGGTTATTTCGTCAAATTCAATTTTTTTAATCATATCAAGTGCCTGTTCTTTATTTAGTTCCATGGTTTCAACCTCACAAAAATCATTCCATCCAATAAATTCTTCGGAAGGTCTTGAAGATAAAAAATATTTATTATTACTATACTTGTCGGTTAATTTTTTTATTTCGTTAGTGATTTTTGCTTTTTTATCTCTTTTGATTTCATCAAAACCATCAAAAAATATTATATAACTTCCTTCTTTCATACTATAGTCAAAATATTCTTTGCTTAAGTCAAAACCATTATCATATAAAATTTTATAAATACTATTGTATATTGATATATTATGTAAATCACAATCATTAAGATTTCTCAGCTCAAGTAAAACTGGAATAAATATAGTATTTTCAATGGTATTAAGGAATAAATGTTTAAACAAAACTGATTTGCCTGCTCCTCCCGTTCCAGTAACTATAATTTTATTTCCAATTTCAACAAGATTACATATGTTTTGTGTACTTATAGCTTTGTCATTATACAAAATATCTATACAGACATATAGTGAATATAAATCTTTGGGAACACGCCTGTATATAAGTGTTTTAATTTTACCGTTTTTTTGTTTTGTATTCAATAGGTAATTTTCATATGCTGTTTTATACCTTATAGATTCCTTTGTATCTAAATCTTTAAAAAATTTTTTTACTTTATTCCAGGCACTTTTTATTGAGTCTTCTGCAATATTGGTTGCAATATTGGTTATAAATTCTTGTTCATCA
The DNA here is from genome assembly GCA_910588655.1 of uncultured Lachnospiraceae bacterium. Lineage (GTDB taxonomy): Bacteria > Bacillota > Clostridia > Lachnospirales > Lachnospiraceae > Butyribacter. The sequence goes on along the minus strand of CAJUPJ010000049.1, from coordinate 8,710 downwards.
ATCATGTTTATTAGTATCCTCCTATAGTATTTTTTGCTAGACAAATAAAAATTAACTTAAATGTTTACCTTTAGTAGTAAGGCTTGTAATATCTGAATACTCTTTTTTAATTAAAATATAGATAACCATTTTTTAGTGTTTTTGAGTGATAAGGAACTACTGTCTGTTTTTTTGTTTCAGGATTAATGAGCTTTATATGTGAACCATTTTGATTTAATTCTTTAAAACCGTTCTTTTTAAGAAGTTTTATCATATCATGTGGTGTCATTGGCATTGTATTTTTCTCCTTATAATTTGAGTGTTATATTATCGCCATCAACAACAACCTCTTTTATTATGGATTTAATCATATTGTTTTTGGATAGTGTATCAAGGGTATCAAATTCTTTTAAAAGTGAATGGATGCTCTCATAGAGTTCATCAATATGTTTATCTTCTTTAATGGCCTGCAGGTCAATAATGCTTGATTCAGCCAACTTTGTATTTATATCTGTTTTTTCTGAATCAAGCTTATCTATCTCCTGGATTATGTATTTCTTGGCAGCAGTTCCTTCTGCATCAAGAAGGGAAAGGGTAAATTTCTGTATTTGCTTGTCTATGGCAAGAAGCCTTCTTTTGAGGCTTTTGGTGTTGTATAATGGCTTTGGCTGTGATTTTCTTACAAACCTGGCAAGGGTGTCCCTGTCAGTGGAAATCTGTCTGAGCATGTCAATTACAGCGTTGTCAACTATATCACATTTAATCATTTTGCTATCACATGTACCACGTGATTTATTTTCTTTCCGTGTGCATAAATAAGTTGTATAATCAGAACGGCGTTTGTCATGTTTGGAACGCATGGAATACCCACATTTACATTTTATTATGCCAGTACATATTCCGAACTGGTCTGTTTTCTTTTTTTTGGAATATACATTTCCTTTGAACAATTCCTGCATTTTTATCCACTCATTAGATGATATAAGAGGTTTGTGCATACCAACATAGATTTTCCATTCTGATTTATCCCTTAATACCATTTTAGTGTCTTCTTTTTTAAACCTGCTACGTACCATAATGGCATGGCTGCCATCAAACAGTGATATATCATGTACCATATTGCAGCCAGCAGCTTTGAAATAATTATATGCTGTCTCATCAGCGCACATATATGTTGGATTAGATAATATTTTCCATATTCTTGAAGAATCTATAACAGCTCCCTTTTTTGTGCGCACTCCTTCGGAACGTAGTTCTTTTTCACATGCAAAAAGAGTCTTGCCCTGGTTTAGAAAAAGGTCTGTAAGATGGAGGTATATAGCACTTGTTTCCTCGTCAATTTCAAGAATTGTGTGTTTTTTACCATGTTCTGTAATCTTGGCGATATTGTAACCGAGTGGCGGAAGACCGCTTGCCCAGTAACCAGATTGTTCTATATGGCTCATATTATCTATAATACGTTCCCTGATATTATCACGTTCAAGATTTGCAAATACCTGGCATATGTAAAGCATAGCACGTCCCATAGCAGTAGTATCATCAATATTTTCTTTTACTGAAACAAAGCGGCAGTTGTGTTCCTGGAGTGTAAAATATATATTGCAGAAATCTTTTATATTTCTGCTTATACGGTCTATCATATAGCATACCACCATATCTATTATATCATTTTCAATATCTGACATCATTTTCTGGAAGCATGGACGGTCTGTTGTAGCACCACTTATCCCTTCATCTTTATCATATACTAATATAGTATGCCCATCTCCATAACAACGTTTAATAAAATCTTTACACATATCAATCTGGTTCTTGATGCTGTCTGATGTATCACGGTAGATTGATTTACGGCAGTAAATTGCTATAACCATATTTGAAAGGTTTTTGTCTTTCATGTTCCATCTCCTTACACAAATAGCATAGTATATATTGCCAAGAATGAAGTTAGAATTTATTTCCAATAATTATATCTTTTTATTATATGAATAATATCCATGTTCAACAAGTTTCCTGGTAATTATATCATCTGGTAAAATAGTATTAAGAAGTGGGAGTTCTTGGTAATCTAAATTACCATTATAATCATAAAGTATTGCATTATCATATTTTCTATGTAAGTAAGAATATATATTACATGTGTTAAATTTGTTTGGAATATCAACACAAGTAGTAGTAGGAAATCTTTTTTCTGTTTTTTCGGGCAGTAATTCTATACAAATGTTCATAAGTGTATCTTTAAGTGCTTTTTTATCATAATCTATATTTTCACTATCAAGAAATTCTATTATATCAATTTTCTTTCCAAAATTAATTTGATGTTTTTCAGGAGTTTCATCAAAAATAAGACCAGATTTTAATAATATATTAATATTTTCGTTAATTTGGATTTCATGGTCTGGATTATTAAATCTGGAATTTCTTGAAATATTAAGAAGTTCTTGTTGAGTTTCTTTAGATAACCCTTCTATAATATCAATAGTTTCATCCAGGCTAACATATTCATTATTATTAACAGAATTAATATCTGTTTTATCAAAATATTCTGCCGCAATATCATAAGCTTTAAGCTTCTTTGAAATTTTGTAAGAATCCAATGGAATATCAGAGCCAGAATAATGAGATAATGAATTGGTGAATGGTTTGTTATTTGAATACTCTTTAGCAAAATGAAAGAACAGTTCTCTTTCTGGTTCTGTTGCATCCTCTAATACATGATATGTTTTTTGGTTTAAACTACAGTATACCTTCATTCCAAAATATGCAATACTCTCAATTATTCCTACATTATTAAAATATATATTAAAAGCTCTGTTTTTATCTGCATATTTTGGAATATATATTCCTTTACCAATTATGTATTTAAGTATTTCATCTGTAGTTTTTTCTTGTATGAGAGATTCATTGTTTTCTTTTCTTTCAATAAAGATAGAAGCATCTTGTATATTAGCATCCTCTGGAAAGGAAAAACCTAAAATTTTTGCATATATTATTTGTTCACTAGATGGATTTTCCTCTAAAACTTTTTTTACTTCATAAGGAGGTAAAAGATGAGTTTTTTCTTCATCAAGTATAAGAGCTTCATTGGAAAATATTACTATTTTTCTTTTTGTTCTATATTGTTTTATCGGGAAAGTACCTTCTACCAAGAAGCCTATGCAGGTTATATTATTTTTTTGCGCCTGGATTACTGGAGGGTCGGGAGGAACATCCATAACTCCAAGTTCAAATGCAAGTTTATACATATGCTTACATGGAAGATGACGATTTTTAAAATCTTTACAATCACAATCCATAAGATTTGTTAAATGTATCGTTTCTGGATATGTAGCTGAACGTATTTCCATTGACATCTCCTCATTATTTATGGATATAATTTCACCAATAAGGTCATCAGAAACTGCTCTGCACATTCTGGCATATTGCTCATTAGAAGAATGGTCACAACTATTTTTAAAGATTTCAACAGGTGTATCTGGTTCTTTTATACACTGTGACTCTTCATATCCAATAGCTGTATTAATATTATCTTCTTCAATAGTATTATGATTAAATTTTTCTATATGTTTATTTTTAGATTGGTTATAAGTAAATATAACATATAATATAAATATACTTAATATAGTTATTAAAATAAATTCTATAGACATAATATTTTTCTCCCAAAGTATTGTTTTTATACTATTTGTGTTTTAGTTGTTTTTTTTATTTAGATATTGCTTAAAAGATATTATTTTACAAGGCTTTATGCACCTGTTTTTTCAATATTGTTATTCGATGTAATAGATTCATAGCGCTGTTCCTTTATATATTTTTTCATATCTCCTACAATAATATCTTTATTATCTGCATCTAGTTTTCTGAAAGTATTAATTACATCTCGTTCTCTTTCTGTAATTGACTGGATATAATTCATATCTTCCTGGGATATATATTTTATATCAGATAGTCCAAGAAGATAATCCATTGATATATCTAGTTTTTTAGCAATAGTAACTAAATTATCCAAAGAGATTTCTTTTTCTAAATCAATATTGGTTTCATCTATTAAATCTGATTTAGAAATTGATAGTTCTTTCATTCTTTCATAAATTCTTATTTGGCATTTATCCCAATATCCAAAAAAGAAGGAAACAAAGAAATCATGAAAGTTGTAATTTTTTTTCTGATTTAATTCTGATAGCCCTAATAAATAATCAGTTGATACAGAAAAATAAGTAGAAACCCTAGCAAGTATAGATAAATTAGGTTCTATACTGCCTGCTTCATATTTAGAAATATTAGATTTAGAAGTATCTAATATTTTTGATAACTGAAGCTGGGTCAGCTCGTTTTTCTTACGAAGTTCTTTTAAATTTTCTCCAAAATTCATAATATACCTCCAAAATTATTATACAGTTTCAAAATATGAAATTCAAGTAGTTTTCTAAAATTGAAAAAAACTATTGACAAATTCAAAAACAGAAACTATTATATTTATATAAAGTTCTAAAATTGAAACTAGGGAGGGTTTTCCATGACTACTATTAAAGAATTTAGGAAATCACTTGGATTAAAACAAGAAGATTTTGCAAAAATCATTCATGTTTCCAAGGTTAATTATAGCAAAAAGGAAAATGGAAAAGTAAAATTTTCACTAAATGAAGCATTTCTTATCTCTAATTATTTTAAAAAGCCAATAGAATCCATTTTTGGTGAAATCAATGTTTCAAAATAGGAATTATATTGTTTTTCATTATAAAGCATAGATTAAAACGGAGAAATATCAAATGTATAAACAATGGGAAATATCAACATTTTTTATTAGGTATGTTGCGTGGTTTCAACACACAATGCCGGCATTAGGCATATAGAAGACAGGAATTAAAACAAATAAGAAAGGAATAACATATGAAAAAATTTAAAAATGCTGCTCTTACAAGCGAAGTACAAGAGCAGCAGTATACAACTTATAAAATAACAAAAATAATAATAGAAACAATGTTTACTACCTTCGCTACAGCTGTTTAGATAACCAGTTATAATATAACCGTATCATTTCATGGTATATATTCCAGAAACATGATGGAGTTACTATGTAGTGGAAGCATTTTCCCAAAAGGGAGTCAGGCAGAGGAGATTATAATAATGGAAGCAGGCAAAACATTAAAGGAAGAAAATATAATATTGAAACCAGAGGAGATTGCCGCCCTTGAAGCCGAAGCACAAGAACTGCAAGGGAAAGACAGGGCAGCATGTAAAACACAGTTTAGCAGCAATTTTTTCTTGATTCCTGATGATAATGAAAAAACTATTGCGATAATGCCAGATATTCCAAAAGCTGTATTAAAAGTTGATATTACTAAAGCAAAGATTTTAGCAGAAGCTATTCAGAATCAAATCCAAGAATGGTTATAATTACCAGATTTGGGTATAGTTTTTCGTCTGGTTTGTTTTAGCCATTGCCTTAAAGCTTGTATGGTGAACCATTTCAAAGAATTTTTCTCCTGCCCATGTTGCGGAAGAACAATTTGTGGGGAAAAGAGAGAGTAGTTTGTTTGTCCAAACTGCGGAAAGGCATTATGTACAAAAGAACAGCTTCAATAGTTTGATGATAATTATTGCGGGAATTGCGGAAATGAAATAGCCAGCGCAAAAAATGAAGCACTGGCTAAATAGTAAATAATTATTATTATAAAAAAATAATTATTATTTTTTAGGTGGATTTTTGGGAGGGCTTGGAATAGTATACTTAGGACCTGGCGCACCTCCGCCATCACCTTTAACTGAACTTGGAACAATTGGAGTATGTGGTTTGGATGGGTTATTATTCTTTTTGCGTATCATAGAGTTTCTCCTTGTGTTTTATAAGTTGTATGTAACTGAAAAAAATGTTTTACATTCTTTTTCGGCTTGTTTTTCACAATATTTAATTGTAGGAAGATATGTTCCAGAAAAAAACTGGTTTACAAGTTCTGAGTAATGCTCCTGGTGCTTGTTTAACTGCCTTAGTATTTTTTCATCGTTTAAAGAAAAGACATCAATTTTCCGCCAGTCCTGTTCTATGCTTAAAAGAAGTTTGTCAGTAGAACTTATCATAAATTTTGTTGATATTAACAAGTCATTATATGGCAGCTTTGGAAAAAAGGCTTGCAAAATCTGGGATATACATATTAGTGAAGACCACAAAGCAGGGCAGGTTTTCCATATATCCCATGCAGCAATACAAGATAAAGTTGTAAAGCACAGGATTGCTGAAATTATCCAGTTAATAGTGCTAAAGAGCGATTGGAAGTATTTGTAATATAAAGACTTGTGTTTAATGGAAACATAAAAAGCCCAGTACTGGTCACGCATAAAAATCTCCTTTCATTATACTTGGCTGCTATTATAACAGCCTGTAATTATAGTTTAAGGGGAAATATTTGGAAATGCAAGAAAAAACTGATAAATAAGAAAGGGGGATTTATAAAATGGACAGAGTTGTTTGTTTTATTCTTGGGATTGCTGCAGGAATTGGATGGTATAAATTTTATATTTTGTATACTATTGACAGGATTACAAATACTGCCTGTGATTATTGCAGTTTTGCAGTTAAAAGGAGAGAAATGAGAGAAATGTTTTTTGGAAGTAAAGAAGAAAGACATGGAAGAAAAAAATAATAAAAATGCGGACTGCGCGGATTGTAATATTGTAGAGATACTTACAGATGAAATCAGAAAGTTACAAAAAGATAATGAAAGGCTTCTTAAAGAACAGGATTTTATGTTTCTTGCGCTGGATTTATTTCTTGAAGCTGTGAAACTATGGGGGCAACAAAATGGTTTAATCCACACTAATGAAGATTTAAATAATAATATTTCCAATAAAGCTAATACAGTTTTTAATCAGTTTGGAAAAGAGGAGGTTACAAAGGATAAAGTAATGGCTTTGCTTACTGCTCTGGGTAACACTTCTATGTAACATTACCTGTATGTTTTTATATAGTACAAAACCCTGTTTATGAACTATGAAAGGTTGTGAATAAAAAATGGCAAACATAACAACAGAAACCAGTTCCAATATTTTTTACCAGGCACGTTGTGCAGCAGCAAAATATAATGAGCGTCTGAGCAGCAGGGAAAAAGTGGAGGAAATTATATCTATTGACCGTGGAAAACTTTACAGGATTGAGCGTGGTGTTGCTATTCCTTATCCAGAAGAAATACATATGATGGCAGATTTGTATAATGCCCCACAGCTTAGGAATTATTATTGCAGAAATTGTTGTATTCTTGGAAAGGATATGCCAGAAGCGTGTATAGAGGATATAGACAGGATTACAATCAGGGCTTTAGTCACTCTCAGAAAAGTATCAGATACTAAAAATGCGTTATTGGATATTATGGAAGATGGGATTATTGATGATGACGAGAAACCTGTTTTATATGAAATTGTAAAAGTCCTGGATGAAATCAATGAGGTTACGGCAAGCCTTAAAAATTGGATTAGGAGAAATATAAATAATTCTGTAAATATCTTACATTAAGCATTTAAGTCCTCCATCAGTTCTTCAATGCTATGAAACGGCTTGCTAAGGTTTCTTTCGTGGTTTACGTCATCAATGGCTGCCAGGGTTTCAGCATTTGGTACATCAAGTGAAACTTCAAAAGGTATTTTCTGCTGGCGTACCATTGTTTTTACAAAAATGTTGACAGCAACGGACATATTAAGACCAAGTTCATTACATATGTGGTTAAACTGCTGTTTTAATGTATTATCCATACGTATATTGATATTTGTCTGGGACATAACCAACACCTCGCTTATATTTTGTACATATATTGTATTAAATGTTATTAACAATGTCAATACATAAGTCATAGAACACAAAAACAAACAGGGAAAGAGAAACAAATGCCAAGAAATAATTTAAAAGAAGCCCGCCAGAAGGCAGGCAGGGTATAAAAATAAAGAAAAATTGATTATTTGTCACCATAGTGGGAACGACACTGCAGGATTTCAATTTTATTATCATGTATGCGGTAGACAAGACGGTTGGTTTCATCTATTCTTCGGCTCCAGTAACCATTCATATTTCCTTTTAATGGTTCTGGTTTTCCGATTCCTTTGTAGCCATTTCGGTCAATGTCATTCAGAAGCTGGTTGATGCGTTTTAATGTTTTCTTGTCCTGTGTTTGCCAGTAGATATAGTCTTCCCAGGCAAAATCATCCCATGACTTAATCATCATCCACCTCAAGCAAGTCATGTGCAGTGCCGCCAGTTTGTTCCATGCGTTCCTTAGCAACCAGAAGGCGTTCCTGGTTCTCTGGTGAATAAAATGGGTCAATACGTAATTCAAAAGGTATACCATTACAACGTACTACCTGTTTAAAGAATATTGTTGTTGCAGTAGAAAGACTGATACCAAGCTCTGCAAAAATTGTTTCAGCTTGTTTTGTCAGGTTGTCATCAATATTAATATTTGCCATATATAAATACTCCTTTCTGTTTTATATATTTTAACATATTTGCGTGATTTAGCAATATCTGCGTGATTTAGTAAATTTACACGATTTAGCAATATTTACACGATTTATTTATAATTGCATTATTTATTAAATTTGCTTTCTTTAAAAATAGTTATAAAAATAAGAAAGGATAACAGAAGTAAGGAGATATAGATGCGTAAAAATCTAAAAGAAGCCCGCCAGAAAGTGGGCATGACACAACAACAAGTAGCAGACAATCTGGGAATAAGCCTTGTTTATTATC
>CAJUPJ010000048.1 GCA_910588655.1 uncultured Lachnospiraceae bacterium | reverse complement strand
ACCAGCTTTTTAACTGTGTGCCTTATAAATGTGCCTTTATGACTGAATAGTAACTGGGAGGGCACGCCTGTGCTCGCACGCAATGGTGCATAAAGCCCCTAATGTTCCTACGGAACATTTTAAGACAGGGCTTAAGCAGCAGCGGCTTCGTACAGCTTGTTCTGTTTTGTCAAGGGAACACATTTGGAATTTGCCAGCCAGCTTACACTTTGGTAATTTATAAACAATTTCCATCTAAACTCTTAACTAAGTGACATTGCACTACGTTAGTTCACATAATGGGAGCGTGCCCTGTTATGTAAGAATATTAGATGGAACACATAAAACGCATAAAACCTGCTATATCAGGGAATGGATGATTTAGACGTACGGAATTCATAGAATATTTATACAACAACTACTATTTTACTATTTAACTGTTTAATAAGTGACTAGCAGAATAATTCCCACCCTCCCACTTACAGTTGTCTTGTTATTCTGAATATATTGTTATTTTATGTTTTACTGTAAATTTGCGGTAACAGGTTTCGCGTGCCATGATGCCAGCAATATTCCGTTAAAGGGGTACTTTGAGCCCGCCGGCATTTAAGCCGGATATTTAATGTTACGGAATAAACGTCAGTTTATTTTGGAACATTAAATATCTGGCTTTATGTGCCGCTGCGTGGCTCATCGTAGCGCAAGCGTACCCCTGTACGGAATATTCTGGCTCTGGCACAGAAACCGTCCATCCGCCAATCCACACAAAAAACAAAAAAACACAAGACAACTGTAAATTATCCTAATTTTTTTCTTGCAATCCCCCATTTATTGTGTTATTATACAAAAGTTGTAAAAACCACTGCCCAGGATTTGGACACTCCGCCCAGTCCTTAGCAGCAGGAAACATTTATTATATAAGTGCCACTACATATGCTGGTGGCATAAAACAGGAGGAAATTATGATTAGTAAAGAAAAGAAAGCAGAAATTATCAAGGCTTATGGACGTACACCAGAGGACACAGGTTCTCCAGAAGTACAGATTGCGCTTCTTACAGAGCGTATTGTTGAACTTAATGAGCATTTAAAAGTTAATAAGAAAGACCACCATTCAAGGCGCGGGCTTTTAAAGATGGTTGGACAGAGACGTAACTTCCTTGCTTATTTAAAGAAGAAAGACCTTGAAGCATACCGTACACTTATCGGAAGATTAGGTTTAAGGGATGTTATTAAATAATTTCTTGAATTCCATGTATGTAATGCAGGCAGGCTTATAAAGCCTGCCTTTTATAATATTTAACCAGGTTTTCCTGTATTATAGTTTTCTTGTATTATCTTTCTTAATGTTTATATGTGTTATAATAATCTATTTTTTAATATCATACATCCTGTACATTTCTTCCATATCACGCATAAATAAACTTTTTAATCCAGGATGGCTTGTTTCCAGCTTTATTATACGTCCTGTAAATGTGCGTATCCAGGGCAGCATTTCATTAACATCAAATACCTGTGTTGTGTATGTAAAGGTATTTGTCCCGGTTTGTGAAACATTGCCTCCTTTGCCTTCCCTGTATAGCCTTTTAAGTACAAATGGTTCTTTTTCTGTATCAATATATAATTCAAGCCGGAAGCTGTGCATATGCAGGTTTGTTTTATTCTGGAATGACACACCCCATGCTTTGCCCTGGTTATCTGAAAGCTGTTTCCTGGCTTTGTCATAAACCGGTGATACAGCGCCTGTTTCTATATTTTTAATATAATCCATACGCAGGCAGAAAAACCTTTTTGAATTTGTATTGTAAGTACAAAGGTAACGCCTGCCAGTGCGTGTACTTGTAAAAATCCTCATAGGAAGTATGGTAATTACCTGCTGGCGGTTGTTTCTGCTGCTTTTCAGGTGTATTGTTACATACTGCCTGCCGTGCATCGCAGATAAAAGCCCAAGCAGGATTTCATCTTCAAGTGTATGTACAAAAAAGCAATGCTTAACATGGAAAATTGTATTTCTGGCAGATATTGTATCTAAAATGGTATCACCTATAATCCCAAGTGGTGATACCATTTTATAAAAACATAAAGCATCAACTGCAGATTTAAAACCGTTAAATAACTCATTAAAAGAGGGATTTTTCTTATAAACAACCTGTTTCCGGGATTTTGTCCTGCTAAGAAGCCCCTCCTTTACATATTCATTACATTTACGGCGTACAAGCTGTACATCAGACAGAAAACCATATTTATCAAGCAGGCTGTCAGTAATTTCTTCTGCTGTTTTTCCAATAGAGCCGTCCAGGCAGCCTGGCAGGTAAAAATAAAGCATTATATCATTAGTTGTGAAGCTTTTTGTTTTCCAGGCACGGTACAGCGGGTTGGTGTCAAGAAGGCTGCTGTCCATAACAAGTGAAATATTTTTCCCTTTATGTGTATAATTAGTATGGATATATTTCCAGAGCCAGCTTTCAATGCGCCTGCGCTCATTGTCATATGTACGCCTGCTTTTATCTGTAAAGTCGTCCCTTGTTTTAAAACCGTATACAAAAAAGTCATGTATATATTCACGGCTTCTGGAAAATGATTTAATTAATTCTTTAAATTCTGACATGGCTTTACTCCCTGGAAATTTGTATTAACTATAACAGAGTATAACACAGTGCGCAACTTTTTTGAAATGATTAATGGCATAAAATGGTATATATTAACTACAGGCAAAGGAAATTAACAGGGCGGAAGCAAAAGCCATGTCCGTGATGGAAAAGGCAGCTTGCCAAAGTTGCCATCAGCAACATTAAATTGGTTCAATGCAGGTTCGAATCCTGTCCTGACATGGTTTTATGGATGCTGCCAGGTATACATATATTACGCAGTTTGTTAAAACTGCTTACAGCAATATACTTAAAAAACAACTTCCAATTGTTAAAGGGTATATGTACCACCAGCGGCTGGCTTATGCAACTGTTTCCCAAGCCTTCAAAACCCCTGCTGTGGCAGCTCAGTTGGCAGAGCACCTCTAAAAAAGGCTTGTTAAAGTCTTTTACAGCAATTTTATGGCAGAGCACCCGGTTAAGGTGGTTGTCACAGGTTCGATTCCTGTCCCGGCAGGGGGAATGGAAGGGTGGCCAAAGGGTAAAGGCGCATATAAGATTATATTAAGTGGCTTGCCAAAGCCATTTACAGCAATTTATCTGATAATCCAAGAGGGATATGTATTTGTGTGTTCGAATCACACCCCTTCCACTAACAGTAAATTATGCAGAAAGCAGAAATGGGGAATTATTATGGGTTTTATGGATAATCTTAAAAATGTGCTGCTTGAACGTAAAGCAGTTACAGAAAACGGGGCATTAGGATATGCGTCAACAGGGAAGGCACTTGTTGATTTAAATTTTGCTGTGGCTTCCCTGCGTAATGAAAGTGAAGAGGAAATTGTTAAAAAATTTGTTAAGGCATATTATGAAGATAAAGTGCTTGCAATGCAGTGGCTGTTCTTTTTAAGGGATATACGCGGCGGTCTTGGTGAAAGACGTTCTTTCCGCATAATTTTTAATTACCTGGCTTCTGGTGAAAGAAAAATGATGGAAAGGCTTCTGCCGCTTGTTGCAGAGTACGGGCGTTTTGATGATTTGCTCTGCCTTCTGGGAACTCCAATTGAGGAAAATGTATTAGTGCTTATTAAGAAACAGGTTAATTCAGACATGGAGGCAATGCTTAAGAAAGAACAAGTTTCCCTTTGTGCAAAATGGCTTCCTAGTATTAATGCATCAAGTGCAGAAACAAGAAATACTGCTAAAAAAGTTGCAAAGTATTTTGGCATAACTGCTAAAGAATACCGCCAGATGCTTGCAGGGTTAAGGGAATATCTTAAGGTTACAGAGGTGCTGGTAAGTTCCGGGCGCTGGGACAGCATTGTATATGAACATGTGCCATCTAATGCCAACCTGCTTTACCGCAATGCATTTATGAAACATGACGGTGAACGCAGGCAGGCGTACCTTGACGGTCTTGTAAAAGATAAGGCGAAGATTAATACAGGAACACTTATGCCACATGAAATAGTGCTGTCATATACTGTAATGCAGTCAAGGTGGAGTTTAAGAATGGGTGCTTATGATGAAACACTGGAACTCCTCTGGAAAAACCTTGACGATACTGTACAAGGCGCAGAAAATGTACTTTGTGTTGTTGATGGTTCTGGAAGCATGACATGCAATGTAGGAAACAGCAGCCTTACAGCGTTACATGTGTCTAATGCGCTTGGAATATATTTTGCAGAAAGGCTTAAAGGCCCGTATAAAGACAAGTTTATTACATTTTCAAGCAAACCGGAGTATGTGGATTTGGGCAGTTGCAATTCATTAAAGGAAAAGCTGGAACTGGCATTTTCACATGATGACTGCACAAATACAAATATAAAATCAACATTTGACCTGGTACTCCAGACAGCAGTAGAGAATAACCTGGCACAGGAAGAACTGCCTGGTACAATATTAATAATATCTGATATGGAATTTGACTATGCAGTTACATGTAAAGACAGGGAAACTCTTTTTGAAAATATACATAAGCAGTTTAAAGCACATGGATATAAACTTCCAAGGCTTGTTTTCTGGAACTGTAACAGCAGGACAGGTGCTATCCCTGTAAAAGTAAATGAACTTGGTGTGGGGCTTGTCAGCGGGTTTTCGGTTAATGTATGTAAAATGGTGCTTAGTGGCAGGCTTGACCCATATTCATGCCTCAGGGAACAGCTTGACAGCAAGAGATATGAACCAGTCAGGGCAGCAGTACAGGGAATATAATATGCTGGCATTAGTTTATAAACAGATGTCCAGTGCGCTGCTTGAAAAAAGCGGGGATTTAATCCAGACAACTACTGGTAAGACTATCCAGGAAACAAGAAGCTGGATGAACAGGACTCTTACAATGCTGGAAATGCAGAGGGATACAATAGAATATGAAAATATGGATATACGCAGCATGAAAAGGTATATACGCCATACTGCAGGGCAGAATGAGGCTTATCCTGCAGGACTGTATGTGGCACTGGCAGATGGTTCACTATACCATTCTTCTTTTGTGCCAGACCCGGATTTTGATGTATTGTCAAGAAAGTGGTACACAGACGGCATACAGTCGGAAGATTTTATTCTTGGAGATACATATATTGATGAAGCCAGCCAGTCTTATGTAGTAGGTGCTTCAGGCGTATTAAAGGACGCCAGTGGTGGTGTTCGCGGGGTGGCTGCTGCAGATGTATACCTTAATTCTATTTCTGATATTGTAAGTGGCATAAAACTTGAAGAGACAGGTGGTATTTTTCTTGTAGATACCAGGACAGATACAATTATTGGCCACCATAACCAGGAAATGACTGGCAAGAAACTTGGAAGCATTGGCAAGGGCATGTATGATTATGCTGCGGAACAGATAAAGAAAGAAAATAAAGAACTTTCAATTTATGATAATACATATATACAGGTAGCAGATGTCCCGGGCAGTGACTGGGTAGCAGTTGCTTATGTGTCACGTGCAGAAGTGCTTCATGAACTTAATGAACTGACAAAGTACATGTCTGAAGTAATGGCACTGGCAGTAATATTATTAATACTTCTGGTACTGTTCCTTGTAAAGCGCATTATTGGAAGGCCAGTAAAGGAATTAAGTCATGTGGCTACACAGATTGCAGAGGGCAGGCTTGAACAGGAAATACACTACCACTCAAGGGATGAACTTGGCGTGCTTGCATATAATTTTAACCAGGTTACAGTACGTTTGCGTGGATATATAAAATATATTGATGAAATTTCAGAGAAACTTATAGAAATTGCTTCAGGAAACCTGGCATTTACGCTGGAAAATGATTATGATGGTGAATTTGAGAAAATTAAAATATCACTGGAGAAAATTTCATATTCACTAAATAATATTATTGGGCAGCTTAATAATACTTCAAAGGAAGTTGCCGCTGGTGCAGAGCAGATTTCTAACGGTGCTATGGCGTTGTCACAAGGTTCAATAGAACAGTCAGCTTCTGTGGAAACACTGGCAGGGCATATAAGCCTTATGTCTGCCAGTGTAAGTGAAACTGCCAGGAGTGCACAGGAGGCAAGCAGTATTTCACAGGAAGTCAGGAACAGTCTTTTGGAAAGCAATGATAAAATGCAGCATATGACAATGGTAATACAGAAAGCATGTGATAAGTCAAGTGAAATACACCATATTGTAAAAACTATTGAAGATATCGCTTTCCAGACAAATATACTTGCATTAAATGCTTCAGTAGAAGCTTCCCGTGCTGGTGATGCTGGAAAAGGATTTGCAGTAGTTGCAGGTGAAGTAAGGACGCTGGCAGCAAAGTCATCTGAGGCGGCACAGGAAACATCCAATCTTCTGGGAGAAACAGTAATTTCCATGGAAGAGGGTATGAATGAGGCAAAGAGTACCACAAATTCCATTCTGGAATTAGTAAAACAGGCTGGCGGGATGGACGGGCTGGTATGCAATATTGCAGATAATACAAGGAAACAGGCTGGTGATGCAGCCGAAATCCAGCTTGGAATAGAACAGATTTCAAGTGTTGTACAGAGCAATGCATCAACAGCAGAGAGAAATGCTGCTGCAAGTGAAGAATTATCAGGCCAGGCAGAAATGCTTAAAAATATGGCAGGCAGGTTTAAGTTAAAAAATTAAATACAGCCAGCATATAATATATAATTAAAAAGACCAGTTTCCCCTGTTATAAGGGAAACCGGTCTTTTTATAAACTGATGCTCCGGATTGCTATATTGCTGCGCAATTTCCACAATCATATCATCTATTTCTTGTTGCTGTTTCTCCATATTTTAAGCTTCTCTGCTTCTGCAACCAGGCTGTCCCTGAAATCAGGATGTGCAACTGAAATAATTGCTTCTGCTTTCTGCCATGCTGAAAGCCCTTTTAAGTTTACTATACCATATTCTGTTACAAAATAGTGTACATTGGCACGTGTGTCTGTAACGATAGAGCCGTTGCTTAATGTAGGTTTAATGCGGGACTGTACTGTGCCATCTTTTGTTGTAAATGTTGAAGACATACAGATAAAGCTTTTGCCGCCGTTAGAAAGGTAAGCACCAAGTACAAAGTCAAGCTGGCCGCCAGCACCGCTTATCTGTTTTGTGCCTGCTGATTCTGCATTTACCTGTCCATAAAGGTCTATATCTACAGCATTGTTTATTGACATAAAGTTATCATGTGCAGAAATAGAACGTATATCGTTTGTGTAACTTACAGGTGCACTCATGCACTCTGGGTTGTCATTAACATAGTCATACAGTTTCTTTGTGCCCGCACCAAAGGCATATACCTGGCGTCCTTTATCAATGCCTTTTCTTGTACCTGTGATTTTTCCAGCTTTTGCAATATCAACAAATGCGTCAACATACATTTCTGTGTGTACACCAAGGTCTTTTAAGTCAGACTTTGCAATAAGCGAACCAACTGCATTTGGCATACCGCCAATGCCAAGCTGGAGGCATGCACCATCAGGGATTTCATTAACGATATATTTTGCAACAGCTTCATCAACAGGCGTTGCAGCACCACCACCGCCAAGTTCATCTATTGCAGGGTTGTCCCCCTCAACTATCATGGCAACATCATTAATATGTACGCCTTCACCAAAGCCCCCGAGGCATCTTGGCATATTCTGGTTTACTTCCACAATTATAATATCAGCCATCTTACAACATGCTTCCATATGTGAAGCATTAGGCCCGAAGTTAAAGAAGCCGTGGTTATCCATAGGTGCAACCTGGAACATTGCTACGCGTGGAGGGGTGCTTGACTCATAGTAATATCTTGGAAGTTCACTGTAACGTATAGGGCTGTAGAAAGAAAATCCCTGTGCAATAGCTTTTCTTTCAATGCCGCCCATATGCCATGAATTCCATGTAAAATGCTCTGCCGGGTTGTCAATTTTATAAATTTCTGGCACATGGCACAGAATCCCACCCCTTATGTTTACATCTGTAAGTTCTGGAAGGCGTTTTGCAAATGCAGCATCAAGTGCTACAGGGGTGCTTACACACCATCCGTAATCTACCCAGTCACCAGAGTTTATTACCTTTACAGCCTCATCTGCTGACACCAGCTTTTGTGAATACATTTCTTTAAAATCCATAATTAACCTCCTTAATGCGCCACAGTAATGTGGTGTTTATTTTGTCTGTCTTAAAAATAAAGTGGTTGTCCCAGGAATGTTACTGGTATTCCTGGTATAACTTATTATATATAAAATACCATGATTTAGACATATGCGTCAATCTTAAATTCAAAGAAGGGGATGGGTAATTTGCAGTTATCCTGTGTTTTATTGATAGCGGACGGTTTTGCATACCAGAACCAGAATATTCCATAAAAAGTGCCCCTTTTATGGAATATTGCTGGCATCTGGAACAAAACCTGCCATTGTAAATTTAAAATAAAACCTGGAATAACAGAATAACTGTAAATTGGGTGTTGGGAATTATTATGTGATAATTATTTATCAATACAAAACAGATATCATAGGATTTCCTTCTGTCTGAATAATATTTTACACAACATAATTTCCAGTTATATTATTACCTATATGTGGATTTTCTGTAATTTTGCCAGAGTACAGCAGGTTTCCAATGTTCTGGCTAATTATTATTCTACTACAGGGACACTTTAGACCCGCCAGTGCTTGTATCCCGTACTCAATGCCGCAAAAATGTTATTTTTTTGCGGCATAGGGGATACTATGCACTGCTGCGTGGGCTAACGTAGCGCAAGCGTGCCCTGTAATAGAATAATAATTTAGCGGAACATGGAAACCCTGCGTCCGTCAGCCAGTAAAAGATAACTGCAAATTATCCCCAATTATTTATTGACGGGTTTATTTTTTGTGTATATAATGTATTTAAAGTAAATATCAAGGGAGGAGATACAATAATATTATTTTTTGTAATTATAGTATTTGTTGTACAGGGAACATTCTGGGGAATTATTACAAACAGGGTTATGCAGGATAAGGGTTATTATGATAGCTGGTTCTGGAAGGGATTTTTATTCAGCGGGGCAGCTTTTGCAACAGCGGTGTCAAAGCCGGAGCTGCAAAGGGATACATACCAGGAGGATATATTTTTAGAAAAAATGCGTGGAAGGGATATATTAAAAAATGACGGCTGGGAGTGCCCGTTCTGCCATTCACTGAATGAAGACATTGTTTCTACATGTGGCTGTGGTAAAAGCAGGGAAGAGAGCATAAAATATAATAAGCAGCAAAGTACAGGCATTCCAGAACAAAATATAATTTCATTGTTAAAAGAATATAAAGAGCTTATGGATAATGGTATTATTACACAGGAAGAATTTGATACAAAGAAAAGGGAGCTCCTTAAAAATAATGGATAATGGAATTTCCAAAAGCACCCAGTTTTGTGTATTTTTGATAAATTTTGTTAAAAAATCTCAAATTATGTATAGAATATGTGAAAAAACCTTGCCATTTTTGCAGATTTGATATATGATATTTAGGAAGATTGCCTAAAGTATATAATAACGTTACAGCCAGCCTGTCTGCCATAAGGGGCGCAGGAAATGGCAGTAACACCAGAATCTGTACCAGAAACATAGAAAAGTACAGGTTACAGATTACTTATGCTGTCGGAATTCAATTATAAGGAGGAATTAAGTATTATGGCAAAGAAAGTAGTTATAGCGGGCGCATGCCGTACTGCAATTGGTAAAATGGGTGGAGGATTAAGTAAAACTCCAGCTCCTGTCCTGGGCTCTATAGTTATTGAGGAAGCTCTTAAGAGGGCTGGTGTACCAAAGGACAAGGTTGACCATGTATATATGGGTTGTGTTATACAGGCAGGCCTTGGACAGAACGTTGCACGCCAGTCTTCCATTAAAGCAGGACTGCCAATTGAAACCCCAGCAGTTACAGTGAACGTTGTTTGTGGTTCAGGACTTAATTGTGTAAACATGGCTGCACAGATGATACAGGCAGGAGATGCTGATATCGTTGTAGCAGGCGGTATGGAAAATATGTCTATGGCTCCATATGCAATGATGCAGGGCCGCTATGGTTACCGTATGAACAATGGCAAATTAGTGGACACAATGGTTAATGACGCATTATGGGATGCATTTAACCAGTACCACATGATGATTACAGCAGAAAATGTTGCAGAGAAGTGGGGGCTTACACGTGAAGAGCTCGACGAATTTGCTGCAAACAGCCAGCAGAAATGTGAAGCTGCTATTAATGCAGGCAAGTTTGATGATGAAATCGTTCCTGTGCAGACAGGTGTTGACAGAAAGACAAAAGAACCAATTATGTTTGCAAAGGATGAAGGCCCACGTCCTGGAACTACTGCTGAAGGCTTAAGCAATTTAAAATGCTGCTCTGGCAAAGAAGGCGGTGTTGTTACAGCAGGTAATGCATCAGGCATTAATGACGGCGCTGCTGCAGTTGTTGTTATGAGCGAAGAGAAAGCAAAAGAACTTGGTGTTACACCAATGGCTACATTTGTAGCAGGTGCACTTGGCGGCGTTGACCCTTCAATTATGGGTGTAGGCCCTGTTGCTTCTACAAGGAAGGTACTTGAAAAGACAGGTCTGTCAATTAATGATTTTGACCTTATTGAAGCAAACGAAGCTTTTGCTGCACAGTCTGTTGCAGTTGGTAAAGACCTTGGATTCGACCTTAGCAAGTTAAATGTAAATGGCGGTGCTATTGCACTTGGACATCCTGTAGGCGCTTCAGGCTGCCGTATCCTTGTTACACTTCTCCATGAGATGCAGAAAACAGGGGCAAACAGGGGTCTTGCAACACTTTGTATCGGTGGCGGCATGGGCTGCTCAACAGTTGTTGAAAAGTATTAATCCGTTACTGGCACTATATAAACATAAGATTTATGCATCATAGCAGGATGCAGGCAAAATGCCTGTATTCCATATGGTGCAGGCTTAGAAAGCCTGGATTATAAAATATAAAGGTTATAAAGGAGTAATTATAATGGAATTCATTTTATATGAAGTTAAGGACATGGTTGCAACAATTACAATTAACCGTCCAAAGGCTTTAAATGCATTAAACAGCCAGGTTCTTGAAGAACTTGATGCTGCACTTGATGCAGTTGATTTAAATACAGTAAGATGCCTTATCCTTACAGGTGCAGGGGACAAGTCATTTGTTGCAGGTGCAGATATAGGGGAAATGAGCACACTCACTAAAGCTGAAGGCGAAGCTTTTGGCAAGAAGGGCAATGATGTGTTCCGCAAGCTTGAAACATTCCCAATCCCTGTAATTGCAGCAATTAACGGGTTTGCACTTGGTGGCGGTTGTGAAATCTCAATGAGCTGTGATATACGTATCTGTTCAGAGAATGCAGTATTTGGCCAGCCAGAAGCAGGACTTGGAATTACACCAGGTTTTGGCGGGACACAGAGGCTTGCAAGGCTTGTAAGCCCTGGAATGGCTAAACAGCTTATCTATTCTGCAAGGAATATTAAAGCAGATGAAGCATGCCGCATTGGACTGGTTAATGCAGTATATCCTGCTGAAGAGCTTATACCACAGGCTGAAAAGCTTGCTGCTACAATTGCAATGAATGCCCCTATCGCAGTACGTAACTGCAAGAAGGCTATTAATGACGGTCTCCAGACAGATATGGACAGCGCACTTGTAATAGAGGAGAAACTTTTTGGTGACTGCTTTGAAACAGAAGACCAGAAAGCAGGAATGGGCAATTTCCTTGAAAAAGACAAGGAAAAGAAATTAAAAGTAGTTCCATTTAAGAACTGCTAATTATAAATTAACGGATTTAATAAAGCCAGTATACATAGAAATGTATGGACATCATGTAAACGTGTAATAGTAATATAAGCAATACATGTAAATTGTCTTGTTCTTTTATGCCACGGGGCAGGAAAGAATAAACAAATAAATATATGGAGGTTATAAAATGAAAGTTGGAGTAATTGGCGCAGGTACAATGGGTTCAGGCATTGCACAGGCATTTGCACAGACAGAGGGATACGAAGTTTATTTATGTGATATCAACGAAGAGTTTGCTGCAAACGGTAAAAACAAAATTGCTAAGGGATTTGAAAAGAGAATTGCAAAAGGCAAGATGGAGCAGTCTGCTGCTGACGCTATTCTTGCAAAAATTACAACTGGTACAAAAGAGATTTGTACAGACTGTGATTTAATTGTTGAAGCTGCACTTGAAGTTATGGATATCAAGAAGCAGACATTTAAGGAGTTAGAAGAAATCTGCAAGAATGAAAACTGCATTTTTGCAACAAATACATCATCACTTTCAGTTACAGAAATTGGTGCTGGAATAAGCAGGCCTGTAATTGGAATGCACTTCTTCAATCCAGCTCCTGTTATGAAGCTTATTGAAGTAATCCGTGGAGAGAACACTACTGATGAAGTAAATGATAAAGTAATTGAAATTTCAAAGGCAATCGGCAAGACTCCTGTAGAAGTTAAGGAAGCTCCTGGCTTTGTAGTAAACAGGATTCTTATTCCAATGATTAATGAAGCTGTAGGCATTTATGCAGAAGGAATTGCTTCTGTAGAAGGTATTGACACAGCTATGAAACTTGGTGCAAACCATCCAATGGGACCTCTTGCTTTAGGTGATTTAGTTGGTCTTGATATCTGCCTTGCTATTATGGATGTCCTTTATAATGAAACAGGGGATTCAAAATACCGTGCACACACACTTCTTAGGAAGATGGTACGTGCTGGCAAGCTTGGCATGAAGACAGGCATTGGTTTCTATGATTACAGGAAATAAACATCTGCTATGCCATATATGGCACAGCTTATAATGGATTATATAAGAATACTGGACAGCCAGTATAAATTTATGAAAGGTGGTATAAGAAGGCATGGATTTTACATTAAGTAAAAAGCATGAGATGGCGAGACAGCTTTTCAAAGATTTCGCTGAAACAGAAGTTAAGCCTTTAGCTCAGGAGGTTGACGAAACTGAGCATTTCCCAATGGACACAGTTAAGAAAATGGGAAAATACGGCTTTATGGGTATTCCTGTACCTAAGGAGTATGGCGGACAGGGTTGTGATATCTTAACATATGTAATGTGTGTTGAGGAACTTTCAAAGGTTTGTGCAACAACAGGTGTTGTTGTATCTGCACATACATCACTCTGCGCTGACCCAATCCTTACATATGGTACAGAAGAGCAGAAGAAGAAATATCTTCCTGACCTTGCAAGCGGCAAGAAAATAGGTGCATTCGGGCTTACAGAGCCAGGTGCAGGTACAGATGCCCAGGGCGTACAGACAAAGGCTGTTCTCGATGGCGATGAGTGGGTGCTTAATGGTTCCAAGTGCTTCATCACAAACGGTGAAGTTGCTGATATATACATTGTAATTGCTTATACAGATGTTGTTGAAAAGAGAGGAAGGAAAGTTAAATCATTCTCTGCATTTATCGTAGAGAAAGGAACACCTGGCTTCTCATTTGGTACAAAGGAAAAGAAGATGGGTATCCGTGGTTCTTCTACATATGAGTTGATTTTCCAGGATTGCCGTATTCCAAAGGACGCCCTTTTAGGGGCACAGGGAAAAGGTTTCCCTATTGCTATGCATACTCTTGACGGCGGACGTATTGGTATCGCTTCACAGGCTCTCGGAATTGCAGAAGGCGCATTAGAGAGGACAATTGAGTATACAAAGGAAAGAAAGCAGTTTGGCCGTACTATTGCACAGCAGCAGAACACACAGTTCCAGCTTGCTGACATGGCTACAAAGGTAGAAGCTGCAAGACACCTTGTATACAAAGCTGCCATGAAGAAACAGGAATTCGCAGAGGGTGCTAAAGTATCTTATTCTGTAGAAGCTGCTATGGCTAAACTTTATGCTGCAGAAGTTGCAATGGAAGTTACAACAAAGGCAGTACAGTTACATGGTGGTTATGGTTATATCAGGGAGTACGATGTAGAGCGTATGATGCGTGATGCCAAGATTACAGAAATCTACGAAGGAACTTCAGAAGTCCAGCGTATGGTAATATCAGGCAGCTTATTAAAATAATTAAAAAGGAGTGGTAAAGCCGTGAAAATAGTAGTATGTATAAAGCAGGTTCCGGATACTAAAGGCGGGGTAAAGTTTAACCCTGATGGTACTTTGGACAGGGGCGCTATGCTTGCGATTATGAACCCTGATGACAAAGCAGGTCTTGAAGCAGCCCTCAGATTAAAAGATGAATATGGTGCAGAGGTTACTGTTGTTACAATGGGTCTTCCAAAAGCAGAAGAAGTTCTCCGTGAAGCTATGGCTATGGGTGCTGACAAAGGAATACTCGTAACAGACAGGGTTTTAGGTGGAGCAGATACATGGGCTACATCTACAACTATCGCTGGTGCACTTAGGAATATTGACTATGATTTAATTATCACTGGCCGTCAGGCTATTGATGGTGATACAGCCCAGGTTGGTCCTCAGATTTCTGAGCATCTTGACCTTCCAGTTATTTCATATGCAAAAGATATCAAAATCGAAGGTGACTATGTAATTGTACAGCGCCAGTATGATGACAGATATCATGTATTAAAGGCTAAGATGCCTTGTCTGGTTACAGCTCTTTCAGAGTTAAATGAGCCACGTTATATGACTCCTGGTGGAATTTTTGATGCTTATGATGCTGATATTACAGTATGGGGCAGGAAAGACCTTAAGGATGTTGACGATTCTAATCTTGGTTTAGCAGGTTCACCTACAAAGATTGCCAAAGCTTCAGATAAGGTAAGAAAAGGAGCAGGTGAAGTTAAAACTGACCTTGATGCGGATGGTGCAGTTTCATATATCATGAGTAAATTAAAAGAGAAACATGTAATCTAAATAGAAAAGGAAAAGTGGTGACTAAAATGGGTTTAGAAGAATATAAGGGTGTCTATGTCTTTGCACAGCAGGTAGACAATGAATTAAGCGGAATTGCTTTTGAATTACTTGGAAAAGCTAAAGAACTTGCAAAAGACCTGAACACAGATGTTACAGCAATGCTTTTAGGTTCTGGCATCAAAGGTCTTGCAGACCAGTTAGCCGAATATGGCGCTGATAAGGTTATCGTTGTTGATGACCCAGAATTAAAAGAATACAGGACAGAGCCTTATGCTCATGCCGTTTCTTCAGTTATAAATGAATATAAGCCTGAAATAGTGCTTGTTGGCGCTACTGCAATCGGAAGGGACTTAGGCCCTAGGGTTTCAGCAAGGGTTGCAACTGGACTTACAGCTGACTGTACTGTACTTGAAATTGGTGATTTCCCACTCAATCCAATTCCAGGACAGGAGCAGAAGCATAACCAGTTATTAATGACACGTCCTGCATTTGGTGGCAATACAATCGCTACTATTGCGTGCCCTGACAACCGTCCACAGATGGCAACAGTACGTCCTGGTGTTATGCAGAAGATTGACCCTGTACAGGGAGCTAAGGCTGAAGTTATAGAGTTTAATCCTGGATTTACACCAGATAACAAGTATGTTGAAATCGTGGAAATAGTTAAGGAACTCTCTAATACAGTAGATATTATGGATGCCAAGATACTCGTATCAGGCGGACGTGGTGTAGGAAGCAAAGAGAACTTCCAGATTTTACAGGATTTAGCTGATGTAATCGGCGGTACAGTAAGCTGCTCACGTGCCGTAGTAGATAACGGCTGGATGCCAAAAGAATTACAGGTAGGACAGACAGGTAAAACAGTACGTCCTAACGTATACTTTGCTATTGGTATTTCAGGTGCTATCCAGCACGCAGCAGGTATGGAAGAGTCTGATATTATCGTTGCAATTAACAAAGATGAAACAGCTCCAGTTTTTGATATAGCTGATTATGGCGTTGTTGGCGACCTTAACAAGATAGTTCCGAAGCTTACTGAGGAATTAAAAAAGGTTGTAAAATAAGCCTTAAATAAAAAGTGTAATCATGCCATGTACATAAAATTGGTTTTATTATGAAAATAAAGGCTTCCAAAGTATACTTTGGAAGCCTTTATTTCTTTGATAATATGTATGGCATACCAGTATTTTTCTGTTTCTCTTAAGAAACAACAGGAAAAGTCAGGACTTTCTGGAAAATGGATTCCCCTTACTATTCTGTCTGCTATTGTATATGGTGTGAGTGCAATTATTAATGCGTGCCGTTATTGCTTGGTAACTACTATTATAATGGCTATTGCATCTACTGTTTATGATGAACTTAAAAAACAGGCTACGTTTGTCTTTCCAGAAACCAATCCTGGGCACGATACATATGTCCAGGGACATGTAAAAACATTAGCATTGAATGATTTATGTGGTAATGATTTTGATGTCCTTACATATACTGATATGTTGTTTTGGATTGAGTGGTATAATAAGGAACAGATATATAATAAGCTTTTGTAGTAATTGTTTTACATGCCCTAAGATATGTATTAAAGCATATTTTAGGGTATTTTTGGATTTAGAAACCGTAAAATTAAGTTTGTAAAATACTTTCAAAACTGTAAGTGTATTAAATTTTATCTCCTGTTATAATATGTTTGTAACATGAAGTAAAGAAATGGTACAGTGAGGAAGGATGGTTTTTAAATGGAACATATATTAACATTAAAGCAGGTGAAAAAATATTATGGCGGTGGTATGCATAATATCACAAAAGCAGTGGATGGTATTTCTATGTACGTTGATAAAGGTGAATTTGTGGCAATTATGGGAGCAAGCGGCTCTGGAAAGACTACCCTCTTAAATTGTATATCTACAATTGATACAGTAACAAGCGGGTATATATATGTAAATAACCAGGATATCACCAAAATTAAAGAGAAAGATTTAGCAGATTTCAGGCGTGAAAATTTAGGGTTTATATTTCAGGATTTTAACCTTTTAGATACATTGACGATAGAAGAGAATATTTCCCTGTCGTTAATTATCAATAAAAGAAATCCTGGTGATATTAATAAATTAGTACAGGATATTGCTGGTAAATTAGGAATTTCTGATATTTTACCAAAATTTCCTTATGAAGTTTCTGGAGGACAGAAACAGCGCTGTGCATGTGCAAGAGCTTTAATCAATGAACCAGGGCTGCTTCTGGCTGATGAACCAACTGGTGCACTGGATTCAAAATCTTCAAGGTTATTGCTGGAAACAATGTCAGAAATCAATAAGAAAATGCAGGCTTCTATTTTAATGGTAACACATGACCCATTCAGTGCATCTTTTTGTGAACGTATTCTGTTTCTAAAGGATGGTAAAATATTTAATGAAATTTTTAAAATGGAAAAAAGCAGAAAGGATTTTTTTAATGAAATATTGGATATATTAACACTGTTGGGAGGTGAAGTAGGAAATGTTAGGTAAATTAGCATATAGAAATGCAAAGAGGAGTATAAGGGATTATTTAATTTATATGATAACCATTACAGTTTCATTTTCCCTTATGCTTGCCTTTAATCTGGTAGCAAATTCTGACCAGGTCAAAGAATTATCTTATGGTATGGATACATTTAAAAGTGTATTAACTTTTATAAATATTATTATAATATTTGTTATCTGCTTTTTAATTAACTATACAACAAGATTTATGTTTGAGAAGAGAAGTAAAGAATTAGGAACGTATATGCTTCTGGGAATTAAGAAAAAAGAAATTGCATATTTACTTGTTATTGAAAACATATTATTAGGAATATTTGCATTTATTTTAAGTATTCCGCTTGGTTTTGTATTTAGCCAGTTTATATCATTAGTGATTGTGAAGCTGTTAGGTATTCCAGAGGTTATCTTTATTTCTGTGGATTTTGTTCCAATTGGTCTGCTGGTAATCTATTTTCTGCTGGTTTACATGCTTGTTCTGTTTAATTTGTTAATAAGAATAAGAAAAATGACAATCCATAACTTTATTTATTTTGATAAACAGAATGAAATGAAAATGTTCCAGAGCAGTAAAAAAAGAAATATTTTATTTATTGTAAGTGTTATAATTGGATTTGTTTCACTTCTTATATGGAATTCACGCTGTAATTTTGAGAAATTCAATGAGCAGGCAACTTATACATATATGATGGCAAGCATGATTATGATAATAATAAGCGTATATGGTATTTCTGCGTCTTGTGCAGATATGTTATTACAGGTTTTATTGAAAAGCAGGAAAATAAAATACCAGAAAGACAATCTTTTTGTTACAAGAACATTTGCGTCCAAAGCCAGAACAATGAGTTTTACATTTGGAACTCTTTCTATGCTGGTATTACTTTCATTATTATGTTTAAATTATTCAAGTATATATAAAGGTGTCTACAAGACAAATATAGAGTTAAATGCACCTTATGATGTAGAAGTTTTTAACCGTACACAGCCATTTGATGATTTTAATGAATATATATGTGTGGTAGAAGAGGACTATACAATTAATGAAACAGTCAGGTATGATATTTATAAAGAACCAGACCACCAGATACAGGATTATTATGATGTGCAGTTTTATAATTATGACACTGTAATGAAATTAAGCAGTTATAATAAGTTGCTTAAATTGCGGAATATGGATACAATAGAATTAAAAGATAATGAATATTTTCTTGTAACCACAAGCCAGTCATTATATAAAATTGAGGGAAATGATGATATAAAAAATATCCAGTTTTCTGGTAAAGAATTACACTTAAAAGGAATTGATACAGAATCTTACTGGCACAGGATTAACGGGACAAGCAGGTTTGTTGTAATTGTTCCAGATAAATATGTACAAGGGCTTGAAGTGGCTGAACAGCATTTAATTATTGATACAAAAGAAGATACAAAAGCAGAACTGAAAGAAAAGATAATAACAGATTTAGAGCATTTGCTTGTAGTAAGGGATGAAAATGGAAAAAGCTATAATGAATATTACAGGGTAAATGTAAGAGGTGAAGCTATAGAAGAACAAAACACTATGACAGCAATTATTGCCAGTATTTGTTTATATATTGCATTTATATTAATCTTTGCAACTGGGACAATTCTTGCAGTACAATCGTTAAGTGATTCTTCAAAATATAAGTACCGTTATCTGACATTAAGAAAATTAGGTGTTAATGATAATTCATTATTCAGTACAATTAGAAAACAGCTATTAATATTATTTGGCGTTCCTGTAATTTATTCTGTTATAGCCAGTTTTTGTATGCTGGTTTCAGTCAACAATATTTACCAGGTTCTCCTGGAAAACAGGTTTATCTATCTGTTCTATTTTGCAGGCAGCCTGGTGCTTTTCTTTTCAGTGTATGGAATTTACTGGATTGCTGCTTATACCAGTTTTAAGAGAAATATTAGTGAAGAGAGTTAGTATTTTATAACCATATTGCCGTAAATTTATTATAACAGGAAACAGGAGGGGTGCTGTAATGAAAATTGCGGTTATTGAAGATGATGAAATTACACGTATTGAACTTTCTAAACTGCTGGACGCACAGGGATATGAAACGGTCTTGTTAACAGATTTTGAAAATTTAACAAAGGAGCTGCAGCAATATTTTATTGGACTGGTTTTACTTGATATTAACCTTCCATATGAAAATGGATTTAAAGTGTGTGAAAAAATAAAAAAAACCATGTCTGTACCTGTTATATTTGTTACAAGCAGAGATACCAATGCTGATGAACTGAGGAGTATCAGGGCAGGCGGAATCGATTTTATTACAAAGCCATATGATACGCTTATTCTTCTGGAAAAAATAAAACGTGCACTGAAGTTGTCAAATCCGGATAACTTCCGTGAAATTATAAAAAAAGACTGTACACTTGATTTACATTTATCTGTCTTGAAATACCAAGATAAAACTATTGAATTAACAAGAAATGAATTCCGCATTTTATATTATTTCTTTATGAACAGCAGTAAGATTATTAGTAAAGATGAACTTCTGGAAAAACTATGGAATGATAAATATTATTTAGATGAGAATGTCCTGCTGGTTAATATGACGCGTTTAAAAAAGAAAATGAAGGAAATTGGCATTTTCCATTTATTAGAAAATATCAGGGGAAAGGGATGGAAACTTTGAATTTTTTTACATTTTTAGAAGAAAAATTATTAGAAATATTATTCCAGGTTTTCTTTATTACATTTGTTGTATTTCTCCTGGTTTTATATGGTTCAGACATAATGTTTGCTGTAATGCCAGGAATGTTTTTTATTATTATGCAAGGTATTTTCCAATGGTGTTTATACCAGAGGAAACGTAAAATCTCACAGCATATTATTGACTTAACAGACGGACTGGAAGAAAGTTACTATATTGCTGGGATTTTGCCAAAACCCACGGAATTTCAAAATAATGCTTATTATTATGCGTTGAAAAAGGCATGTAAGTCTATGAATGATGAGATTAGTAAAATTACAGAAGAAAAGCAGGAGTACCAGGAATATGTAGAAAGTTTTGCACATGAAATTAAAATCCCTATTGGTGCTTTATCCCTGGTTTTTGATAATACAAAAAATTATACACTAAAAAAAGAAACAGATAAAATATTCCAGCTTGTAGAACAAATGCTCTATTATGCAAGAAGTGAAAATACAGAAAAAGACTATTTTATAAAGCAGCTGGATTTAGGCGGGGTTATGCATACTGTTATTTTAAAGTTCCGCCGTACACTTATGGATAGTAATGCAATAATAGATATACATGACATGGATAATATAGTTTATACAGATGAAAAATGGCTGGTATTTATTATATCCCAGATTATACAGAATTCAGTTAAATATTTTGATAAGCAGGAAAACAGGCTGGAAGTATACAGCCAGAATAATGGTGTAAATATATCGCTTGTGATTGAAGACAATGGCTGTGGGATAAAACCATCTGAATTATCAAGAGTATTTGAAAAGGGATTTACTGGTTCAAACAGAAACAAATCAAATTCAACAGGTATGGGACTATATCTTGCTAAAAAATTATGTGTAAGGCTGGGTCTGGAACTGGAGATTTTTTCACAGGAGAACGAATATACAAGACTGGTTATTACATTTCCAACAGGAACAGTCCATAATTTGCCAGAGTAAAAATCCAGCCAGTATATATATCCTGTGTCCGTGGACGGACGGTTTACTGTGCCAGAGCCAGAAGAATATTTATAAAAGAAAAGCATGCCGGAGACATGGCTTTTGTACGCATTGCGCTACGGTAAGCCACGCAGCGGCACATAAAACCTGAAAAAACCAGATTTAAATGCCGACGGGCTTAAAGTACCCCTTTTATATTGCTGGCATCCGACACGCAAAACCTGTCAGTATAAGCCCATAAATCCACAAAAAATATAGAACAGAAGAATAACTATAAATTATATGTGGCTGGATTATTCTGCCATACATTTCCATCTGTCTGGATAAAGTGCCATACAACATAATTTCCAGTTATCCTGCCCAGCCTGCTGGCTTTATGTGCCGTTGCGTGGGCTGACGTAGCGAAATGCGTCCGTCCACCAACATCAGATAAGTGTAAATTATCATATTTTTTGGGAATTTATGAAACGGACGTACACAGAAATATTTTGTTTGTTGAAAATTACACTGTTATATGATAAAATTAATTTTGATATACCGCAAGCATTAATAATATTAAAAAATGTTATTTATAAAGTTTAACATTAGCAAACAGGGAAAAGCATTTAAAAAATTATTAATATAAATAAAGAAGGTAGTGGCATGTATGATAAAAGTTGCAATTTGTGATGATGATATAGAATTAACCAGTCAGCTTGAAACAATAATAAAAAATTTTGCCAGAAACCAGAATATACATATAGAAACAGATATATTTTTTAATGGGAAAAGTTTTATGGAATATATAGAAAAACAACATATGTTATATGACTTGGTTTTTCTTGATATTGAAATGGAAGGTACTGGTGGAATGGAAACAGCACATTGGATACGTGAAAGAGATAAAACCGTAATAATTATCTTTGTAACACATTATACAGAGTATGCTATTGAAGCATATGAAGTCCATCCATTCCAGTTTGTTGTTAAACCATTAAATGAAGAAAAAATATGTAATTATTTTAAACAGGCATATGAAATAATTACAGCAGATGGATTTTATTATGAGTATAAATATAAGAAAGATTATTACAGGGTTTTAATTAATGATATTATGTATTTTGAAAGCAGGATGAGGATAATTTATATATATTTAAAAGATGGAACTAAAAGACAGTATTATGATAAACTGGATTTAATACAAAAAAGCCTGGAAAATACAAAAGTAGACTTTTGGAGAATACATAAGTCAATTTTAGTAAATTCAAGATATATTATTATTAAATCTTTTAATTATATAGAATTGCCAGGTGGAAAAAAATTAAGCATTAGTGAGGCAAGAAGAAAAGAAATAAATGAAATATATATACAAAAGATTGTAAAACATATGGAGAAATAGAACATGTACAGAATACTTGGGATAGCATTTAAAACTTTGCTTGTATCAGGATTTGTATCATTAACAGCAATAGAATATTTTAAAACATTTTTTGAGAAAAAAGATATTAAAAAGTCTTTTTATTTTATCTGGGTGATATATTATGTCTGGCAGCTAATATCATGTTATTTAATAGAAGGATATCCAATCTGGTGCAGAATTGTCTTAGGCATATTATTCTGTCTTGTTACAAGTTATTATTTTGATGGGTATTGGCTGGCAAAAGTTATTTTTTCAGTTTTACTTGTTGTTTTATGGGTTTTAAATGAACTTCTTATAGGTTCTATATTTTTAATATTAAAAATACCAATTGAAACAAATGTACTTGCAGGCAGTGTTTTTTCAAAATTATTACTATTATTTTTTGTAAAAGCATTACAATTATTTTTCTATGATAGTACTATTTATGGGCTTTCATGGAAAAACAGTTTAATGTTTATGTTTTTGCCTGTTGGAAGCCTGGTAATTGTATATTATATATTTACTACAGGATATATTATTGACCAGCCAGGTATCGTACTGGTTGCAATTATATGTATATTAATTATAATAGTAATTAACATTATTATATTTACATTATATGTAAATTTATCAAAAAATATGGAACTTGAAAATAAAAATATGGTTTATGAGAAAGAATTTGAATTGTTGGATATATATATTAAAGAAAAAGAGGATGTTGCTGCTGAATTCCGCAAAAAGAGGCATGACTTAAAATACCAGATGTTGAAACTGCTTGATTTAATCAGAACCACCCGTAAAACGGGTGGTTTGCTCTGCGGCTAAAAGCCTCTG
>CAJUPJ010000047.1 GCA_910588655.1 uncultured Lachnospiraceae bacterium | reverse complement strand
CTTGTCGCTATTTGTCGCTAACCGCACTATTTTTTAACCATTTTTATCTTATTTTATACAACCTCAAAACTATGCTAAAGCCTTGTTTTATATGGCTTTCCCGTACAATTACTGATTTTGCAGAAATAGTCATATTTTAAACTTTTCTTAAACTTCCTTTAAGCAACTTTTAATAAAAAATACCTGTGCGGCTGGAAAATATTATTGTTTTTTTCCTGTAAGATAGTATACTGCCAGTGCTGTCCTGTGTGATAAATTTTCTTTTGCAAGCACAGATGTTATATAATTCTTAACTGTCCCTTCACTTATAAAAAGTTTCTCTGCAATTTCTTTATTGGAAAGCCCTTCCGCAACAGCCTTTACCACTTCAAGTTCCCTTGCTGTATACCCGTCAGGGTTAAACCTGCCTGTAGATGCCTGGCTGTTCCTGGCAAGTTTTAAAAGCATTGGCTGTTCCATTACTCCTGTGCCATTATATACGGATTTAATCATTTGTTTTAAATGCTCTGGTGTATGGTTTTTAACAAGGTAGCCGTTAGCGCCATTTTGTATTGCCTTTTGTACAAGCTCATCATCATCAAATGTTGTAAGCACAAGCACTTTGCCAAGATTTTCACTGGCAATCTGTTTTGTTGCCTCAATCCCGTCCATAACTGGCATTTGTATATCCATAAGAAATACATCTGGTTTTGTATTTCTTGCAATTTCTATTGCCTCTTTTCCATCTGATGCACAGCCAAGCACCTCAAATTCCTCATCCACACCAAGTATTATCCTCATTCCTTCCCTTACAAAGTCACTGTCATCAGCAATTATTACTTTTATTTTATCCATACAGCTTATAATTCCTTTCCTGCTGCCCTGCCCTTATTCCATTCTGGAAACAGCATGTTTATTTTAAATCCTGTTTCTGTTTCAAAATCCAGTATACCATTTACTTCCCTTATCCTTCTTCTCATACCTGCAATTCCCATGCCATCAGTAAATGTATCACACCCTGTGCCATTATCAGCAACCATGCAGCGTATAACCTGGTTCATAACATAAATTTCAATCTCTATTTTAGAACATTTTGAGTATTTTAAGGAATTAGATACTGCTTCATATGCATTATCTAATATAATATGCAGGTAACGTTCTGGCACTTTCTGCAGTTCACCTTCGGTATATAGTTTTGTTTCAATACCCTTCTGTTTACACTCACTGCATAATTTATTTAACTGTACAAGTGCCATTTCATACTTTGCAGGCCGTTCTTTTCTCAGGATAAGCCTTATTTCATCCATGCCTCCCCTGAGTTCATTAATTACAGCCTGTACCATCCCCTTTGCAGCCTGTGGCTCTTTTTCCATAATTACTTTAACTGCTTCTAACTGGTAGACTGAACCATTAATTGTATGCCCGAGCTTGTCATGCAGCGCCTGCGACAGTCCCTCACGTTCTTCTAAAAGCTGGTTCTGTGCCATTAACATCCCGCTGCTTATTTCTTCCTGGAGTTTATGCTCCCTTTTATGCCAGTCCTTTTTTAATATCTGGCTTGAAAGCATATCTTCTATTGCCTGTTTCTTATAAGAAACAACAATAAAATCATTCTGCACATAAAACATCCCAATAAGTATTGTTATAAGAAACTGTATTCCTGTACCCTCCCCTGGCTTTATACATACAAATACCAGAGGTACAAAATACCATACAATCCCTGGCTTTACCATTGAAATTATTTCAAACAGGACATAAATGCCAAGTAAAAGGAATTTATTTTCTGTAATAATTATTATAAATATACATAATACACATGATGCCGCTGTAAATACCAGCCGCCATCTTCCATCTGCCAGTTCCTTAGTAACAACAGCACCTGTAAAACATGCCAAAAGCAGGAGCATCCATGCAGATGTCCCTGCCAGTATATAATGTGTTAAGATAATATATATTTCAAGTACCAGCAGTAAAAGCATACGCGCTGCAAGAAAAAAATTTTCCTGGAATTGTTCTGTCATAGATATACACCATCTTTCTTAATTATAACCTTGCCAGGCATTTATAATATTACCAGACATGCCTGTACCGGATTTCAGCTTTCCTGCTGTTTTATTTTAAGCCCTGCACCTCCAAAGCTTAAAATTACAATAAGGTATGCTGCTGTTACACATAATAACATAGAATATGCCCCCTTGTCACCAATTAACAGCATTTCCGCCGCTTCCATAAACCATTTCTGCGGCATAAGGAATGAAACGGCTTTTAAAAACCCAGATGTATTATCAAGCGGGAAATATAAACCTGCCAGAAGTGCTGAACAAGACCATATTGTAAATACCAGATAATTGGCACTCATTACATCACCAGCAAGTATGCCTGTACACAGGCTTATTATACAAAAAACCAGCCCAAGCATAAATATAATTGCAAGAAATGGCAGCCTGTTTATTCCAAAATTATTGTTCCCTGTTACAAAAAGGCACACTCCCAGAACACCTGTCTGGAGCAGTGAAATTATAACTGCCATAGCAGTTTTAGCAGCAAGGTAATTTAACCTGCCAGTACCTGACAGCATTATCCTTGTATAAACCTTATTATCCTGTTCTTCAATAACAATAAATGCAACACATACACCACAGAATAAAAACCCAAGTGTAATAATTGAAAATGAATATCCTATTTTCGATTTAGAAGCTGCCTGTTCTTCATCCAGTACATTTTTCTCCCCTGCATTTATAACTTTTGTTTCCTTTGCAGGCAATTCCTTTTGTACTGTTTCCAGTATTTTTAATGTTTCTTTTTCACTGTTTCCTGCATTTAAAAGGCTGTAAACCTGCCCCAGATATCCAGAAAGTGCATTATTAAATATATCAAGCCGTTCATCATCTGATACTTTATATGTAACAGCCGTTAAATCCTTTTTTAAATATAAAATTGCACCAGCCCTGTCATTAAACGCATCTTTTTTTATTTGCCCTTCTATTTCTTTTTCTGCCATTTCTGTTGCATCCAGGCGGCATACACAAAACATCCCCGTTGATGCAAGTTCTTTTAAAACATGCTCTGAAATTCCTGACTTTGATGCATCATAAACCTTTACAATAAACGCCAGTGCCAGTGAATTTCCCTTATAAATTGCTTTCTGGCTGCTATCCTTTAATTCCTGTATATTTTCCCTTATATCTTCTTTCTTATACCCTGATGCTGTTTCAGTTTTTAAGCCAAGTATAAAAACAGATATAACAGGTGTAATTAACAGAAAGAATATAAACGCCTTATTCCTTAAAAGCAGTTTTATATTTATTTTTAATAATGCGAAGAAACTTCTCATCCTCTTTTCCTCCCTCTCTTTACTGCCCATCCTGCCAGCAGGGTGGTACATGTACAGGCGGCACTTATTGCAAACAGGTATAAAATGCTGCTTAAAGTATATTCACTGTGCCCCATACACGAATTTTCTACTAATGCCCTGTTTGCATGGTAAATTGGTGAAATATTTTTCAAATCCTCTGAAAAGGCTGAGTACATATATGTTTCAAAACATCCTCCCAGAAATGCCATAAAAAACACTGATGAAAATAATATAATAACTGTAACAGCCATATTTCCAGATACAGAATACAGCATAAGCCCATATGATATACCCGCCATAATAACCAGAAGTATTAACAATGCAGATATAAACAGGTTTCCCCAGTGGATTCCATATACAACAGCTGACAGGACAGCAGAAATTCCCATTTCTGCCGCCACAACAAGTACCGCTGGCAGCCATTTGGCAGTATAAAACTGTAAATCTGTTAAAGCCGTTATCTGGAACTTTATACCTATTCCGTTTTTCTTTTCACTTGCAAGCACACCTGCCATACAAATAATGCCCATACAGCTGAAATATACAATTTCAATTATTCCATAATAATCTTTAGAATTAACTGCTGGCATATAATCAATTTCTTCCACTGGGACTTTTAACGTTCCACTTGCAGTTATGGGAGCTTCTTGATAAATAACCTGGCTGCTAATCTCTTTTAAACACTGGCTGAAAAAATACTCTAATGCCACACCCTCTGTTTCATTATCTACATTTTCATATACTGTATATTTATCTGTACCAAGCTTTACAAAACCAGCCAGAATATTGTTGCGGACTAATTCTTCTGGTTCTCCTTCAGGATATTCTGATAATTTTATCCCTGCTTCTCTCCCTGCCTCTTTTATAGTTTCTATACTGCCCTCCCATAAACTGCCTTTTTCAATCTGGTATCCAGCCTGGAACTCCTCCACTGGCTCATAAGACTTCATAAGCTCCTCAAATGCACTTGAAAGAATTCCAACTACAAAGAACGGCCCGAAAACCATAGTTGCAAATATTATTTTATTACGGAACATTAATTTTAAATTATTCTTTATTAAGTACCACACTATAAAATCCCTCCTGTTATACTGTATAATCCCTTAACTGCTTTCCCGTTAAAGTTAAAAATACTTCTTCAAGTGTTATATCTTTATCATTATCTGTTACAAGCCTCTTTAATTCTTCACTTGTGCCACAGGCAATAATTTTACCATTGTCCATAATAGCTATACGGGTACAGATTGCCTCCACCTCTTCCATATAATGGCTTGTATAAACCACTGTTGCACCATTCTTATTTGACTCTTTTATCTTTTCAAGAATAAAATTCCTGGATTGCGGGTCAATGCCTACTGTCGGTTCATCAAAAAATAAAATTTCAGGGTTATGTCCTATTGCACATGCTATATTTAAACGCCTCTTCATTCCTCCAGAAAAATTCTTTGCAAATTCATTCCTTTTATCCAGAAGCCCTGTATATTCAAGCGATTTATCTATTGTTTCTTTTAACTGTTTTCCCTTAATTCCATAAAGTGAAGTAAACAATTCCACATTTTCCCATGCCTTTAAATTTCCATGTACTGCTAATTCCTGCGGGATATAGCCAATTCTTTGTATAACTTCTTTCTTATGTTTCCATGGATTAACACCAAGCAGGTCTATACTTCCTGCTGTTGGCCTTGTAATAGAACAAATCATATTCATAGTTGTACTTTTACCTGCACCGTTTGGTCCTAAAAGCCCAAATATTTCCCCTCTCCTTATTTCTAAATCCAGGCTGTCAACCACTGTCTTGCTCTGGTATTTTTTCGTTAATTCCTTTGTTTTTAATATAACCTCTGGCATAAATAACTCCCTTTCATTTTGTATATTTAGCAGATATTTTTATATCCTGGAATAATAATAACAGGTTTATGGTATATAAAGGAAGTGAAAAAAGAAGGATTATAAGTATGACTAAAGTCATATATTTAAGACATTACTTATTATTTTACTAGATAGCAATTTTCTTGGAGAGCAAAAGAAATAATTTGAAAAAATGGGGAAACCAAAAATTTTTATATCTTGCACTTTCAAGCCAGGCATGATATATTTATATATAGAAAGGGAAACCATAGAAATGGCTACCCTCAAGATAATTAAGTAATTATACCGCTACAAGCGGTACGCCGTCAACTATTGGTGGTAGTTGGTGGCTATTTCTTTCATCTTTGGTCTGATATCATATTTTCTGGCATCTGCCAGCCTGTCTGTTGTGGTAAATTCTAATTCTTAATTATAACTCCGTCATCATATTCTAAATCAGCATTAACAAGCGCTTTTTGTAAATATGGGCATTGGCTTATATCAAGTTTATCAATATTATTGCCTTCACAATGAAGTTCATTGATTTCTGGATTTTTCGTTAAATCCAGTTCTTTAAGCTGGTTATTGCGGCAATCCAGGCTTCTAAGACTGCTAACCATGGAAACATCCAGCTTTGCCAGCCCGCAGTTGTTACATGATAAATTATATAAATACTTTTTATTATCCAGGTTAAGCCCGTCAAGCGGGTTATTACTGCAATTTACATCTATAATCTTGCTATTTGCAGTTAAATCCAGATTTGTTATTTTATTATTATTACAATTAAGTGTAATAATTTCTGGACAGCCGCTTATATCAATTTCTGACAACCCGTTATTACTACAGTCCAGTTTTTCCATTGCGGGCTTGCTGCCAAGCACCAGCCCTTTGCCTGATAAAGCACCATTAGCACATTCCAGGTGTGAAAGTCTTGTATTATTCCTTAAATCCAGTTTTTCCAGTTTATTATTACTACAATACAATGCATATAATTTCTTTATTGAAGAAAATTTAATCTTTCTGCATGGGTTATTGCTTGTATTAAGAAACGTAATACTTTTATTATTCTTTAGATTAATTTCTTTAAGTTTATTGTCACCCAGGAAAATTGTTTCCAGTTTTTTATTTTTAGATAAGTTTATTTTAGCAAGCCTGTTCCCTGTTAAACGTAAAGATGTTAATTTCCTGTTTTTTGATAAATCTATTCTTCTAAGCTGGTTTTCTGATAAATCCAGTTCTGCAAGTTCCTGGTTTTTTGATAAATCTATTTCTTTAAGATTGCTGTTTCCTAAATATAACTTATTTAATTTTTTAAAATCACCTGCACTGAAACCAAGTTCTATTTTACCATTATTCCCAGCAGAAAGATTACGGAGATTTTTACATCCATGTATAACAAGTTTCTTTAACTTTACTACCCTTCTGTAACCACAGCCATATTCACCACCATGGCAGTCAAGTTCCTCTAAATACTTATTATCCATTATAGTTACTTTTTTAAGTTTTGCATTGCTTTCAATACATATAGATTTAAGCCTGGTAAATGATGGAATTACAATACTGCCTGAAAGCCCACGTTCTGACCAGCGTATTGATTTTAAATTGCCATTTTTATCCCATGTATAATTTGTATCGTATACTACATCACCAGATAAATCTGCTCCTTTTTTTATTTGTTCATTTACAATTTTTTTAAGCTTTGCTACATCTGACTGGTTCTTTCCTGCTGCTTTTGCATATCCTGGCACAAGCATAAACAAGCATATAACTGCCAAAACCACTATATTACTAAATCTTTTCATATATTTACCCGCCCTTTCCAATAAATCTGTTTATAAATCCACCTGGATTTACTGTATAATTTCCGTTTTTGCATCAAATGTAAAATAATCTGCATCTTTTTTTACAAGTTTACTACAGTTACTTAAATCCAGTTCTGTTATTTTATTGCCTTTACACAGAAGTTTGCTTAATTTGTTATTATTTGATAAATCTAATGAAACCAGTCTATTATTGCTGCAGTTAAGTGTTTTTAAGCCAGGCAGGGCAGAAGTATTCAATTCTTCAAGGTTATTATTGCTGCAATATAAATAA
Organism: uncultured Lachnospiraceae bacterium; assembly: GCA_910588655.1. Lineage (GTDB taxonomy): Bacteria > Bacillota > Clostridia > Lachnospirales > Lachnospiraceae > Butyribacter. Next base: position 16,534 of record CAJUPJ010000047.1, on the reverse strand, counting down.
GACAAGTTTACTGTTTGGCTAAGGTCTAACTGGGTAAGGCCACAGTTTCCGCAATTAAGCCTCTCTAATTCTGTACATCCGCTTAAATCAAGACTTTTAAGGTTTTTATTGCCCCGGCAGATAATACGTGTTAATTCCGGCTTTTTCCCAAGAAGCAGCCCTCCATCTTCCAGCATACCATCTGGACAGTATAACGATGTAAGTTTTACAGCATCCCTTAAATCAAGTTTCTTTATCTTTGTATTACTACACCAGAGGTTTTCCAGTTTTTTCAAAGTAGTAAAGTAAATTTCTGTGCATGGCATACTATGTATACTTATATAGCTGATATCAGGATTATTTCTTATATCAAGAACTGAAATATCATTTAAATCCAGACACAATGTTTCTAATTTCTTATTGTTTGATAAATCCAGTTCTTTAATTTTACTATTCTTCACATCTAACCTGGTTAATTTCCTGTTATGCGATACATCAATGCTTCCAAGATTGCATGAATATATATTAATCTCATCCAGGTTAGTATATTTGCTTAAATCAAGCCCATTGCTGCTATTTTCAATTTTACCAGCACAGGAAACATTCAAAGATTTAAGATTAGTACAGCCTTTTATCTGTAATTTATTTATCTGGTAATTTTCATATCCATTTTCATCATTATAGTCTTCCTGTCCATAACAGAAAATATTTTCCAATGACTTGTTATCTTCTACAACCAGGCTTTGTAAACTTTCATATACACTAAATTGTATTGTCTTTAGTTTATTAAAAGAAGGAATTGTAACATCCCCTTTAACTCCATGCCCTGTCCAGTCAATAGATTCCAGGCTGCCATCCTTATCCCATGTATATGCATAATCGGTTTCTACATTTGTAGAAAAATTTGCACCATTACTATTCAGTTCATTAACCACTTTCTTAAGCTTTGCTACGTCACTTGCATTTCTCCCTGCTGCTATTGTATGGCATGGTACAGCAGACAGTGCAAAAGCTGGCACAATAGCCAGGATTAATGCTTTAACCATTCTGTTCATAATTATATCTCCCACATAATAATAATTTAAAAAAATAATAACAAAAATAAATATGTATATGCAGTTTTTACTTATATATCTTCATATACATTCTATATATTATAGTATAATTTTCCATTATGTCAAATATTTGTCATTATGTGAATTTACTATTACTATTCCTGTGCTTACTAAAACAAGGGCTGCAAGGTTCTGTAATGATAATGCATGTTCATTTAACAATAATGCAGAAAATGCAACTCCAAACACAGGAATTGAAAAACTATAAACAGCAATTTTCCCTACAGGATTATATTTAAGCAGTTCTGCCCATATATTAAAAGCAACTGTAGAAAGCAATGCCATATATACCAGAAGTGCTGCTGCTTTTACTGTAAACCCTTCTATCCTGCCTCCCAGCAAAAGCCCTGTAACCAGAAGGACTGCACCTCCCAGTAAAAGCTGGTATGCTGTAATTGCAGCAGGGCTTTCCCGTTCTGATATTTTTTTAAGTGTAACTGAGCTTATGCCATAAGCAGCCGAACACAGTAAAATCATGCCTTCACCCTGGAATGAAAAACCCATGCCAAACCCGCCAGGTTTTATATTTACAAGAATTACCCCTGCAAAACCTGTAATACATCCTGCAACTTTTCTAATATTTATTTTCTCATCTTTAAGGAAAAAATGTGCTGTTATAATTGAGAAAAAGGCGTTTGAGGCATTTATTACCGAACCTTTAGAGCCTGTCGTATTTGCCATCCCTATATAAAAAAATATATACTGCAGCGTTGTCTGTAAAATACCCTGTCCTGCAATATACGGAACAGAGGATGCCTTTATTTTAATAAATCCCTTCTGCATTATTCCAGAAATAACCAGTGCAAAAATCCCTGCAAGAAAGAAACGGCAGCCAGCAAAAAGTATCTGGCTGCCAGTGTCATTTATATCCAGCATTTCATAGCCAATTTTCACACATGGAAATGCGCTGCCCCATAGTGCACAGCAGGTTAAAGCAAGAAAAACAATAACAGCCTGGTTTCTGTAAATATCCTCCTTATTCTTTCCAGCCATTTTCCTGCAGTTATCCAAGAAACTCCACAACATCCCTGTACACCTTTTCCTTTTCTGCCTCATTTAAAATTTCATGTCTCATATCTTTATAAACAATCTGCTTTATATTATTAAAACCTGCTGATTTTAAAATATTTATGCTCTTATGGCTTCCTTTGCCATAGCCTGTGCAGACATCCCCATCCCCTCTTAATGCAAGCACTGGAAGCTCCTTATTCACATTTTTATATCTCCATGTTTCTGCCATATTTTTAGTTAAACGGAACAAATCATTATAAGCTGATACTTTAAACCCATGCCCGCAATATGGGTCATTAATATATGCCTGTATATTTTCTTTATCTTCACTAATCCACTCAAGGCCGGTTTCCTGGTTTTCCATGCCTTTGTTAAAACTTCCTGTTGAGATATTTTGTACAAATTTTGAGAAATACCTTGCACCTTTTACCTTGCTTATTATACTTGTAAGGGCTATTCCAAAATCCATTAAAGCTATGCTATGGCTGCATGGATATCCAGATAAAACTACCTTCTCATAATTCCATGACTGGCTCTGCATAAGGTTGCGTGCAATAATAGTCCCCATCGAATGTGCAAATATTATTACCTTGCTGGTTTTAAACCTTTTCCTGATAAAACATGTTATTCTTTTCTGGTCTGACAAAATATACTTATACCCGTCTTTTTCATTAAAAAATCCCAGTTCAGGCGCGCCCTTGCCATGTCCCCTCATATCTGATGAAACCACTGTATAACCTGCATTATTTAAAACCCTGGCAAAAGCCTCATACCGTCCCTGGTGCTCTTCCATTCCATGTATAATCTGCACATACCCCTTAACATTATCCTTGTCTGGTGCTTCAAAGACATGAAGGTTTAATTTATACCCATCCTTTGCTTTTAGTATTATTTTTTTCATATTCTGTCACCCTTTCATTATCTGGTTGCTTTTTACCATTTCTATATCCTAATATTCCCAATATTTTCCGCTGAGTTTTTGTTCTTGTTCCCATAAATCTTCACCCTGGCCCAAAATTGGCGCTGTACACCGTATATTCTGCCATTCTTTGCACCTGTCCATCATTCTATGGCTGTTATCATAATATGGATAAAAAGTTTCTGGTGAATTTCTGCCAATTACGCGGAATTCTTTTTTATCCAAATCATAGATATCTATTGCCATCTTGCCATCTTTTTCATAATATCCTTTAAAATAAAAAATTCCATTAGTAATTCCTTCGCCAATTACAAGTTCTTCATCATAATATGCTGACGTATCATTTATTTTATAATTTCCTGATTTTATTTTTTTATAAATTTCCAAGATTTTCTTTCTTGAATGTTCTGTAATTTCCCTTTCGATAGTCCAGCTTTCCTCTTCATCCATATTGCGGCTGACACAGACGGCATCCCCTATTGTAACCTCCCTGCCCTTTTTATCTGTAAACGTAACAGAATAACTGGTTTCTGCATAGACACGGTGGTTATAATATCCAATGTATCTGATATATTCATATTCATTACCCGATGGCACTCCAATTTCTTTTGCAATCTGTTCCGCTTCTTTCTGTGAAATTATGTCAATAGTTTCACCACTATTCAAATCAAAAAGGATAGTACCTGTCTTAGGCAGCGTATAAGGAAACATTAAATAACATTCTTTGTCAAGACGCAGCCAGGGATGTGCGTCTGTTTCCATTACCTGGCTTTTGCCTGTTTCCAGGTTAACCAGGATATCACATTGCTTCTCTCCTTCTGCAACCGCATAATGAGTTCCTGCTGCAAACATACAGCCTGGTACTGGATAATATTTATGTTCCCCTGTTTCCAGGTTATATGTAGCAAGGTCTTTTCCTATAGCATAATAATATATTGTATTATCCACAATTTGTAAAAATGAACTTTCCATGAAATCTGAATATGCCAGTCCGTCTGGCTCACTAAAGAGAAATTCTTTCTTTGAAAATTCAGGATATTCTTTTCCATCCTTATGGGAAAAAGGGACACGGTATACAGATTCAGAATCACCTTCTCCATATTCAGAATAATACAGCCAGTTTTCATCTATATAAAAAATTTCGCCAAAATCTTCCCCCATATAATAAGAATCTGTTAATTCACCATTTAAGTTTCTCTGGCAGATAGTATTTGCAATTTCTGCATCTGTCTGTACCACAGATTCTCCCTCAAAATCTGTATAAAAATAATCCTTTGATAAATAACGGAATGTTTGTTGTAATTTAGTGGTTTCTGTTGTTACATCTTTCTTATTATTTACAGTACATCCTGTAACCAAAAGTCCAGCCAGAAGTATTATGCATATTTTCTTTACCATTTTTACCCTCCTTGTTAAATTATAAGCATTAGCATAAGTGAAGTCAAATATTTTTGGGCTTAAAATATCCTTGAAATAATCTTCCAATAGAAGTATAATAAAAGCAATTACAATCTTAAAACGGAAACGGGGGTTATGTTATGATTATACAAAGAATTTCAAGCAACAGGGCAGCCAGTAACCTGTATGTTTTTAATAATAATAACTACAGCCAGGTAAATGGTGTTCCTGTTAATCCTGTAAGACCTGTCAAAAAGCTTCCAGGTCTTGAAAGGGATGAAGAACAAAGGAGTCCTGCGGTAATATACCAGAAAGAAAACGGGGCAGCGCCAGTCCAGGCACAGGGAACAAAACAGATTGACGCCATTAAAAATGAATATATGTCTTCTGGCAAGGCTGAATATGACACCAGCAATATATATGAACGTGAAAGAATGGCAACAGAAGGGACAGTCCTTCTTGGCATGAATTTTGATACATTTGCATAAAATTTATGTTAATGCATAACAATCGTAAGACAGGGGGAATGTAATGCACTGGTGGAAAAGGCTTATATTTTCTGTTATCAGCCTCTTGTGGGGATATATTTCCCTTGACTATCTTTATTATGCATTTTCCAGGCTGGTCAATGCAAAAGGAAAAGCAGAATATTATACACCAGAAAATGACGGGCTGTTCCAGCTTTTAGGCTTTGGCATGTTTCTCTTATGGTTTTTTATTACTGCTATATATTTTTTTATTATTAAAAGAGCATCTGCCCAGATTGACTTAATAGAGGAAGATTATAAGACTGGCAGACAAAAATTTAAAAAGAAATGGACTGATATTGTCCTTCAGGCAGCATTTATAATAACAGGAATTATATTAAGATGGGGATATGTGGTCTATATATATCTTCCAAAAGCATAAAACACCATACTGCATAAAAACCAGTTAATGCAGTATGGTGTTTTAAACATTATATAATATTTTCTATATACAATCCATGCATTTTTGAAAGGTCATATGTATTATTACCTGCAACCACAAGAGGTCTTGAAAAGAAATTTTTATTAAGAAGTATAACCCTGCCACGTTCACCATTAGATAACATTACTTCATTATTAACATAAGACTCAGCAGTATTATTAATAAACTTATGAAGGACTTCTGGTTCATAACTGTCTTTTTCGCGCTCCATCTGTTCCAGTACATCGAAAGGACATATGCCTTTCCTGTATGACCTGTTAGATGTCATTGCATCATATACATCAGCAATAGCTACTATAGAAGCAAAAAAATCCGTTTCAGCACCTGTAAGCTTATCAGGATAACCTCTGCCATTATATCTTTCGTGGTGTTGCAAAGCAGCATTTGCAATTCTGCTGTCAAGGTTTTTAGTCCTTAAAATATCAAAACCATATCCAGGATGTTTCTGTATCATTGCAAATTCCTCGTTTGTAAGCCTGCCTGGTTTTTTTATAATTTCTGGGGGAATTTTCACTTTGCCTATATCATGGAGAAGCCCTGCTGTAACGAGCACCATTAAATCATCATCAGAAAACTTAAGCCATCTGCCTATTATATCACAAATAAGCGCTACATTCATTGAATGTGCATATGTAATATCATCATAATTTCTTATACATAACATCATATCCAGAAGGTGCAGAGGATTGCGCGCCTTACTAAATATCTGGTCAACATGTCCTAGCATATTTTCAATAATGCCATCAGCATTTTTGGCAACAAGGTCATTAAGTTCATCTTTAAAATCATTAACACATGTATTAAATTCACTTTCAAATACCTTGAATTCCTCTGAAACCTGTATTTTCTCAAAATATGTCAGGTCTTTAACATCCTCATTCAGAACAGGCAACGCAGCGTCTTCATTTTCCGCTGGTACAAGAATTTTAACAGATTTTACAGAATAATATTTTAATTTATCAATTATATCAGGAGTTAAAGTGGTATTAGATGATATAATAAGATGGTTTGAAAAATTGTAAACTGCTTCGGCTGTAACCATGCCTATTTCCAGGTTAGCCGTTAATATTTTCTTCTTATTCATAAAGAACCCCCATTTGCGCTTTAGTGCTGATAAAAGCAAAAGCAATCTGGTTTTACAACTAAGTTCATAATAACATTTTTTACAAAAAATAACAAGATTGTGTTTTTGTATTTTGAAACGGCCGGTTTTGCGTGCCAGTGCCAGAATATTCCGTACAGGGGCACATTTTAGCTATGGTGCAATATCATTTGGTTAAGAAAAGATTTTTAGAAATTATATGTATTGGATGCGCTGGCAAATCCAAAGTGCCTTCCATGAACAGCACGCTTCCGCTTGGACGGCGCACGCAATGGATGCATAAAGCCCTAAAAGACAGGGCTTAAGCACCAGCGGCTTCGTACATCTGTTCATTGGAAGCACATTTGGAATTTACCAGCAATCTACACTTTGGTAATTTATAAAAATATTTTCCTCCTAAATCTTAAGTAAATAACATTGCACTGCATGGGTTAAAGTGCCCCTTTTTACGGAATAATTACTGGCATCTGGCACGCAAAACCTGTCATCATAAATCTACAATTAAAATATAAAATAACCAAAAACTATGGTGGGAGAAATTATTCTGCTGGTAATTTACACAGAGTAGTAAGAGATTTAGTTATTGTGGCGATTATACAGAGTAGTAAAGTAATTAAGAATTATGGTGTGAGGATTACTATTCTGGTACTTATACAAAATAATAAAGTAGCTGTAACCTTCCGTATGTCTGAATAACCTGCTACACAATGTAATTTCCAGTTATAATATTTATTTTATGTTATGTTTTTTGGAATTTTGCCAGGGTACAGCAGGTTTTATGTGTTCCATCTAATATTATTCCATTACAGGGGCACTTCAGCCCCGCCAAATGTCATTTAGTTAAGAGTTTGTGTAAAGATATTTCTATAAATTCCCAAAATGTAAGCTAGCTGGCAAATTCCAAATGTGCTTCCATGAAAAAGCTGTCAGAGCCGCTGGTGCATAAAGCCCTGTATTAAAATGTTCCGTAGGAACATTTTAATACAGGGCTTTATGCATCCATTGCGTGCGATGTCCAAGCGGAAGCGTGCTTTTTTCATGGAAGGCACTTTGGATTTGCCAGCACACCCAGTAATGTAATTTCTAAACAATTCCCCTTAACTAAATGACATTGTATCGTAGCAAGCGTGCCCTGGAATGGAATAATTTAGTGGAACACTGGAAATAACACAACAAAAGGGCAAAACACCGTTCTGCCCTTTTTATTTTATTCACTTATAAATCCCCTGTAATGGCGCACAAGCATCTGTGATTCAATCTGCTTTAATGTTTCAAGTACAACACCTACTATAATTATAAGTGATGTACCACCAAATGATACATCTGCACCAAATGCACCTGAGAAAAATATAGGTACAACTGCTACAATTGATAATCCAATAGCGCCTATTAAAATAATACTGTTTAATACTTTTGTAAGATAATCTGTTGTTGGCTTTCCTGGTCTTATACCAGGTATAAACCCACCCTGCTTCTTCATATTAATTGCAATCTCCTGAGGATTGAATGTTATTGATGTGTAGAAGTAAGCAAAGAAAATCAATAATGCAATATATATAACAAGTCCCAGTGTATATTTGAATTCGCCGAAACTTTCAAAGTTGCACCATGCATTCTGGTTAAGCACTTTCAGTATCTTCTGTCCTAATGAAGCCCCTTCGCCCGATGCTGGCTGCACGCCTGCAAAGTTTGCTATTACTATCGGCATTGAGAACAGTGAACCTGCAAAGATTACAGGAATAACACCAGCAGTATTTACCTTAAGCGGAATATGTGATGTCTGTCCGCCTACAAGCTTCCTGCCCTGTGTTTTCTTGGAATACTGTACGCTTATCCTTCTCTCACCATCGGAAAGTATTACGATAAATACAACCATTCCAACTAATACAGCTATTATAATAACTGCGCCAAGCAGCCCATTCGTTACAGTGTTAGCACCTGACACAAACTTCTCATAGAGGTTTGCCATATCTTCTGGTACTCTTGATACAATATTGTAAAGAAGGATTATGGAAATACCATTTCCTACCCCTCTTTCTGTAATCTGTTCACCAAGCCACATAAGATATGCTGAACCTGCTGTTAATGAAACAATTATTACTGATACAGATGTAAATGTTACACCTTCTGTCAGATAACCGCTTCTGCCAAACCCTACAGCCATTGCAGCACTTTCCATTACTGAAAGCCCGATTGTAAGGTATCTTGTATATTCTGCAAGTTTTTTTCTTCCCTCTTCACCATCTTTATGCAGCTCTTCAAGCCTTGGAATGGCAATAGTAAGAAGCTGTATAATAATAGATGCTGTAATATATGGTGTAATGTTCAATGCAAATATAGACATTGATGAGAAAGAACCACCTGTAAGCTGGTTGAAGAAGTCAAGTGAATTCTGGCTGTCAAACCAGTTTGAAATATACGATGCGTCCACACCCGGAACCGGGAGCTGGCATCCTATACGTACAATAACCAAAGCAACTAAGGTATAAAAAATCTTATTCCTGAGCTCTTTGATTTTAAACGCATTCTGGACTGTCTGGAACATCCTTAAATCACCTCAGCTTTTCCACCAAGAGCCTCAATCTTCTGGATAGCACTCTTACTGAATGCATTAACCTGAACTGTAAGCTTCTTAGTTAATTCCCCATTTCCGAGCACCTTAACTCCATCTTTTGGATTACTAATTATGCCTTTTTCGCGTAATGCTTCAATAGTAACTACATCTCCATCATTAAATTTCTCTAACCTGTCAACATTTATTGCCACGATATCCTTAGAATTGCGGTTTGTAAAACCTCTCTTTGGAATACGCCTGTAAAGTGGCATCTGACCACCTTCAAACCCTGGACGTGGTGCACCTGAACGTGCCTTCTGTCCTTTATGTCCCTTACCTGCTGTCTTTCCGTTGCCTGAACCATGTCCACGGCCTCTTCTGAAATTATTGCTCTGTTTAGAACCTTTTGCTGGTTTTAAATTTGATAAATTCATTTTTAACCTCCTGTAATACGGACTGGCATATATGCCAGCCGTTCCTCACTATACGGGCACAGGATTATGCCCTCGCCTTGTAAGGCAGAAAAACTGCCTTAATTATATTTCTTCAACCTTTAAAAGATGCCTTACATGCCATATCATGCCCCTTACAGCATCATTGTCAGGCAGCTCAACTGTTTTGTTAAGCTTCCTTAAACCTAATGCTTCAACAGTTGCACGGTGTTTTGGAATAGCACCAATTGTAGATTTAACTAATGTAATCTTTAACTTCCCTGCCATATTAGCCTCCAATCATTTAAGCGGAATAATTAGCTTAAAAGCTCTTCAAGTGATATCCCTCTTGCCCTTGCTACATCCTCTGGCCTTTTAAGGTTGTCAAGACCGTTAATTGCAGCAAGTACAACATTCTGCTTGTTATTAGAACCAAGAGATTTTGTACGGATGTTCTTGTAACCTGCAAGCTCGAGTACGGCACGTGCCGGACCGCCAGCAATAATTCCTGTACCTTCTGGAGCTTTTTTAATAAGAACGGAAGCACTGCCAAACTTGCCAATAAAGTCATGTGGCACGCTGCCATTCGGGTCGATAGGAACTTCAACAAGCTTCTTTGTTGCGTCTTCTTTGCCTTTACGGATAGCTTCTGGTATTTCAGCAGCTTTGCCAAGACCAACACCAACATGGCCGTTCTTATCGCCAACTACTACTAATGCAGTAAATCTCATATTACGTCCACCCTTAACTACTTTGGTTACACGCTTAATCGTTACTACATTATCTTCCAGCTCTAACTGGCTGGCATCAATAATTGTACGTTTCATGAGTTTTCCTCCTAAATCTATTAGAATTCTAAGCCAGCTTCTCTTGCTGCTTCAGCTAAAGCCTTTACCTTGCCATGATATATATAACCGCCCCTGTCAAATACAACAGTTTTAATACCCTTGTCAATTGCCTTTTTAGCAATTACACTGCCAAGTTTTGCAGCAGCATCAATATTATTTGTCTTCTCTAATCCCTCTTTAACTTCACCCTGGAGAGTTGAAGCAGAAACTAAAGTATTGCCTGCAACATCATCTATAACCTGTACATACATATGGTTATTGCTTCTGAATACTGCCATGCGTGGTCTTTCTGGTGTACCTGAAATGCGCTTGCGGACTTTAAGATGTTTCTTTGCACGGACTTCACTTCTTGACTGCTTTTTAATCATCGCATTTTCACTCCTTTACTTATTTTTTACCTGTCTTACCAACTTTACGCCTGATAACCTCATCAGCGTATTTAATACCTTTGCCCTTATAAGGCTCTGGAGCTCTCTTTTCCCTGATTTCGGCAGCGTACTGTCCGACTTTTTCCTTATCTATACCTTTAACAATAATCTTGTTCTGTCCTTCAACTACTACTTCAAGGCCTTCCGGGTCTTCCATCTCTACAGGATGTGAATATCCAAGAGAAAGGATTAACTTCTTGCCCTGCTTCTGCGCCCTGTAACCAACACCATTAACTTCAAGTTCTTTTGTATAACCCTCTGTTACTCCTGTAACCATGTTAAATACAAGGGTTCTTGTAAGACCGTGCAGTGATTTCATCTTCTTAAGGTCATTTGGCCTTGAAACAAGGATTTCTTCCCCTTCTTTCTTAATCTCCATCTCTGCTGGTAATACTCTCTCAAGAGTACCCTTTGGCCCTTTTACAGTCACTTTATTATTTTCTGCAATATCGACAGTTACACCTGCCGGTATAGCGATAGGCATTCTTCCAATACGTGACATGCCGTACACCTCCATATTCTTAGGTTTATATTTAAAGCAAATTCCTGCTTTTACCAGATAAATGCAAGAACTTCGCCGCCAACATTTGCTTTCCTTGCTTCCTTGTCAGTCATAACACCCTTATTTGTAGAAATAATGGCAATACCAAGCCCGCCAAGGACTTTAGGAAGCTCTTCCTTGCCGGCATATATACGCAGGCCTGGTTTTGAAATTCTCTTTAAACCAGAAATAATCTTATCATTCTTGTCTGCGCCATATTTTAATGTAATATGAATCATTTTGATGCCGTCTACATCAACCATATCAAACTTCTTAATGTAACCTTCCTTTAAGAGAATTTCTGCTATAGAAATTTTCATCTTTGAAGCAGGTACATCTACTGTATCATGCTTTGCAGTATTTGCATTACGGATTCTTGTAAGCATATCTGCAATAGGATCGCTCGTCATCATCTTAGTTTTACCTCCTTACCAGCTTGCTTTTTTCACGCCTGGAATCTGTCCTTTATAAGCTAACTCACGAAAGCAGATTCTGCAAATTCCGTATTTTCTCAAATAAGCATGTGGCCTGCCACAAATCCTGCAGCGGCTGTATTCCCTTGTAGAGAATTTAGCCTTGCGCTGCTGCTTAACCTTCATAGAAGTCTTAGCCATGAAATTTCCCTCCTTATTTTTTGAACGGCATACCGAACTGTGCCAATAATTCACGAGCTTCTTCATCAGTTGCAGCTGTAGTAACAATTATAATATCCATACCCCTGACTTTATCTACTTTATCATATTCTATTTCTGGGAAAATAAGCTGCTCTTTAATACCAAGTGCATAATTGCCCCTGCCATCAAATGCATTTGGGTTTACACCCCTGAAATCACGTACACGTGGCAATGCAAGGTTCACAAGACGGTCAAGGAATTCATACATCCTTTCACCTCTTAAAGTAACCTTACATCCTATTGGCATACCTTCCCTGATTTTGAAGTTTGCTATTGAATTCTTAGCCTTTGTTGTAACAGGCTTCTGTCCTGCAATAATTGCAAGGTCATTCATGGCAGCATCAAGCACTTTTGAATTTTCTTTTGCTTCACCGATACCCATATTTATAACTATCTTTTCAATCTTTGGCACTTGCATAACGTTTTTATAACCAAACTTTTTAACCATGCCATCAATGATTTCTTTCTGATAAGTTTCTTTTAAACGAGTCAACGCTAACAGCCTCCTTTCTGAGATTAATCAATTACTTCACCAGTTGCTTTTGCATAACGGACTTTTTTGCCATCCTGGAATTTAAAGCCTACACGTGAAGCTTTTCCTTTGCTGACATACATAACATTTGACATATCAATAGGAGCAGACTGCTTTACAAGGCCACCCTGCGGATTTGCCTGGTTTGGCTTTGTATGCTTTGTAACCTGGTTAATCCCTTCAATAATTACTTTGCCATTTTTAACGGCTGTTACCTTGCCCTCTCTGCCTTTATCTTTACCAACGATAACTTTAACTGTATCGCCCTTTTTAATTTTACTAGTTGCCACAATGACACCTCCTTATAATACTTCTGGTGCTAATGAAACGATTTTCATAAACTGTTTTTCCCTTAACTCCCTTGCTACAGGCCCAAAAATACGTGTTCCTCTTGGTGTCTTGTCATCACGTATAATTACTGCTGCATTCTCATCAAACCTGATATAAGAACCATCAGGGCGGCGTACACTTTTTACTGTACGTACTACCACTGCTTTAACTACATCACCTTTTTTTACAACACCGCCTGGTGTTGCATCTTTGACAGAAGCAACAATAATATCACCAACACCGGCATATCTCCTTGTTGAACCGCCCATAACCCTGATACAAAGAAGTTCTTTAGCACCTGTATTATCAGCTACTTTAAGTCTTGATTCCTGCTGTACCATGTCTAACCTCCATATTCTGCAAAATTATTTTGCCCTTTCAACTACTTCTACAAGCCTCCATCTTTTATCCTTAGATAATGGCCTTGTTTCCATGACTCTTACCCTGTCACCAATTTTGCAAGTATTCTCTTCATCATGGGCTTTTAATTTATAAGTTCTCTTAACGATTTTATTATAAAGCGGATGCTTTACATTATCAACGATTGCAACAACTATTGTCTTGTCCATCTTATCACTGACTACTTTACCTACACGTGTTTTCCTAAGATTTCTCTCCACTTACGTGTCCTCCTTCCAATACCTGCTATATTACTATAGGCATTACTGCTGCTGTGCTGTGAGCACTGTCTTAATTCTTGCAATATTTCTCTTTACTTCTTTAATCCTGCTTGTATTCTCTAACTGGTTAGTTGCGTTCTGGAACCTGAGATTAAAGAGCTCTTTCTTGGCAGCTACTAAATCAGCGTTTAACTCTTCTACGGATTTATTCCTTAATTCTTCCATAAACTGCTTACTCTTCACAGCCCGCACCTCCTTCTAAATCCGCCTTGGATACAACCTTGCACTTTATAGGCAATTTATGTGTTGCAAGACGTAAAGCTTCTCTTGCTATTTCTTCTGATACACCAGAAATTTCAAACATTACACGGCCTGGCTTAACAACAGCCACCCAGTATTCAAGTGCACCTTTACCTTTACCCATTCGGGTTTCAGCAGGTGTCTTTGTTACTGGCTTATCTGGGAATATTTTAATCCAGACTTTACCACCACGCTTGATATAACGTGTCATAGCAACACGGGCAGCCTCAATCTGGTTTGATTTAATCCATGCAGGCTCTAATGCCACAATACCATACTCACCATTTGTGATTTTATTTCCTCTGAGCGCTTTTCCTGTCATGCGGCCCCTGAACTGCTTGCGGTGTTTAACTCTTTTAGGCATTAACATTATTTATCGCTCCCTTCCTTATTGGCATTGTTTTTTGTTGGAAGTACCTCACCATTGTAAATCCAGACTTTTACGCCGACTTTACCATAAGTTGTGTCAGCCTCTGCAAAACCATAGTCAATATCAGCACGGAGTGTCTGGAGAGGAATAGTCCCTTCACTGTAAAACTCTGTACGTGCCATATCAGCACCGCCAAGGCGTCCTGAACAGCTTGCTTTAATACCCTTTGCACCTGTCTTTAATGTCCTGCCCATTGCTGATTTCATTGCACGCCTGAATGAAATACGGTTCTCTAACTGCTGTGCAATATTTTCAGCGACAAGCTGTGCATGTTTATCTGGATTTTTAATATCCATAATCTTAATGTCAAGAACTACTTTTCTTCCAATTACTTTAATAATTTCTTTCTTTAATTTCTCTATTTCAGCTCCGCCTTTTCCGATTACAAAGCCAGGCTTTGCTGTGTGGATTATAACACGTACCTTATCTGCTGGTCTTTCTATTTCTATTTTTGAAATGCCTGCGCTGTATAATTTCTTTTTTACAAATTCTCTTATCTTATAATCTTCTACAAGAAAATCTGCAAAGTCTTCTTCTGCGTACCAGTTGGAATCCCAGCCGCTTATAACGCCGACCCTTAAACCATGAGGATTAACTTTCTGTCCCATTTTAATCTCCTTTCATAAACCCATAAAATAATTAACGTTCATTAAGAATTATTGTTATGTGGCTCATTCTCTTCTCGATACGATATGCCCTGCCCTGGGCTCTTGGCTTTATTCTCTTCATTGTCGGCCCTTTATTTGCAAAACATTCTTCTATATATAAATCACTTGGACTCATACCATTATTGTTCTCAGCATTTGCAATTGCAGACTGTAATAATTTTAATATGATGCGTGAAGCATTTCTTGGACTGTATGTCAATATACCAATTGCTGTTTCTACATCTTTGCCTCTTATGGCATCCAGTACAAAACACGCCTTCTGGACTGAAACCCTTGCATAAGATAATTTTGCAGAAGGTCTGGTGTCTCTCTGGTTCTGGTTTCTCTCTCTCTTTATCTGTGACCTGTGTCCCTTTGCCATCGGTGAAGCCTCCTTTCAAGTTTCCAGACATAACAGCTATGGTGGCAGCCGCCACTCACAGCCTGGTTTATATCAAAATTCATTTAACTTTTTAATGTTTATATATTATAACAAAATCTAACGTTTCTTCTCGTCTTTGCCATGGCCCCTGTAAGTTCTTGTAGCAACAAACTCACCGAGCTTATGTCCAACCATATCCTCTGTCACATATACAGGCACATGTTTTCTGCCATCATGCACTGCAAATGTAAGTCCGACAAATGATGGGAAAATAGTAGAACGGCGTGACCATGTTTTAATAACCTGCTTATCGCCTGACGCAACCTGTGCATCAACCTTTTTAAGAAGGCTGGCATCAGCAAAAGGCCCTTTCTTTAATGAACGTGACATTATATCCTCCATTCTGCTGGTATATTTATATCACCAGCTTACTAAAACTCTGTCAGCAAAACTTAGGTTTTTATTTAGCTAAAGCTTTGCCATCCCTTCTTCTTATTATCATCTTATTTGACTGTTTGTTCTTCTTACGTGTCTTTAAGCCAAGAGCAGGCTTACCCCAAGGAGTACATGGGTTTGGACGTCCTACACTTGTCTTACCTTCACCACCACCATGCGGATGGTCGTTAGGGTTCATAACAGAACCACGGACTGTAGGCCTGATACCCATATGGCGCTTACGTCCAGCCTTACCAATATTTACAAGTGCATGTTCCCCATTGCCAATTACACCAATTGTTGCACGGCACTGTATAGGAACCATTCTCATTTCGCCTGAAGGAAGCCTTAATGTTGCATACTTTCCTTCTTTAGCCATAAGCTGTGCGCCATTGCCTGCAGCACGTACAAGCTGGCCGCCCTTGCCAGGCTGGAGCTCAATATTGTGTACCTGTGTACCAACAGGTATATTTTCAAGAGGAAGGCAGTTTCCAACTTCAATTTCAGCAGCAGGGCCGTTCATAATCTTCTGCCCTGCTTTAATCCCTTCTGGAGCAAGGATATATGCTTTCTGTCCATCAGCATAAGCAATTAAAGCAATATTTGCTGTCCTGTTAGGGTCATATTCAATAGTTTTTACTGTTGCAGGAATATTGTCTTTATTTCTCTTAAAATCAATTATTCTATATTTTCTTCTTGAACCGCCGCCATGATGCCTTACAGTAATTTTACCCTGGTTATTACGGCCGGCTTTCTTCTTTAATGACACTGTAAGCGACTTTTCTGGCTTATCTGCTGTAATGCCAGACCTGTCAACAACTGTCATGTGTCTTCTGGAAGGTGTATATGGGTTAAATGTTTTAATTCCCATGACATTTTCTCCTTTCAA
>CAJUPJ010000046.1 GCA_910588655.1 uncultured Lachnospiraceae bacterium | reverse complement strand
AGCAAATGATAATACAAATATTTGGAAAAAATATAGAAAGCTTGCGTCTACCGTGGACTGGAAATTATGGGTTATTGACAAAGCAGGTACTAATTGTTATAATTTAAAACATATTTGTAACAATTTTGTAATGATTTAGACATTTTACTAACATACAGCCTGCAATAGCCTTGCTGTATATTTATCGGAGGATAAGATGAGAAAAGATATTGTAAAATTTCTTGCTGCAGGTGCGGCTGCCATATCATGTGTGGCTATACCCGTTTCAGGAAAAGGGGCAGTTTTAACTGAGGAAAAACCTCTTGCGGGCTTTACGCTTTCACTTGAAAAATACTGTAATGCACGTATTGCAGATATTGTGGAAGAGGAGCGTAGGGACAGGGAAACAGAAGAAACTGGGAACACACAGGAACAAGGCAGTACTGCAGCAACTGGCAGGAAAAAAACTACTATAAAGGCAAACTCATCACCAAATAATACAGAAACAGAAGAAGAATTTAAGCTTAACCTGGTCTATGACAGGCTAGGTGTTGCCAATGTACATAATTACCTTAATGTACGTAAAGCGCCAGATGAAAATTCAAAAATAGTTGGCAAGATGACAAGGAATTCTGGATGTAATGTTTATAAGATAAGAAAAGGCTGGGCAAAGATTGTGTCTGGCAAGGTAAACGGCTGGGTTAAGGCAGAATACCTTATTACTGATAAAAAGGCAGAGGAGAGGGCAAGGCGGGTAGCCACATTAAGGGCAACAGTATCTACAGAAACTTTAAATGTACGTACACTGCCATCTATACAGTCAAGCATCTATGACCAGATTTCTGCTGATGAAGACTACAGGGTTGCAGAAGAGAATTTAACAGAAGAATGGCTTAAAAGATATATTGCAAAGTATTGTTCTAAAAAGGATTTACGTGGCATTGATTTAGAAAGAATGTATAAAGACGCCAGCAACTGGGTAATGCTTAAAATTGATGAAGAGAGGATGTTTGTAAGCAAGGATTTTATAGACTTCTCTTATAACCTTAACAGGGCAGTTACAATACAGCAGCCGTCAGCAGGCAGTTCTTCTGGTTCATCAGGAAGCGGAAGTTCCCAGGCATCATCTTCTATAGTTGATTATGCAATGCAGTTCCTTGGAAACAAATATGTATGGGGCGGAACAAGCCTTACAAACGGGGCAGACTGTTCAGGCTTTGTAATGCGTATATATGAGCACTTTGGATATTACCTTCCACGTACATCAAGAGCACAGGCAGCAGCAACAAAGAGTGTAAGCAGTTCTGAAGTGCAGGTTGGGGATTTGTTCTTCTATGGGACTGGTTCTACAGTAAACCATGTTGCATTGTATATAGGCGGCGGACAGATTATACATGCAAGCAATTCAAGGGATGGAATTAAGATTTCAAGTGCATATTACCGCCAGCCATTAAAAATTGGAAGGGTAATGTAAAATAAACAGGGTTTGTCAAGTTAAATGTGTAAGTTTTTAAAATTTTCCTTACCGGCAGTTTCAAAATTGCCGGTTTTGTATGCCAGAATCAATCCTGTATTCTGTTTGTTTTTTCGTGCCATAACTGCTGTACCCATTTTTTTCATCATCCTTTCTTTGAGTGTAGCACACTTTATTTTACACTCCCTAAAGAAAGTAAAATACCCCTTGTAATTTCAAGGGGCATTTTATATTTATATAGTTATTTTAATATTCTATCCAGTGTACTAAATAAGTTATCAATATCAATAGGTTTTGGTATATGCCCGTTCATGCCGCTTCTTAAAGCTTCCTGCTTATCTTCTTCAAATGCATTGGCAGTCATTGCTATAATTGGTATAGAAGCAAGTTCTTTATTTTCAAGCTTTCTTATTGCTTTTGTAGCTTCATAGCCGTTCATTACAGGCATCTGTATATCCATAAGCACTACCTGGTAATATCCAGGTTCAGATTTGCTGACCATTTCAAGTGCGATTTTGCCATTATCGGCAACTTCTGTAGAAAAACCTGATTCATTTAAAAGGGTGCAGGCAATTTCCTGGTTTAAGTCAACATCTTCTGCAAGCAGGATACGTCCTGTATGGTGTTTATTACCACTGTTGTCTTCTTTAGTTTCATTTTTATCTTTATTAATAATGGACTTAAGGCAGCTGCTTAGTTCCGATAAAAACAGCGGTTTGCTGCAAAATGCAGTTACTCCGGCTTCTTTTGCTTCAGCTTCTATATCAGACCAGTCATAAGCAGTCAGTACAATAATTGGTACATTGCCGCCTGTTTCTTTTTTAATCCTCCTGGCAACTTCAACACCATTCATATCAGGCAGAAGCCAGTCAACAATATACACACGGTAGTCATTGCCACGCATAACTGCCTGGTGTGTACGCAGCACAGCCTCTTTGCCTGATAATGTCCATTCCGCGCTCATTCCAATCTGGCCAAGCATATATGATACACTGTCACATGTATTAAAATCGTCATCTACTACAAGTGCCCGGCAGCCTTTCAGTTCTTTAATATCTTTTGGTTTCTTTTCCTCTGCAAATAAACGGAATGTAAATGAAACAATAAATTCTGTTCCTATTCCTTGTTCGCTTTTTACTTCAATTGCACCATTCATCATATCAACAATATTTTTGGTAATAGCCATTCCAAGCCCGGTTCCCTGTATACCACTTGTAGTTGTATTCTGTTCCCGTTCAAATGGTTCAAATATATGTGATACAAATTCTTCGCTCATTCCAATTCCGCTATCTTTAATAATAAATTCAAAATTTGCATAACCAGATGGTGCACCAGGTTTTTCAGTAATCCTCATACTTACAGAACCGCCAGCAGCTGTATATTTAATGGAATTGCTTAAAAGGTTTAAAAGTACCTGGTTAAGCCTTAGCTTATCGCAGTAAATATCTTCATCAAATACATCTATAGTATCTATATACAGTTCAAGTTGCTTTGCATGTACATCTGCCTGTATAATATTGTGCAGCCCATGTAAAATATCCGGAAGGCTGCATGGTTTTTCCTCAAGGTGTATTTTGCCGCTTTCTATACGGCTCATATCAAGCACATCATTAATAAGGCTTAAAAGATGGTTGCCTGATGTCATAATTTTACCAAGGTATTCTTCCACCTGTTCTTTGTTGTCAATATGCGTAACAGCCAGGTTCGTAAATCCTACTATTGCATTCATAGGTGTGCGTATATCATGTGACATATTGGAGAGGAATACACTTTTTGCCCTGCTTGCCCTCTTTGCCTGGTGCAATGCATCCTTTAGAAGATTTTTCTGTTCCATCTCCTTGCGGGTTTCTTCATCTACACTGCAAAATCCAAGGACAATTCCCTTGTTTTCTGCCCAGTTGCCTGCCCTTACAACTTTCATCTGGAAATATTCAATGTTTTTATCCCTGGAAATCCTGAAATTAATGTAGTAAAGTTTCTTTTCTGTAAGTTCATTTTTAATATAAGCAATAGAAGAAGCATTACGCAGCATTTCCTTGTCGCTTTCATAGACTGTTCTATTAATAAAGAGTTCCATAAATGCATCAAGTGAAATTTCATTGTTAAAAATATAGTCAAACTTATAACGGCTGTTATCAGTAAGCTGCAGAAGGTTTCCCATGCCAGTATTAAGGTCAAAGAAACATACAAGCTGGAAATCTACACTTAATGCATGTACAAGTTCCATCTGGCGGCGTTCACTTTCCATGCGTTCCCTTTTTTCTTTTAATTTCTGGTCAGTGCAGTCCAGAAGGAAACGCTGGTAGAACAGTGTCCCGTCTTCTTCCAGCAGCTTAATATTGCCCATTATATGTAATATCTGCCCATTATCATGCTGTATGCGGTATTCAACATTAACAGTATCATCTGGTTTATCCAGTTTCTTAATAGCTTCCCTTAGCTTTGGCCTGTCTTCTTCTACAACAGAAGGTGCAACTAAATCAAACCCTTTTTCCATTAACTCTTTTTTAGAGCTGTAACCAAGTATATTAAGAGCTGCCCTGTTTATGCTGATTATATGTTTACCATCAAGAGAGTGTGTCATAATGCCACAGTCAAGAGAGGTAAAAATTGTTTCCAGGGTAAGGTTCTTTTTTATTAATTCCTGTTCATATGCGCGTTCCTGTGTTATATCAATAGCTACGCCAACAGTTCCCATTACACTGCCATCAATATCATATAATGGAGATTTATATGTAGTAAGAAGCTTTGTGCCATCACCTGTTTTAACTGTTTCTTCAGATATACAGGTTTTTCTTGTGCTCATTACTTCATGTTCAGATTCTATGCAGGCTGGGTCATCCTGTTCAACATCCCAGATATATGCATGTCTCTGTCCTTCTACCTGTTGTTTTGTCTTATTTACTGTTTTGCAGAAGCTGTCATTTACCTTATGGTGTATGCCGTTCTTATCCTTATACCATACAAGATTTGGCACACTGTTAATAGCCGCCTCTAAATACTGGCTATCCTGCCAGTGGTCTTTGTCCCTTTTATACGCCTGCTGCCATTTAAGGAAACGGAAGCTTAATTCACTGTCTGACAGAGGCAGTACCCATATATCGTCAATTTTATTAAAACTGTCTGACAGAGATGCAATCTGGTCTTTATCTGCAAGGAGAATAAGTCTGGCATCCTTTCTTTTGGCAGAAACTAGGAATTGCAGAGCTGTCCTGGCATCTTTGCCTGTAAGGTCTGCAAATATTACGTCTGCTGAAACAGCCAGCGGGGTTTCAGGTGTTCCACTTTCATAAAATTCATGTGTAAAATGTTCAAGCGGGGACATCTTTTTTATAATATCAAATATACCATGCTGTCCGCCTGTCAGATAAAAACGAATATGGCAATGATACATATCTGTTTTCCTCCTTGTGAGTACAATTATAAAATACCAGATTTAGTTTAACACAAAAAAGTTTGCTATACAATCCGTTTATAGCAAACTTTTAACCTTATTTATGATATTTTTAAATATGTATAGTTACCTGAAGCGTACGGCTGTGCCATATACAATAACTTCTGCTGCTCCCTGCATTATTGCGGAACTGGCATACCTTACATTAACTATGGCATCAGCGCCAAGGTGTTCTGCTTCCTGTACCATGCGGTTAGTTGCAAGTTCCCTTGCTTCGTTCATCATGTCATTGTATGCTTTTAATTCACCACCAACAAGTGTTTTAAAACCCTGTGATATATCCTTTCCAATATGTTTGCTCTGTATAGTGCTGCCTTTGACAAGCCCCAGCATTTCAAGTTCCTTGCCTGAAATATAATCAGTATTAACTAATACCATAAATACCACTCCTTATCCTATAAATATTTGTACTATCTGATTAATACAATAATACATAAAAACACATTTGTCAATATAATTATGGGATAATTTATGGTTATCCTGTGTTTGTGTAAAGATGGACGGTTTGTGTGCCAGAGCCAGAATATTCCATAAAAGGGCACAATACAATCTCATTTAGTTAAGGGAGATGCTGGAATTTAATAATGATGGGATGAGCTGGCAAATCCAAAGTGCCTTCCATGAACAAAGCATGCTTCCGCTGGTTTGGCGAGTGCTCGCACGCAATGGTGCATAAAGCTCTAAAATACAGGGCTTAAGCATCAGCGGCTTCGTACAGCTTTTTCATGGAAGCACATTTGGAATTTGCCAGCAATCTACACTTTGATAATTTATAAACAATTTCCATCTGAATTCTTAACTAAATGACATTGCGCTGCCTGGGTTAAAGTGCGCCTTTTATGGAATATTGCTGGCATATGGCACGCAAAACCTGTTTCCAGCGGTTTACAATAAAACATAAAATGATAACTGTAAATTGTGTTGTGGAGATGATTTTGCGGTTTATTTATTATAAATGGAAATTTTTAATTCACAGCCATGTTGGCAGTATAAAAAGGTTCTCATTGCTTTTCACCCTTCTAAATCAACTTCCCCTCAACATAATTTTCAGTTATAACAGCGAAATGTTTTTTTGTAATTCTGCCAGAGAACAGCAAGTTTCCAGTATTCCATCTAATATTATTCCATGACAGGGGCACTTCAGCCCCGCCAGCATTTAAGTCCATATGTCCCAGAGGAAACGTAAGTTTCCTTTGGGATATATGGGCTTTATGTGCTGCTGCGCGGGCTGTCGTAGCGGAAGCGTGCCCTGGAATGGAATAATTTAGTGGAACATGGAAACCTTGCGTACGCCAATTTACAAAAACAACACAGGATAACTGTAAATTATCCTAAATAAAGCCTTGCAGTTTACCTGCACTATGTGTACAATCAATAGTACCAGGCAGGAAATTGTTTATGTAAACACATGTGTTTTGGAACTTTCCTGTAATTATGGGATTTGAGGAGGGATTTACATATGCTTAAAATGCCAGCAGTTTTTAGCAGCAGCATGGTATTGCAGAGAAGTAAGAATATTGCAGTATGGGGAGAGTCTGACAGTGTTTCAGTTACTGTTTCATTAAATGGATGTACTGTAGAAACAAATGTTCATGATGGCAGATGGAGTTTATCCCTGCCGCCTTTTAAAGCAGGTGGTCCTTATAGCATGTCTGTTACAAATGGCAGCGATGTTATTAATTTTGATGATATTATGATTGGGGAGGTATGGCTTGCAGGCGGCCAGTCAAATATGGAACTGGAACTGAAGGACTGCCGGGATGGCAGCAGCATAGTACAGGGTGCATCAGATAATGGCACAGGATGTAATGTCAGGTTCTATTATACTCCAAAAGTTGCATGGAAGGGTGAAGAATTATACCAGGCTGAGTCTGGAAGTTCCTGGGATAAGTTTACATCTGGAAAGTGCAGCAGGTGGTCTGCCGTTGGCTACCATTTTGCCAGCAAATTATCAGAAAAGCTGGGTGTTACAGTCGGTATAATTGGATGCAACTGGGGCGGCACTTCTGCGTCATGCTGGATGAGCCGTGATTTTCTTGGACAGCAGGCATGCCTGTCTTCTTATCTGAAGGAATATGATGATATAGTAGCAAAACAGGATGAAGCAGAATACCTGAAAGAATGGGAAGAGTACCTTATTTACCAGGCAGAATTTGATAAAAATGTAGGAAACTATTATGCAACTTCACCAAACCCTACATGGGATGAGGCAATACGCCTGTTTGGTGAAAACAAGTACCCTGGCCCTGTTGGCCCACGCAATGAACACCGCCCATGCGGCTTATATGAGACAATGGTTTCACGTATAGCGCCATATACGCTTGCAGGATTTTTATATTACCAGGGTGAAGAAGATGACCATAAGCCATATACATATTATGAACTGCTTTCCACACTTGTAAAACAGTGGAGACATGACTGGAAGGATGATACCCTGCCTTTTATGCTGGTACAGCTTCCAATATTCCAGGGAGAGGGGGAGCCGGACTACCAGAACTGGCCTTTTATACGTGAAGCACAGATGAGGCTTTATAATACTGTTAAAAATACGGGGATTGCTGTTATTCTTGAATATGGCGAATACGGAAATATACATCCTGTAGATAAAGAACCTGTTGGTGAAAGGCTGGTGTTACAGGCAATGTACCATGTATATGGGGGTATAGATGCTGCATCTGCATTTGGGCCAGTTTATAAGTCATATTATGTGGATGGAAGCAAAATGTATATACAGTTCCAGAATGCAGAAGCAGGAATTGTATGTAAGGCAGAGAATGAAGAAGGGTTTGAGATAGCAGGGGAAGATAAGAAATATTATCCTGCAGAAGCAGAAATAGATAGTGATGTTGTTATCCTTAAATCAGATAAAGTACAAAAACCTTTATATGCAAGATACTGCTGGACAAATTACCGCAAAATAACATTGTTTGGTGCAAATGGTATTCCTGTTGCACCATTCAGGACAAGTCATGAAGATGGTGCAAAGGCTGCTGGAAGCAGGAATGGGCTTGCAGAATAGCAAACCCCCCCTTTTTTTAAGAAACTTAAAGAAACGGGCTGGCAGTAAATGCCAGCCCATAGTTTTACTTGTTTATTTTACTTATAATACGCTGTATGCTTTTTTCTGACAGATAGTATTTGCAAACCAGTTCAGGAATTTTGTTTCCAGCAAGGTAATCCTTGTAAATCTGCTGGTTACGTGCAAGAAGTTCCTGCTTTGTCTGGGTTTTTGTGCCCAATGCCTGTTTCCTGAATTTATTTTTCAGGAAAAGCAATGGCTATAACAATTTTATTTTTTATTGCAATAGCCATTGATATATCCAGCTGGTTATTCCAGTTATTTATAAGCCAGCTTGTTCCGCCCTGGAGGTAATAGTTATCGTATTCCCAGATAGCAAAATTAAGTACAATTGCCTGTAATGTAACCGCAGGGATATTGCTGTTACAATCCCATAATGCAAAATCCCATAATCCTTCACCAGGATTATAAAAAGAACATATACTGGCAGTTTCTGCTTCTGTAAGGATATATACTAAAACACCAATAAATTCCGCAAGTTTTTTGCATTGTACTGGTGTAATATTTATACCATTTTTATTAAAGAAACACGAAGCTTCTGTTTCATCTGCACAGCCAGCAAAGTCCAGCCAGAAATTATAATCAATGTATAATTCATATTGTCTGGTTTCACTGGGTGTAAGTTTATTGCTGTTTTTATAGTCTTCAAAAACATTATATAACTGGCGGGTTAAAGCTTCTATATTATTATAAATTTTCTCTTCATTATACTCTGTCATGATTATATTTATAAGTTGTCAAAAACAACGGTTTCCCTTTCCAGGCCTTCTACTACTTCCAGGTTGGTTTTCATGCGTTGTGTAATATTTTCCATATCACTTGCAAGGCTGCTGGAATTCCTGGCAACACTTGCTATGCCAGCAGCACCGTCATCAATAGCCTTTGTAATAGTATTAATTGAGTCTGCAATTCCAGACACAGAATCTTTCAGGTGTCCTGCCTGTTTATGGAATTTATCCATAATCTGCCGGATATGTGCAGCATCTTCTTTATACTGGCTGCTGGACTGTACAAATTCCTGGAATTCCGTGAGTACTGTCTGGCTCATATAATTAACCAGATTCTGTGCATTTTCTGAAAGGTTGTAAACTGCTGTAGTGACTACATCATTAAGTGTCTGTATCTGGTTAGCTGTCTCCTGGCTGGAATTGGCGAGGTCACGCACTTCCCTTGCGACAACTGCAAATCCTTTTCCGCCGTCACCAGCATTAGCAGCTTCTACAGAAGCATTCATGGCGATAAGCTGTGTCTGCTGTGAGATAGCAAGTATTTTACTTGCCAGGGTTTTAATCTGGTCTACGCTTTTACTTTTTTCAATGGCATTATTAAGTGAATTTAATATTTCTTCAGCTTTGGCGCTGGTAATTTTTGCACTGTTCTGTGCAGACTGCTGCATAGCATCAGCACGAAAATTCATTTCCGCTGTATAACCAGTAATGTCACTACATTCATCAGCCATATTATTAACATCAGACCTTACGCTTTCTGTATTATCATTAATAACAGAAACATTTCCTGCAACTTTCTGTATAGTTGAAGAAAGCTGCCCGGAAAGTGAAGAAAGCCAGGCGGAACTTTTTTTAGAAGCACTGGTTCTTTTTAAAACTTCACCAGTCATGTTGTTAATACGCCCGGAACTTTCCTGGATAGTTTTCAAAATACTTTTTATAGGGGTTATTACATAATTATTTATAAGCTTTAAGGCAGCAAATACCAGTATAATACAGACAATAACTGCACTTATGCCTGCTGCCAGTGATATAAGGTATACAGAAGAAAGCTGTTTTCTCGCTGCGGATGCCTGCCCGTTAATAGAATTATTCAGCTTGTTAATATCTTCCTCCATATTGCCTGCATATAAAGCAACATCCGTGTTGGCAAGTGTATATGCATACTGTGTCTTATGGCTTGCACTGGCACATACAAGCAGTACAAGGGCATGCTTAAATGAAGAATAATCAGACAGGAGTAATTCATACTGTTTCTGGTCTCCTGGTATTACATGGTCTTTATAATCCGCAAGCATGCCGTCCAGGACAGTTTCTTCTTCTTTGATTTGCTGGACAAGTGTAATCATGGTATTATAATCTGTAGCAACAATATGGCTTAATGCCATTTTATGTATATCCATAGAAGAGCGGCATATTTCTGCAAGCCTGTTCTGTCCATCCATATAGTTATCAGCAATGCGTGAAGCACTGGCATTTACATTACGTATATTAATAATAGAAAGGATATTTGATAAAAATGCCACAATGCCGAGAAGGGCAATTGGTATAATTAAACGGTGTTTTAAACTTATATTTTTAATCATGCTGGTTCTCCTTTTGTTTACAGGTTTCCTTATAATTCCCCTATGGTGCAATAATTCCTTGTGCCATTTTATCAAGCTTTTCCTGCAGGCTTTTATCTGTCTGGCTATTTGAAAGAATGTCTTCTGTAAATGCCACAACTGGTTCCCAGAAGTTCCCGCCAATACGCTGGAGACAGGAAAATTCCGACTGTCCAAGTAATGCTGTTATTGCAGGGGAAGACTTTACTTCTTTAGAAGCAGCAGCATTAATATTTGACGGGCCTTGTCCACGCATTATAAAACGGAGTTTCTGGTTCTCTTCATTAGTAATCCATCCGGCAAGTTTTGCTGCCCATTCTTTTTCTTCTGAATAAGCATTAACTCCTGCCAGCTTATATCCAGAAAATGAAGCCATTTGCACCTGCTTTCCTGCACAAGTGTATAATGGCAGCTTTGCCGCACCGAAATTCTTTTCCCAGGCTTTTTCCAGGGCAACAGCATTCCATATCCCGTTAACACCGGCAATAATTGTATTATCCTTTACCCCTTTTAAAAACCCTGCATCATCTGTACTTGTAAATCCTGGATGTTTTGCTATCCTGGCCATTGACCTTGCTACGTCAATCCCTTTAATCTTTCCCTTTTTGCTGTTCCATGTACAATAATTGGTTATGCCGTCGTCATTTAAACCAACCGTAAGCCCGGTATTGCCAAAAAATGAATATACGTACCACCCGGAAGACCATTCCATTGAAAACTTTTTGCCATGCTGTGCAGCAATATCTAACATTCTGTCCAGGGATTTAATGCTTTTTTCTGGAAAATACTTCTTATTATAGTAGAGGAAATATCCATTATCTGCTGTTAATGGAAGCGCATATAATGTATCATTTACTGATGCAGCAAGGACAGATTCCGGAAGGTTTGCTTTCCTTACAGGTTCTTCATTCTCTACAGGTTCTAAAGCCCCGGCGGCTACCAGGGTTTTTAGCTGGTCATCTGCAAATATAAAAACATCTGCCCCGTTTTCCAGGTCTGCCATAAGGGCATCAGTGCAGCTGCTTTCGCTTTGCGGTTTATAAGTAATATTAAAATCCTGGCTGCTGTATTCTGCTTTAAATCCGTTTATTATCTGTGAAATTAGTTCTTCATCCTCTGCAGCACACCATATAGCCAGGTTTACAGTACCAGCCTTAACAGTCTTTTCTTTTTCTGTTGTAACCGGGGGCTTTTTCTGGCATCCCTGTATTAGAACTGCCAATAAAATAATTGGAAAAAATAAGTAAAATTTTCTTTTCATTGCCTGCTCCATAAGATATAAATTTTTTAATTAATCATAGCATTTACAATAGTTTTTTGCAATAAAATTAAGATAAATTCCAGAAGGCATATATGGCAGACACCAGCAGCAGATTTTTTATTAAAACGGACATATATCTGATATTTTTATTGTTAATCTGATATATGTCCATTTTTAAAAGCGGTAATATTATTAAAAATAAATTAATGAATGGGTGTGTGCTATGGTAAAGAGAACAAAAGCATTGTTTTTGTCAGTTGCAGTTTCTGTTTTGTTAGCGGGAGGGTGCCAGAATAAAGACCAGGCTGGCAGCGGTGGCGCAAAAATCTACTATACTGCAATTGAAAGTGGTGATTATTATGAGGGATGGGCTAACCAGCTTAAGGAACAGGCAGAGGCAAAAGGACTGGGCTTTGATGCAGGTTATGCAGAAAACTCTGTTGAAGCACAGGTTGCACAGGTAAAAGGCGCACTTAAAGAAGGAACAGACGTTTTTCTGTGTGGGCTTGTGTCACCTGATATTGCTGCTGAAATAAAGGCAGCCGCAGGGGATACACCAGTTGTATTTATTAATAATGCGCCCCCGGAAGGGCAGTTAGCCAAAGAAAAATATATTTATGTAGCATCAGATGAATTTATGGCAGGACAGTACCAGGCAGAATATATCTTAGAAAAATTTGCTGCTAAAGATGAGATTAATGTTGTATTACTTAAAGGCCCAAAAGATGCATCTGGCACAATTGGAAGGACTGAAGGGCTGAAAAAGACACTTGCTGCAAGTAGCAAGAAAATCAATTATGTATTTGAGGACAACGCAAACTGGAATGAAGATATTGCCAAAGAACTTACAGGCATGTTTCTTAAAACAGGAAAACAGGCAGACTGTGTTGTTGCAAATAACGATGATATGGCTATTGGCGCTGTTACTGCTTTTGAAGAGGCAGGGGCAGATACAGAGCCTGTATTATTTCTTGGCGTAGATGCATCTGCTGGCGGATGTGAGGCAATTGCTGGCGGAAGAATGGATTTTACAGTGTTCCAGCCAATGTCTGCACAAATAGAAACAGCAGTAAAAGCAGCAGCAAACCTGGCAGAAGGCAAGGGCACAGGGGATATAGAGGGTGCTTCAGAGGATGGAAAATATATACTGCTGCCATTTGAAAAGGTAGATATAAATAACGTGGCAGACTACCAGTAATCTATGTCTTTTATAAAAATCCAGGAGGTGTCTTATGAATAAAACAAAGGAAGTTAAAGCAGGACATAAAAAATTTATTTCCATTAAAACAAAACTGCTTGGTATTATACTGCCTGTTATGGCAGTGATAATTGTTGTACTTATAAGCCTTTCATATTATGTATCAAAAAAAGTTGTACAGTCAGATGCCCAGAAGCTGTTAAAAACATCTGTAGAAAGCCAGGTTTCTGAGATTGAAGAATGGCTGGACAAAAATTTATCCTCTTTTGGCATGGCAAAGCAGGCACTTGAATGGTCTAATTTAGATGAAAGACAGCTGCAGTCTTTTCTGGATGCATATTATGGGTTTAACAGCAATTTTCCAGGCGGGATATATATTGCAGATATGGAAGGCAAAGTCTATAAAGGACATGAAGGGGCAAGACGTAATGCAGGCACTGAGCTGCGTAAACCAGACAGCCATGGAAATTACATAAAAGATGGCAGGTTTAAGAAAAATGGCAAAGTTGGGGATAATGGCATATGGCAGTTCTATACAGCCCTTGAAGGTAAAGGGGATGCAAAGATACAGAACGGGGAAGTTTATATCAGTACAGAAAGTGAAGGTACTGCTGATTACAGTATACAGCTTGTACAGGCAGGAGTACCAGTAAAATCAGGTTCATCATATAAGTTAAGCTTTGATGCTTATGCTGATAAAGAAAGAATTATAAAAACAGGGATATCCGCACCAGACAGGGACTACCAGCGTTATCTTGAAGATACAGAAGTAAACCTGTCAAAGAATAAACAGACATTTACATATGAATTTACTATGGCAGGCAGTGATGATGCCAATAGCAGGCTTGAATTTAACCTTGGGTCTATGGGTTCAGCGGCAGGTGTCAGCATAAGTAATGTTTCACTTATAGAAACCAGTGCAAATAATGCAGGAAGCAAGGATACTGGTGATGCCAGCATATTACAGACAGAGTGGTTTAAAGAAGCCCTTTGCAGGGTAAATATGGGATTTACTGATGCTTATACTAATGAAAATGGTGAACAGGTTATAAGCGCATGTGGCATGTTAAAGTCAGATGATGACAGTATATATGTGATTTCAGCAGATTTATCACTTGATAAAATCAGTGTATATGTAAATAGCTTTGTAAAAATGGAAAATGCAGAATCATTCCTGGTAGATATTAAAAATAATACAGTTATTGCTTCACGTGACCCGTCTTTAATTTCCCAGCCACTAGACAGCATGGATAATAATTTTATGAAAGAAGCTGGCAAAAGAATTGCACAGGACAGCCTTGGCATAGCTGAAATAGATGGAAACATGTCAGTTTTTGAAAAAGTAGATGGCACAGACTGGGTACTTGTGTCTTATGTACCCTCAAAGACAATTTACCAGGATTTAGACTTTATAAGAAATATTATGGTACTGTTCGGGGTTATTTCAATACTGGTAATGATGGTACTGTTTGAACGTATTATCCATATTGTAATAAATCCTGTAAAGAAACTGACAGATGTTATTAAAACTATGACAAGTGGTGATTTTACAGTTTCAAGCCATACAAAAAGCAATGATGAAATTGGCGTAATGGGCAGGTGCGTGGAAAAATTTATTGCCACAATGTCTTCAATGATTGCTTCAATAGATAATGTTTCAGATAAATTACATAAACAGGCAGATAACAGCAAGGATGTATCAGGGCAGATGTTTGATGCTTCCAAAGAACAGAATACATCAATGAAAGAACTTAATAATACAGTAGAACAGCTTTCACAGTCAGTAGGGGAAATTGCACAAAGTGCAACAACACTGGCAATGCTTGTAGAGGAAACAAAAGAAGACGGGGACGGTGTAAACAGCAAGATGAAGGAAACCGTAGATGTTTCCCAGATTGGCAAGGAAGCTATGCAGGATGTAAGCACCGCTATGCAGGATATTAACAGTTCAGTAAAAAAACTACAGTCTGCTATTGATGAAGTGGGAAGGACATCAGAAGAGATTACTAATATTACAAGGGTTATTGGCGGAATTGCAGATGAAACAAACCTGTTATCCTTAAATGCTTCAATTGAGGCAGCACGTGCAGGGGATGCTGGAAAAGGGTTTGCTGTTGTGGCGCTTGAGATAGGCAAGCTTGCGCAGACAAGTGTGGACTCAGTACAGCATATTGACAGGCTTGTCCTGGAAATAAAAACATCAGTACAGGATGTTGTACAGCAGGCAAATAATAGTGTAAAAAATATTGGCAGCAGTAGTGTGCTTATTGGAAATGCAGTAAATACATTTGATGTTATTTTTGAAAATATTGAGGAAACAGGGCATCTGGTACAAAATATGATACAAAAAGTAAACCAGGTAGAAGATGTAGCAAGGAATGTTGCAGCAATTTCCGAAGAACAGGCAGCCAGTTCACAGGAAATCCTTGGTTCTTCAGATATGCTTGTGGAACAGGCAGACAGGCTTATGGAGAACAGTGAAACTGTAGCCAGGGAATCTGAAGAACTGACAAATTCCGCAGAAGAGCTTGCAGCGCAGATTGGGAATTTCAATATCTAACATTATTAAGGAGGACAATCAAAATGGAAACAATACGTTTTTTAGACAAGGATGGCACATTTTCTATAGACCAGCCAGAAAATTACAGCGGGCTGTATTTTCCAGTGGCAGGTGAAAACGGCATAAAAAGTTCCCTGTCGCCATGTCTTGGAGGGGACAGTAAAATTAACCAGAATACTTTCCTTTTAGAACCAGCCAGTATAGAAAACCTGCATAATAACCGTTCATCCAGGAATTTCTGGTGTATTGTGGAAGATGCCGGTGCATGGTCTGTAACAGGTGTATCAGCAGAAGAAGAGTGTAAGAAATTTACAGGGCTGCAGGATAAAAGCTGTCTGGAAGCTGGTTTTATGTGGCAGTCAGTTACCAGGAAATCTGAAAAATACCAGCTGGAAGCTAAAGTTACATCATTTGTGCCATTAAAGCATGATGTAGAAATACTGTATGTAGAAACCAGGAATACAGGCAGGACAGTAAAGAGAATTACACCAGTGGCAGCAATACCAGTTTTTGGAAGAAGTGCAGATAATATAAGGGACCACAGGCATGTTACCTCACTTCTGCACAGGATTAAAACCACAGAATACGGGGTATATGTAAAACCTTCACTTTCATTTGATGAGAGGGGACACCAGAAAAATAATGCCACATATTTTGTATGCGGGATTACAGGCAAGGGCGGGAAGCCAGAAAGTTTTTATCCGGTTGTGGAAGATTACCTGGAAGACGGAGGCACTTTTACACATCCAGGCAAGGTTATAAAGAACAAGGCAGGTGTCCCTGGCGGCAGCAGTTTTGAAGGAAAAGAAGCAATGGGCGGCATACGTTTCCAGCCAGTTACATTAAACCCGGATGAAACTGTTTCATATATAGTAATAATGGGAATCACAGATAATGAAGAGACAATAGAAGATATCATTAAGGAATACCAGACAGCAGAAAAGACAGAAAAAGCACTGGCAGAAATAAAAGATTACTGGCAGGAAAAAGTAAATGCAAGGTATTACACAGGAAACAACAGGTTTGACAGCCTGATGCGCTGGGTAAGTTTCCAGCCGGTATTAAGAAGGATTTATGGCTGTTCATTCCTTCCGCACCATGATTATGGAAGAGGCGGCAGGGGATGGCGTGACTTATGGCAGGACTGCCTTTCACTTTTAATTATGGACCCAGACGGTGTACGCCAGATGATTATTGATAATTATGGCGGTGTAAGGGCTGATGGGACAAATGCTACAATAATAGGTGCAAAACAGGGGGAATTTATTGCAGACAGGAACGGAATTGCACGTGTGTGGATGGACCACGGTGTATGGCCTTTTATAACTACAAAATTATATATAGGGCAGACAGGCGATGCAGATATATTAAAAGAAAAGGTGTGTTATTTTAAAGACGCACAGCAGGAGAGAGGAAGGAACATTGACTGTCTCTGGAATGAAGATTATGGCTTAAAACAGAGATGTGAAGATGGCAGCATATATGAAGGAAGCATACTGGAACACCTGCTTTTACAGCATTTATGTGCATTTTATGAAACAGGTGCACATAACCACATAATGCTCAGAGGGGCAGACTGGAATGATGCAATGGATATGGCAGAGGAAAATGGGGAAAGTGTTGCATTTACATGTGCATATGCCGGAAACCTGTCAGATATGGCAGAACTGCTTACCGTCCTTGAAGAAGAATATGGATGGGAACAGGCAGAGCTTATGGAAGAAATCCAGATTTTATTAAAGGACAGTACAGAACTGTATAATGATACTTCTGCAAAGCAGGAACTTTTAAAAGAATATGCCCTCTCATGCAGCCATAATATAAGCGGGAATAAGATAAAAGCCAGTTTACATGATATTGCCACAAATTTAAGGCACAAAGCAGAATGGATAAAAGAACATATCCGTAATACAGAGTGGATTACAGACAGTAATAACGGAGGATGGTTTAACGGTTATTATGATAATGACAGCCAGCCATTAGAAGGTTTTTCAGACGGAAAAGCAAAAATGGTGCTTACAAGCCAGGTATTTGCAATTATGGGAGGGACAGCAGAAGACTGGCAGGTAGAAAAAATCTGCCAGAGTGCAGACAGGTACCTTTTTAATAAAGAAATTGGTGGTTACCGTTTAAATACTGATTTTGAAGAAGAAAAATTTAATATGGGCAGGATGTTTGGTTTTGCATATGGTGAAAAGGAAAACGGGGCTGTTTTTTCACATATGTCAGTAATGTTTGCAAATGCACTTTACAAGAGAGGTTTTGCAAAAGAAGGGTATAAGTCATTACAGGCACTTGCAGATACAGCATTAGATTTTAATACAAGCAGGATATATCCAGGAATTCCTGAGTATTTTAATAACGGGGGAAGAGGCCTTTATAATTATTTAACAGGGGCGGCAAGCTGGTACATGCTTACAGTTGTTACAGAAGTGTTTGGAGTGCATGGGGTAATGGGCAGCATGGTAATAAGCCCTAAACTATTAAAAGAACAGTTTGATACAGAAGGAAATGCAGGTATCAGCCTTTATTTTGCAGGCAGGAAGTTTGATATTACATATAAAAATCCACAGAAATTAACTTATGGGGAATATACAATAAAAAAAGCCGTTTGTGATGGGACAGATGCATTAAAATGCTGTAACGGGGCAGCAACCCTGGACAGGGAACAGTTAACGCAGCTTACATGTACAGAACACAAGATTATTATAGAACTTGGGCCTGTAAACGCATAACGCTACAGGGGCACGCTTCCGCTTGGGCATCACACGCAATGGATGCACTGCTGCGTGGGCTGATGTAGTGGGAACGTGCCCTGTCATGGAATAATTTAGTGGAACACCAGAAACCCTGCGTCCATCCGCAAATAAAAAGTAACAGGAAAAATTCCAGGAGGTATTGAATATGAAAAAAAGTTTTAAAAAATTTGCATGTGCAGCATTGGGTACATTAATGGTAGTGCTTTCACCTATAAGGACAGAAGCTGCAATTACTACACATTTTGGTGACGGGTTTGACAGTTATAACGCACAATTCTGGGAAAAAGCAGACGGCTGGAGTAATGAAGGGATGTTTAACTGCACCTGGAGGGCATATAATGCCAATATTAATAACGGGCTGCTGGATTTGTCAATAACAAATGACTGGAATTCCGGCTCTAAACCTTATGCTGGTGCTGAATACCGTACAAAAGATAAGTTTGGGTACGGACTGTACCAGGTACGCATGAAACCAGCGAAAAATCCTGGCATAGTTTCTTCATTCTTTACATACACAGGGCCATCTGATGGTACTCCGTGGGATGAGATTGATATTGAGTTTCTTGGCAAGGATACAACAAAAGTGCAGTTTAACTATTATACAAATGGTGAAGGAAACCATGAATACTTATATAACTTAGGGTTTGATGCATCAAAGGAATTCCATACATATGCAATAAACTGGCAGCCGGGTTATATTGCGTGGCTTGTAGATGAAAAAGAAGTATACAGGGCATACAGCAATATTCCTTCCAATCCAGGAAAAATAATGCTTAATATATGGCCAGGAATTAACGTGGATGACTGGCTTGGGGCTTATGATGGAAAAACCGGTCTTACGGCATCATATGACTGGATTGCATATGACCCAGTATAAATTATAAAAATGTTATTTTGCCATAACAGGGCAGCATAACGGTTAAAGATATATCCGTATATGCTGCCTGTTTAAAAAATATTTAAAGATTTACCATGAAGGATGATAATACTGGTTGCGGTATTTATTAG
The DNA here is from genome assembly GCA_910588655.1 of uncultured Lachnospiraceae bacterium. Classification (GTDB taxonomy): domain Bacteria; phylum Bacillota; class Clostridia; order Lachnospirales; family Lachnospiraceae; genus Butyribacter. The sequence continues at coordinate 5,965 of CAJUPJ010000046.1, read as the reverse complement.
GCGTTATCCCTACTGCTTTCTTAAATGTCTGTATAAAATGGCTTTGTGAAGAAAAAGCCAGGTAATTGGCAATATCAATAAGACTGTAATCAGAATATTTAAGCAGGTTTTCTGATTTTTCTATTTTCTTTTCTAAGATATAGTCACTAATTGAAATCCCAAGTTCTTTTTTAAACAGCCTTGAGAGATAGCTGGCAGAAAGCCCTGTATATTCGGAAAGAACCTGTACTGTAATTCTTGTGTTTAAGTGGCTGTAGATAAAATTCATGCATATAACAACAGGTTTTGATATTGCAGAACTTTTCTTGACAAGAGCCATTTTTCCAGTAAAATCAAGAGCCATGCTGTGGTGGAGCTGTGATATTGTTTCTACAGATGTGCAGGAATCCATTTTTAAAATATAAAAATCACTTAAACGGTAAGCCTGTTCTAATTCCATTCCGGCTGTTACACACTGTCTTGTAATCATAGCTACAGTAATAACAAAATGATATTTTAAGTTTGTTAAGCTGTTTGTAGAAAGAATTCCCATACCTTCAGGATTAGTAAATGTATCCTGGCGGCAGTTTTCCTGTACAAAATCCATATCACCAGAACTGACAGCATGGTAAAATGAATATTCCTCTTCTAATGAGCGGTGTGCTACTGCTTCTTCACTTTTTATTAGTTCCTGCTCATACCATTCTTTTCTTAAATTCATGTATTTTTCCTTTCAGTTTTATCTTTATCAGCAGCTATTAAAAAATAATTATACAAAAAATTTGTATAATTATTTTTTGTATGATTATTATATCATGATTTTGATATTTTTGTATATAGTTTTGTATTCTGCCAAAAGTAAAAAGTTTATAATTAATTATACTTAAAACGTAGTTGCATAGAAGCAAGTAACTTCATTGATGAGGTTAAACTGGATTTACAGGAAGTAGTAGTGCAAAAAGACATATACAGAAGTTTTTTGCACATAGGTTTTGTGTTTGTGCACTGCTTGGCACAAAGCTTATTATACTCAAAAAGCAGGGCAGAAATGGGGAATTATATGAGAAAACATTTATTAAAAAGTGCTGCTGCTGCTTTAGCAGTAGTAATGGCAGTACCATCTGTCCCAGTGCCTGCACAGGCAGCAGTAAAACTATCTGTGTCAGATTATGTCCTTTCCATAGGGGATAAACTTAATCTTGATGTAAATGGCGCAAAGGAAAAAAGCGGCAAATACAAATCATCAAAGAAAAAACTGGCAACAGTTACAAAAGATGGTGTTGTAACTGCAAAAAAGACGGGAAATGCTAAAATAACATGGAAAAAGGGAAATAAAAAATATACATGTAAAGTAAAAGTAGTAAAAGCACCTGTTTTAAGTAAAAAGAAACTTGAAGTTAATGCAGGAATGAAGGAAACAGTAACAGTCAATAAATATGGAAATAAGAAATTAACAGTTACATGGACTTCATCAGACAAAAAGATTGCAAAAGTGAGTGGTGGTAAAATCACAGGCATATCTGAAGGAGAGACAGTAATTAAAGCTAAAATAAAAGGATATAAGAAAACCTGGACAAGAAAAGTAACTGTAACTGTAAAGGGTAACGGTGGTGTTACAACAAGTACACCTGATATTTCGGTACAGCCAGGTACATCAGCGTCACCAGATGCGTCAGCAACACCATATCCAGGTGGATACCCGGTAATTAAACCTTCTTCAACAACATCACCAGTAGATGAAACACATAAAGGTTATACACTTAAATGGGAAGAACAGTTTAATGGTACTTCATTAAACAGGGATGACTGGAATGTTGAACTGCATGAGCCTGGATGGGTAAATAATGAATTACAGGAATATGTGGATTCAGAAAAAAATATTTATGTCAAGGATGGCAACCTTGTATTAAAACCTGTAAAAACTGTTGGAAGTGATGGCAAGGTTTCTTATACATCAGGAAGGATAAATACACAGAATAAACATAACTTTAAGTATGGCCTTTTTGAGGCAAGGTTAAAAGTGCCAGCAGGCCAGGGATATTTGCCTGCATTCTGGATGATGCCTGCTAATGAGAACCTTTATGGGCAGTGGCCAAGATGTGGTGAAATTGATATTATGGAAGTCCTTGGCAATGAAACCAAAACTTCATATGGTACAATCCACTATGGCAACCCGCATAGTGAAAGCCAGGGCAAGCATACACTGGAAAAAGGAAACTTTTCTGATGAATACCATACATTTAGTGTAGAATGGGAACCAGGCAAAATTAACTGGTATGTAGATGGCAGACTTATGCATACAGAAAATGACTGGTATTCTGCAACTGAGGGACAAGGGGAAATTACATATCCTGCACCATTTGACCAGCCGTTTTATATTATATTAAATCTTGCTGTAGGCGGCAACTGGCCAGGAAACCCTGATGAAACTACAGACTTTGACAAAGCTGCTTTTATGGTTGACTATGTAAAGGTATTCCAGAAAGACAGCTATAATGAAGATGTAGAAAAGCCTGAAAAAGAAGTTATTTTAAGAGACCCTGACAAAGATGGCAACTATGTTAATAACGGGAATTTCCAGACAGCAGAAGACCTGGCAGATGAAAAAGACTGGATATTCTTAACAACCCTTGGAGGGGAAGCAGCAGCAGAAATTAAAGACGGGCAGCTTTTAATTAATACAACAGAGGAAGGTACAGCAGATTACAGTGTACAGCTTGTACAGCCAGATATCCCAATGAAGAAGGGTGCAACATATAAAGTAAAATTTGATGCATATGCTGATGAAGCAAGGACAATGAAAGTAGATGTATCTGCACCAGACCGTGGATATAAACGTTATCTGCAAGATACAGCTGTAGAATTAACCACTTCTAAGAAAACTTACGAATATGAATTTAAAATGACGGACAAAGATGATGCAAACGGACGCCTTGAATATAATCTTGGTGCAGCAGGCTCTAAAGCTGGTGTACATATAAGCAATGTTTCTATTATAAAGGTATCTGAGAGCACAGGTGAAGAACTGGAAGAGAAAACAGTACTTGCAGACGGCAATTATGTATATAATGGAAGTTTCCAGGAAGGAAAAGACCGTAAAGAATACTGGGATATTGACAATAAGGCAGGTGCAGAAGTTTCTGTAACAAACATAGACAATATAAGAAGGTTAAAAGTTACTGCACCAGAAGGGACATCCGCAGACAAACCAGTTATAGTATCACAGGACAGGCTTGCATTAACAGGCAGTAATAATTATGCATTAAGCTTTAAAGCAGAAGGTGAAAATGCCAAAAACATAAATGTAACTGTTGCAGGCAAAGAGTTTAAGGCAGAGCTGGCAGGTACAGAAAAAGAGTATGCTTATAAATTTACAACAGACGGTTCATTAACAAACAAGGATATTGTATTTAAGTTCAGCCAGCCTGGAACATATTATCTTGATGATGTACGTGTTGTAGAAGACAGCCTTATAAAGAACGGCAGTTTCAATGCAGGGCTTGCAGGATATGAAGTATATGTAGATGGAAGTGCTGATGCGGCTTGCGTTGTAGACAGCCTTACAGAAGACAATGCCGCAGACTTTACAATAAACAATACTGGTGACCAGGACTGGAAAATCCAGTTAAAGCAGAATAATATTGAACTGGAAAAAGGTGTGTGGTATAAACTTTCATTTGATGCCAAATCAAGCATTGCAAGGAAAATTATGTTTGCTATCCAGAGGGATGGAAGTGCTGATGACGACTGGACACCTTATTCAGGACAGCCGGTTATAGAGCTTGGAAGTGAATACAAGACATATGATGTTGTATTCCAGATGAAAAATGAAACTGATTTAAAAGCTGTATTAAGTATTTCAATGGGTGCTGTTGGCGGGACACAGATTAGTGACAAACACCGTATCTGCATTGACAATATCAGCCTGGAAAAGACAGATGCCCAAGAAGAACCAGAATTACCAGTAATTCCAGCAGGTGAAAACATATTAAAAAATGGTGATTTTGCAAAAGGTGAAGAAAACTGGGTAAATGCTGTAACAGCTCCAGGCGCAGCAACAGTTTCATTTGAAAACCAGAAAGCAGTATACAATATTACTAATGTTGGGGAAGCAGACTGGAGTGTACAGCTTAAGCAGGAAGGCATTTTACTTGAAAAAGGCTGTACATATAAATTAACATTTAAAGCAGCTTCAACAGAAGCACGTAAAATTAAGGCTGCCATGTTAACCACTACATATGCCTGGTATGGCGGGGCTGATATTGCATTAGGGAAAGATACAGAAAAACAAGTTGAAATTGAATTTACAGTAGGTGAAGATAAGGAAACAGACAGCAACATAACAATGGCAATTTCTATGGGAAAGATAGAAAATGTTGATACGCCTGTATCTGGAATTACACTTTCAGACTTTAAACTTATAAAAGTAAAATAAAATAATAATTATATTAGAAATCTTGAAACCTGTTGCCAGGGAAATACTGGCAACAGGTTTTTTGCAGTATTGGAAATTTATATAAAAAACTGTGGATTTTTTATATTTAACCACTACTATCAAAGTATTATATAAAAAGATTAATATTCTATTAATATCTATTTAACCTTGATTTAAGATTGCACCAGAATACTTGTGTACATTAATTGTTTATAGTAATATAAGGACAGTTACATAAGTAACTAGCAAAAAACATATTTTAACAGCCTGTATGGCGGAAAGGAGACATTATGGGTAAGATAATTAAACCAGTCATTGCAGCAGGGCTTGCACTGCCAGTATTATTTGCAGGATATAGTTTAAACAATTCCAGCAAAAGATTAGAGCAGACAGGAAATGCAGCAGAAAGAACAGTTATGGCAAAGGAAGTAAAAACAAAAACTGGATTTACAGGGGCAGAATGGACTAAAGAGGATGAAGAAAAATATGCCCTGTATAAAGGAAGCAAAGATATATGCGCAGACAGGGATAACGGCGGCATATATTATGTAAACTGGTACTATGATAATTACCTGTACTACTGGAAAGATGGTGAAACCAGGCTTGTCCTTGACAAATGGGTATCACAGATATGTTATATGGATGGATATGTTTACTGCATTTATGATGAAACAGGCAAAACATATGATGCAAATATCACACCTTCATATGAAGGCAAAATATGTTCTTTTAATGTAAAAACAGGGGAATTTAAAGAGTTATCAGAAACAAAAGCCAAAACCCTGGCTGTCTGCAAGGATGGTCTTTATTACGCATGGTTTACAGGGCCTGATGCAAAAGAACAGAAAGAAGAGTATGGTTTTTACTCATTTAGTGACAACAAGATACATAAATCTGCTTCACGGCAGGAGAATGGTACAAACCAGCAAAGGTACGGAAAGTATGCTGCCGTATACAGGGACAATGCATGCAACCTGAGAAACCTTGAAGATGGAAGTGAACAGGTCCTTATACCTGGAAGTGAAAATGTAACAAATATAAGGATAATTAATGATAAATGCTATTACAATACTTTGGATAATGAAAAATTTACATTTAATGTAATAGACCTTAAAAATGGGAAGAAGAAAAGGTTAAGACCTGGTTTGAATGTTTCAGACATGGTACAGCTGAATAATAGCAGTTACCTGTATATGGGAAGCTGCCATAGTGGTGATATGCTTGTATATGACCCTGTTAAAGACGAAGTTAAGAAAATAAGGGTAAAAAATACATACTCTGCACCAACCTGGGGGTATACACTGGAATGGATGCATACCGATGGCGTGTACCTGTATACACTGGCAAGCAGTATGGGAATATGCAGTACAACAGGAACAGGCATGGTAGTAATAAAAGCAGACGGAATGGATATATCTGAAGTCTGGTCATCACTTGAATATGATGATATTAAAAACGGGAGATAAAAAGCGGGCAGTTCCAGATTGCTAAATAAGATAAATCAGAACCACCCGTAAAACGGGTGGTTTGCTCTGCGGCTAAAAGCCTCTG
>CAJUPJ010000045.1:22342-25142 GCA_910588655.1 uncultured Lachnospiraceae bacterium | reverse complement strand
ATGTTTTGGCAAAAATTATTTATTTTTATACCCTAAAGCCTGAATAGTAACAAATTTTTGTTCTATCTGGCCCTTATACCCCAGGGCTGCATTTCAATATATTATCCACAAGTTCTGTATGTGGATTTCTGGCATCTGCATTAAATACAGCAATATGGTGTATATCACTGCTTCTCCCTGTAAACGCTGGGAAAAGAAAACCGCTTTCTGGTTCTCCTGGTTCAAAATCACCTGCCAGCGGGCATATTACACATATAAGGTAGTCATAAACTTCCTCTGACTCACCAAGCCTTTCCTTATCTGCTGCCTTTACAGGCACATCATAACAATCATGGAACACAAAAACTGCATAATCCTTATCTGTTTTATACTGTTGTGCCACTAAATCATAGAAAACCTCCATAAGTGCATCATTTTTAAGCCCGCATGCCTTTATTCCCATTAAAAGCTGCCACATGCTTCCATTTGTTTCATTCTGTTTTAAAAAACCATATCCCTTTAAATTAGTATTAGTATTTGAAAAAGGAACTGTTTTGGCAAGTTTAAGGTTTTCTTCTTTCTCCTTCAGTGTCAAATCCAGAAAATGTGTATTAAATGTCCCTTCATTTTCACCATATTTATTTATGTAACATCCTGCAATCCTTGTAAAAGAATTTCTCTTAACTGTCATACGCCTTGTAAGCTCAAGCATATCCTCCCTGTCAATAACCATGCCAGCCTCCTGTTCTGCTTTTTTATATAACTGATTATAACTAATCCACAAGTTTTTTTCAATTGAGATTTTTGCCGGATTATGGCAGAATTTTTGTAGAACTAACAGGAAGGCAAGCGGTTATCCTCTCCAGAGAGCCTGTAACCCATAAGTGCAGACTTAAGGAAAAAATGACTGGAAAATATGTTTTAAAGAAAAATTACAAAAACAAAAAACTCCATGACAAACCCTCTTTTTGGTGTAAAATAATTCTGCCTGAAACTTTTTACATAAAAGAAAACTGCCATGAATTTACAAAATAATTTTACCCAATTAGATAAAAATTTATAATAAGTTCTTGAAAAATAGGATAACTGCATAAAATTAAAAAAGTATTAAATACTGCTTCCATGAACAATTTTTAGGCTAAAATTTTTTATTGCTAAAAAATGCTCTTGTAATGCTAATTTTATAAAATATTTATTTTATGTGGTTATCCTGCTTGAAAAATATGACAAAAAAATACTTTCTTTTTTATCAGTATACTTGAATGTGCTTGCCAGAAAAACATGGGATATACAAAGAAAAAGAGGGATATGTTCTGCATCATGTTTATTAAAAATCTTATTTTTATATGCATGTTCTAATATCTCTTTCCGTATCCCTGTTACAACTGCTTATGCACTTGGGATATCAGATATTTCTGATACTTCGTGGAGAAAATATTTTCCAAAATCATCTTGTTTTTTATATGAAATTTTGTATTTCTTTTTATCATCATTTCTTCCAAAACCAGACATGTTTGGCTTTAGAAGAATAAAAATTGTACTTTCATTGGATGCTTCTGTTGTCTGCCAGAATGTAAAAAAACAGGAACAACAGCAGATTCATATGTGTTATTCTTTTAATCAGGACTGTATGTATAAAGTAAAAGTTACAGATAAACATACATCAGAATCCCTTACACATTTTTCATTAAAAAAGATGGTCTTGTAATGGCAGATGAAACATATTAAACATCACATAATTATACTTATGCACAGGAACACCAGGAAGATGTAATTTTGTGAATCATACCAAAAAATTTCTGTATGTATAATAAAGCTTGAAATAAAATCTCTCTTAGTACAATTATTCCAAATTTCAATCCACACTCCCGCGAAGGGAGTGACGACCATGAGTAAGTTTAAGTACACTTAAATCCGGATTTCAATCCACACTCCCGCGAAGGGAGTGACGCCTCCTCATCCGCATCTACAACAGCCAGTCCAGATTTCAATCCACACTCCCGCGAAGGGAGTGACGGTTATACGGCAGATATTAAAAAATGTACGGTTATTTCAATCCACACTCCCGCGAAGGGAGTGACTCGAAGAGAAAGTTAAATTTAAAGGAGTATCCAGGATTTCAATCCACACTCCCGCGAAGGGAGTGACTATTTCCTAGATACTGAATATCAAAATTATCATCTATTTCAATCCACACTCCCGCGAAGGGAGTGACTGTAGCAAAAAGTTTGGAGTCTGTATTTACCGGAATTTCAATCCACACTCCCGCGAAGGGAGTGACAACCGGCCCGACAGAACCAGACCTCGGCCCAACAATTTCAATCCACACTCCCGCGAAGGGAGTGACGTAAATAGCTGGCAAGCTGTATATACGCCTACAAATTTCAATCCACACTCCCGCGAAGGGAGTGACCTCCCTGTAAATAAATTCCATAACATTCTTAAGTATTTCAATCCACACTCCCGCGAAGGGAGTGACCACAGGTGGAGGTAACACCTTTATCGGGTCCGGAATTTCAATCCACACTCCCGCGAAGGGAGTGACAAGTGTCATCCGTTAATAGACATATTAACTCAAAATTTCAATCCACACTCCCGCGAAGGGAGTGACAAAATGGCGCAGTAGGTTCTGGACATTGCCAACTAGATTTCAATCCACACTCCCGCGAAGGGAGTGACGGGAAATTCTTAAAGGTACTACTAACATGTACAATTTCAATCCACACTCCCGCGAAGGGAGTGACATCATCACCCTCTTCAGCACAATAATCCTTCATCATTTCAATCCACACTCCCGCGAAGGGAGTGACAATATTTTGGA
>CAJUPJ010000045.1:0-22242 GCA_910588655.1 uncultured Lachnospiraceae bacterium | reverse complement strand
TAAAAGGCGGTTTTTAGGTAATTATTTCAATCCACACTCCCGCGAAGGGAGTGACGATTTATAGACGCATGATATTGCTTTTTGAAGATATTTCAATCCACACTCCCGCGAAGGGAGTGACAATATTTTGGATAAAAGGCGGTTTTTAGGTAATTATTTCAATCCACACTCCCGCGAAGGGAGTGACATAACCTTTTTGGTATAACAGCCGGCAGCAATTGGATTTCAATCCACACTCCCGCGAAGGGAGTGACGTCTTGCCTGCTTGCATTAAATTAACACGCAATAGCATTTCAATCCACACTCCCGCGAAGGGAGTGACAAAGGGCAGCTTTTTCCATTGACGTCCCAATGACATTTCAATCCACACTCCCGCGAAGGGAGTGACTAGATGATTTTTTTGCTAACGTTTATCCTCTGGGAATTTCAATCCACACTCCCGCGAAGGGAGTGACTAAAAATATTAATACAGGAGCAACCGGCCCGACAATTTCAATCCACACTCCCGCGAAGGGAGTGACAAATATTTTTGATAAAAGGCGGTTTTTTGGCAACTATTTCAATCCACACTCCCGCGAAGGGAGTGACAGGTATGAAGGGTTGTCTTCAAGGCGCAGAGGGAAATTTCAATCCACACTCCCGCGAAGGGAGTGACCCTGTCGTACATAAAATAGGCTACCATTATAGCCGATTTCAATCCACACTCCCGCGAAGGGAGTGACATGTTGACGGTCTGAACGACAAGCTGACAAAGCTATTTCAATCCACACTCCCGCGAAGGGAGTGACGTCCGTCCGGCGATATGCAGATGTTTTATCTGTTCTATTTCAATCCACACTCCCGCGAAGGGAGTGACGTTTGTCCCCTGCAATAAATTCGCCACACAGTTCAATTTCAATCCACACTCCCGCGAAGGGAGTGACCCAGTCGTAATCGTGGCGGCAGAATAGTCTTTTGAATTTCAATCCACACTCCCGCGAAGGGAGTGACGGTCAGTTCCATTTCGTCAAAGTAATCCTCGATTATTTCAATCCACACTCCCGCGAAGGGAGTGACTACACAAGGAAAACATGGATAACAGAGGGAGATAATTTCAATCCACACTCCCGCGAAGGGAGTGACAGGATTGTTTTATAGAATTTGGAAGGATGCAATATTTCAATCCACACTCCCGCGAAGGGAGTGACATGGAGGACTTGCCATTCAACTGATTGGAGATATATTTCAATCCACACTCCCGCGAAGGGAGTGACGCATTTCCCGTTGTTTCAGTTTTTGGCGGCTCTATTTCAATCCACACTCCCGCGAAGGGAGTGACGATATTCCGCAAGATGTCTTAGAGAGTGAAAGCATTTCAATCCACACTCCCGCGAAGGGAGTGACGCTCTTTTCATCAGAAAGGAGCTATTATGGTACGAAATTTCAATCCACACTCCCGCGAAGGGAGTGACTCAGTCTTGGTGTATTTCTTATCTTCCTTTTCCTCATTTCAATCCACACTCCCGCGAAGGGAGTGACTTGATTGTGACGTATGTTCGTCAGAATATGCTGATTTCAATCCACACTCCCGCGAAGGGAGTGACTTTGCCTTGATGGTTTTAAAGGCACAGAAAAGCAATTTCAATCCACACTCCCGCGAAGGGAGTGACACCAATATACCTTATCTGCGGTATTGGTAGTAATAATTTCAATCCACACTCCCGCGAAGGGAGTGACTCGCACTCCAGGAGCGCATAAATGACCATACTGTATTTCAATCCACACTCCCGCGAAGGGAGTGACTATATTCTGCAAGAATTACAGTCCGCAAGTGCTATTTCAATCCACACTCCCGCGAAGGGAGTGACAAATTCCCCTCCTTAAATCTGATTTTCCCAATGCATTTCAATCCACACTCCCGCGAAGGGAGTGACCACATGCTCCAAGTATTCAACCGTCGTTTTCTTATTTCAATCCACACTCCCGCGAAGGGAGTGACCTGGTACTTCTTAAATTCATTTAATATATATTCATTTCAATCCACACTCCCGCGAAGGGAGTGACGAATTAAAATTATTAGACCTAGTGTTGATTTTACTATTTCAATCCACACTCCCGCGAAGGGAGTGACTATGAGGTCAGCGTAAGTAAGATGGCAGTGGTTGAAATTTCAATCCACACTCCCGCGAAGGGAGTGACCCAAACTTTCTGCACTCCATGACCTTTCCCATATATTTCAATCCACACTCCCGCGAAGGGAGTGACCAAAACGCAATAAAAAACTTCAAATCACCAGAAGCATTTCAATCCACACTCCCGCGAAGGGAGTGACGAAGATTGGGAAATTCGGCTGATGATACACCAAAAATTTCAATCCACACTCCCGCGAAGGGAGTGACGTTGATTGCAGACTTAAATCCGATTATTCAACAATTTCAATCCACACTCCCGCGAAGGGAGTGACCTGACGCACTGGGACAGATATTTGGCTGGACATATATTTCAATCCACACTCCCGCGAAGGGAGTGACACTTTGGCGACGCAAAGTTCGATAAAACCTATTCCATTTCAATCCACACTCCCGCGAAGGGAGTGACTGCAAAAATTCATATACTTTAATCAAATTATATGCTATCTTTTGTACAAAATAGCAAATAATATAAGAATATTTAAATAAATAATTTTTTTAATGTAAAAATTATTCTTTTTTAATGGTGCGAAACTTCCTATAAAACAATGTCAATTACACTGCCGCACCTTTATATCATTAAAACCCCTTCTGCCTCATATGATGTTTTTATTCCAAAATGTTCTACTTTTGTCTGGTATTTATTACCTAAATAATAAAACCGTAAACTATCTTCTTGTTCATTTATTATTTTTATAAGTCTATCCTTAAATAACAATAATTGCGAAGCATCTAAAATACATTCAAATACAGAATTTTGGACTCTTTGTCCATAATTTACACATTCCTTTGCAACTCTTCTAAGCCGTTTACGCCCTTCGGCATTTTGTGTTGAAACATCATACGTAACTAAAACTAGTATACTTATCACCTACTTCCATAAAAATGGGGGATATTCTTCTAAATCACCACGTATTGTACGTGCAAGTAACAATGACTGTACATATGGTAATAATCCCCATTCTATTTTTTCTTTTAAATATGGATGTGTAATTATTTCTTTTTTATGTTTTTGCCATGCATTAAAAAACACTTTTCTTCCTTCATCATTTAACATAACTGCATTGTCTTTCCGCATTTCAAAATGCGTATTTTTAATTGTTTTTGTGTTAATAAGTGTTAATACAAAACGCTCTCCTAACACTGGTCTGGTTTCTTCCATAAGGTCTAATGCCAAAGACGCCCTGCCTGGTCTGTCCCCATGCATAAATCCTACATAAGGGTCTAAGCCAACACTTAACAATGCATTAATATATTCTCCTGCCAGAACTGTGTAAACAAACGATAATATAGCATTCACGTTATCAAGTGGAGGTCTCCTGTTTCTGTTCTTAAATTCAAACACATCCTTTTGATTAAGAATCATTTCATCAAAAATAGAAAAATATTGTTCTGCTGCTTTTCCCTCAATTCCCCTAAGGCTATCTAAACTGGAAGCTTGTCTGGCTCTTGGCAATGTTTCATAAAGCACATCTGAAATATGCTTCAATCTGTTTGCATCAACCCTGTAAGCATGGTCACGTAATGTCCTTTCAATGCTCCACCTCGTATTAAATATTTTTCCAGTTATCATATTTCTTGCATATGAAATGCTTCTTTCTTCTCTATCCGAAATACGGTATTGTTCCTTTCTCAGTAATACATTCCCGTATTCTTTTCCAACTGTCCTGGCTAAAAATTTGCCTCTTGGTGAATAAAAAGAAAGCCCAATATTACGCTCTGCACATGCACCCATTAATGATGGAGATGCCCCTTTATATGTAAAACAGACAATATTTTCTAATGTATGTAAAGGAAACCTGCCAAGTATCTGTTTATCTTTCTGTACTACAATATTTTCGCCATCAAGTACCAGATAACTTTCTTCGGTCATTATATATAATGTATTTAATAATTTCCTCACTATAAAATAAACCTCCATTAATTTCCCATATTGTTGCATAAATCAAATACTGTCATGAATACTCTGTTCTATATATGTACTAACCTTAACAATTTTTTGCAGTTTGGGCACACACAAATTCTCTAATGAACAAGCTTTACACTGTTTAGATGGTTTTACTTTTGGAGTATATCCTTTATGAAATAATTCATGCATTTCATTACTTATATTTTTGACTTCATTCCGTAAATCTGCACCAAAAATAACTTTGCTTCTTCTTCTATTTTCACCATAATATAAAAACCCCTCATCTATACTTGTCTGGAACATTTCTTCTAAACATATTGCCTGTGCACATATTTGCAATTCATCAGCATTATGCTCCTTTGGCCTGCCATGTTTATATTCAACAGGAACAAGACTCCATTTCCCATCATATCCAAATACTGTAATACCATTTTTGTCCTGATGGAATTCAACTACATCACATTGTCCACTAAAACCAAGTTCATGTGATGCAATACGCAGTCCTCTTGTTACCAGCAAATCTCCCCTTTTTTCAAAAGAACCTTCTTCATGTGCCTTTTTATGCATCAATTCCCCTGCTGTAGTTTTATAGTTTTCCTCCCATTGTTGTTCAATATGTATTAATGCCCATTGTCTTCTGCAGAATGCAAAATGCTGTATGCCTGAAAGCATAATATAGTCTTCTTCTGCATACATAAAATATATTCTCCCTTTATTATAATTTTTCTATACACTCAACACCATATGGCATGTTAGCACTATCAATCTCTACTTCATAATCACTAAAACATCTTGCTGGCCTTGTTTCATCCCTGCGCTTCACATTTACCCGTTCAAATAACTGGTACGCTGGTGAATTACCAAATTCACTCTCGTGTTTAAATACAATAAGTTTTCTTACTGACATATTTCCTCTTGCTGCTGAATGGTCTAATTCAAACATATTTATAATTGCCTGCCATAAAAGTTCCAAATCCTCTTCACTAAATCCAGTTACTTTTCTTGCAAGATTTGCAGAAATATATCCCTCTGCACGGTATAATCCATAAGGTACAATATATTTACGTCCCATTTCTGTTTTTTTACCTTCTGCATCTTTTTCAGTAGTAATTGCTACCCTTGTTATTGTAATTTCTTGTGGAATAATAGCATCAACTGACTTTGCAAAACCAAGCTGTACAGGTCCACGTACCTGCCCGCAATTAAGATTATCCTTTACAAATGTTGTCATAACTGCGCCAAAAGTGCGGATATCAAAAAAATTTTCACACATATAATCCCTGACTTTTAAATCCAAATCTTCTATTTTCTTTTTTTGTTCTTTAACCTTTTTAGGGTCTATATTAAGACTTTGATATGCTTCTGCATCACTGCGGTTCAATGGCACATTTTCTTTAATATATATCCTGTAACCCTGTTCACCTTCTTTTACTGCTTCCACATAATTACGTATCTTACGTTTCAGACATACATCTGTAACAATGCCACAGTTTGTTTCCATATCAATTCTTGGCATATTTCCCGCATCAGGGTCACCGTTTGGATTTCCATTTTCTACATCAAATAATACTAAAAAATCATACCTGTTTTTAATTATCTCTCCCATTAATTAATCCTCCTGCTCTTTTATTGTTTCTTTTTTATTTTCATTCTTACTAAACTTCTTCTGTTGCTGATGGTAATATCCAAGCATAAAAATACCTTGGTCTTCCAAAGAAAGATATTTAGGAAAATCTGAGTGTATTTTATTGCATAATCCACTTAGCTGTTTCTCTAAATTTACCTGCATTCCCTTTTTATCACGCTTTAAAACATTTAAATGGCTGTTTGCAAGCCTTAACATCTGTGGGAATACTACCGATGGTGTCGTACTGGCTGAATTGAAATATCTTTCTTTTACTGTTTCCTTATCTATAGCCTGGAACTGGATTTCTTCTAAAGTTTCAAACAGCCTTCCTAATACATATGGTACATATTCTGTATCTTCATTTAATTTCATTGTATCTGCCGCCTCCTTTTTATCTGTAAAATTTTTTATTATATATGCTTTTATAAATGCTGCCCTGTTGCGGCTTACTTGCCGCTCTGCATGTATCCTTAACATTATATTATTATATAAACCTGCTGGATAAGGCCTGTTCTCTAAAACAGCACGCATTAAAGCCCCGCTTAAAATTGGCTGTGGCTGTTTTTTTGTAGATTTTTTATTTACTGTTTCATATAGTAGTTCCCTTATACTTGGAAATTTCTTCTTCTCAAAAACGGGACTTTCTATTTCCATTCTTTTATAATGGTCTTGTATATTAGAAACCATCTTTCCAAATGTACCACTATAAAAGAAACGTATTGATATACGTGCCACACTTGGTGATAATCCAAGTATATAAAATGGTACATCTGGATTTAAGTCTGTTTCCATATACCCTGCCTGTTCTCCTGCTGCTATATGTGACATTACTAAAAGCAGTTTATCCTCTTCATTTTCATCTGCCCCATCAAGCAGTTGTGACATAAAATCTACATAGGCATTCTCACCATTTTTTGCTTTAGCCCAGAATACAGTAGTTGCATCCCCTATCTGCTTGTGGTGTCCATCATCTGACAGTAAATAATTCAATGCTTGTCCATAAGCATTTGCAACCTCCCGGCATACGGGTGCATTATCTCCTTGTTCTTTTCCATAAGATTCAAATGCACTTCCATTAAAAGAAACCAACATTGCACCGCTTGAATTTGCACCCTGTACTCCTTTAAATTGTGGATGCAGCCTTGCTACTTGTGCTAATTTCCCGCTTACAAGACAGCGCCTTAAACATGTCTCTTCACCTTCTCCAGAACTGGAATTCCATATATTCTTTACTTCTTCTATTTCTAATATTTCTTTTGACATTTCATAAGAACGGAATACCAAGTTTGCCTTTTCAATCTCTTTCCAGTTAACCGGAAAAATATCCTTGTTTTTTTCAAAATCCCATGTTTTAAAATAGTTGCAGATACTTTGTGTAATTCTGTCCTCTGAATTTCCAAGTATCTTTATATGGTATTCTGCAGATGCCTGGAAATATTTCCAGGCATCTGCTTTATTTTTTTTATCCACTGCCTGCTCACCTGACGGAATCCATACTCCTAACAGATATTTTGCACTATCACATAAAAAATATGGCTTTGGATTTTTACCTGAACGCCCGCTATGTATAGGAACCATTCTTTTATCTGGCACAACCACTTTTCTTTTGCCACGCTGTTCTTCCTTCTCAATAGAAAAAATACTTTTTACCTTGCCACTATAGTCTATTGTAATTACATATGAAACCCTTTGGTTTGCCCACCCCTCTCTTCCAACTTTCCCTCTGTCTAAAAGCAGTCCATAGTAGTCTGCCAGTTCACCAAGAATCATTTTAACACCTCACAATCTTTTAAATCCAGTTTTCCATCTTGTAATACTGCATGGAAAAACATAGGCTCTATTCCGTTCTCTCCCTGGTAATCCATATCATACAGCATATATCCTAAATCCTTTTCTCCTTTATACGCTGTTGGGACTTTTTCTTTATTATCCCAAATACGGAAAAATGCTGGAAATTCCCTTACACCAAGATATGGTGTATGGTAACACTGTCCTCTTTGCAAACGTCTTTTTAAAATATCCTGGAATTTGCCTGGATTATCTGTTTCATTCGCCTTGGAAGTTATATCAAAGTGAGCCTTTACAATGTAACGCACATTTTTTAAAACTAATGCTGCCCTTTGTTGTATTGAATCTGAAGCAGATAAATAAAGCATATCTTTATTACCATTATTCATAACTTTCTTAACATTGCTTCCACTTATCTTATCTTTAACTTCATTCCTCCGTATATTTGTTGTCTGGATTGTATTGCATACATAAATTTCATCTATAATATATTTAATACCTGGATGCCAGTAAACTGCTTCTAAAATCCCTCTGGCGGCGGAAGGTGTTATACAGTCATATGTCACACGTTCCGTTTTAAATTCTGGACGGTTAAATGCTGCATACTCTCCCCATACTTCAAACATAACTGACATTATAATGTCTCCTTTCCTAAATTATCATTGCGCCATCTGCTTTTTCATAAACTAATCCTTTATCCATTGAATACATATGCAAATTTTGTAAAACTGCAATTCCATCTAGAATCTCATAACTATTTCCATCCTGTAACATATTTTCATATTCATTTTCATAAAGATTAACTGAATAAACACCTAACTCTTGTATAACGCTTTTAAAACTTTGCTGGTTGTCAATTTTGTATTGTAATTTTTCTACAAGCTGGCATGCTTCTCTATCTATTGGAATTATAAGCATTCTTGTATCAGACTCTATCATATGGAAAACTTCTGCTATTTTTTTAAATGGCATTTTAATTCCACCAAGACCTTTATCAAAACTTTCTACAATATTGTTGGTATCAAGTAAACTTATATCTAAAGACTGTAATGTTTCAAAATAATATTTTATTGGTTCTAAACCGTCATATATATTATATTTTTCAAATGTTTCTCCAGTTATTGCAACATTCTTTCCAAGCATACGTGGTATCTTTCCCATAGTGAACACCCATACAATACTTTCTTCTACATTTCTTTTTCCTTCCCGGTTACATCTTCCTGCTGCCTGTATTATAGAATCCAGCCCTGCTTTTTCCCTGAATACTACTGGAAAATCAATATCGACCCCTGCCTCCACAAGTGATGTTGATACTACCCTGCATGTTTCCCCCTGCATTAATTTCTTGCGTATAATATCTAAAATCTTTTTCCGGTCAAATGGTGTCATATATGTAGATAAATGAAAGCGTCCTTCTTCCTCCAACATATCATACAAATTATGTGCTTCCGCTTTTGTATTAACAATTACTAAAACCTGGTTTTGTACATTAACTTTCTGCAATAAATCCTGCTCCGTTATCTCTCCTAATTCCCTAATTTCCGCCCGCTTAAGTTTCTTGAATATTTCTATACGGTTATGGCAAATTTCTTTTACAAAATAAGGTTTTAACCATTTTTCTATAGCAGGCTGGGTTGCTGTACATAAAACCACACTTGCCTGGTAAGACTTTAACAACATCTCTACAGCCTTTACACATGGCAGCATTACATGTAATGGTATCATCTGCACCTCATCAAAAATAATAACGCTGTTTGCAATATTATGCAGCTTACGGCATTTTGAAACTTTATTTGAATATAATGATTCAAAAAATTGTACATTAGTAGTAACAATAACTGGTGCATCCCAATTTTCAATTGACAGTTTATGCTTTTCATATATTTCATTATCCTGTTTTCCAGATTCCAGAAGCGCTGTACAGTAATGTGCTAAAACATTTTCTTTACCTAGTATATTCTGAAAAACCTGTACATTTTGTTCAATAATACTTGTATATGGAATTACATAAATAATTCTTTTCATATTATTTTGGACAGCATGTTGTAAAGCAAACGCTAAAGAAGATATAGTTTTTCCTCCTCCTGTTGGGACTGTTAAACTGTAACATCCCCTTTTTCCTTTTCCTTCTGAAAGACATTGTTCCAAAATTTCTGTACGGATTTTATTAAGTTCTGTTACTTGTCCAGTAAGTACACGCCAAGGTTCTATATGCTCTAAAATCTTCTGGTAAAGAATTTTAACTGGTTCATAATTTCCTCTGTCTGTGCTATTCTGCATCATAAAGGCTTCTGTATCCAGAAAGTCCCCATCAACTAACGCAGAAAAAAGCATCCTTGTAAAAAAACCTTCCTCAAAAGGCTTTAATGCAGGTTCAGAAACCTTTTTAATTTCTATCTCATTTTTATAACCAGAATATGGTTCTATTTCCCGGTTATTAATTCTTTGTATAAGATTAGAATTTGTACAATCCCATCCATTTGGCAGGCCTCCATGATGCCCAGCTACTGCAAACGCACCTGCTGGCATTCTTAATTCTTTCATCTCTCTTGCACCTGCTGTAGAATGGTCAGTCATAATTTCATGGTTTCCCCTGATTTTCTTCTGGAATACATTTGAATATTTTCCAATATCATGCGCCAGCCCTGTCTGGTAAGCGTAATTCTGCACATCTAAATTTTCAATTTTATAATCCGAACAAAAATCTGCTGCCATTTCCGCAACATTTTCAAGATGCTCTTTTATTGTTTGTTCCCTTTGCATATTTATATGTGCTATTTTTTTGTCCCACATAAACTATCCTTCCAATTATATATCATTATTTTTACAACAATATTTAGTTCATTGATATGATTTGCATTACCATCTTAATCTTTTATTATAATTTTAACTTTAAATATATTATAACAAAATTTCTACAAAAAACAACCTTTTTCCTATAATTATTACAAATTTTTCTAGTAATCAAAATATAATAACAACTAAAAAACACCAGCCTTAAACTGGTGTTTTTATTATAAGCTTTCCAACTAAATACTTTCCCATATTATTTTCTCATGCTTTTTTATAAATCCATATATTCTATAAGCATCTTCTACACAAGATACATCATCTATACTTTCAAAATATAAAACTAATTTTGATATAGTCTGCCCATACTCTTTATTAGTTATATATTTCCAGCCATTAACTTCAAAATTCTTTTTTACCCAGCCATTCATTTCATCTAGTAAACTATTATTCCAGAATATCCTGTTCTCTTCACATTTTTTAAAAGCCAGATGGCATCCTGGAAGTTTTTGTGACAGAAAATAAAAATTTCCACCATATTCTATATACTGTATATTTTTATTTTCTAATACAGGAGGTATAACTTTTCCAACAGGAATATCTGTTTTATCCAGAATATTTATTATTTCCAAGTTTCTTTTTAACATTTCCAAATCCTGGTACTCTTTTAATATATAATTATTTCCTGCCATACCGTTCCATATACCTGTTTTATATTGTTATCCTGTAACCCCAGTTTATAAGTATCTCCCTAATCCTGTTGTCCATCTGGAATCCCTCCACTTTATTAAAACCATTATACAAATTCCATTATTTATATAATTGGATATATTGTTTATTTTATAATAGTGATATTGCACTTTTCCATTCACTGTAAAATTCCCCAAATGTTTTATAACGTTCATTCCTGCTGGCACTAACGGCATTTAAAGCCACATTATAACTTTCTTCGTTTAGCTGCCAGTCCTTGTATGCACATGGAAGAAACCTGTTCTGTACATACCGTTTTTCTATTTCAGAAGCAGAAAAATTGCCAAAAAACTCAAAAACCAAAGCACCAAGTGTAAAAATATTAGTCTGTACATCAATAACACTGCCCTTTACATATTCCTCTGGAGCTTTTAAACGCTTTGTACCATACCAGTCATCCATATCATTTATAACAGAGGCTTTTCTGTAAAGGTCAATATCACAAATTTTCATATGGTCTGTTTTAAAGTTATACATTATGCTTCCATCATAAAAATCAACTGCAACATATCCCTTCTTATTTACATTATCAAGAAATGAAAATAATACATCTGTCACAATTATTTTTTTACCAGGAGGCAATTCCTTAAACTTTTCCTTTGGGCTTTTAATAGTGCTGTCTGTTTTGTATTTTTCAAAATTCCAATGGTCAAACAGACATTCCCCATCTGCCCATTCAAAAACTGCAATGTAAAATTTCTTATATGCATAAGCTTCCACTATCTTAATTAAGGCAGGGTGTTCTAAATCATAATAAACTGGAACAGCATCTTTTAATATTTTAACAGACTCCTCTGGTGTAACATCTGCCTCTATAGTATTAACTCCTGCAATTTTTAAGAAATATCTTTTACATGCCTTTTCCATTCCAATGCAAATGCATCCTGAACCCGTTTCATCAACACACCAGAAAGCCTTGCCATATTTCTCCAGCCAGCTAAAGTCCTGCTGTTCTTTTAACCTGAATGTAATATTACCAAGATTAATTTTTACCATTTCTACCCTTCCATTTTCCACTTATAAAATATATATCATACACCTTATTTTTCATTTTTATTTAACTTTTACCATACCAGACAGAAACAAGTTATTTTTACTTTTTTATAATCACAATATACCTATGGCTAATAAATTATCTTTTCCCATGCCACACACATATGGATTAGAGTCGTAAAGATAACAAAAATCTAAAAAGTCCTCCCGTTGTTTTAAATTATTCATTATCTTTACAAGTATTTCATTTGGAAGAGTCCTTGCATATGCACCAGGACCTGCCAGCCTGATATCCTTTACGCCATAGCGTCCAAGTATGCCTTTCAGTTCATCTGGCATAAAAGTATATGTAATACACCACGGACTGCCACCATTTTCGTACTCAGCTATTTCTTCCCTGCCACCCATAAGTCCATCTGCCCATAACTCCATAATATTATTTTTATTAAAGCAAAAAGATTTAATTGCATTTTCTTTGTTTTCAATACACCACCTGACAAACCCGTCGTTACAGTTTTCATCCAATATAAACTGGTTCTTCTGTACCGGGTTTGACAGATATGGAAGGTATCCCAGACGGCTTGACACACTTACCATAATGCGTTTACGGCATATACGCACAAGTTCACTTATAACTTGTTCCTGGTTTGGATAAGTATACGAAACAGGAGCATCAAAAGAAATAACCATATCAAATGATTTATCCTTAAAGTCTTTTAAATCCTCTAATGCACCTTTCACAAATGTAATTTTATCAAGGACTCCTTCTCTTTCTGCTAATTCCTTTGCCTTATCTATCATAGGCTGTGAAATATCAAAGTGTGTAACTTCACATCCCTGTTTTGCAAGAAGAATAGAAAACCTGCCACATCCTGCACCGCCATCAAATACAGTTTTTATCCCATCCAGGTTAGCAAGAAGTTCCTTTTCAATATGGCTTTTCTGTATAATGTCATCTATAAATGTTTCTTCGCGGTGGCTCTCAAGCTCACCTTTATCTGGCATATTCCACAAACGCTCAGATATTTTTCTGCTATAATCCATAAACTGATTTCCTTTATTTCCTTTTCTGGCTTTAATAATAGTTGCACCATCAGGGTCATCCAGCACTTTTTCAATTATAAAGCCTGCATCTTGCAACAACTCTTTTTCGTGTTCTAATACCAGTTGAATATCAAAATGCACAAAGCAATTATCTGGTATTGCAGATTTTTTCCGTTTTTCCAGATATGTATTACGTAAAAATTCTTCTTCCTCAGAACAACAGGCAATATAATCCCCCAGAATAAAAACCCCTCCACTTTCCAGTCCATCATATATCTTCTGGTACAGTTCTTTTTTAAGTTCTGGCAAAAAATGATGCAGGCTTTCAAAAGAAATAACAGCATCCCATTTGCCATAACCAAAATCATATTTGAAATAGTCCTGGCACACTAAATCCAGATGTTTATCCGGATGCTTTTCCATCAACTTGTCCAGCATATCTTGGCATAAATCTACACCCGTTACCGTTATATCTGGATTATTCTGCCAAATCCTGTCCAGTTCCAGACCAATGCCGCAGCCTAAATCTAAAATGTTCTGGCATTCTGGCGGGAGTAATCCTGCAAACATTTCATATGACTTATCCCAAATTAACATATGTTCCTCATAACCATCCAGGCGTTTTTCAAAAAATCCAGACATTTCCTCTAATGGTTCGTCTAATGTATCATTAACCCACTCCTTTAAATCCTGCATGTATTTTTCAATTTTTTCCATACTTTCTTCTCCTTATTTTATCCTTTATCCATAAACTGCTCCCTGTGTAAAAAGCAGGTATTTATATAGTATGGTATCATATCTTATAATTATATTCTACCTTGCAGATTTTTATAAAAAAATATGAACCAGTAATAAATACCAGTCCATATTTTCAGCATTAGTTTTAAAAATATTATTTTAGCCTGATTAAGCAAGTCCTTTAAAATTCACGCTTCTTAAGTGGTTGGACTGGTTTGCCAGACTGCCGCAAGCCGGCAATAAGGTTTGTTTGTGAACGGGCAAGTAATAAGGCTATTCATTTTATTTACCACATCCCCTAAACTTTATTGTAATGGCTTCTTTACATTTAAGGCAAAATGAAGCAAATTTAATTAATTCTGTAATGTAGAGATTTATATATATTTTCTTATAACTTTATTAAGTATACATATGCTTCCTCATTTTCAAAAATAAAACTCCTGCTAAACTTTCCACCATTTCTTTCAATCGTTTTTATTGAAGCAACATTATCCTTTTCAACTGATAATTGTAACTGTTCTAAGCCATGCTCTTTTGCAACAAGACATATTTGCCTTAATATTTCAGTAGCATATCCTTTTTTTCTTTCTGAGGGCCTTACACTATAGCCACAATTACCAAAATCTTTTAAAAAGTCATTTAACTGGTATCTTAAATCAGCTATACCAATAATTTTACCATCAGACACTCTGGTTGCAAAAAAGGTATCTGTCAAAACCCATTCCGGGTCAACTGTTTCTATACTTGCATTGGCAGCAACTCTTTCAAGCCATTCGCTATAAGAAGCAATTTTATCAAATAATTCACTTCCATTAATTACATTTTCCCCAAAATCAAAATGTTCCTGACGGTATTCAAGTGCTTCTTTCTCTAGTTTTATTGTTGGCTTTACAAGTAGTATTTCTTCATATGCCATTATTATTCCTCCATTCTTTGAATATTTTTATGTTATATATATTTTATTTTAATCCCCATGCCGTGTCCTTTTACGCGTATTTATAAGCTTGTTTAATCCAAAGTTTCCAAGTCCCCAGCCGAAAGCTTGTCAATTACAGCCATAATATCAATATCGCTGCTTTTAGTTTCCTCATTGCGGAGATAACTGCCTTGTAATCCAATATAAACAAGCCTTCCGCCCAAAACATCCTTTAATGTAATTATTAATTCATTAATATATTCATCTATTCTGAACATTCTGTATCTCCTATCCCCTCATTTCCAGTATATTTCATATATTCTTTTCCCTCATAAAATATGCTTTTTTTGTACTAATATATTTCCAACTGTTATTTTACCAGTACTGGACCAGCCTGACAAGGAAAATACGTTTGAATTTATCATATATTTATCTGTCCAAAGCTGCACTTCTATTATATCCCCATAAAATTCCAGTTTGTTCATTTAACTATATCACTTCTGCTCCTTATTTACCATAAAGATATAGTGTTATTCTGCTTTCAATCTTGACAGTGATAAGATTAAATAGTATAATCTTACCAGCGATAAGATTGAAAGGATGGTATTTTATGAATGGAAAACCATATCATCATGGTGATTTGCGGCGTGCTTTAATCGAAACAGGTATAGATTTCATTAAACAGAAAGGTGAGGAGGCATTATCTTTACGCAAAATAGCTGAAATATGCGGAGTCAGCAATGCTGCACCTTATGCTCATTTTAAGTCTAAGGATGAATTTATAGTTGCAATCCAGAAATACATTATGGATTTATTTGCTGCTACATTAGAAAAAACAGCTATGGAATATAAAGATAGTCCTTCTTTGCTTCCTATGCTTGGAAAAACATATGTAATGTTCTTTTACCAAAATCCTTTTTACTATGATTTTTTATTTTCATGTAAAAACATTAGCATAAAATTATCCCTTGATGGTGCTGGTACAAATGAAAATCCGCCATTAGCTATTCTGCAGAAAGCGGCTACAGCAGTTTTTAATAAAGCAAAACTTCCAGAAAGAGTAATACAAGATAAAATTATTGCTATGTGGGCTTTGGTGCATGGATTAGCTTCTATTGTTGTGATGCCCAATGTTGAATTTGATGGTAATTGGGAAACAAGGATAGAAGAAATCATTAAATCCATTTCTATACCTTACCAGACGCAAGAGGAAAAAGAATGAATATTCTAATACATGATTTAAGCAATGAACAATTCCAGCCATTATTTCCCAGGATAGACAAAGATACCTGTATTATTTCAGATACAGGGACAATACGGCATTGTACGGGCTGTTTTGGCTGCTGGATAAAAACTCCTGGAAAATGTGTATTGAAAGATGGATATAACAACATGGGAAAAATTCTCTCAAAAGCTGAAAAGGTAACTATTATCAGCAAATGTTTTTATGGATGCTATAGTCCATTTGTTAAAAATGTTTTAGACCGGAGTATTCCCTGGATGCTTCCATTCTTTAAAATAAAAAACAACGAAACGCATCATAAAAGACGCTATCAAAACAATATCCAGCTTGCAGTACATTTTTATGGTGAAAATACCACTGAAGAAGAAAAAGAAACAGCTGAAAAACTGGTAAAAGCAAATTGCATTAATTTTTATGTGAAAAACTACGAAATTTCATTTTCAAAATCATTAGAAGAATTATGTGGAAAGGTGTCTGCTATATGAAAATCTGTATTATAAACGGAAGCCCGGAAGCGGGTAAAAGTACATCTGGATTGCTTATTGGATATTTAATGCCATTTATCAAAGGCAATGAAATAATAACATATAATGTGTGTGAAATGCATTTTTCCAAAATACAGTTTTCACCTATACAAAGCAGCGATGTACTTATATTTGCATTTCCTCTGTATATTGACAGTATCAATTCAGCTTTGCTGCGCTTTCTTATTGAGCTTCAAAAACTGTACCAGAATATATTATCCCTGAACCATGGGGAAGATTTATTCATTTCGCCAGATTGGCCACGGTTTCTTTGGAAAATACAGGCGTCTTTGTGTTTCTGGTATCCACGCGCAAAAAAGAACGGACTAAAGATAAAAGAATTAAAAGATAAAACAAATAGTTTCCTCATTATATACTGTATTATTCTGTATTGTTTTTACACAAGCAATATAATATCATTCTAACAACTTCTTAATCTTTTGTTTCTGCCTTCTGGAGATATGGAGTAATGAAACGTCAGGGAATGGCAATCTGCGGATTGCTGTTTCCCCGTTTTTGCTTGTTTTATTTGCCTAATCTTATATGATTATGTATATATGGCGGCTAGGAAAAACGAAAAAATAAAAAAAATTAAAAATGTTTGTAACAAACTGCACTTAAAAAGAACTAACAATATGAGGTGCTGATATGGATAAAGAAAAAATTGATGAAATATATCGTGAAAATGCCGTCATGATATACAAATACCTATGCGGTTTAACACAGGACAGCGGACTTGCCGAAGAACTGACGCAGGAAACATTCTTCCAGGCAATTAAAGGAATTGACAAATTCAGGGGAGATTGTAAAATTTCCGTCTGGCTATGTGGAATTGCAAAAAAATTATGGTATAAGGAACTGGAAAAAAGAAGCAGGCATCAAACCAGCCCACTGGACGATATGATACCTTCCACAGAAAATGTTGAAAATAAAAGTCTGGACAATCTGGAGAAAATAGAAATTTTCCGCTTGATGCACAACCTTGATGATATGACAAGAGAAGTCATGTATTTACGGTTAGCAGGAGAACTACAATTTTCTGAAATTGCGGCTATTTTAGGAAAAACGGAAAACTGGGCGAGGGTAACTTATTACAGGGGAAAACAAAAAATAATGAAAGGAATGAGAGAATGGAAATAATGGAAAGAGAATTAGCTTGTGAGGTTGTAAGGGATTTACTTCCTCTCTATGTTGATGGAATGGTAAGTGATGTTTCCAAAAAGAGCATTGATACCCATTTAGGGCATTGCACAGAATGTAATGAAATATATCACGATATGGCTTCTCATCTGGAAACGGAAACACCGCCGGCAGAGGTCTCAGATATAAAAAGATTTTTGAAAAAAACAAAGAAAATGTATCTGATATATGGCTTAGGTGTTCTTAGCTTTATTGCAATAATTGTCTGCCTGATTGTAGATTTGGCAGTAAACAAAGGAATTACTTGGTCTTTGATTGCCGGAAGTTCCTGCTTATTTGCAGATGCTCTTATATATACTCTTTTAACCTGCAAAAAACATAAAGGCTGTATTTTAATGGCAGTAATAAGCATTGGAACGTTTGTCCTGCTTTCTGTCATACAGATTACCAGATATTATCTTATTAGAACAGGTACAGTCTGGCTTTTCCGTTACGGCCTGCCTATACTGCTGTTATGGCTTTTTGTCCTCTGGCTTCCAGTTCTGGGAAGAACATTCCTGAAATGGAATATCTGGGATTGCATAGCATTGTTTCTATTTTTAATAATCATAGGAAACTATGCCACAAAACTAATTACAGGAGATTATATGTGGGAAGACATACTCCATATGCAAGGATTTATAAGTAATGCCCTTGGAGAAATAATTTGTATTATAGTATTCGTAATTATTGGAAGAAGCACAAAGTGGAGAAAATAACCAGTGTAAAAAATCTAAGAAAAGCATACAAAAAACTGGACAAATCCTGTCCGTAAACTGCCATTGGAAATGTATTTACTCTAATAACTGTTATTTTTGAGAGATTTTTAAATATTCTTGTACAGTTGTTGAAAAGTATGGCATACTATTTGTGCCAAATAAAACGGCAACCGGCGCTGAAAGGAGCAGACGTCCTTGCGCTGGCTTGTGGCGGTGGCCAGCAATGTCCAGTGTTTGCCGCTAATGGTGCAAAGGTGACGGTAACTGATATTTCAAATAGCCATCTTGCAAAAGAAAAATATGTTTCACAACGGGAAGAATATGATATCCATATTATCAGGACTGATATGTCAAAACATTTTCCATTTGCAGATAATTCCTTCGATATGATTTTTAACCCTATATCAAATTGATACATTGAAGATATTATGCCAATGTGGAGAGAATGTGCAAGGGTAATTAAACCAGGCGGCGTTCTGATTATGGCTTTTGTTAAAGAGGAATTTTTCTTGTTTGACCCGGATTTTAATAATGAGGATTTTTTGATTTCAAGGCATTCTCTTCCATTTAATCCACTTAAGGATTTATGTGAAGAATAAATAAAGAAGAAACAAAATATACAAATGCCTCTTGCCTTTAGCCATACTCTGACGGAACAAATAGGAGGACTTATTAAAGCTGGATTTGAAATCACAGATATTTATGAGGATTGTGATGGCGGCGGTTTATTTGACAAATATATGAATTCTTATGTGGCAGTATGGGCAGTTAAAAAATAGTATGGCACTACCTTCAAATTGTGACTGGCAGGAAAT
Organism: uncultured Lachnospiraceae bacterium; assembly: GCA_910588655.1. Taxonomy (GTDB): domain Bacteria; phylum Bacillota; class Clostridia; order Lachnospirales; family Lachnospiraceae; genus Butyribacter. The sequence goes on along the minus strand of CAJUPJ010000045.1, from coordinate 3,039 downwards.
TAGGGGCGGTTATCCCGCCCCTCTGTCTTTTTTACTTAAAATCTTTTCCGCAGCGTTCCTTCTTTCACAAAACCTGCTTTTTACAATGTTCTGTTAGAACCAATATTATCCACATGGGCAAATGCCATATCTAATCCCCCATCCTTCTGACCAGGACATAAATATCCATCTGCGCTGCTCCAAACTGGCAATCTTGTGAATTGTAGATATTTAATTAATTATACAGCCTATATACAAAGCTATTTTAGAGCCAAAACAGAACAATTAGAAAAACAGCGGTTTTCTCATTATCCACCCTTATTACATGGTGCTAGCACCATGTCTATTTAATCATTAAAGAAAAAGCATTTTTCCATGCCGCTATAAAAATAATTCACAAATCTCTTTCCATGTATTTTCTTTACCATCTAAACTTTCTCCCTTATACAGTTTCGCCGCTATATTCAGTTTATATCATTAACAAACAGAGTATCAACTTGTCACTTTCTGTCATCTCAACTATATAATCATAGTTTTAATAACGCATTCTGGCACCAATTAAACAATACTAAAAAGGCTGTATCAAAATCATAATCAGTATGGTCTTGTAATGATATGCTTAATTCCAAAACAATTTTATCCTCGTCCTGTACACACTCAAGCAATTCTCGTTTTGTTGAAACGAAATCACCACTTTTTAGATAATACAAATGTTGCATAATGAAAAATACTGATTTACAAGTTATCGGCAAATTCATAACATTATACTCCCTGCCGGCGTGTATATAGCGGTGGCAAATTTCGTGATATAGATTATTCAAACTTAATTTTACATAGTTTCTTTCATCTTCAATGGTATATGCAGGAACAAGTTTTTTTAGTTCTCCGTAATAGTCTTTAGTCGTATTCAATAAATGGCATATTTCTAACGGATTCCAATGTTCCAAATCAGCTTTTCCACAAATAAAGCCACAGGATTTGTCAAAATTTCCTACAGAAACAAGTGCTTTTTGATAGGTTTTCAAATCCTCAACCGAAAGATTGTCAATCACAGCCATAATATCAATATCACTGTTTTCAGTTTCTTCGTTACGGAGATAGCTGCCCTGTAATCCAATATACATCAGCCTTTCACCAAAAGCGTCTTTTAATAATATTATTAATTCGTCAACATATTCATCTATCCTAAGCATTCTGGATCACCTATCTCCTCATTTCCAAGATATTTCATGTATTCTTTTCCCTCATGAAAATTCATTATCGGGCGGCGAAGTTTTGACGGGAACAACGGTAATTTATTTAATATAGACAGATCCAGCCAATCAAACCCAACCTGATTAGTATCACCTTGAAGTGTTGCATTGGGGGCATTACCCAAATAATCACATAAAAATACTAAATCCATTCTGTGAAAACTCTCACCGTGAACCCCCTCTATAACAAACAGCAAATCTTTACATTTAACCTCTATTCCTGCTTCTTCTCTAACTTCCCTTTCAACAGTCTGAGGAAGTATTTCCTCACAGTCTTGACCTCCGCCGGGTAAAATGTACCATTCCTCCTTGCCATCATTCAATTTTATTGCAAGCAATTTACCATTTTGAATTATAACTGCTTTTGCAGAAGTTCGTATTTGCCTTGACATATTTATAATCCTTTCATATCTTCTATTGAATTAATTCACATATCTTATCTTATTAATATCATGATTGACCATTTGATTATACCACTTATAATCTCCATTTTCCACCATAAAATCAGGGCGTAGCAATCGTCACGCCCCACATTTCTTATCGTTCCAACAATTTTTCTATTTTGTATTTCTGTCCTTTCAGATTGTTCTGTTTTTCATACAGATTATTGCGCTCCTTGCAGAGTTCTTTCATGCGCTCTAACTGCGCCCACACTCCCTCCCAGCAATCCGGCTCTATCTTTTTATATTCATTGGTCAGATTGCGGATTGTATTATTGTTTTCCTTTATCTGCTCCGAAAGGCATATCCAGTCTATCAGGTTTTGCACTTCCTTGTCCGTTTCGTAAAGGTCTGTTTCTGCCACGGTTTTAGCACACAGCCGTATCATTACTTTTTTCTCCATATCCGTCATGCCCTATCAATCCCCTTTTCTGCCGGCTCATTTCAAAGGCACGTTCCGGGCATTTCTTTGCTCTTTCTGCATGCTCTAATGTCTTTGTCTGCTCTACTATTAACTGTACCTGTTCCCTGCCGAAATGACGCTCCAAACGCCCAAAATCAACCGCTTTTTCCTGCAACCGGTTTATGGTGTCGCTCTGTTCCATAACCTTGTCCGTCAAACGGCTAATCTGCACTTGTTGTCCGTCCACTTTGGTGGTCAGCTTCTTGCCTTTGTTCCTTAAGCTGTACGCACTTTATAGTCAGATTTTTTACCACTTCTTTAAATTTCTCCACAAGTGGTAAAGCCTTTTTATCCCGATAATTCTTTGCGCTCATCAATGCCCCGGCTCTGCCAGCTGCCATTTCACATCTTCATCATAAGCGTGTATATTGCGCTCCATGACTTCCTTTGACTGCACCATTTTGTTAGGTTCCTGCTGTAGCTTTTTTTGCTGTTTCTCCAATTTTTCATTTTCATACAGCAGCTTTTCTTTATTCTCTGTTAATTCTTCTGTCTGCTCTTTCAAAAGAAGATTTGTAGCGGAAAGTTCTGATACTTCCTGCCGGATTGCTTTGCCCTCTTTCCATATCTGCTCCGTTTCCTGTCTGCCGCTATCCACTGGTTGCGTTCTGTTTCACTCCTTGTGCCGCCTTTGAAACCGAATTCTGCCAGTGCCTTTTTTAACGACACTCTTGTTTCAAGCCCTCTCTTGCTTCCAGTCGTATAGGGTATGAAATCTATATGCAGATGTGGCGCGGCTTCGTCCATGTGGAGATGTGCCGAAAACACCTTTAATGCAGGATTGAGCCACTGAAAGTCCTGCATATATTCATCAAGTATTTTTGCCGCAAGCTGTCCGTTCCTGGTCTTTGCCCCATATGCACTAACTTAGTAAGAATGCTGGCATTTGTAACCTGTCCGTTTT
>CAJUPJ010000044.1 GCA_910588655.1 uncultured Lachnospiraceae bacterium | reverse complement strand
CCAGTTATTTTCTTTCCGCCTGCATATGCTGTCTTTCCTGTAAGGATATGCCCTGCACCCGCAGTTGCGTCACTGGATATTTTTCTTATATTTGCCGCCATAGTGCTGTATGCAGCACCGCTGGCTGTAGCCTGGTTCATGGCAGTGATGGCAGCGGCTACGGCTGTCTTGCCATCACTGGCAGATTTTTTTGTTTCTGAAATCTCTTTATAAATGTCATGTGCAAGCGTCCCCTCAATATCCTTGTTTGCCTGCCTTGCATCCAGTGCACTCCCTTTTTCTGTTGTTTCTTTGTTATCTGCTATATGTATTGTTTCTTTGTGCCCTGCTTTATACCAGCCCATCACTTACCACCACCTTTACATACACATCCCTTTCCTCCTGCGCTTCAAATGTTACTGTTATGCTGTCACCATCTGCAGTTATATTTTCATAATTTAAGTCTGATACACTCAGTTCCAGGCCTATACTGCTGTTTTCACTTATAATGCCTGGTTCAAAGTTAAACACAATGCTTGTCTGCCCTGCTGCAAGCATTTCTATTTTTTCGCTTTTGCAGATGGCATTTTTTAAGCACTGGTCATTGTCTGCAAGCTGTTCTGTGGATGTGTTAAAATTATCTGCATGGTTTGTATCAGTTGTTTCCAATATTTTCACCTTGTCCGAAAATACAGGGCTGCTGTTTGTATAATCTTTCATTGGTAATCACTCCCCCACAATATCAATGCCATACTGCACTGCACATTCGTGTTCAATCCTGCATCCCCTGTAATCCTGCCATCCTTCCCCAAAATACACACAGTCAGCAGATGAAAGAAGTTCCAGCGATTTTGCCAGAAACCACAATGGTTTTGCTTCATGTGGTGCATCTTTAAAAAAACTGTCAATAACTTCCACATCTTCCCCTGTAAACTGTTTTACACCCTCTGCAATCTGTTTCCTTAATTCCAAAATCTCTTTATCTGTTTTATCCCTCATGGGCTGTGAAATAAATAATTTCTTCATAATATGCCACCTTCCTTAAAAGTTAAAATACATCATCAAGTGTAAATGTCATTTCCATGTCGCCGTCCTTGCCTTTTGTTTTGAAATTCTTTATGCAGGCAATATCCCCGTTTTCATCATAAAGCCCCACTTCGCTTATGTCTTCCCCTGCAAGTTCTGGTTCTGTCAATGTACATGTATACCTGCATGTGGTGTCTTCTGTAAATTCAAAACCGTTTATCTCTTTCCTGTATAATTCATTAACAAGTTCTGCCTGGTCTCCCTGTGGTGTTATTACACTGCCGTCTGCATCCACGCCGCCATTCCCGAATGCCATTCCTGCAATCTTTGGCAAATCAAGCGCACCTGCCCTTGCCTTTACCATGTTCTCCCTTGCCTTTTTTGTTATAATTACGTTTTCTGCCATTTATTAAATGTCCTCCTTCCCATAAAATGCATTTACCAGGCGCGAGCCGTCAAGTGGTTCTGAACCGTCAAGGTAACACAAGTTCCTGCGGTATGTTATGGTAACACCTACTATTTTTTCAGATACATGTATCTCTGCCGTATAACTTGTGCCTGCTGTTGAAGCCTTTTCTTTCCTGCCATCCTGCCAGTAACCAGCAGATGCTTTTAACCCCAATGCTGCACCTGTCTTTTCTTCTGCCTGTACCTTTATAATGCCGTTAACCACGCTTACAGCATCCATATCCTGCACCACACTGGCTTTTATAGGCACTGCCATCTTTAAAGGCATTTTATATCCCCCTGGCACGCTCCCATGAAACCAGAAGCCAGAGCGTCCAAGTTTAAATACTGTCTTTAAACCATTAATGCTTTCGTGGACATTAAAACAGGACAGGATATTTATATACACCCTGTCTGTGTCCATATCTTCATTTATACTAAACTTTATTCCGTTTTTAATCCCCAGTACCAGGTTATACCTTTTCTTTGCATCAACCAGCACAGAACCGTCAAGCATCCTTGTGCCATTTAAAATATCACACCCCCAGAAATTAAGCTGTGTATGCAGACAGATTTTTCTTACATCCATTTCTTCTGTGATATTTATTATAAAATAGCGTAATACTTCATTTACTGCTGTAAATTCTATATTTACTGGAAGAAACCAGCCCAGCATTGTTTCCACAACCTTTTTCTGCCCACGCAGTTCACTATGCACCCTTACATTTATGATATAATGGGTTAAATCCCCAGAAACTTCATAATTCCCGACATCATATAGTACTTCCAGCTTTTTTAAAAGTGTCCTGTATGTATAAGGCGGCTTGTTGTTTAAATGCATAAGGACAGCCTGTTTTCTTTCTTCAAGCCCTGACGCAGTATCTGGCATAAGCCCCAGCATGTTTTCATACCTTTTTATGCCCTGGATGTCACAGTCCTGTATAAATGCATTGTCCAGTATTTTCCCTGCCTGTCCCTGTATATTGTCCATCCAGGGGTCTTCTGCTGCTGTTATTTCTTTAAATTCTGCAAACTGCTGCATGAACAGCGGAAGGTATTCTTTTAATCTTTTCCTGTAAACCAGATCAGCCAGACACACCACCCCTTACTGGTACTGCATTGCTGCCAAGTACAAGGTTTTTATTTAAACCATCCAGGGTTATCCCTGTAACATCAGCTATGCCTTCAAGCTTAAGCATCCTTGTTTCAATCTCACTAATGCGGACAATTATGCTGTCTTCATCCTCCCATGACTGTGCCAGGTCTGCAAAATAACTGTCAAGCATTTCCTCTATAAAGGGCTGTAAAACAGAAAAAGAATACCCCTGCCTGTATGTTATTCCTGCTGAAATATCAACTGCATGGCTTTCCACGCCATAAACATTTACAACATGCCCAACTGGCGCAATGCCGTCACCTTCACCTGCCGAAGTTACAGGGTCAAGCGTGTCCTGTACTATTTTTACAAGGGCTGGTGATGGTTCTTTGTATTCAGAACTTATTATGGTAACTTTTACAGTGCCGCCAGTTGTAAGGAGTTTTTCTTCTGCGGCATGGTATACAGCAGAAAGCCACCTGTATACTCCTGTGCCAAGCGTATCTTCTGACTGTTTTAAAAACCATTCCGTAACCTCTGCCCCCGGCATCATTGACACAGGGCTGTAACCGCCGTCCCATGCCCTTGTTACCTTGCAGCCTCCAACACCGTTAATGGAATTTACTTTGTTTCTGTAGTCTGTTTTATTGCCGCCAAATGCCTCACTGTTTACTGATGCAAAATACCTTTCCCTGAATGTTTCCACATCCTCCTCATCTTCACCAGGCACAAGTATTTCTGTAATCCTGGCATACTCCATGCCGTTTATGTCTTCTGCATTTTCAACAGGAAGCAGCTCCCCTGTCTGCTGGTTGCCTTCTGCGCCTGCTGTTTCACATTCTGCCTGGTATTCCCCTGCCTCTGCATCAATAAATGACACCACTGTGTAATTTAACCCGTTAAGGCTGAACCTGTCACCAACAGAAATCTTTATGTCTTTTGGCGAAACCTCCATCCTGCATATGGCGTTTGTTTCCTCTTCCGGGTAAATGCCACGCTCGGCTGCCCTCTTTATAAGGTAATAATAAGATGCTGTATCAGCAAATGCCTCATCCATTACCATGTCAAGCGCAATATAGAAATTTGACAGTTCAAGGGCGGCAGGGGCAAGCGCATCATAAATTACAGAGCCTTCCCTTTTATCAAAACGGCTGCTTACGTTTGAAAGCATCCTGTCCATTATTTTGTCAAAACTGTGAGTTTCAAACATTATACTGCCACCTCCTTGTCAATTTCCACATTGTCCCCGTCTGTTGTTATAACTGTAAAACTGCAGTGCACTGTCTTTTTGCCAGTACGTTCTGCATTGAAATTTTCTATCCCATCAATGCGGTCATCTGTTTCCAATGCTTCTGATATCCTGTCTTCCAGTTCACTAAAAACATAATCGTCAGGCTGTCCTGTAAGGTCCTGTATTTCAATGCCGTAATCCCATGAATAAATTTCATGCACATAGCGTTCTGTACTAAGTATTTTAAGGACTGCCTGTTTTACTGCCTCTGTGCCGTCCGTCTTGCCAAGGAATATGCTGTCCCTGTTTTCCCTGCTGTTTATCTTCATTGCATAGGTAAAGGATGGGGCTGTTATAATTTCAATCCCTGTCCCGTCCTCTTCATCCCTGCCATCATCATAGTAAAAATTATTTTCTGGAATAATATCAGACCACCACCCTGTCTATAACGGCATACCTCTGCCCGCCTGCTTTCCTTAACAAAAGTACTTCGTCCCCTGCCTTTAAACTGTTTTTTACTACACATTCATGGGTTATGCCGTCAATTTCAATACTGGCATTGTAATCCGTCATATTTTCTGGTATGTCAAGGAAATCTTCATCTACGGTTATTGCCTGTGAAATTTTTATTTCCAGCGGGTTTTCTGCTGCCACTACACCTGTGCAGTAAGTACATGGTTTTGACGCATTTACCGCTTCCATAGCAGCACGCTTCATAAGCTGTACCCATCCCATGTCAGGCATCAAAACCACCCCCTGAAAGAACCATGTCCATCACATGCCTCCTGTTTTTAAAAATATGCGTTACTTTTTCCACCATCATGTAATTTGACACTTTCATGTCCTTTAAATCTAACAGGACTGGCACAAGCGAACCTGCACGTACTTTGCAGTTCCCAATAACACCAGAAACAGAAAGGTTCTTCTGTTTTTTATTATATAACATAAGAAGCGCCTGGGATTTCAGTTTCCCAAGGTCTGGCGTGTCAATCTTTTCCAGGTACTGCAGGACACCCCACCTGTCAATGTTTATGGTATGTTCTGTTATATACAAATCATATTTTCCTTTTTTCTTGTTTTCGTATACCAGCTTTACCTGGTTATACACACCATCATCAATTGTAGTGCCATATGTGAAGCCTTCCCCTGTTTCCATGTCAACAACGCACGAATTTACTTTCATCCCTGATACATCAGAAAGACAGAGCTTTCCCAGGCTGTCATACAGCACATATACCCTGCCTGTCATTATAAGGGTATTGTCAAGTGCATCCTGTATAATATCAAAAAGTGTTGTGTCATCCTCAATTGCTGACATCCTGTATCCTGTGTCTGCAAGCTCCCCACATTCCAGCCTGAATTTCCCCGCAATAATTTTAATTATTTCAGTGGCTGTTTTTTTCTTGTAAACCAGGGTTTCTTTATTTTTTAAATACCTTAACTGGTCATATGCTGTATACGACATTATGCCATCCCCTGACATTTTCCTTGAGAAAATATACCCTTTAAATAATTTTACACCATCCACTTTTAACAGTACAGTATTTCCTTCAACAGCTTTAAACCCTTTTTCATATGGTGCTTCAAATGTAAGCTTCCCAGGTGTCCCTTTACGTTCCCATGCCAGTTTCATGCCATCCAGTACAGGAAGGGTAAATTTTATATTTCCATTAGAAATCTGGACAACAGCCTTCCCTTCTGGCAGCTTTGATGTTTCCTTAACTTCTGCATCAATGCTTTTGCCTATGGCTGTACCAGAATGTCTTTCAAGGACTTTCTTTAAATATTTTAATTCCTCCTTTGAGGACTGTTTCCTGCTTCCGTCTGTACTGCCTGTCCCGCCTGTGCTGCTGCCGCTGGCATTAATCCTGGTATATTCTGGCACGCCGTAGCCTGTAATGGTTTTTTCTGAAAGCGGGTATGTCCTTCTTGCCACCTTGTCAGATGAGTTCCCTTCAATTGTATGTAATGTACTGCCTGTAACCTTTTCTACAATCCCTACATGGCTCCTGCCAGTTTTAAAATAAACCAGGTCGCCACGCTTTGGTGTATATTTCCCTTTATATTTAAAACGCCCCCTGCTTTTAAACCACTCCATCCCTTCGGTTGTTGAAGCTGTTTTTGGTATAACCGAAACAGGTATGCCTGCTTTTGCTGCACACCATGAAGCAAACATATGGCACCATGCTGCCCCGTTTGCGCCATACCACTCACCATATTTTGTCCTGTTGTTTCCTGTTTCCCTGTATCCGATTTCTTTTGCAGCTACACTGACAATATCGCATCCGCTGTCCCTGGTTTTTTTGCTGGTCTTTTTACTGTTTTTTCCTTTTTTGGCTTTCTGGCTGCTGCCTGTTACCGCTGCCCACCCATTACGCCGCCCAAATGAGCGGCACTGGCTTTCAGATGGCATCCACAAATCAAATATGTAACGGTCTCCTGTTTTTTTGACCAGCCTGCCCCTGTCGGTCACTGTATAAACCCTGCCATCCACATATGTACCAGTGCCGCTTACTTTTATTTTAGTCCCGAAAGGTATTTCTGGCGGTGCAGCACATGTATTTTCATTGGGGTATGAGCCGTCTGCTGACCTGATTGTATCATGGTATGCTGTATACTGTGCTTTCAATGCCATATTACGTATCCCCCTGTCCTGGAAGTTTTAATACTGTGCCTGGGTAAATCCAGTGCCCGTTTGAAGAAGATTTCCTTCCACGCTTTTTTGCCTCTGCCTCAATAACTTTCTGGTTAAGGCTGTAGATTTATTTCCACATTGTCCCGTCACCAAGTTCTTTCCTTGCAATATACATAAGGCAGTCACCTTTTTTAACAACATAGCTTCCAGCAGGGTCTTTAGCATCCCTTGTCCTCTTTATGGATGCTTCCTGTTTTTTACTGCCAGTGCCGTTTTTCCCAGATTTTTTGCTGGTGTCTTTTCCGCTTCCCAGGTTAACATTCCCTGTCTTTAGTTTTTTTGCACCCCAGGGACGGTACTGTTTCATGTCAAGTTTAACACATATATCCATGCCATATTTATCAGCATCCTCAATTATTTCATAGTTTTCAATTGTCACCTTGAAATTTGTGGGCCTGAATATTACCCTGCCATCTGGTGTCCGCCTTGTTATTTTAAATTTAACAGGTTTTTTCCTTTTTTTCCAGGCTTCCAGTCTGTCAAGGTAATACCAGGCATTACGGAAACCATTTTTATACACTGCAAACGGGTAATTCCAGGAATTAGGCAGTAAAATTTCACTTATGGAAATATCTGTAAGCCCTGTGGTTTTTATTATATTAACCTCACCGCCGCTTATAAGGTCTGTGGTTTCATTCCTGCCATTTATTTTATATGAAATCTTTCCAGGTGTAACTGGAAAACGTATACCTCCTATATACATGTTATACATTTAATACACCCCTTCCGCTGATGAGGCAAGGTCTTCTTCAATTTTTTTACAGAATTTTACTGACAGGCCGTCTATATCAATATCCTTGTCTATTTTATTATGGTTTGTCATATTTACTTTGATTTCAGCAGTTGTAAACTTGTTTACATAATCCTTTTCCGCCATGTCCCTTAAATATTTCAGGTCTTCCCCTGTAATTGCAAGGGAATTTGCAGCTTTTGCTGTGTTCTTTGCTGTATCATCTGTATTGCCAGCAATAAGGGATGTGTCTTCTGCAAGTGCATGCGGGTCATAGTCTTCTGGGTCTTTACCCTCAGGTACATCATCCCTTCCAGGAAGAAAGAAATCCTTTACTTTCTCCGTAACACCGTCACCCCATGCAGCACCTTCCCTGTATGCATCATCAACCCAGCCATCCCTGAAAGTTTCATAAGTGCCCATGCCTTTTTTAAATGCATCACCTATTGAAGTATATTCCTTCTTTTCTGCTGCTGCCTCTGCACTTTTTGCAGCATAATTATCCGCTGCCTGGCTTACACCTGAATAATCGAACTCAATAAACGGCAGCTTGTTTAATGCCCTGCATATGGTTTCAATTACTGTTAATACCGTAGAAACCAGCCCATAAAAGAAACTTCTTATATTACAGCCTGTATTATGGAAAGCTGTCTGTATGTTTTCAACACATGCACAAAGTGCTCCCCAGATTCCCAGTAAAACATTACCCACCAGAAGATTCAGGTTATTAAGGAACTGCCAGACAACATTTATCCCGCCGCATATTGCACCAAATGTGCTCTGTGCCACATGCCCTGCACCTGAAAAATGGTTTGCAAGGGCTATAACCAGACCAATAAGCAGGGCAATGCCTGCTATAACCCAGGTAACAGGGCTTGCGGCAAGAGCGGCATTATACGCCCACTGTACTGCTGCTGCTAACGACGTTGCCAGCTTTACAATGCCCAGCGCCACAGCAAAAACACCAAGGGCTGCCGCCACGCCATATACAACAGGGCTTATTGTCCCCCAGTGGTCTGCAATAAATGTCCCTGCTGCTGATAATGTATCTGCAATCCTTATGCCCCATCCAACAACTACATCCATTGAGCCTGCAACTGAATTTAACACATCCTCAACCGTCTGCCCGAATAACTGTACCATTTCCATTGCACCTGGAAGCCCGTTTGCTGCAAGTCCATTGTCAAGGCTTTGTATAATATTTGTCCATCCCCTTGTTACAGCAGACTGTACATTTGAAAATGTTGCTGCCCATGTATCACCTGCTTCTTTTGCAGCGCCATGGGACACGCCTCTGTCCATTGCCTGGCTTACAGTGCTGATAAATTCTGCTGAACTGATATTTTTATCTGAAAGGTCTTCTTTGACTTTTGCTACAGACTCACCTACGGCTTCTGCGTATATTTCAGCCGCCCCTATGCCTGCATCAAAAAGCCTGTCAAGCTGGTCTGCTTCAACACTTCCTTTAGAATACATCTTTCCAATGGCATCAACAACACTTTCAAGCTGTTCATTTGTCCCTTTGCCATAAAAACTTACTGCATCTGCCCATATACGCACCTGGTCTGTTGCCGCCCGAGGCCCATGCCACGTGTCAGGAAACCCTGTGCCGCTGCACCTGCCACATCAAGCCCGTAAGCTGTGCCAACAGTTGTATCTTTAAGCTGTGCAAGTGCGGATTCTGCCATCCCTGCATCCCCTGTCATGGTGGTGACAGTCCTCTGGAAACGGTCCATTGTGTCAATCCTGTCAAATGCCCCACCTATGTCTAGCACTCCCAGGCGTCCCAGTGTATTTTCCACAAGCCCTATTGCATTGTTTGCAACAACAATAGCTTTTTCCCAGCCCCTGAAACTTCCTTTTACCTGTTCTGCTGGTGCACGGCATCTTTCCACAGTCTGGTTGAACCTGTCCTGTGTGTCTGTATTGTCACGTATATATCTCTCAGTGCTGCTTATAGTCTGTGAAAGCTTTATATAGGCACTGTTTATGTCTGATATATCCATGCTTTCCATAGCCCTGTCCAGGTTCTCCTGTCCCTGGTGCAGCCTGGCAAGCTGCCCGTACAGATGTTCAAGCTGTACACTTGCTTCTTCTGTTCCCATTGTTACAGGGTCATTTTCAATCTGCTGTATCTTATCCTTTATTGCACCAAGCCTTGTCCCAAGTGCTTCAATATCCTGTACTGCCGCCACTGGCAGTATGTCCATTCCCCCTGCTGCCTGGCTGATATGCGCCTGCGTGCTGTTTAATAAATCCAGCATCTGACCTGTCCTCTGGACTTCCTGCTGGTATCTTTCAAACCCTGAAACATCAACCACAGGCGTTAAAACATCTGTCTGCCACTGTACTGGCGGCTGTGCTGCTGGTGTGGTATCTGGCATACTGTCACGAAGATATCTTTCAGTGCTGCTTATTGTCTGTGAAAGCTTCATATATGCATTATTTATATCTGATATGTCCATGCTTTCCATAGCACCACTAAGACGTCCCTGTTCCTGGTGCAGCCTGGCAAGCTGCCCGTACAGATGTTCAAGTTCTGCGCTTGCCTCATCTGTGCCCATTGTTACGGGGCTGTCTGCAATTTCCTGTATCCTGTCCTTTATGGCATCCATCCTTGTCCCAAGTGCTTCAATATCCTGTACTGCCGCATCTGGCAGCATATCCATTGAAGCAGCCGCCTGGCTGATATCTGCCTGTGTGCTGTTTAATAAATACAGCATCTGCCCTGTCCTATGGACTTCCTGCTGGTATCTTTCCATTCCTGAAACATCAACTACAGGTGTTAAAACATCAGACTGCCACTGTGCTGGTTTAACAGGGCGGATGGCAGGGGCAGCCGCAAGGTCCATGAATTCCTGGCTTAACTGGCTTGCTGCCGCCGCTGCCTCATTTATTTCATCCCTTGCACCCTGTAACTGTGCAGTATTAAACCCTGCCGACACGGACTGGTCAAGGCTGTCCATTACTGATACAGCAATGTTTACTGAATTTATAATGCCCATTATTACAGATGTGAAATTGTCCTGTAATTCTATACCAGTCTGTATGCCTGCCATACCCTGTTACCTCCTTTTCCCTGCCCTTTTTGCCTTGTTCCTCTCTTTTTTGTCTGCTTCTAACTTTAAATCAATACAGGCTGTTATAAATGCCCTTTCCCTGCGTGGCATTGCGCACCATTCAGACGGCTTTATATGCAGCCTGTGCAGGGCATAATACGCATAGTTTGCATCCACATCACCACGCTTTATCAGTTTTTTGCTTCTTTTACCTCACTGTCAAAACTGTTGTCAAACCCCTGGAATTTCTGTATCCACCTGCACAGCTCCATATATTCGCCAGGGTCATCCACAAGTGCATAAAGCAAATCCTCTGGTGTCTTGACCCCGTATGAATCCTGGAGGGATGCATCATACAAATCTGGTGTCACAGTGCTGGCAACAACAAGCTTTACAAGGTACTTTGAAGTATTTAACTTTGCCCTGAAAAGGTTTGGTTTCCCTTTTACCTGTACTTCTGATGTACATTCCTCACGTATGTCTTCATCCTGTTTTGATGTGATATGTTTAAATTCCCACATTAACGGCGTGCCGTCATCAAAAAGAAGTGACTTTGTCGGGGCATATTTCTCATTTGCCTTTTTAATCTTTTTTTCCTTTAAAAACCTGCTTAAACTAGACATAATATTTTTCCTTTCAATAAGTAATTTTAACTATTCACCTGCCAGGAAACCTGGAAGGTCTTCAAATGCCGAAGGCATCATTGCATCCTCAAATGTAAAGTCCATGTCTTCATCAAGGTATTCACCATCTGCATCAAATTTTGCAAGAACACCACCGTCAATGTTGCAGTCCTTTAAGATTATTTCCTGCCTCCCTGCCCTGCTGCCAGGGTCTTCATTTATAATCTGTATATCAAAATACACATCCTGCCCTGTATCTTTGTACAAAAGCAGGAGCTGCCTGAAAATGGATGTATTGTAATGGAATGTTGCTGAACCAGTGCCTTCCCATCCCACCGACTTGTTGCCCTTGCCTGTCTTGCCAAGGATAGGGACTTTAGTTTTCTTTTTCTCCATTTTCGCTTCAAGGTTTATGGCCTGCATGAAATTGTAGCGCCTGCCTTTTATGACCACATAACATTCTGCTTCTGCTGCTGACAGGGTGTCCCCTGCAAACATTACTGCATTTTCCCTTACTTTTGGCATAGATTCCCTCCTTTACGCAACTGTGACTGACATGTACAGTTTTGACATGGCATTTACAACTGTGACTGCATTTTCCACAACAACCGATTTCTTTGTGCTGCCCTGTGAAACCGCAACATCTGTTTCACTGAAATTTTCAATTGCACGCAGTACCTGTAATTCCTGGCGGATTTTTACAAGGTCTGCCCACAGGGCTGTCCTCCCTGCCTCATCATTAGGCACTTTGCCAAGGTACTTTGTGTTGAACAGCACAGCATCATCATTAGCAAGCTGGTCAATAACCCTGACTGTCTGGTTATCCTTAAACACTTCCCCGCATGTGTCTGTGACAGTAACCATTGTATTTATGTCATCCAGGACACGTATGCTGCCATTAACCATATGGAAAACAAATTCACCTTCCTTAATTGCGCTGGCAAGCTCTGACTGTGTATATGCCGCCTCAACTGTATATTCCCCGCCATAGACCCTGTTCTGGCATGATGCATTTACCTTGCAGCCTGCAAGCGCACCAGTTACCCAGTATACCGCCGCTGCCTCATCAGGGTATGCCATGCCGTCCTTGTCCTTATATGCACCGTCCAGGCACTTGTTCTTTACGCTTACAACGCCCATATAGTCTGCTTCCTTGTAACCATACACTACAAGCTGGAACTTGATGCCCATTTCATCACGCAGGCGCTTGTTAAATGACACAAAAAGTTTCTTTACTGTACCATCTGTTGTAACAACCCCCAGCGTATTAAATGCATAAGACTCAATTTTATCAAGAAATGCCTGGTATGAACTGCCTGACACTTCACCACCAGTACCGCCAGTTAAAGCTTCACCTGCTGCCGCTGCCAGTGTAAAGCCTGTCTTAAAGCGTACATACGCGTTTGGAACTAACTCCCCTGGCTCTGAAACAGTCTGCATGTCAACCTTTTCACCATCTAAGTATGTAGTGATATCCCATTTTGTTTCATCATCAATATCCTGCTGTATGCTGGTTCTTATGCTGTTCCCACGTGTGCCGCCATACAAAGCCTCTGCATATGTGTTTGACGCCTTCGTGCCGCCGCTGTCCAGGCGGTAAGCATACAGTACTGAGGCATTTGCAAACAAGTCCCTTAACCCTTTCATTTTTTCATGTGTATAAGGATACCCGAATATTTCCAGTGAATTTTTCTGGAAATCCCCGCTTGTAACAGTAAACACTTCATCCTCAATGCCCCACCCGGTTACAAGCGGCATTGCTGCATACCCCCTGTCAGAAAGTGCTGCTGATGCATGTGCCGCTGAAACAAAATTTATATATGTCCCGGGCAGGACTTTGTTCTGTGATATAAAATTTCCACCGCCTAAAGCCATCTGCTATACCTTCCTTTCCATAAATTTATTAATTATGCTGTCTGTTTCTTCCAGTGTGTACCCCCTGCCATCCTCTAACAGTGCACCAAGCACATCACGCCTTGCCCTGTACCTTGATGATGAAAGTATCTGCCCTTTTGTGTAAAGCTTCCTTTTGTCTGGTTTCTCCCTGGCATCTGCTGCCTTGTCCCCATTGTCTGCTGCTGGCATGTCTTACCACCTTCCTTTCCCTCTTATGCTGTAACCCATCTCACCCATGCTTTCAGTTTTTACAGTGTCCCTGGTGAAAAAGTTGTAATCCACAAAAAAACTTAAAACGCCATCTGTAACCCTGTAACCCATGCTGCTGCCATGAAGGAGCTGCCCCTGTACATTGATTAATGCCAGGCACTTAAGCATCCTTTCTGCCACACTGTAACATTCTGCTGCCGCATGGTTTTCTGACTCTGGGAAATACTGTATTACAAAACTGTTGTCCCTCCTGCATCTTGCACCCGGATATTTTTTAGCTGACGGGTTTAAAATGCCGATAAAAAAACAGGGCTCTTCCAAGTCCTGTTTTATTTCCTCCATATGGTTTTCATATCCAAATTCATTGTATAAGGCATTGCTTATGCCTGCTATTACGTCATTAACCATTTTTAAATGCACCTCCCAGGAAACGCATTACCTTTTTTTCCAGTATCTTTGGTGCACTTTTCCTTAATTCCCTTTCAGAAATCGTCATCATGAACTGTCCCTGTACCCAGGCTTTTTTAAGTTTGCATCCTATTGCAGGCACATACCTTCCTGGCGTCTGCCTGTGGCCATACTCAACATAGCTGGCATACGGGACCTGGTTTTCTATTGTTATTTTATAAACATTTCCTGTTTTTGTAACCTCCAGGCTGCCAGCCGCAATCCAGCCCCTCCTTAAAGTGCCGCCTTCCTTGTCTGACATCACAAGGAACTTGCCATCCCCTGCATCCACCAGGTCATATGTGTCACTGTAGTCACCAACAGGTGTCCTTAAAATTATTTTCCTTAACAGCCTCTGTGCAAGTTCCCTGGTACATCCATTTATAAATTCTTCTGCCCCGTTGTCCTTAATCTTGTTTAAGTTTTTTTGTAATTCCTTCATGCCGCCTGTTTTAAATCTGCCTGCCATCATGCCCACCCCTTAAACAGTTCCAGCATTATTTCCTGGTGTGTAGGGTAAAGTGCAGGCACGCCGCTGGAAGCATAAACAAATTCCCTGCCTTCCCTGGAAACAGTTATTTTTGAACCTTCTTTTATTATAATGCCAGATGGAAGAAACAGTTTTACAGACTGTACCATTTTTTCTGCTGCCCCTTCATCCTGTGTGCTTTTAACCGCCTGGAAGGAAAGCCTGCATGGCTGGTTTTTAAGGATTTCCATGTCCTCCCAGGCTGCAAGCTTTGTTTCTTTGTCAATAACTTTCCTGTGTTCTGTGACAGTGCACCTGTCAGTATAAGTGGCTTCTATAGTTTTCTTTACCCTGCTGTAATTCATCTGAACACCACCCTCCTGTACCTGTTTAATACTGCCCTGTATTTCTTAAACAGGTTCTGGGCATATTCTGCACTGGCATTGCCAAATGATGTGCTTGTATCACCTACTTTTACGGAAGACACCTGTACTGGCATGTCTTCACTGCCGTACTGCCTTTCCCTGTAAATATCTGCTGCCATCTGTATTACCGTTGTGGCAAGCCCTTCTGGTATCTTTTCTATATGGCAGTAGTTTAAAATATTTTCCCTTGCTGTTTCCAGTGCAAATTCCACAAAAACATCTTTTTCACTGCTGCTGCCAGTGTCCATGCCCAGAAGCACCTTTAATTTTTTAACATCTGCAATGTCTGCCATAATGCCCTCCTATGCTGCAATTTTATGCTTAATCGCAACTATGCGCAGCTGTTTAGGCTCATATACAGGTTTCCAGTTCTCAGGGTTTGAAAGTTCACTCCTTAAAGGTGTTTCAACATGTTCCCTTACCGCGCCTGTATATGCAATCCCCCTCGGGTGCAGGATAAACGCCCTGCGGTTAATCAGGTAATCTATGCCGCCGCCCGTCTGCTTGTCGCGGTCAACTTCTGTTGTGACATGCCCTTCTGGCGAACCGTTGCCGTATGCAACTGCACCATTCCCGAAAAGGTATGTTGTGTATACGCCATTTTCAACAGGGCAGCCGTCATCAACAATTACTCTGCGCCCCTGGTATGTATCAAACTCAACATCTGTTGAATCCCTCTGTGTCTCTATAAGGTTCTGCTTTTTCAGGCAGCTTTTTGTTGCTGAGTGCATTGCAACACTTGTAAGCTGTGACTGGGCATCACCAAGAAGCTGGCAGGCATCTATAAAAGCAGAAGCTCCTATAACTTTTGCCGCCCCACTTTTGCCAGATGAAAGGTCAAGTATATGGTCCCCCATCCTTGTTTCTGCTGCGGTGCTGCCCCCGCCTTCACTGCTTTTTGCTGGTATAGTGCCAAACACGCCAGCAAGGAGCGCAATAAGTTCTTTCTGCATGTCCCTTGCCCAGTACCCTGCCACAAGGTCCCCTATTGCTGCCATAGGGTCTGAACCTGCAAGGGCTGCTGAAAGGTTTGTTGCCGACCACATGTTCTGCCTTAATATTGTGGTTGATACATCCTTGTTTGATGTGATTTTCTTTGGTGTCATCTTAACGTCTTCAAGTGTTGCCTCTGATTCCCCCTGGAGGTCTTCAAAGAACGGCATATTATGCGTCCTTGCTGCTTCACTTGCCAGTTTGTCAAATTCAGGGCTGTTTGTTACAATCCCGCTTTTAAAAAGTTCTGACAGTTCCATTGTCCTGTTAATTACATACCCGTTAAAGAGTTCCGGGACAATGACGTCTGCAATTTTTGTAATAGCCATGTTTTACCATCCTTCCTTTTTATCTTATATTGTTACGCCTGCTGCCGCCGCCAGTGCCCTTGCCTGTTCAGGGCTGCTGCGTAAAAGTTCCCCCTGCTTTGTTAAGTTGAATGTTTCCTTTGCGAACGGGTTAGGCACACCGCCGCCGCTGCCATGTGCAGGGTTATAACCACCTGGGCTGCTGTCCTTAAACAGGAACGGCTTGCTTTCCTGTAAAGCTTTTATCTGTTCATCAAGCCCTGTTATGCTTCCATCCTTGCCAGCTATGATTTTTTCCCTGTCAACAAGCCCTGCGACAATATCTTCATCCTGCACTTTTCCAGTTATGGCAACCTTTATGGCATTGGTGACTTTTAACTCCTTCATGTCAGCATCATATTTTTTCTGTGCCTGTTTGTTTTCCTCCTGGAGGGTTTTTATCTGTTCCTGTAATTCTTCTGCATTGCCAGTTTTCTTCGTAAGTTCCTCAAGCTGTGTGTCCCTTGTCTTTATATCGCCTTCAAGTTTTTTCTTTGCCTCAATGGCTTCATTGAACTCCTGTTTAGGCACAGCATGGTTTGGAAACTCTTTTTTAACTGCTGCCATAAGTGCAGCAATGTCAAGCTTCCCATCTGTTATCGTTGCTTCCTTAAGTAAATTTTCTAACCATTCCATAATTTTATCCTCCATAGATTTTTATTCACGCTCTCCGTGTACGGGATTTGCCAGTTTATTCCCCTGGCATGGGTATATAGTTTAATGTCATTGCGGACAGATATGCCTATCGGACATCAATTTTATTTCCGCATACAGGGCAGGTAATTTCACCCTGCCATTCATTCATCCCTCTTTGTATTACCTTGATATCACCTTTTTCATATTGCAGGATGCTCTCACAATTATCACACCTTACCCTCTTCTTTCCATACTCTATTACTTTTACAGCCATAATAACCTCCAAAATAAAAGCACCCCTGGAATTTAATCCAGAAGTGCCTGTTTCTTTTATTATACTTTAATTTTTATTTATTTTTTCAAGTTCTTTCCTAATTTTTTGCTTATAATCATCAATACCTGTATACTCATCATAATTATAAGGCGGAAAACTGCTGCCAGACTTTTTCTTCCATTCCTCACGTAACTGTTTTAATTCTGCATCATTTCTTAAATATTCCATTAAATTCATTGTACCATTTCCTGATATATACGCTATAACAACAAAAAAGCCTCTTATTTCTGTATCGTTTTTTCTGTTCTGTATGGACAATAATTTTCGTCAAAATCTTCTGTTCCAGGAAAAGACTTATTCAATACCTCCATAGGAACTTTCTGTTCATATTTGTCACATTTCAAAAATCCCTGCCAATAAATACATTCTGGACATAAACTTGATTTAGGCATTGGATTATCCCACCATCTTGGGTCTGAATACAACTTTTTTCCACTTATAATTTCTCCATGTAAATTATATTCCCATCCACTTTAGTTACCAAAAACCTGCTGTTTCTCTTAAACAACACTTCATGTTCCTGGCTGTACAGCCTGATGTCTTTCCCATGTTTTGACTGTATTACATACTGTACCAGGAAACTCTCATCATAATTATCCCTCATTCAATTTCATTGCAAAATCATACTGCTCTTTACCTAAGCGCAAATATTCCTTATAGTCTTTTTTTATTTTGTCTGGCGCATCTTCCCTTAAGCTTCCATGTTCAATGTATTGTTTTATACCCTTCCATAACTCTGCCATCTCTGGTGTATCATATAACCGCATTCCCATCACTTCCCTAACTTTGTTTTTACCCGGTATTCTGTATATGCTTCATCATATTTATATCTGTCATATTCTACAGAAGCATAAATGCTAATATCATTTATATCATAACCCTTTTTTTTCAGTTTATCAAGGGCTGTTTTTGATTTCTTTCTTAACCAGGAAAGGTATTTGCTGGTATCTGTAATGCCGCCATATTTCTGGCGGTACATTTCTGCATCCTGCCAGTGTATAAATTCATGTACAAAAGTGCTAAGCCTGTTATCTGGACAGGCACAGTCTTTCTGCAGCTCTAAAAGAGTATTTAAAACGGCAACATTTTTATCCAGGTATAAAATATTCTGCCCTATGCTGTATGATGCCAGCGCATTTGTCTGCATTTCAGAATTGTTAATAATAACTATTAATGGCAAATTTGTTTTATCCGGTATGTCTAGCACTTTTAAAGCCTCTGATAAATTCATATCTATAAAATGCTGTTGTTTTGGCTTTAGCTTTACCTTGTCTGATATGTAAATATTATTGGATGTTTCTGTTGCCCTTTTTGCACTTACCAGTACACTGCCACGGCTGGTTTCTTTTACGTCATTTGCATCAAGCAGTACAGGTTTATAATTTTGTTCACCATGCTGCCCTTTATTGAACTGCTTCTGGCTGCCATCCACAAATTCCTGCTGCCACTGTTTATATGTCATATCCGCAGGCACATAACTGGTCTTGCCGTCTGTCCCACGTTCTGCACGCTTTTCCCCTTTTGTAAATTCATCATCAAAATACGGGCATACTGTGCTGCGGCAGTTGCAATGGAACGGCGGCGCTGTGTCCCCTGGCTGGTAATCTGCCATAGGGAAATGCTTCCCATCCATGCCCTGGCATATTCTGGATGTATGGCTGTCAAGGGTTGCCACAACCTGGTATTCTTCCACGCCAAGTTCTTTAAAACAGTCTTTCTTTGCAGCTGCTGCCACAGCTGCACTTTCTGTATACACAAGCCTTCTTGCCTGGCTTAAATTTACATCCATCTTTTTTGCCAGCGCTTTTGCACCCTCATCAGGGTTCTGGCCACGTATTATGCACTGTGTAAGTTCTGTATGGAGCGTTTCTATAAGGCGGTTTTTGTTTTTCCATATCCTTGACGAAAAGTCCATGCCATCCTTAGCCCAGGGCTTTTTTATGGTTTTTTCAATACGCACATCATCCAGGGCGGCAAGATTATGCCCCACGCCTGTACCTTTTGCAACCTCAAAGGCACATTTATAAAAGCTGTCTTTGTATGAATTTTTTATAAAGCCTTCCACACCATTATTAAATTCATGGTAAAGTTTTTCTGCTTCCTGCTGTACCTGTATCTTCATTGCCTGGAGATAGTTAATATGCACCTTTGCAGAAGCATTTTCAAGTTCTTTTACCCATTTCCCGTTTATGTTGTTTTCTTTGCCATATTTTATGTATGTGTCCACATCCCACCTGAACTCTGCAAGGCTGTCTGCTTTTAACAGCTTTTTTGCGGCAGCATATGAAATGCCGTTATTGTCTGCCAGGCGGTAATACCATTTTTCTATATCCTGCTGTATCTTAAATGACGCTGCCCTGAACTGTTTTTCCACATCCTGTATATATTCTTTGCTTTTCTGGTACTGCATATCCTCCAGTGCTGCAAAACGTTTCTTCCAGTAACCCTTGTTATCCATATGCCCATGCCCCTGTCTGGAAATTAAAAAAGCACCCCTTTTTCAGAAGCGCTTTCCTGTAACCTTATATTTAATTATCCTGGATTTTACTATCCCTGTCTTTTTCTTCTGCCCTCCTGCTGCCATCTGTGCCGCCAGCGAAAGCATCCTGGTAATCATCTTCTTTTTCTTCTGCTTCCCGCCTTTCCTTTTCCATCTGTTTTAATTCTTCCTCCACATCTGTCACAAAAGGGTGGTTTTTAAGTATTGTCCTCTGGCTTATTATCCCCTCACTGTCCCTGCACATCTGTACCAGTTCCGCATCATTCCTTATGCGTGTCCTTGTCCATGTCTGGTTTACTGTGCTGCATTTTATGCCTTTATGCCTGCATATTGCACGCACCAGCTTTGAAAAACCAGGGCGGAACTCTGTTTCAGTAAGCCCCGTTTTCATTTCAAGGAGTGAATACATGAATTTAAGCGCTTCCCCTGACTGGTTGCCAAACTTTTCTGGCTGCGGGTCAAAACCCTGCCCCTGCTCAAATATTGCCTTCCTTGTCATTTCAAGCACTGTATTCCTTGCTTCAACAGGTATTTCAATGTTAAGGGTGCTTACACCTGCATTTTCATCTTTGTCCCCGTCAAGGCTGATTACCTTATACTTTTTCAGTTCCTGCAAAAAACCTTCAAGCTCTGTACCGCCATACCCTGAAAGCACAAGTATAATCTCCTGTACATCATCCAGGTCATTTATAAAACCGCTGTACACCTTGTCATATACATCAACAAGCTTTTTGATGTTCTTTAAGTCACTGGTATGGATATTGTTATTAAAAAACGGTATAAACGGCACTTCACCCATGCCATGCTGGTATTCCGCAGATTTTTCACTTTCTGACGGCCCTGTAAACATGCCATAATACTGCATCCCCCTGTCCACTGTGTCCGCTGTACGCCTCCTGTATGCCTGGCAGCAGGTGTCTGTCCAGTATTCGTAAATGGTATAGTCTTCACCTGTTTCCTCATCTGTTTCCCCATAAACGCGCATGACGCCAAGGAGTTTCCTTTCCAGTGACCTGTCCCATACAGGTATTACCTGCTGGCTGCCAACAACTGCCCAGCGGAAGCCGTTTTCCCCGTCTGTCCAGTAATGCACCCATGCAACAGATGCATTTGCAGCGTTAATACAAAGTTCCATGCAGTTTTTTGTATACATGTCCCCAAGTGCTTCCATAATGCATCTGTCTGCGCCAGCATCACCGACATCTATAAGCGGCGGCACTGTAAAGGCATATGAGGCTTTCTGGTTTACTAAAAGCCCGTGGAAATTCCTTGGTATCCTGTTGTCTGCATTGCGGAGGGCATTGCCTTCCCCGTCCTCTTTTTTTCTGCCAAAAAGGATATCAGAGCCATTTTTATAATACCTTTCACCTGTCATTGCATCATTTACAAAAGCAGCGTGCAGGGGTTCATATTTTTTTACCAGCTTCTTAAACCCTTCAATGTCCATATTTTCCCCCTTACTTTAATATATGTATTCCAGATGGTTTCCTGATTATTGTGTAACACATGTAGCGCAGGGCATCCATACAGTTATGTACAATAAAACCACCACAGATACTAAAATTGTGGTGGTTTTTAACTTCCATGTTATAAACTTTTTCATTTCCTGTTTCTTTTATGCTTTTTACCTTTACATAATGGGCAGAATTTTGTTTTTGAATATTTGTTTGAAATGTACTCACCTCCACAATCTGCACATATTTTTGTAATATTATCTACTCCAGATACTCTCCTTGCGGCTGTCCTACATTTGTTAGAACAAAATTTACTTTGTGAACGTGTACTTTTAAAATCTTTCCCACAAAACTGGCATTTAAAATCTTTTTCAATATGCAAAAGATATTTAACTTTTTCATATTGTTCCTTATGCCACTCCCGTCCAGCTTTACTTTTATGCCATTCAGAAGCTTTAGGAATTGCATTTTGACGGAGATTATCAAGCATTATCTCAGAATTTCTTTCATAATTCTCTTTTCCGTGGAAAGATAAATGTTCTGTAATAGATAATAATTCTAAATTTGAAATATTATTATTACTTTTATCTTCATCTATGTGATGAACCTGAAACCCCTTTGGAACAATCCCATTATAATACTCCCATACATATACATGCATCCTTTTTCTTACGCCATTTGCAGAATGGCTTGAACATAAATAATATCCTGTAGTTTCATCTCTGGTAAATTTTCTGCCATCAAAGAACTGATATTTTTCAGATATCATGCAGCACCACCTTTCTGCATAACCTCTTTTATGGCTGCCTCATAACCACACTGGTATGCGTACCTGAATGTATACTCATCCGAAGCAGCTATGTATGTATTAAACCATTCTTTCATTTTCTCATGCGCCTCAAATATTTCATCAGAAGCAAATGGTGCGTTATCAAGGCAGTCTGCATAAATTTTCTTAAATGTTTCCTCATCTGGAAACGCCTGAATGTTACCTTTTAAATCAATTTTTGCCATAATAAAAACCCCTCTCAAATTTAGATTTAGATATTGAAAGAAGTCCCTGTCTATGATAGAATATATTTCATAGAAGAAAACTTCTTGCTATAGAGCGTTTACTACTTTCTCAGGGCTGTAACGCTCTATTTTTTAACCTCTTTATACTGTTTGTCAATTCCTTTCCTGACTACTTCTGATTTTGATAATTTTAATTCTTTTGACAAATAATCCAGTTTCTCAAAAGTTTCTTTATCTATGCGAGTTCTAAGCATAAAATCCTTTACACTATCAGTAGGGCGACCAACTTTTTTTGTAGCCATTAAATCACCTGCCTTTTGTTGCTACAATATTAATATACTTCTGTAGCAACAAAATGTCAAGATAATTTTAAAATTTTATCACTTCTTTTTAAATCTTTAACCATTACCCAGCCTCTTGGAGTATAAACAGGGTGTCCTGCTGTTGCCTTTATTTTTGTTCCATCTTCTAATCCAATCTCATATACTACAGCATTTCTTTGCGTCATCCTGACGTTACTAAATTCCGATATGGTCTTTTTCTTTCTTCTGGTATCATAACAGTACACCTTACCCTTTTTCCCAACCAAATCCCTGATTGCTATTTGTCCGCCAGGCGTATCAACCAAAGTATCACCTGTAAGACAGTGGTCATGCTGTTTGACTGGCTTGTCCTCACCCCGTTCTGCTGCCTTTTCATCCCACATATATGAAGCAAATTCTTTGATGGTGTTTTTACACCCTTTATGTATGGCAATCTTTCCAAGTGCCAGCAATGAAGCAGTATACCTTATCCCGTCCAGCACATCATTCTTTGCTTTCTTTACATTGTAACCCCTCTTTTTCAGTTCTGCTATCAATGATGCCGCTGACGGGTCTGCAACTATTTTAACTGGTTTTATCCCTGCCAGCCATTTTTCAAGGTCATCTGCATATTCTGAATCTGTCTTCTGGCTGTCTTCATCCCTGCCGCTGTAATAATACTCACGGCAGCAGACCCACCTTCCAGCATTGTCCCTGCACCACAGCAGGAACGCTGTGGGGTTCTGTGTGCCATAGTCACATGATACATAATAATTATCTTTTGTCAGGTTTTCCAGTGAACTTATGACATGTTTTTCCTTGTCAAACATGTCATAAATTATCCCTTCTGCCACTACCCACATGCCAAGGATATACCTCTTAAAGAACACACCCCTGTACATATTGCGGTAACGTTCCTTAACCCTGTCAGAAAGGCTTAAATTATCATCCATTGTAAAATGCAGGTACAGCAGTTTCTTATCCCTGCGCTTGTCAATCCAGCCTGTCTTAAACCAGTGGTACGGGCCATCCGGGTTACAGTTAAACCAGAACTTTGAGCCGTCAACAGAGCACCGTCCTGTTGCCTGGTTCACAAAGCTTTCAGGCATAAGCGCCACTTCATCAAAAAAACATCCTGCCAGGGTGATTCCCTGTATAAGGTCCTGTGACCTTTCATCTTTGCCGCCAAATATATAAAAATAATTAACCCTGCTGCCTTTTGTGATTATTACAAGGTTATCTGCGCGGCAGTCCCTTACGCCATAACCCCTTGAAAGCAGCATAAGTTTTAACCAGAACAGCACATTCCTCCTGAAAGAGCCTATTGTCTTGCCACACATGCCAAGGTTCTGCCCGTCAAAGTTTTCCATTGCCCATACTGCAAAGGAAAGCGACATGCAGAGTGTCTTGCCAGAACGGATTGCACCGTCTGCAATAATGCCATCATTGTCCTTTACGGGCGAGCTGCCACACCACCAGTTTAATACCATGCGCTGTTTCTTTGAAAACTTCTGGAAATGGAACGTGCTTCTTTTAATCCCCTTCACCATCTTCCGCATCCTTCCAGTCATTTTCTGCTGAAAGCCCTAGCGCATCCAGGAAGCCGTCATCTCCAAAAACACCGCTGTCCTCTTTTTCTGACTTTGTTTTCAGCAGCTCAATTTCAGCCCTTTGTTTTTCCGTTGCAAGGTCCATATGGTCAGACAGCCATTTTAAAGCCGCCATTTTGTCAAGAAGCTCAACAGAATCTGTTTTCCCGAATGACACCTTTTTAACCAGCCGCCCGTCCGCACACGGGCCTGACAGGTTTACCATATTGTTTTTTGCATCTATGTAGTCATTTATATCCGCATAAAGGATATCTATATACATCTGCACTATGTCCTCTTCTGCAATAAGCTCCCTTGCCATGCGCCCCTGTTTGAGCCTTTTTATTTCTTCCCTGACCTTACTGTTTCTTAACAGGTTTGAACCTGCTGCCATTGCAGACTCATAAGTGCACCCGTATGCTTTCTGGTAAGCTTTCGTGGCATTGAAACACCTGGCATACAAAACACAGAAAAGCTGCTGCCTGCTGTTCAGACTGTCATTCCCTGTGACCTCTTCTGCATCAATATACGCCTGCTGCCTTTTCCTGCCTGCATCTTTTTTCTTTTGTGTGCATACTTTTTCCTTTGTGTGCACACTTTTTTTCTTGTCCCAGCCATAACGCTGTTTCCAGCTTTTCACAGTATTAAGCGATACATTATATTTAGCTGCTATATCTTTATATTTCATGCCAGACATATAATCATCTTCTGCCTGCCTATGTTTTTCCAGCTTTTCCCCCACAACACCACCTCTCTGTCCTGCTGCCGTTAAAAAAAGGATGCTCCATACTGGCATCCTCCCTGTAACTGGCTTCCTGGTATTCCATATGTTACAATAATAACACATTTTTTGTACCGTGATGTTTCCATTTTATATTTTTTTGTCCAGAATCCAAAAAAATTTCCTGCGTGCTTCATAATACTTTTTTTTGCTGCATGGCATATTAAGGACCATGCTTAAATACCTGTATGTAATGTTCCCGTCTGTGACATGCTTTATAATATACTTAGCAAGCAGGGGGCTTGCTTCCTCTGCTGCCATTTCAAGTGCCCTGCATTTGCAAAGCAGTTTCTGCCTCTTTATGGCAAGGGCAGCTACAGGGTCACTATGCCCTCCTTTCCCTTTAGGAAGCATGTCCCCTGGGCATCCCGCAGGTCTGCCTGTATTGTCCTTTAACCACTTTTTCCATTCCCTGTACTGCAGGCAGAAATACACCAGTTCCTTGTAACGCCTGTCACTTATACCATATTTATCCTCGTTGATTTTCCTGCCCATGCGCCATTCCTCCCGTTATATGTGTTATAATTGAAGATATCTGCCCCCTATAAATAAGATTTACCATAGCGCGCCATGAAGTCCTGCCTGTCACCAACCTCTGACTCAAACACCGCCTGCCCTAACATTTTTGACAGTTTTTCTGCCATAGGGTTGTCATGGATGCGCCCTGTTACTGTGCCAAGTGTATGGCACTGGTTACATACTGGCACTTTTAACCCATCCTCTTCTGCAAGCTTCCTTATGCCGCTGCCAAATAATAAATGGTGTTCGCCTTCTGCTGGTTTTCCGCAGAAAAAACATATGTCTTTGTAATCCGTTATAATGCTTTCAGTCCCTGCCATCCTGTCCCTCCTTGTTTTTAATTTTAAATTCCTGCCGCTTTTTATATGGCATAAATTTTATTTCATGTATCTGTGAAGAAATGTAAAAATCCTTCCACAGGTTTATATTTGCTGGCACACTTCCATCTGGCTTTACCCAGCTGTCCTGCTGCCATTTCTGCATCCAGCCATTTACCACGCATGATTTTATATATGTATTGTCTGTATATATGGTTACTGTGCATGGTTTAACCAGCATTTTTAAAG
>CAJUPJ010000043.1 GCA_910588655.1 uncultured Lachnospiraceae bacterium | reverse complement strand
CTCATATTTACATTTTAACATATTTTCTTCCTGATTTAAAGTGGAATTAGTATATTACGGGCATTGCCATATCTACACTCCGCTATTATGACAGGGAAGGCATGTTTCCAGATATGGAACGTGGAAATGGCGGCATACGTATTTTCTCTGATAAAGAAATTAATACAATCAAAGTGATTGAATGTCTTAAATCTTCAGGGATGCCAATAAAATCAATTAAGGAATTTTTACTCTGGTGCAAGGAAGGCGATGCTTCACTACATAAACGCCGTGATATATTTTACAACAGGCTTGCAGAAGTACAAAAACAGATTAAGTTATTAGAAACAACAGCAAATATGCTTAAATATAAATGCTGGTATTATGATACAGCTATATCAGCTGGTACAGAAGATTTTGTTAAAAACATGCCTGCCAGTGAAATTCCAGAAGATGTAAGGGACTATAAAATCTAAAAAAGTTAAAAATCCAGGTCATTAATACAACTTTAATGGCCTGGATTTTAATTTCATTATTTTACAATATTATATCTGTTTTTACTTAGGCTCTGTCACAACTGCTGCATTTCCTGACTGTACAGTTACCCATCCATGTTTTAGCCTTGCCTCAGCCTCTTTCATACGTATAAGCTCATCAGTAATTGAATTTGCTTTTAATTTATTGGCTTTTGCTTCTGCTTCAGCTTCTTTTACCTTAATATCAGCTTCATTCTGTGCTTTAATCAGGGCTGTTTCAGCCTCAACCTTTGCTGTTTCCTGTTCAGCCAGTGCCTGCTGCTTCTTCTGTAATGCAGTAACGCGGTTATTAATGGCTTCTTTTAACTGCTCATCAGGATGTACATCTATTACAGAAGCATCAAGTACCTGTATTCCATATGCATCAATAAACTGCCCGTCAAGGTATTCTGTAAGTTTGTTATTAATTTCACTTCTGTTTCCAGAATAAATATCCATCATGGAATAATCAGTAGTAACTTCTGAAACTTTAGACTTTAAAACAGACTTTACGCGGTTATTTACAATAGTTTCACCATCCATTCCCCTGAATTTCTTATATGTATCAATAAGTTTTGTTTCATCAAACTTATATGTCATCTGGAAACTTATTGCTATGCTTGCATCATCAGAAGTTGATACCTTAAATGAATCATCATCCTTGCTGCCTTCCCTGCTGTCCTGTGTAAGCAGAAGCTGTTCATTACTTATTGTAAAAATCTTCGCCTTTTTTGTCGGGGCTATAATATGCCATCCCTGTGTCAGTGTTTCATCCTGCACACCACCATTAACAGAATATACTACTGCTTCATAACCAACTGGCACTTTTTCAATACACATCACCAGGCAGATTAATGCAATAACAATTATTACGGCAGTAATAATTCCTCCAATTAAACCAGCTTTTCTTTTACCCATGTTTTACCTCCATTTACTTCTTTTCTTCTTCTTTCTGTTCATCATTATTTAAAATTCCCATTACATTATCCCATTTTCTTAATACAAACCTGCCAAGCGGGACAAAAATAAATGAAATTATAAACCATAATAGAACTGCTGCCAATAATACTAATATCCATAATACTGGGTTCATATTCCTCATCCTTCCAAAACCAGATATGCTTATTTACAGATTAATATTATTTTAACAGAAAAGAAACTGTTACGCAATGAAGTTTGTTGGCAGTTATCTTGTGCTGGTGACGGACGGTTTCTGTGCCAGAGCCAGAATATCCAGTAAAATGGGTACGCTTCCGCTACGTTAAGCCACGCAGCGGCACATAAAATCTGAAAAAACCAGATTTAAATGCCGGCTGGCTTAAAGTACCCCTTTTACTGGATATTAATGCCATCTGGCACGTGAAACCTGCCATTATAAACCCATAAACACACAGCAAAACATAGAACAGCAAGATAACTGCACATGATATGTAATGGAATTATTCTGCCAGACGTTTCCATTCGTCTGAATAAAATACCACCTGGCATAATTTCCAGTTATCCTGCTAAATCTGCTAGTTTATGTTCTTTCTGGAATTTTGCCAACGGACAGCAAGTTTCCGGTGTTCCATCTAATATTATTCTATGACAGGGGCACTTCAGCACCGCCGGCATTTAAGCCCATATATCCCAGAAAATTTTTTTTGGGGATATATGGGCTTTATGTGCCGTTGCGTGGGCTGACGTAGCGAAAGCGTGCCCTGGAATGGAATAATTTAGTGGAACACCAGAAACCTTGCGTCCGCCCGCCAAAACAGGATAACTGCAAATTATCCCACATAACTTAATAGTCACATATATCTGCCCTTACAAGTTTTGAACCCTGGAAAATTGTTACTGGTATTAAAATAATTAAATTGCTTATTACCATTCCTGCCATTGACATATTATTATAGTAAAATAACTTTAACCCATGTGGAATTAAATATAAATTATTAGCCATATATATTACCGCCATTATTATACATAATCCTGCTAAGAGCCCTGTAATATCAATTAAAAGTACTTCTGATAATATTTTGAACCGGATTTTCCTGGCTGGTATCCCCATAGCCTTATATATTGCAAATTCCCCGTTTCTGTGCTGGTACATACCTGCAAAAGCAGCATTTACAGTAACAGCCATAATAACAGAAAGTAAAATTATCACAAAAAAGTAAATATAGTAAAAATTTCCCAGCTGTTCACTTGTTCTTTCTTTATAATAATCATAATCCCTTACATACACATTATATTTTGTTTCTATATTTTTAAAAAGGGATTTAAACGCACTATTATCCAGTGAATTATTTAATACCATGCATCTTGCACTATCTGTATCACTAATATAAAATGTACTGTAACTATCATTATCTGTAATAGCATCCAATGTATATTCCTGGCTGACCAGTTCATCAGTCCCTGCAACAAGCCTGTCTCCTGTTTCCATCCCCCTGTTGGCTGCCTGCAGGCGGCTCATTATTACACTTCCATCACAAAGCCCCCTGTCCTGGTTATTTTCTATTATATTAATACCTGTAAAATCACAATACGTCTGGAAATCCTCTTTATTCTGGAATGTATATGAAACATACCCGTTATTAAATCCCATAACAGAGGTGCTGTAAATATCACTGGCTATTCCCTGGTGTAAAAGGGTAATTCCTTCTTTCTTTTCCAGGATTTCTATTGCTTTTTTATAATCTATGCAATCTTTATCTGTTGCCGTTGAACCAATTAAAGCTACTTTTTTATCTTTTTCCAAAATAATATTAAACATGCTTTCAACATTAGATATATATAATCCAGCCATATATACCGCAAATGTAAGTATAAACATAATTATAAGCAGGAGTGACCTTTTTATATTTTCTTTTACATAATATACAGAAGAAAATGGGTTCAATTTCCTTCACCTCCCTTTACAGCTCCAGTCATGCCATCCCACATTTCAATAATCTGGTCTGCATCTTTAAGTATTGAAATATCATGTGTAATTACAAGTACAAGATGCTTCTTTGAATATTCCTTAAGAACCCTCATAACTGAAAAAGCATTCTCATGGTCAAGTGCTGCTGTTGGCTCATCTGCAAATAACACTGATGGACGGTTTGCCATTGCCCTGGCTATTGCAACACGCTGTCTCTGTCCTCCTGAAAGTTTTGACGGTCTTTTGCCCAGTTCCCTTCCGCATAAACCAAGTTCTTTTAAAAGACCTTCTGCTCTTTCCCTTGCCTTAGTATTATTTTCATCCATTGCTATAACAACATTATCAACAGCAGGCATATAAGGAATTAAAAAATGCCTCTGGAATACAAAGCCAAATTCCTTTCTCCTTAAATTTTCTCGTTCAGAATTTTTTATATTAATTATATCTTTTCCATTGTATAATATTTCCCCGGCAGTTGGTTTCTTTAATGTTGAAAGACAATACATTAATGTAGACTTCCCGCTTCCAGAAGGCCCGATAAACCCAATAAGCCCTGTATCTGGCAGTTCCAGGTCAAAACCTCCAAGGGCATACATTTTATTTTCTTTTTCAATATCATAAATCATCGTAATATTTTTAACACTAAACATAATAATCCCCATTTCTATATTTTTTACATAAAATCTTCTGCCGCATCTATAGTTTTTATTTTAAATATTTCTATCCTGACTGGAATTTGCATAATTCCAAACAGTGCAATATAAACACATAATATCTGGTTAAGTGTATCAAATAAAAAGTATTCACATTGCAGCCCAAGCTCCGTAATTAATAATATATCTAAAATTTTCATCAGTAATATTACTACTACAACAGCTATTAAAAAGGCAGTTACAAAAGTAAAAAGCAGCTCCCGCACAATAGAAAAATAAACTGCCTTCCTGCTATAGCCAATAGATGCATACAAACACCATTCACTGCTCCTGTCCCTCATATATGATATACTTACAATAACTACAAGCGTAGCAACAATAACTATTATGCCTGCAAAAATAATATTAGTTGAACTTGAGATAGCAGAAGTTATTTCATCCTGTAATTTTATTTCCCCATCTTTTAAATCCACAAATTTTGAATTTTCCAGAAAAACCCCGTTCTTTTTTATAGTATTTTTTAAATCCCTGACAGTACCATCTGTTAAAACACATATCATGGGATTATAAAATACTACATTATCCCTGTCTGCCATGCCACATCCAAAATAAAAACCACAGTTAATAATACCAACAATCTTAATGTCATTATTCTGGCTTAACCCGTCCCCCAGTTTATAACCATAATTCTTTATTAACATACTGTCTAAAACTACTTCCCCTGCCTTTTCTGGAAGACGCCCGCTATCAAGCACTGCACCCATATGTTTTAAAACCTTTTCCATGTCTGTTTTATTTAACATTGGGATTTCCACATAATAATTACCTACAAGCGAAGCAACATAAGAATACTCTGTCTGTACCACAAAGACATCTTCTATTCCTTTACTATTAATTAAAGAGTTTCTGATTTCATCATATTTTTTATTTACTGCTTCATTATAAATATCCTCTGGTGATGCCTGTTTATCACTATAATTATACTCCAGGTCATCCCCGTCTAGCTGGATATATTGTATATGCCTGCTTGTTTCTGTCAGTATATCCTCAAATGTTTCTGATGTTGCTGACAACAAAAACATAGAAACATATGTAACAATAGAAAACATAGCAAGGCTGGTTACTAAAACAGACACCCTTCTTTTATTATTTTTAATATAATAAAACGCTGAAATTTTCTGTGACATTTCTACCTCCTATATATATTATTTACCTGCAAGACCCTGCACCTGTATTACAACATTTTTCTGCCAATTATAAAAGTAACCATAGTCACATACATATATGACTATGGTAATATTCCAGGATTATTATTCTTTTATGGCAACAATAAGTTTAGAACGGTCATGTATGCCAGTTTTATCATAAATAGACGACATATAATTTTTAACTGTACCCTCTGAAATATACAGCCTGCCTGCTATCTGTTTATTATTTAACCCCTGTGAAACCAGGGTGCATATTTCTTTCTCCCTTTCAGTAAGTTCCAGAAACAAATTGGTGTTTGCCTCTGTAATATCTTTCTTTTTCTTAAGAAGTGCTGCCATGCGTTCCATAACTTTGTGTTCTATCACATTCTGCCCACCCATAATCCCATTTATCGCACTTAATATTGCATCTTTCCCACTGCCCTTTAACAAATAGCCATCCGCTCCTGCTGTTATAGCATCTGTAATATTTTTATCATCATAAAATGTAGTAAGGACTAATATTTTTATTCCAGGAAATTCTTCCTTAATCCTTTGTATAAGTTCAATTCCTCCCATGCCTTTCATATTCAAATCAACCATTGCAAGCTGGCAATGCCTGTCCCTAAGCATAGACAAAGCTTCTTTGCCATCGTGTGCCATGCCTGTTACACTAATCTGGTTCATTGACAGGATAATTTCAAGGCTTTCAAGCAGCAATGGCTCATCATCCACAAGTAAAACTTCAAGCATATTAACCCCCTTTTCTGTCTTCCGGATATACAACAGGCAGCATAATTTCTGCATAAAAACCATTTTCGTTTTTAAATAAGGTACTGCCACCCGCCTTTTTTACATAATTTATAATTTTTTTAATACCAAAGCCATTTTGTATTTTCTTCATAGAATTATCTTCGTTAAAACCGCTTCGGCCATTGTCCAGTACAGATATTTCCAGGTGTGTACTGTCTGCCTGCATCCATATGGTAAATATATCTGCATTTCCATGTTTAACACCATTTGTAAGAAGTTCTGCAACTGCCCCGGACAGAAATTCCGTATGTTCATGTGGAATTTGCAGTTCTGGTTCTGATACTTCCATATCAAAATACACTTTAATTTCTGTATCCATTACAAAATTATTTATAACCGCATCCAGTTCCATTTTAAAATCATTAATTGGAATTTCCTTTGCCTCCTCATCCAGAACCCTTACAGCATGTCTTATATATCCAAGCGCCGCCTTTATACGCTCATTTGCCATTCTTGCTTTATCTGCCGCCCTTGCAGGGTCAGTTTCCCATAACATATCCGCCGCTTCCAGTGCCATACTTGCAGCCGCTGCCATATGCCCGGCATTATTATGGATATTCCGGCTTATATTTTCCCTTTCTTCAAGCCTAGCATTTCTTTCAATAATATTATTCTGTATTAAAAGTGCCTGGTTAAGTTTCTTTTCAGCAAGCCCGTTTACTGCAAGCATTTTCATTGAATTTGTTATCTTATTCCTGTAATCTGTATACTTTTCTGCCAGTTTCTGCAAATACCATATAAAAACAGAAATTAAAAAAAGTACAGCCATCCGGACAGCCACTAATGGGAGATAACCAATAAAAGCACTTTTATAATATACTGCCTGTAATAGTAAATATATAACAGAAGGAAGCCAAAAACCTGCTCTTTTATTAAAAACCTGCCCAAATAAAATAAATACCAGAAATCCATCTGATAACAGGCAGATAAATAATATAAGCACTGTCTTTGTTAAAGCTATTAAAATACTGTCCTCCTCTGTAATATTTTCTATTGTAAAAACCAGCATTAAAAGACCAGCGGCGCAGAGCAGGTAATATGGATATCCTGTATAAAACAAACTATAAACCGCCAGTGCTATTGTTAAAAACTGCACCCTGAAAAAATCCCACATATAACCCCCCATGCTCCTGTCCTGTTTCTTCATTTCTATAAAATACAACAAGCTGCTATGGTATATATTTTAGAAGTTCTGGATAAGCCTCTTTATTGTCCCTTATAAGCCACCGTTTAAAAGCAGCAAATGGTGAACTGTCACTTAATTGCAATTTTAAAAGACATTCCAGGTCTTCCTTCTCATCATCTTCCGCTTCCTTATATTCACGCACAAACTCTTTAAACCCAGACAACTCTTTTCTCAAAATCCTGCGCAATATCCTGGCTTCCATCTTTTTCTGCGGAGTAGAGCCATAATATACTTCATTTAATAAATTTATAGTATTAATTGTTTCTGTTCTTATATCAAGATTTTCAAATACTAGTTCTTCATCTGTACCAAAATACCCTTTTTTACGGAAAGCAATTAATTCTTCAACATTTTCTATTGTACAATCAATAATTGGTTCATATTTACCAAGCTTTGTATTATTACAGTGGGCACAAGAAAGAAAAAGATTATTCCAGTCATATTTTAAATTTTTATTTTTATAGTGTGGATGCAAATGCTCAATATTATAAGAAGTAACTTGTTTATTTTCACAAATATAACATTTATTATGAAACATTTCTTTAAGTGCCAGATTTACTTCTGGGGTATTATAAGAACTATTATTAGCTTCTGCTTTCTGTAATGAAACTATTGCTTTTTGTGCCTTCTCTGTTAATTTTCTTTCAATCTTTATCATAAACCCCTGCCTTCTATCTCCTCAAATTCATCTTTTGCTTCCTTAGACAAACCTTGTGGAATATTTTTTAACTCACTCCTTAATATTGCCCTTTCCGCACGCTCCTTATCTGAAAGCCTGTCTTTCCCTTTAAGATATTTATATCTTTTAAGTTTTTCTTTTAGCTCATATGAATACTCATCTGTTTCAAAATAACCATCTGCAAGACCATCTGAAGAATAAACTGCTAAATTTTCTAATTCCATATGCTTTTCTAAATCATAAGCTTTCGCATTTGAAACAGAGTTAAGAATATATGGTGAATGTGTTGTTACAATAAACTGTATTCTCGGAAAAAACTTTATTAAAAACGGCAAAATTTTCTTTTGCAGGCTGATATGCAGATGTGTTTCAATTTCGTCAATTAAAACAATTCCCTCTTTATCATATGTACTAATATTATTACCCAAAAGCCAGTCCTGCTCCATTCTTAACATTAAATCTGACACAATAAGGATAACAGAAGAATATCCATCTGAAAGTGTATCAAAACCAAATGGTTCTCTGCCTTGTAAATGTATTTGGAAATCATATTCCTTATAGTCATATTTAAGAGTAACCGTATTATCATCTAACAAAATACACAAAGCTTCTGTAAACCTGTCAAACCACTTCTGTATTTTATCTGCTGTGTCTATATCACCTTCATTCCTTGCATAAGACTGCTGTGTCTTTAAATGAACTAGATACTTATGCAATAAATCCCCTGGACTTTCATCAATAAAATAATGATAACCAAGTTTTACTTCTTTCACTCCATGTTCACGTGTAATTGTTGTTTTTCTGTTTGCAGGAAAATATGCTGTAATAAAGCCACCTTGCATATACAACATTTCTATATCTTCATAATTATTATTAAATAAAACATCCACTCCTTCTTTATATTTTCTTACCCGTTCTAATTTATCTTTATAATCTATTACAGCATCAGACTTATCTATTTCTGATAACTGGCTTATTCCCAGTTTCTTTTCTGCTTCTGAAAGCTGTGGTATATAATAATTAACTAATGTCATTAGTTGTCCATCATTTATTGATTTAAGATATTTACGTAGTGCAAGAAGTAAGGAAGTTTTTCCTGAACCATTTTTCCCTGTAATTATTAAATTCTGCCTGTTTTCTGGATTTAATGGTATAATAATATCCTTTAAATGCCTTAACCGGCTTATTCTGATTTCAGTTATATAGTGTTCCATATTTTCCTTTCTAAGCCAGTAGTATATTAATAAAATAACCACAATTAAATATATCCCTGGCTTTATATCTTGTTTCCATTCTACAACAATATAAAATGTATAAATTCTTATTTAATTAAATCTTATTTTTATTATTGTAACAAGGGTAATAAATGAAGTCAATGTATTTGTTTCTGTTATACCACTTAATACATAACATTAAAAATCTTCTTTATTTGCCAGAATATGATAAAAATTTTCTTTTCCATCATTTGATGCTTTCTCCTTATAGGCTGAAAGCAAACCATCATCAAGATACTTTAATACACTGGCAAAAAATGCAACCCTTCCAGACTTATACATCTTATCCAGATATTTTCTCTGTTCTTTTTTATTTAATTCTGGAAAAAGTGCAGTAAATCCTATAAGGTCTTCATTTTTATAATATTTGCTGGCATAATCTGTTATTCTGCTTCTTTTTACATAAGTAACACGTGAAATTAATGCTTTTTCCAATACAGGATATGTCTCCCCAAGTGAATTTGCAAGACCCTCTATTGCTTTTACAACTTTCTTGTTTTTAGAATATTTTTTAACATTGCCATCAAAACAGACAGTAATTAACGAATTATCTTCTAATGTTATATTTATTTTATTTTTATATGCCCTCTCTGCCTCTTCATTTAAGTTCCATCCCATTTCCAGAATATAAGAATTATAATAATAACCCTGTTGCATGTATGTATATGTATAATTGCCTTTATTCTTTAAAACACTGTTCCCTGCATTCTCTTTGCTGGTAGCAGCATATACACCAGATAACGGAAAACCCAGGCAAATTATTATTGTAACAAGCATTGTTGAAAACTTAATTATCCCAGACTTCTTTTTAAAATCCATAATAGCACCTAACCTTTCTTTTAATTGTGCAGCACCTTCTGTTAAAGTAATACTGCCTGTATTCCTTTTATAGCTGCTTTTAACTCTTACAAACGAAAGCAATGTATCACCATATGCCCGTCTCTGTTCCTTGTTTAATATACTTATAACTGCCTCATCACATGAAAGTTCACATGCTTTATTTACTTCTTTTCCAAGCATATGTACAAAAGGGTTAAACCAATGAATACAAATAACTGTCTGTATAAACCACTTATACAACATATCTTTACGCTTATAATGTACAAGTTCATGAAGGAATACATAAAACAGCTTATCCCTGCTGGCAGCCCCTGGCGGAATAATAATACACCCATGCCAGAAGCCTGCAAGTACAGGTGAAAAAACTGCAGGATTAAAATATAATTCTATACTTTTATTAATTCCAAGTTTCTGCCTGCATTCTGCCAGCAAGTCCAACATTGTTTTATCCTGTACTTTTTCTGATGTTGCTTTTATATAATCCATAAACCTTTTATAAATAACTATATTCCTTGTTATAAATATAATAAAAGATACAAGCCATATATAAAATAAATTATTATATAAAAAAGACAGACCTCCTAAAATATAATTTAAAATAGTAACCTTGCTGGCAATATCTTTAGCTCTCTTATTTTTATTTCTGCTGGCATTTTCTGTATCTTTTTCTATACTTCCTGAACCTTTTATACTTCCTGTATCTTCCAGACTTGTATTCATAACTGCAATATTATTTTGTATTGCTACATCACCTGTTATTTTATAAAAATACCCCACAATATTATAATTAGTAAAAACTGGAAGCAAAAACCTTAATGCTGCCAGCAGCAGAATATAATACTGCCATCTTTTGCTAAATACTTTTTTATAAAAATACTTTAAAATCCAGATAATTAGTAAAAACAATGTACCAGATAACGAAAGCAGCAACAGTATTTTAATAAATTCATCCATTACTCTCCTCCCAGAACCTTTCTATCTCTTTTAATTCATCTGCTGAAATAATATCCTGTTGTAAAAGTGTTGATACAAGCCCTTTTACATTGCCCTCATATATTTTGTCAACAAAATTACAAGTCTGTGCTGTCTGGTATTCCTGCTCTGTTACAAGCGCAATATATTCATTCCACCTTCCAATTTTATCCGTCTTTAAATACTTTTTTGTACAAAGCCTGGAAAGTAAAGTTAATACAGTATTCTTCTTCCATACATTATCCTCCTTCTCCAGTTCCTCCATAATATACGAATATAAAGCACTTCCTCCATTCTTCCATATAATTTTCATAAGTACAAGCTCCGAACCGCTGATTTGCTGTAACATATTCTTCCCCTTTCTATATTAACATGCTGTAGGCATATTTATATTAACACACTGTAGGCTATAATGCAACCCCCTATAATGTATAACAGGACTTACAGTTTTCATGTGCTCTTTCTTATTTAAAATAAAAAAGGTAGCTGGTTTTTATCTAAAATAAACCACTACCATAAAAATTTTTAACAAAAAAATACTTAGATTTCATATTAAAAACCAGCAGCAAATCTGGTAAAATCTATAAACCAATGCATACCTATTGCCATTTGCAAGTTTTTCTTTTTCATTAATAATACCATAGGAAATCCAAAAAGAACACCATTCAATATACACATAATAACTGCCAGACCAGGTGATTTTATAAACATGTCAGGATAATGAAGCATTTCATGCGGAATTATCAATAAAATATAAATTAATAAATTCTTAAAACGTGTATCTGCTTTACCACGAAGTAAATAATTAACATATGCCAATAAAAAGAAATGAAATATTACTTCTTCTGCTATTGCAGGCTTCAACGCAAAAATAGCAGAGCCTGGTATTATTCCAAGAAAAAATGCTATGACTGCCTGTTTCCATTGAAAACTGCCCACCCTTATAATATAATAAACTGCCAATAGAATAATTAGAATTTCTGTCCAGTTCCAAATTCTTGACATAAAATTATAGTAATGCGGAGTAACATCCAAAGGCAGCATTATTCCAATTACATAAAGTAATATGAAAATACCAAAAGATATAAAATATTTCCGGCTATCAGAATATTCTTTATATATTTTTGCAATACGGTTTCTCATAATTATCTCCTTATATTTCTGTTTTTACTTGAGTTTAATTGTACTGCCCATTTATTGTTATATAACAGGCATTAATGCCAAAGAAATTATTTTTATAAATTATCAAAGTAATGGCTTGCAAATGCAGTAATTATACTAACATGATAACTGCAAATTATCAAATATAATATTTTTATACAATGGACGTGTGGAAACCAAAAAACTTCTTGCTTCCTGCTGCCAGATATGATATATTTATATGTATAAAAAGGGGAAACCATAGAAGTGTCTCTACCCCTTCACAATGAGCATACTATATGGATTTTACAATCCTGCAGCCGTCACTATTCGCAGTAGTGGCGGCTATTTCTTTCCCTTAAAGATTGTATAGCACAATCCTATAAGGGCAACAATAAAAATTCCAGTTTGTATTAAATCTGAATATGTAATCATTGTACCGCCCTCCTTTCCGTATGGTCTGGAGGGCTTTTAAAACCCTCCGTAAAATAAGAGGGGTAAAGCCGCCTTAGCTCTATGGTTTCCCACGTTGACAATATATCATATTTTTCATTATCTGGCAATATTATCTGGTTAATGTCCCACGTCCGTTTCATAAATTCCCAAACATATTATAATTTACAGTTATCTGGTGTTTGTGTTTTTGTAAGGGTTGGTGGATGGACGGTTTCTGTGCCAGAGCCAGAATATTCCGTACAGGGGTACGCTTCCGCTACTTTAAGCCACGCAACGGCACATAAAGCCCACATATCCCCCAAAAACCCACTGGGATATGTGGGCTTAAATGCCGACGGGCTTAAAGTACCCCTTTAACGAAATATTGCTTGCATATGGCACACAAAACCTGTTACCATAAATCCACAACAAAACATAGAACAGCAGGATAACTATAAATTATATGTGGCTGGATTATTCTGCCAGACACTTCCGTCTGTCTGGATAAAATGCCACATGCCATAATTTCCTGTTATCCTGCTAAATCTGCTGGTTTATGTTTTTTTCTGGAATTTTGCCAGAGAACAGCAGGTTTCCAGTATTCCATCTAATATTATCCAATGACAGGGGCACTTCAGCACCGCCGGCATTTAAGCCAGATATTTAATGTGACGGAATAAACATCAGTTTATTCTGGAGCATTAAATATCTGCTTTATGTGCCGCTGCGTGGGCTGACGTAGCGCAAGCGTGCCCTGTCATTGAATAATTTAGTGGAACACCGGAAACCTGCGTCCGTTACAAACACCAGATAACTGTAAATTATCACATGTCTGGGAATTTATGAAACGGACGTGATTAATGTCCAATGTACCTTTATGGCTTCTCTTGTAAAAATCCTGGTCTTTATTTCTAATTACCCTGAAAACATTTTCCCCTTAAAAAGCTTGCCCTTTAAATGGCTTACTTAATGAGATTAAATATCAAAAACCACTTTACTTTCACATGCAATTATGTATATAATACAAATGTTTGTTCGTAATTTTGTTT
Organism: uncultured Lachnospiraceae bacterium; assembly: GCA_910588655.1. Taxonomy (GTDB): domain Bacteria; phylum Bacillota; class Clostridia; order Lachnospirales; family Lachnospiraceae; genus Butyribacter. The sequence goes on along the minus strand of CAJUPJ010000043.1, from coordinate 12,831 downwards.
TAGAATGGAGATTTTTATGAGTGAATACACTGGAAAGGAAATTGTAATTTTAGAAGGCCTGGAGGCTGTCCGTAAGCGTCCAGGCATGTATATAGGTTCTACAGGGCCACGCGGACTGCACCACCTTGTCTGGGAAATACTAGACAACAGTATAGATGAACAGCTTGCAGGTTTCTGCAATGAAATACATATTACAATGCAGAAAGATGGCGGCATACGTATTAAAGATAACGGGCGTGGAGTCCCAGTTGACATCCACCCTGCAAAAAAGGTTGCCACCATACGTGTAGTATACACAATACTTCATGCCGGCGGGAAATTTGGCAATTCTGCATACAAGGTTTCTGGCGGGCTGCATGGTGTAGGTTCTTCTGTTGTAAATGCACTTTCTACACATATGATTGTAGAAGTCCACAGGAACGGGCTTGTTTACCGCGATGAATATAAAAATGGCGGACACCCCGTAACAATACTGGATAAGGATGGTTCTCTTGAGCCTTCTGGCAAATGTGCCAAATCAGATACAGGGACTATCGTTACATTTTACCCTGACCCTGAAATCTTTGAAACAATAGAATTTAAAGCTGATGTTATTAAAAAGAAGCTTAAGGAAATTGCATACCTTAATAAGAATTTAAAACTGGTATTTAATGATGAAAATACTGGTGAAGAAAAAATTTACCTGGAGGAAGACGGAATTAAAAGTTTCGTAAACTATATTAACCGCGATGCCCAGGCTCTCCACAGTGAACCAGTATATATCGAAGGCACAAGCGGTGATATTGAAGTTGAAGTTGCGTTCCAGTATACAACAAACTTTTCTGAACAGATTAACCCATACTGCAACAGGATAAATGTCGTTGACGGTGGCACTCTTGTTACTGGTTTTAAAACTGCACTTACACGTGTTATGAACCAATATGCAAGAGAACTAGGGGTACTTAAGGACAAGGATGAAAATTTTGATGGCAAGGATATAAGGAACGGGCTTGTTGCAATTATTTCTATAAAACACCCTGACCCCCAGTTTGAAGGACAGACCAAGACAAAACTTGGTAATACTGATGCCAAGACTGCTGTTGAAGATGTATTTGGCACAGAAGTCCAGAGGTTTTTTGACAAAAATATTGAAATCCTGCGTGCAATCCTTGATAACTCACTTAAATCCTATAATGCACGCAAAGCAAGTGACAAAGCCCGCAATGCTGTTTTAAAACAGTTAAATGATGTTGATACAAAAAGCAAGCTTGCTGCATGTACTTCAAGAAAACCAGAAGAGTGCGAGGTATATATTGTCGAGGGTGACTCTGCCGGCGGCACTGTCAAGACAGCAAGGAACAGGCATACACAGGCAGTTCTTCCACTAAGGGGCAAAATACTTAATGTAGAAAAAGCTACTCTTGAAAAAATACTGCTGAATAATGAAATAAAATCAATGATAGCTGCATTTGGATGTGGTATTGGTGATGAATTTGATATAAGCAAACTGCGTTATGATAAGATTATAATACTTACTGATGCTGATGTTGATGGTGCGCACATAAGCACACTTCTTCTTACATTTTTCTACAGGTTTATGCCAGAACTTATATATTCTGGTAAAATATACAGGGGTCTTCCGCCACTTTACAAAGTAGATTATACAAATGGTAAAAAGAAAAACTCAGAATATATTTTTAATGATTTTGAATTAGAGAAATTCAGAAAAAATAAAAGCAATAAAATAACTGGCATACAGCGTTATAAAGGGCTTGGTGAAATGGATGCGGAACAGTTATGGGAAACAACCCTTGACCCTGAAAGCCGGGTTCTTGCACAGATTTCCATAAGTGACAGTGTAGATGCAGACGAAGTGACAACAACACTTATGAGCAGCAATGTACCGCCACGCAGGCAGTTTATAATGGAAGAAGCCAGATATGCAAATCTTGATATATAAATATCCAGAACCAGCACATTTATAACATCCAAATAAAGAAAGACGGGGTAAAATTATGAAATATAATGAACAGCCTGTAATACAGCTGGATTTTTCTGAGGAAATGCGTAATTCTTACCGCGATTATGCGGTAAGTGTAATTATTGCAAGGGCACTTCCAGATGTAAGGGACGGGCTTAAACCTGTACAGAGGCGTATACTTTATGCAATGAATGAACTTTCACTTGACCCTGGCAAACCGCACAGGAAAAGTGCACGTATTGTTGGTGATACAATGGGTAAATACCACCCTCATGGTGACAGTTCAATTTATGATGCACTTGTACATATGACAGAAGACTACTCACTGTCTATACCACTAGTGGACGGGCATGGCAATTTCGGTTCTATCGACGGTGACGGGGCTGCTGCCATGCGTTATACAGAAGCAAGGCTTTCACATGGTGCAATGGCACTTCTTGACAACCTGGATAAAGGGCTTGTGCCATTTGGACCAAATTTTGATGAAAGTGAAAAAGAGCCACTTGTACTGCCTGCAACAATTCCTAACCTGCTTATAAACGGGACTACAGGCATTGCAGTCGGAATGGCTACTAACATGCCTCCGCATAACACTTCTGAAGTAATAGACGGGATTATTGCATTTATGGACAACCCTGAAATATCCACCAAAGGTCTTATGAAATACATAAAAGGCCCTGATTTCCCGACAGGTGCTACAATTACTAATTCTGATGACCTTTTTAATATTTATGATACCGGGGAGGGCAAAATCAAAATACGTTCCAAGGTTGAAACTGAAGACAGTGATTATGGACGCAAAAACCTTGTAATAACAGAAATCCCTTATACTGTTGCAGGTAATAAAACAAAGCTTTTAGAAAACCTTGCTGCACTTGCCAAGGACAAAGTATTTGATGAAATATATGATGTAAGGGATGAATCCTCTAAAGAAGGCATACGTATTGTTATTGAGGTTAAAAAAGACAGGGATACCCAGAACCTCTTAAACGGGCTTTACCAGAAAACATCCCTGGAAGACACATATGGCGTAAATATGCTTGCGGTTAAAAATAAACAGCCAGTAACATTTACCCTTAAAGGGCTTATTAATGAATTTGTCTTGTTCCAGGAAGAACTTTATACAAAAGAATACAAACATCTGCTTGACAAGGCAAACGACAGGCTGGAAATTGTTGAAGGCCTTATAAAAGCAACTGATGTAATTGACCTTATAATAGAAATCCTAAGGGGCAGCAAATCTGTAAAGCAGGCTAAAGAATGTCTTACAAAAGGCATAACAGATGGAATAAAATTCAAGACAAAAAAAACAGACAAAGAAGCTTCACGCCTTGATTTCTCAGAAAGACAGGCAGAAGCAATATTAACAATGCAGTTAAGCAAGCTTATAGGGCTTGAACTTCTTAAACTCCACCAGGAAAGCAATACCCTTATAACTAATATTACTAATTACAGGAAAATACTTGGTGATATTAACGAATTACACAAGGTTATTAAAAAAAGGCTGAGGACATATAAAAAACAGTTTGGCAGGGAAAGACGCACCACACTTGACAATATAGGCAATACAAAATATGTTGAAGAAATCAGGGAAGAGAATATATATGTGGTAATAGACAGGTTTGGCTACTGTAAGTCGCTTGATGAAACAAGTTATTCACGTCTTGCCCCTGAAACCCTTAACGAATATACACATATAATTCCAATGAAAAATACAGGTAAACTATGTATATTTTCATCCTCCGGCTCAATGTACCAGGTAAAAGCCATGTCAATACCTAAAGCCAGAAGCCGCGACAAAGGCGTACTTATACAGAACCTTTGCAAAATAGGCAGGGATGATATAATAACATATATAGCATTTGATGATTTATCAGAGTCACAGCTTTTATTTGTATCAAAATCAGGATATGTAAAACTTGTATCAGGAATAGAATTTGAAACAAACCGTTCTGTAATAGCATCAACAAAGCTTGAAAAAGAAGATATGCTTGTATGTGTACAGCCGGTTACTGTAGAAGAAAGCATAGCGGATAACAGGAATGTACTAATGTTAACGGAAAAAGGCATGGTGCTGTTATTCCCATTAAACCAGGCAGATGAATTTAAAAAGACAAGCAAGGGACTTAAAGGCATATCACTTGCCAAGGGTGACACACTTGCATATGCCTGTATAACTTCACCAGAAGATACAGATATAGAATTTAATAATAAACATTACAATCCCCAGAAAATCAAACTAAAGAGCCGCAACGACAAACCAGTTAAAATAAAACCACAGTAATTTACCACAATATAACTGAAAATTATCATTTAAAACAAAATACCCGGTTTCTGGCATACCTGCCAGAAGCCGGGTATTTTAAGGATTATTATACACCTAATAATATTACTCTGTTTCCGCTTCTGTTTTAACTGTTACTTCCTCATCTGCTTCCTGTGCTGCTTCTTCTTCTTTGCTGCCATCCTCTTTTTCCATATCAAGTGTTACATATTCCCTGTCATCGGAGTCTTCATCATCAATATCATCAAAATCCTCGTCAAAATCATCATCGAAATCTTCATCTTTGCCAAGTACGTCAACACCAAAGACTTTCTTAAGCAAATACACAGCTCCGCATATAGTTCCTGCTACTGCTGCCGCTCCTGCTACAAATTTAATTACTTTTTTCATGTTACTGGTTTCCCCCTTTATTAAAAAAATTATTCAGTAATTACTGTTTATTTAGTTGTGAGTTTATGTGTAATATGGAATAAATATGGGTCAAGGTCTTTTGTCATTGACAGTGCTTCCTGTATGTCAAAGTCTACAAATTCGCCGCCCCTGTATCCTACAATACGGTTTGTCTTGCCCTCACAGAGAAGTTCTACTGCCTTTGTACCAAGTGCAGATGCATATACCCTGTCTTTACATGTAGGGTTTCCTCCACGCTGTATATGTCCGAGCACTGTTGCCCTTGTTTCTATTCCTGTTGCAAGCTCTATAAGCTTTGCCATCTCTGTAGAACTTCCGACACCCTCTGCATTTACTATAATATGGTTCTTCTTGCCAAGCCTGCGCCTGTCTAAAATCTTGCCTATTATCCTCTGTATGTCACCGTGGTACTTTTCTGTTGTAAGTATATACTCAGCACCACTTGCGATACCAGTCCAGAGTGCAATATGCCCTGCTGTACGTCCCATTACTTCTACAATGGAACAGCGCTCATGTGATTCTGAAGTATCCCTTAACTTGTCAATAGCCTCCATAGCTGTATTAATAGCTGTATCAAAGCCTATTGTGTACTCTGTACATGCTATATCAAGGTCAATAGTCCCTGGCACGCCTACTGTATTAATTCCATGCTCTGCAAGCCTGCTTGCACCATTAAAAGAACCATCACCACCAATTACTACCACCCCGTCAATTCCATGTTTGCGGCAGATATCCGCACCTTTTTCCTGGTATTCTTTTTTCTTGAATTCAAGGCAGCGTGCAGTATAAAGAATAGTACCGCCAGTCTGGATTATATCAGAAACTGAAAGATTGTTCATATCAACTATATCTTCTTCCAATAAGCCTGCAAATCCATGACGTATACCCTTTATATTTAACCCGCATGAAATACCTGTACGGACAACAGCACGTATGGCTGCATTCATTCCAGGGGCATCTCCCCCGCTTGTTAATACACCAATCGTTTTCACTGCATAACTCATAATACCCTCCTCATCTTACAAAAGTAAAGTAAATATTTCCATATATAAAATTGTACGATAAAATGGATTATTTTTCAATACTCTTTTCTTTTATTGCAACTTCGTTTTCGCCAAATTCTTCAAGAACTCTGTCTTTTACTACTCTTCTCGCATCAGTACATCTGCTTTTAGGAAGCTTTTTTATAAGTTTTTCTTTTGTAAGGTAAATACATATGGTATCATTGCCATCATAAGGCATTGTTTTCTTATACAGCAGGCTTTCCTTTGACTGGAATTCTTCCATGTCTGCAAATCTTATCCAGAGTTCACATGGTACTTTGTTAAATGGTATTATATCCTGGCATATAACTTTGCCTGCCCTGTCTTCTTCTATGTTTGCCCTGCCTTTTATAAATACTTTGGCGTCCAGCTCAAGCAGTTCTTTCTTTTTTTCATAAGAATTAGGAAATACCACAACTTCAACAGAACCATATAAATCTTCAACTGTAATAAATGCCATAGTAGTGTTTTTCCTTGTTATTTTAACACTTTTTGCTGTAATCATGCCTCCTATTATTACATTTTCCCCATCATACACCTTAACCATACCTGCATCTGTGCCTTCTTCATCAGCTATAAAATCCATTGAATTACGTGTACAGTTTTTTTCCATAAGTCCTGTATAATCTTCAAGCGGATGGCCGCTTATATATATGCTTAATGTTTCTTTTTCAAATGCAAGCAGTTCCTCTTTGTCATATTCTGGCACATCAGGGAATTTTACTTCGTTGGCATGTTCAAACCCTGTATCTGACATATCAAAAAGTGAAAGCTGCCCTGCCACAACATCCCTTCTCTCATGGTTTACACTGTCAATAATTGTACCATATACCATCATTTTCTGCTTCCTGTTGCCAGGAAGGCAGTCAAATGCACCAGATTTTATAAAATTTTCTATAGTATGGCGGTTTGCCTCTTTGGAAGTCATCCTTGTAATAAAATCCTGCATTGAAGTAAAATCACCGCCACGCTCACGCTCTGCCTTTACTTCGGCGATTACAGGCGTGCCAATTCCCTTTATTGCGGACATGCCATACATTATTTTACCATCTGAAACATGGAATTCACCGTAACCCTTATTAATGTCTGGTGGTATTATCTCAATACCCATCTGGCGGCATGTCATAATATATGAAAGCACTTTATTTGGGTTTGCTTTTACAGATGTAAGCAGTGCTGCCATAAATTCTACAGGATGGTAATATTTCAGGTATGCTGTCTGGTACGCAACCACCGCATATGCTGCCGCATGGGATTTATTAAAGGCATATTTTGCAAAATCAATCATTTCATCATAAATTTTATTGGCAATGTTTTCGGGTATACCGTTAGCAATACAGCCTTTAACCCCTTCTTCCTCATTACCATATACAAAGTTTTTGCGCTCAGCCTCCATAACCTTTGTCTTTTTCTTGGACATTGCCCTGCGTACAAGGTCACTGCGCCCAAAACTGTACCCTGCAAGGTTTCTTACTATCTGCATAACCTGTTCCTGGTATACTATACACCCATACGTAGGTGCAAGTATAGGTTCAAGCTGCGGGCAGTCATATGTTATGCTTCCGCTTCTCTCTTTTCCTTCAATATATTTAGGTATAAAATCCATAGGTCCTGGACGGTAGAGTGATATTCCTGCAATAATATCTTCCATACTAGATGGTTTAAGTTCCTTTATAAACTGCTTCATGCCAGCACTTTCAAGCTGGAACACACCTTCTGTCTTCCCTGTGCTTAACATGTCAAATACATTTTTGTCCTCATAATCTATTTCCATTTTATAGACACCACCAAGGCCTGCCATAGTAGCGGCATCATTAATAACTGTCAGGGTACGCAGCCCAAGGAAATCCATTTTAAGCAGCCCTAATTCTTCAAGTGTAACCATTGTATACTGTGTTGTTATAGTGCCATCTGATGCCTTTGAAAGCGGCACGAACTCGTCAACAGCTTCAGGGCTTATAAGGACACCTGCTGCATGCATTGAGGTATGGCGTGGCAGCCCTTCAAGCCTTCTTGCCATATCAACCAGCTTCTTTGCCTGTGCATCTTCATTATAAACCTGGCGGAATTCAGGATTTGAATTTAATGCCTTGTCTATTGTAATACCAAGCTCCATAGGAATTGACTTGGCAATAACATCCACATAATTATATGGAAGGTCAAGAACCCTCCCGACATCACGTATAACATTCCTTGCTGCCAGCGTTCCAAACGTAACTATCTGCACAACATGGTCTCTGCCATACTTGTCCATAACATACTCTATTACCTCTGGCCTGCGCTCATAACAGAAATCTATATCAATATCAGGCATTGTAACACGCTCAGGGTTTAAGAAACGTTCAAAAAGAAGGTCATACTTAACCGGGTCTATATTAGTTATCCCAAGTGAATAAGAAACTATGCTTCCAGCGGCTGAACCCCTTCCAGGTCCTACACTTATGCCATTATCCCTTGCATATTTTATAAAATCCCAGACTATAAGGAAATAATCTGTAAATCCCATTGTATTAATTGTATCAAGCTCATATGCAAGCCTTTTTTCAAGTTCTTCTGGCGGGTTTTTATATCTTTCATAAAATCCCTCTTTACAGAGCTTCTCTAAATACCCTTCTGCTGTAAAACCATCTGGCACATCAAACCTTGGCAATTTATAATTGCCAAACTCTATTTCCACATGGCATCTTTCTGCAATTAAACCTGTATTCATTACAGCTTCTGTTGCATATGGAAATAATTCAAGCATCTGTTCTTCGGATTTTAAATAATACTGGCCGCCTTCATAGCGCATACGGTCTGTATCCTGTACCTTTTTCTGTGTCTGTATGCATAACAGTATATCATGTGCTTCTGCATCCTCTGCCATAATATAATGCACATCATTAGTGGCAACAAGCTTTATCCCTGTTTCCTGGCTCATCCTTAAAAGTGCCTGGTTTACTGTTGCCTGCTGTGGTATTCCATGGTCCTGGAGTTCTAAGAAGAAATTTCCCTTTCCAAATATCTTTTCCAGCTTTAATGCTTCTTCCTTAGCTTTTTCATAAGAACCATGCAGTACAGAAGATGCCACCACGCCAGCAAGGCATGCACTAAGTGCTATAATGCCTTCATGGTATTTTTCAAGCACTTCATAGTCAACCCTTGGCTTATAATAAAAGCCCTCTGTAAACCCTCTTGAAACTATTTTCATAAGGTTAGCATAACCTGTATTATTCTCTGCAAGCAGCACAAGGTGGTTATAACGCCCTTCACCCTTTAATAACTCCCTGTCAAACCTTGAACCTGGGGCAACATAAACCTCACACCCTATTACCGGGTTTATACCTGCTTCTTTAGCTGCCCTGTAAAAATCAATTACCCCATACATGTTTCCGTGGTCAGTAATTGCAAGATGTTCCATGCCAAGCTCTTTTGCCCTGGTTGCAATCTCTTTGATTTTGCAAGAACCATCAAGCAGGGAATACTCTGTATGTACATGCAGGTGCGCAAATCCCATAAAACAAACCTCCTTCCCTTGGCTGGCAATGCCAAAACAGGGCCGTGCATCATATAAATGCAGCAGCCCCGTTATAAAACCAGCTATATATATCTTTTATGTAACAGATATTACCAGACAGAAACTGCAAAATACCCCCTCTTAATGTAATTCAGGCATTTGCAGCACTAAGATACTTAACAATATCTGTCATTGCATTTTCTTCATCATCACCATTTGCAGATACTACTACCTCTTCACCTGCAGAAAGTCCCAATGTCATCATTCCCATAATGCTTTTAGCATTCACCTTTCTATTTTCACATTCAACATAAATGCTGCTGTTATACTGGCTTGCTACCTGTACAAGTACAGCTACCGGCCTGGCTTCAAGACCATTCTGAATCTGAATTTTTATTTTCTTTGTAACCATTGCGTGTTTTCCTCCTTTTAGCAGGGCAGCGGCTTATCTGCCAGCTTCCTCCCTCATTTGATTTGCAATATCACTTAATTTGCGCAGACGGTGGTTGACCCCCGATTTGCCAATAGGCACACTAAGCATCCTGCCCAGCTCCTGCAGCGGGCTTTCCGGGTATTCAAGGCGCAGCCTGGCTATTTCCTTTAGACCCTCCGTCAGTTTACCAAACCCCATATTACCTTGGATATATTTAATATCCTCTATCTGCCTGGCAGCAGCAGTAACAGTTTTACCTATATTGGCTGTTTCACAATTCACCTGCCTGTTTACAGAATTGCGTACTTCCTTGACTATCCTTACATTTTCAAAATCCATTAATGCAATATGCGCTCCTGTTACATTAAGGAAATCTACTATTTGCGAACTCTCCTTTATATATACCACATAATACTTTTTTCTTTCAATTATCTTAGCATCAATCATAAAAGAAGATATAATTCCACGTATCTGTTCTGCAAGTCTGCCCGAAAGAACTGCAATTTCAAGATGGTATGATTTCTCAGGGCTTGCAACAGAACCAGCCGCCATAAATGCACCCCTTAAAAATGCCCTCTTACAGCATGTATTCTGTACAACCAGGTTATGGACTTCTGATAAGCTGCCCCACGGCTCCCTCTGTCCATTTATTATCTTTACAGCCTGCAATATATTTAAAACATCGCGCTTCCTGGTTACATAGACAGAATAACTCCCTGCACCAGCCTGTAAATTATGGCGGCGCACCATAATTTCTATCTTAGCACGAAATGTTTTCCTTAATAAGATATAAGATTTTTGTGCTACTGTCAAGTTTTCAGTCTGTATTTTAATATAAATATCCCCGTTTCCGTACCTTTTAACATGTCCTGCCAGAATAAATAAAGCAGCAAACTCTGCAATGCAGCAGTGCCTTGCCTGGCTTTCATGCCTCTTTAGTTCCTCTTTTACTTCACTTGAAAATGACATACCGCCCACCTCACATGTTTTTACATCCTTCCAGCATCACGGTGTTCAACTTTAATGCCATATGGCAGTTTCTTCATATCTTTTGAAAGGGCATTGGCAATAGTAACCGACCTGTGCCTGCCGCCTGTACACCCTATACTTATAACAAGCTGGTTTTTGCCCTCTATAATATAATTAGGGATAAGAAACCTTAGCATTTCAAACAGTTTTTTTTCAAATATCCTTGCATTTTCAGAGTCCATAACATAATCATACACTTCCCTGTCATTGCCTGTAAGTTCTTTTAGCTCTGGTATATAAAAAGGATTTGGCAGGAAACGCACATCAAATACAAGGTCTGAATCTGCCGGTATGCCATACTTGAACCCAAATGATAGTATGGTTATAAAAAAGTTTTCATATTCCTCATTATCAAGGAATATTTTGTCAACTTCTTTTTTTAAATCCCTTATCAGCATATGACTTGTATCTAAAATATAGTCCGCACTTTTTTTAATAAATGCAAGTTCCTGCCTTTCCGCTTCAATTGCCTTGTCAACACGCCCCTGCAAAGCAAGCGGATGGTTTCTGCGTGTTTCCTTATACCTTTTAACAAGTACGCTGTCCTCAGCCTCTAAAAATATTATCTCATACCTATAGCCATTTTCTTTCATTTCTTCCAGTATGCCGCCAAACTCTGAAAGACCCTGCAGGTTTCTTATATCAATGCCTATTGCCGCCCTGTCTATTGAAGCACTTTCCTCTAATACAATCTTTGTAAGCTTAGGTATAAGGCGTACCGGAAGGTTGTCAACACAAAAATAACCTATATCCTCAAGCATCTTCATAACAGAACTTCTGCCTGCACCAGACATCCCTGTAACTATAACAAATCTCATAGAAATACCCCACGCTGCCTCTGGTTACAATATTTTAACTTCAAGTTCCATTTCAACACCAGAATGTTTCATAACTTCTTCTTTTACATGGTTTATAACATCCATAGCCTGTTTAAATGTGCCATTTCCAACATTTACAACAAAGCCGCTGTGCTTATCAGATACCATTACATCACCACAGCGGTAACCTTTAAGCCCTGCCTCTTGTATAAGCTGGCCTGCAAAATGCCCCTCTGGCCGTTTAAATGTGCTTCCTGCACTGCCATGTTCTAATGGCTGCTTTTCACGCCGTTTCTGGTTTAATTCTTTCATCCGCCCAAGAACCTGTTCCCTGTTACCACTTTCAAATGCAAACAGCGCATCAAGCACCACCATGTTTTCCTTTTGTATAATGCTGGTTCTGTATCCCATATCAAGCATCTTTTTATTTAATACCTTTGTACTGCCATCACTTGTAATAACACGCACGCCCTCCAGCACATCACGTATTTCACCACCATATGCACCAGCATTCATGGCAACAGCACCACCAAGAGTACCTGGTATGCCGCTTGCAAATTCAAAACCTGCCAGACCATCTTCACCTATAGCATTGGCAAGCCTTGAAAGCAGTATTCCGCCACCTGCATGTACAAGGTTCTTAGTCTTTACAGAAAAAGCACTATCACTATCTAAATAGCCGTTATCCTTAAAAAACTGTACCACACCACTATTTCCTGCATGGTATATATTAACTTCATCAAGCCTTTGTATAACACACGCCCCGTTATCTGTATTCCCATTAATAATACTACTGTCTTTAATCCCTCTTGTAGAAACGGCAATCCCTTTGTACCCCTCATCATGCACAAGAAGGTTGCTGCCGTTGCCCATTATAAAATACTGGCAGTTCTCCCTTTGGAGATACCTCACAATATTTATAAAATCCTCAATATAGCAAGTTTCAATATAATAATCTGCTGGCCCTCCAATACGGAATGTGGTATGCAGTGACATTGGTTCATCTTTTTTTATCTCAGAATTTCTGGCTATCTCTTTTAATATATCTGCCTGGAACATAGAACCCTCCTGCTTATTTTATTCCCATATTAGTTAAAAAACCTTTCCGCACTTTGTACGAAAAGGTTTTGGAAACGTGCGCGAGAAGATTCGAACTCCCGGCCTTCTGATCCGTAGTCAGACGCTCTATCCAGCTGAGCTACGCGCACATACTTATTTATGATACCAATTTATCAGCACCGAACGAATAAGAGTATACTATATATTAATATAAATTGCAAGTGTTTTTTTGAAAAAAATTACATTTTTGTTACTATTCAGTCATAAAGGCACATTTATAAGGCACACAGTTAAAAAG
>CAJUPJ010000042.1 GCA_910588655.1 uncultured Lachnospiraceae bacterium | reverse complement strand
GTTAAATTATACCATAGAACCTTGCTTATGGATTTTTATTTTGTCGAACTCACGTAATTTATGTAGTTTTCCAGATGTGGTTTGATTTCATTCATGATTTGGTTTATCTCCTTTGCTATGTAGTAGTTCTAATCATATTATAGCTTTTTGGTTAGAAGCAGGTTAGATAAAGTGGAATTGTCTAAAATTAATAAAAAAATAGAAAAAATATAGTAACTTTTATGGAAAAAAGTGGTATTATAGTAAAAAGTGATGGATAACTTTTTATTATCTGTCAGTTTTGGGAAAATACAGAAGAATACTTAATTATCCATCTAGCAATATAAAAGCATAGTACTTTTATAAGGGAGATATATGAGAAAAGAATATAAATTACCCGAAAATTTAGTTGTTCTTATATTCGGTGTACCAGGCGTTGGAAAAACTAGTATATAATAAATTAAGTTGTTGATAGTTTCGATATATGATAAAACAGACCTATATAAATCATATTTGGAGGTCTAAGATTATGCCAGCCCACACATATTATATTGAACTGTCAGATGAGAATCAGAATTATTTAACATCACTTATTAAAACAAGAACAATTCAGTCCCAGGTGGTAGACCAGGCAAGAATCCTCCTTTGGAAATCCGAGGCCCGTTCGGATAAATCCATTGCAGACAGCCTTGGCATCAGTGTAAATACTGTGCGTCGATGCATTGACCAGTACCTTTCCAATGGGATAAATCCCGCCCTCTTTGATGAAGAACGTTCCGGTCGCCCGCCAGAAATTACAGATGACGCAAAGGCCTGGATCATCAGTATTGCCTGCCAAAAACCATGTGGGCCTGGTTATGCCGCGGAGTTATGGACATTGTCAGCATTGCATAAGCATATTCAGACATCTGCCGAACAGGCAGGATATCCACGCTTAAAAACCATAACCAAGCCGTGGCTGCAGAAGTATTTAAAAAAGATGGATATCAGGCCGTTCAGAATCAAGTATTATCTGGAAAGAAAAGACCCTGATTTTGAAAACAAAATGCATGAGGTGCTCATAGTCTATAAGCAGGCCGGAATGCAGTTTGATGAAAATGGGAATATCATCATTCCGGAGGATGGACATACCACGCATACGGTATCCTATGATGAAAAACCAGGCATTCAGGCGGTTGCGAATAAATATCCGGATTACAATCCGACAGAAGAAAATGGCTTCCTCCGCAGAGATTATGAGTATGTCCGCAAGGGAACATTATCCCTGCTTGCAGGGATAGACCTGCTGACAGGGGAAGCAATCCCATAGGCGCGAACTTAAGCCAAAAATACACAAAACAAGGCTTTCAAATACTTTTTATCAGGAAAAATTTATTAAAAATAAAAAAATCCATGACAAACTCTTTTTTTAGTGTTTATGAATCTTGCAAATAATTTTCACAGAAAAGAGGATTGTCATGAATTTAAAAAATAATTCTAACAGACAAAATAAAAATTTACAAGACGTTTTAAAAAAGTGGGACGAAAAAATTCTTCCACATCTTCCAAAAAATTTGGAAGAGCTTGTTCTAAATACTGGTGCCCTGCAAAGAAAACGGGGAATACGTTCTGCTGCAGACCTGCTTAAAATATTATTTATTTATGCATGCCAGAAAATTTCTTTCCGTATGTTAGCTGTTGCAGCCTGCGCACTTGGGATAGCTGCTGTTTCTGATACCAGTTTAAGAAAACATTTTTCAAAAACATCTTATTTTTTACATGAAATTTTACATTCCATGTTGTCATCATTCCTTCCAGGACCAGACATATCTGCTTATGGAAAAATTAAAAATGTATTGCTGGTGGATGCCTCTGTAATCCGCCAGGATGGGAAAAAACAGGAACAGCAACGCATCCACACATGTTATTCCTTAAACAAAAACCGTATATGTGAAATAAAAGTTACAGGCCAGCATACAGCAGAATCCCTTAAGCATTTTTCTATTGGAAAAGATGGCCTTGTAATGGCAGATGCAGGATATGGGACAGCAAATAATTATATCTATGCACAGGAACAGAAGGCAGATGTAATTTTACGCATCACACCCAGAAATTTCTGTCTGTATGATGCAGATGACAATAAAATCCCATTAGTACAGTTATTAAAAAAAGCAGAAAAAACCACAAAAAAATACTTGATATATACGGATTTTGTAAATACATGACAAAGAAGGCTTTTGTACGTGTAATTGCGGGGAAACTGCCAGATGGACAAGCAGAAAAATCAAGAAAACGTAAAAAAAGTACAGCTTTAAGAAAACAGAACCAGATAACAGAAGAAACATTATTTTGTGCAGGATGGATTGTTTTGGTTACATCTTTAGGGACAGGATACTGTAGTGAAGAAATTTTGTATCTGTACAGAAACCGCTGGCAGGTGGAGCTGTTGTTTAAACGTTTTAAGCAGAATTTTTCCATAACCACTTTAAAGGCTGGAAGCATAAAATATGCAGAAACAGAGGTACTTCTTTGGCTTATAATATTGGTAATATCAGAACGGCAGTCATTTTTAGCAGAATGTTTTCTAAAAGAAAAAAATGAAATTGCAGATTATTCTGTTTACGAAAAAAGTAAACTGGCATTTTTGCAAATAAGAGAAATTTTATTTTTATCATGGAGTCAGTTTATTGATATTACAAATAAAAAATATTTACGCTATTTATCAAAAAGGAAGCGGCACCGGATAAATAAAAATGATGAGTTCCATACAGCAATTTTATCAGGATTGCTTGCTTAAGTTCGCGCTTATGGGAAGGATTCCCGCCTCATTCAGCCTTTTTGCGATGCCGTCCTGGCTCATGCCGTGCAGTTTCATTTTGAAAATATCCCGCACCACGCCTGCGGCATATGGGTCAATGACAATCTTATGGTAATCCTCCCCTGACTTTTGGTAGCCATAAGACGTGAACGAACCGATGTATTCCCCATTCTTCCGTTTCACTTCCAGATGGCTCCGTATCTTGATGGAAATATCCCTGCAGTATGCGTCATTGATTAAATTCTTAAATGGGATAATGATTTCATCTGACTGGTCTTTCCCTTCCAGACTGTCGTAATTGTCATTGACTGCGATAAAACGTACCCCCAATGCCGGGAACAGACGCTCAATATAACGGCCGGAATCAATGTACTCACTAGGATAAACGCATGAGTGAATAAATTGTGAACTAACACCACCTTTACAGGAAATTTGTGGTAATATTACGACAAAGGTGGTGTTTTACAATGACAGAGATATTAAAAACAATAGAATTAATTGAGGACAAAAGACAGGAAAAAAAGGTCCGACACAAACTGCTTGACATTGTAGTGATTGTGTTGTTTGCAAAATTGGCAAATGCCGATGACTGGGAGGAAGTTGAAATTTTCGCAAAGTCCAACGAAGAATTCCTAAAGAATTACATTGAACTGGGAAACGGCATTCCCTCACATGACACAATGCAAATGGTAATGGGCAGCATTGCGCCTGAATACATGCAGAATGTTTATAAAAAATGGAATGAACTTGCAAACAGCAATGAAGGGGAAACACTCAAAAAAATCATCTGTATTGATGGAAAAACCATGAGGGGCAACAAATCCAAAGAGCGGAAGGCAAACCATATTGTTTCCGTATGGTGTGACATGGACGGTTTTTGTCTTGGGCAGAAAAAAGTGGAATAAAAATCAAATGAGATTACTGCCATCCCGCAACTGCTGGATACCATACAGGTAAAAGGATGCGTTATAACGGTTGATGCCATGGAGACGCAGACGGAGATAGTGGAAAAGATAAAACAGAAGCATGCGGATTACACATTGGCAGTAAAGGAAAACCAGAAAAATCTGTACAGGGAGATCAGTGAATATTTTGAGGATGGGGAACTCCTCTAGGAAATAAAAGACAATGGCGGATATAAAATGACCGTGGAAAAAGCCCATTCCCAAATGGAAAAAAGGGAATATTACCAGTGCAGCAAGATAGGGTGGATGCAGGAAAAAAGCCGTTGGAAGGGGATAAAAAGCATAGGGATGATATGCAATACAACGGAACAGTCAGGGAAACAGGTAACAGAAAGACGATATTATATAAGCAGCCTGCCGCTGGATGTGGAGTTGTTTGCAAGGACAGTGAGGGAGCACTGGTCAGTGGAAATAATGCACTGGCATTTGGATGTGACATTTAAAGAAGACAACAATACCACGTTGGATAAAACAGCAGCACAGAATCTGAATATCATAAATAAATGGTGTTTATCCATATTAAAGCTGTTTGATGTGGGAAAAAAGATGTCGCTAAGAAAGAGACATTATTGTATTAGCATGAATGCCAGAAAGTATTTGGAACAGATATTAAACCTGTAAGACTTGACAATGAATCATAATAAAGAGAATAAACATTCATGCGTTTGTCCTGATGTACTCACGCCCGAACCTTGACAGGTCCTTAACGATGACACAGTCCACAATACCCTTTTTGATGTCGTCCAGCATCATCTGGAATGCCGGGCGTTCAAAATTGGAACCACTGTAACCGTCGTCCACACGCTCCGACACAACGACAATATTCTCTTTGTCCTTCAGGAAATCCTTAATGAGATTTTTCTGGTTAGAAATGCTGTTGCTCTCTGCCTTTGCCGCATCTTTGACGTCGCCATCCTCTTTCGATAACCTCACATAGATGGCGGCATGATAGATTTTTTTGGTAATCATATAAAACCACTCCTTCTATTTTTTAATTATCAGAAGATAACGAAGTAAAATCTTCTATGTAAATAGAAAGAGCCGCATTGAATTTAGTCCTGAAACTATTTTAACACGCCTCTTTCCGTTTGTCCGCTGCTTTTTTCAATTTATATTTCTATACGGATAAGAGCATATTTTCAAATGCCTCCTCCATAGAAACACCGTTTTCAGCGAATCTTACCTTAACTTTCATATTCCCTATCCTTACAAGATACGGGTTCCCCGCCTGCCTGAGATACTTCTGCCTGCGTTTTTCCAACGGCAGCCCTTTGTCTATCCTGATTCCGGATATATCCGTCAGGCTGCCAATTTCCACATCTTCAAAATCCACTGCCAGCAATGCCCTGTATTTCCCTGCCGTCATTTCCTTCTCCTTTCCCGCTTCCTTTTATGCCGCAAGACCGCACTGCACTTTTACCGCATGGCCAATCTCCGCCCGCTTTCTTTTACTTACCCTGCTGGTCACTTCCATAATGTCCGAATAGGCAACGGAAGTAATCTGTTCGCATAGGGCAAGACCGTGGCGGTGCAGCCCGGTATTCCTGTACCCATTCAGAAACACATGGGTTGGCAGGTATTCCTTTTTGTGTATCTTTGACTATCGGTCTGTCCAAATCCATATCCCCCATCTGGTTATGCTCCACCGCTACATCCCCACAAGAATGTTTCTTTTGGCACACTGCACTTTTATCTGCATTACCATCTGCTCCACATTCTCCTGTGACTTCATGCTGCTCATAAAGAGAATACCATTACGGATATTCTCTTTCGCGGGCGCGCTTGGATGGTGCAGACAAGCCTGCCCATCCTCACTTTGCCTTCGCGCAAATAAAACACCCTTTACAATCGGGTTTTCCTCGTAATTCATCATAAATGACCTCCAATTCAAAAATCTGTTGATTGTTCCAAAGGGAAAAACTCTGCCGGCTATGTTATCCTCCCATATAAACGCTCCCATCCCCACAAAGCCCTGAATAATATATTTTTTGTTTCTTCTTTAGGGCGAAAGCGTTTATATCAGAGGACAACCGGCTGCATACGCAGCCAATCATCTCTCCAGATTTGATATAGTTTCACTTAGCATGGTGTTTTCATGTGTATTTGAAACTTCAAACCTTGTGGTCATGCTGCGACCAACGGAAGCAGCTAATCCGCCAGATATTGTGCTGTTCATAGTACAATATCTGCATTGCGAACTTTGTTCACATTTTCCCCAGCCGGGTTACACACGGAACTGCGCCTGTCCCCACTGCACTTCCACCAGCCCATCCGGTTTCATGTGCAAAACGCCACTTCCACGAAAGGATCATTTTCTGCAATCCTGGTGTCCGTATAATCCATTACCTCCAGACGCTGCTCTGGCAGACCCAAACCTCTGCTCCAATCCTTCACGGGCAACAAGATGATTCTCCGAATCATCTAAGAAGATAACTCAGTTAAACACCATGCAGGATTATCATGGCACGAAATGGGTTCCGGCCACTCTGCCATACGGCAAAGCGGAAATATATCGGAATGTGTGCTTGTCCTATTCAATTTGTAAAGCCATTGTATAATCTTTTTTTGAGAAATGGGAGTACACAGTTTGGGAACTTTTAGTGACCGCCCCACGGACACTTCTATTGAAATTCCCTCAAATTCTCTACAAGATTTGCCATATTATTGAGTACAATGCACTTCTGTTTTTCTGTCAGTCCATTCAATAAACTGCTTATGTATTCCGGCTTTTCCCCATAAACCAGATAATCTAAAGATACATGGTAAAACTCTGCAACCAGCATCAGACTGTCTATACTCCCCCATTAAGACCACGTTCCAGTTTTCGGTAGCCACCGAATGAAAAACCCATCTGCTCAGCTGCCTCATTTTGGGTTAAGTTTCTATTTTCTCTGAGTTTTCTTATTCTGTCTGCGCTTTTCTGCACATCATAATACATACTTTAACCTCCTGATTTTTTACTTTCCTGTTCTTGTCCGAACCAAAAATCAGAAGGCTGTCGGAGAACGACAGCGAAAAATCCGGTGTCTGCTTATTATCGTAAATAAAATCCGAGGGAAGAATTTTGAAAAATCATATAGAAAAACAAGAAAAAATGTCGAATAAAAAATGCCACAGCCCCTTGTTGGACTATGGCAAGTTTATATGTTTCTCTTTTTTCATTCGATTGGCATGAGCCATTTTTTATCCTAATATTATATCCCCCATTTCATGCGGACACATATAATACCATTGTTAGATTCCCCGTTTTTTATCATATAGGGAAGTATAATGGATAAATATTTGGATTTATCTGTTCTTTTGTCAAAATATATCGCAAATATTGACATAAAAAACAGACTGCTTGTAGAATTGTTTTTTCATAATCTAAGAACGTTAATAACTGTTATATCTTGTAAGAAATCATACCCCAATAAAATAAGGAGCAATTTTTAACCAAATCACTCCCTTAACAAATATCATTTTGCAACCATTTTCCTGATATTATTGCTACTCAAGCCGAACCGTCCCATTTATCAAAATATCTGCACGCTCCTCTGGTGTCTTTTCCCTGCCCATTAGAATACTCATAAATAACTGAGTTTTATCCTCAGCTTTATCAGCATAATATTTATGGGAATTATTTTGAATCACATTAAAAACATTATCCAGTTTCACAAACTCACCATTTGCATGCCCATATCCCGTAAGCTGTTCCAGTGCATTATCCATATCATTCAGCGTGTCCTCCACCTCAATCAATAATGCCATATCTTGTTTTTTCATAGATCACTTGACACTATCTTATTTTCTTTATTGTTTGTAAATAGTCTCCAAAATCTTTTCTTCTTTCATGCTTTACCCTATAATTAACCAGTGCTCTTTCTATTTCATTATGAAGCTTATACAAAATATGTTCCTTATTTGCCCAATTTTGTGTTGCAATTTCTAGGTCTACCCAATAATCTGATAATTCTGCCATAACAAGCATCACATCAAATGCTTTAGAATATTCTTGAAAGGTGTACTGCAATCGCACATTTATAATGAAACGCAGTACGCCTACCCCAATAATTACTTTTATCTCTTTCCATTTCTACATTACAGGATTCCAACTATCTGTTTCTCTGTCCGAACAACAGTTACCATTCCAAACCTTACTATATCTTTATATCCATAGATGCCTGTGTAGCTTTATTACCTGTTTTTTTCATATTAGCTTCTACGGATTCCCTTGTGATACCATCCAATGCCCCGGACAGAATCGGTTTTCCATTTTTCCACTCCGGATCAGCTTTCTTTGCAGCACCCAGAAACGCCTGCCGGTACGCCCGTTCATACTGCTCTAAGGTATACCCCGCTGCCAGACGGTCATTTTTCTTCATTTTCCGGTGCAGGTTTGTGTACACATCTGACCGTTTTGTTGTGTCACCATTCTGGACACCATTTTCACGTAGAAATTCTTTCTTCGTCAATTCAAACATTTCATCCCGGCTGCTCTCAGGGATAGAGATAATACGTTCCCTGCTCTCTGCATTTTCTTCCGTTACCAAAAGACCTGCCAGTCCGGTAGTTGGGTCAATATAATCCCCATCCTTGTCATAATTCTTCATCAGATTTTTTATGCCCTGAATGTTTGTATACATTGCGCCATTTGCATTTGACATCATCTGTTTCAATGCAGCTTTGTACTGCTTGCTGTTTGTGTCAATACCTGCAGCTTTTAATTGTTTCTGCACAGAACTGCTGTTTAACTGTGACAACTGAAAAGTACCTGGAAGCGTTGTCTTTTGTGTCCCAAACATATTTTGGAACAGAAAGCTATAATCTGTAATTCTTGACATATTTGCATCCTCCTCCCCATATGTGGTATCCTGTGACTGGCACCCCTTTCAACCTCAACCGGTAAGTCTGCCCTGCTGTCATTGCCTTTGTTTTTACTGCCAATTTAGGATTTGTTTTCGCCTCTGCCATAGTACCAGATGATAACAATATCAGTGTCATAACAAAGAGAACCATTATTAAATTTTTCTTTCTCATACTATCTGCCTCCTATCTCAATGTATAATAAAAATAGCATGCTAATCTTTATATGTTAAATTATACCGCACTCTTTTTCAGAAGTCATCCTATTTTTTGAAAAATTTAATTTGTATACAAAAAAAACTCAAATTATAAAAGAGATAACTTCAATATTTCCTTTTTTGTAAACTAAAAAATAAGCAGAAAAAACAAAATATCCAGCCACCTATTATTACATTTCCAGTCAATGCTTTTTCTTCCGCCCGTATTTGTACTTTAACTATTTTAATAGCCCCAATAGCCATAAACCCCTCTTCTCTGCAATAAATTTCACAAAATGTCAACTGGAACAGTTCTTTCTCCCAATAACATTTCTGCCTGTTGTTTTGGTGTTAATGACTTATCATCCACTATTTTCCACACAGCTTCACAATGATTTTTCTTTAGTCCTGCAACAACATTGTTTTCAATCACAGCATGAATCCGGCTAAATGCCCCTAAAACACCCTCATCTGGAGTAACAAGTAATTCTGTTCCCATTAATGTTGTATTCAGCGTCCTATAGGCATCATGAATACAAATTAACGCCTGCATATCCTTTGCACTAAACATAGTTATCCCTCCTAGCCCGCTACCTTAAATAGCTTTCACAATTTTTGTATAACTTTCTACCTATAATAAATTAGAACTGATTTTTTGAATAGGCACATAATATAATAGTCTTAAACTATATAGGGAGGTACACTATGTCAGAGAGAGGCATCATTGTAATTCATCTGGACGAACTGCTAAAGGATGCTGGCTTAAGCAAAAATAAGTTTTGCCAGCGTGCAGAAATACAGCACTCACAATTAAACGGATACCTGACCAACACAATAACCAGACTTGATACAGATGTACTCGCCAGAATGTGCGATACATTGAACTGTTCCATTTCTGATTTATTGGAATACAAACCAAAATCCTAAAAGCACTTAACTCTATATTGTATTTCGCTTAGCCCGGTTGCTTACCTGCATAATAAATTCTTCAGGATTGGGTATATGTCCTTTCCCGAATAATTCTGTCCAAATCTTTTGTTTTTCAGTATCCATATACCCCATAGTAATTGCTTTTGTCATCTCCTCTCTTACCAAATTTTCATCCTTTCCCTCCCTTGTTGCCATTGCCTTGATTATTCTTTTTGCCCTTTTTCTGTCCATATCTTCCTCCTTATATATGTATAACTTCTTATCCTTAATTTATTAACGATAATTTGTTATAACTATTAAATATACTCTAACTAATATATACTATAAAAGTCAACAGTTTTTATTTAACATTATTCGACAATATCCGACACAGGAGGGAATAGATTTGGAAAATAACGGAATGTTAAAAATACATCTTTCCAGTTTGCTTAAAACGTCCGGAATGAATAAAAATAAGTTCTGCTAAAGAGCAAAAATGCAGCACCTGCAGCTTAAAGGGTATATTGACAACACTATCACCCTTCTTGATACAGACGTGTTAATCAGAATCTGCCATACTTTGAATTGTTCCATTTCTGACCTTTTGGAATACATCCCGCCAGAAAAACCAGATATGGACAATCATGATAATTAAGAGAATTTGTGAATAAATTTGGAATATTAAATGACTAAATAAATGCTTCTGGTATATAATATATAAGTCATACACTTTCCAGACTCCAAGTAAAACAGGAGGCGTCATTATGAACGATAAAGGAAGTATAAAAATACATTTGAATGATTTACTGGAAAAATCAGAACTAAGCAAAAACAAATTCTGCCAAAAAGCGGAAATCCAACGTTCGCAATTAAATGGATACATGAATAACACAATCACACGGCTGGACACAGACGTCCTTGCCAGAATATGCCATACAATGGACTGTTCTATTGCTGATTTATTAGAATATGTCCCAAACAAGAAATAAAAAAACAACAGCCTGATGAATTTAATATCCATCAGACTGTTATTTTTTCTCCCTTGTTAGAAGTCTGTCTTATTCCTCTAATCTCCCTAAAACATATCAGGGCAAAAGCCTGACAGGAACCATACTTTTGCCCTGATATATATTTCTAAGGTTTTACCAGGACAGACACATAAACAAAGTTTCATTTTTTCTAGTACCTGTCCCTATTGTTTTATTTTTGGCATATCCATCAAACACTGTTAAATTTCATAAAATACTACCCAAACACTAACTATAGATTACTTTTATTCTTACCGTTACAGTAGATACAGGCCTTATGTTTCCATTTAACGATACATTATTGTTTACAATCCATATTGTCCATGTACCATATGGGTTTTCACCATTAAATGCAGTTGTAGTAATAGTATCAGTCGGAATCGGACCAACAAAAGACTCTGTACTCCCTTCCGGGCTTTTAACATAAAGCGTATATGGGTCTGAACCAGCGGATACAGTACAACGTAATTCCACCTTTGTTACAGACTGATTATCTCCTACAGTTCCTGACGTAACTGTGCTTTTTGTCGAACTTCCGCCACTATAAGCATTAAGTTTAACTGTCGTCTTAGTGAAGCTACCAGCCGCTAACGCTGGTGTCACAGACATTAAACAAGCCATCATGCAAGCTACAACAACTGTAATAATTCTTTTTGAAAATATCTTCATAAGCTTTAGACCTCCCTTAAAATATGGTTTTTATGTATATGCCATATAATACAAATCTGCTATATTTTCATATCTACAGATACCTGTGCTATTTTACTATCTGACTTTTTCAAATTGGCCTCTATGGATTCCCTTGTAATTCCATCCAGTGCCCCAGACGGAATTGCTTTACCGATTTCCCACTCCGGATCAGCTTTTCTTGCAGCATCCAAAAATGCCTGCCGGTATGCCCGTTCGTACTTTTGCATAGTATACCCCGCTGCCAGACGGTCATTTTTCTTCATTTTCCGGTGCAGGTTTGTGTACACATCTGACCGTTTTGTTGTGTCACCATTCTGGACACCATTTTCACGTAGAAATTCTTTCTTCGTCAATTCAAACATTTCATCCCGGCTGCTCTCAGGGATAGAGATAATACGTTCCCTGCTCTCTGCATTTTCTTCCGTTACCAAAAGACCTGCCAGTCCGGTAGTTGGGTCAATATAATCCCCATCCTTGTCATAATTCTTCATCAGATTTTTTATGCCCTGAATGTTCGTATACATTGCACCATTCGCATTCGGCATCATCTGTTTCAAAGCAGCTTTGTACTGCTTGCTGTTTGTGTCAATACCTACAGCTTTTAATTGTTTCTGTACAGAACTGCTGTTTAACTGTGACAACTGAAAAGTGCCAGGAATTGTTGGCTTTTGCAACCCAAACATATCTTGAAACAAAAAACTATAATCTGTAATCCTCGACATATTTATATCCTCCTGCTTGAAAATTATTGATATGATTTTCAATATAACAAAATAACTGCTTTTATCTTGTCTTTACTTAAGACAAAAGAATGCTACAAAGTGCCTCCACAGTAATGAAATGCTAAACATCAATTGCCATTGCAGCAACTAAGGAACTGTTAAGAAATTAAATGGACAAGTTGCGAAGGATGTTTTTTCAAGCGCAAAGAAAAAACGTAGTTTTTTGATGCAGCAATTGGAAAAACAAGCAAGCAAGTTGTTCAAATTAATTCTTAACAGTTTCTAATATGCCTGTTGGAAATTTCTTGTTATGTCATCACTTTCCAAGACCAATTAAAAAACACCAACTGCTAATGATAAATCACACCGCCCATTTTACTTACATCAATAAATCCCCGAATATGAGTGGTATTCTTTTTCTATAAGTAACCTGTCTACCAGAGACTGGTTGGAGGGATTATAGTTTGCAAACGCATTTTTCAAGAACGCATCCCTGTCCTGCCCAAAAAAGCTTGATAACTGCAAAAATTGGTTCTTGTTATTTGTATCAGCATCCTTCCCAAACAGAAGCAACAATAGCGGGTAACAATCATGCTTAAACTGCTTTTTTGTTAACTGTCCATTCTGATACATATTCGTAAACGTATCATATTCTCTTTTTGCTGTACCAATATTGACAGCAGCATCATATAACTCCATATCGTACAACATTATGTCATGTAACTTATAGCGGTCTATATCTGATAGAGGCGTCCCACTTGCAATCTCGTCGGCAATATCCTGTAACGTTGTGCCGTCAGAATACCACGTAGCTGTTGCACCTGTAATTTGACCATTTTCCACACGGTATACATACCTTCTGTCCTCAGAATACAGCGTTGTACTCCAATCATATAACGGTGTAGCCTTTGAGTACATTAAGGCCTCATAAACATTTGATGTATTCCAGCCTATCGGTTTCGATTCATCTAAAGTAGTGGTTCCCGTTTCTACTGCTATCTGAATTAGTTCATACTCTGAAATACGCTTCCCCTGATAATATATATAACACGATTTTGAACCGTTATACCGTTCAGGAAGTATGCAGGATTTCTCATTTTCAAGCGAAGAAGTTTCATCTCCTGATATGATACCGTTAGATGTATATGTAAAATATGTTTCTTTGCCAGAGGGAACATAAGCGTCTTGAGAATTTACTGCCGTATTAACAGAAACAACGTCCTTACCTCTACTATTTTCTTCCTCCACACCATATAGTGTTTGGTTATAGGAAATACCTACATTTGCAATATTCATAACCATTCTCCTTAATACGAAGCCAGTTTGTCATATTCATAATTCACTGTCACCTTAAAAGATTTCATGTTAATTATGCCAATATATGTTAATTTATTACTGACCAATACAGGTAATTCTGTTGCCGTAAAACTGACATAATATTTTCCACTGGCCTTTTGGCCTACTATCCCCGGAATCTCTGCAGTACCATTATACCAAGAGCCCGTATAGTACTGCCCATTGTCTATTTTTACCCTAATCTGCCGGTTCGTTCCATTTTTTACTGAACCCTCCTGAGCAGCAACACTTAAACTTGTTATTTCAGCATTACCTGGAATAGTTGTTCCAGTACCAGACGCATCCGAGGACCATGTGTTATTGGAACAAGTTAACTGTATTGGTGAACATCCAATAGTTTTACTGCCAGCAGCAATGTACTCATCAAAAATCAAACGGTAAGAACTAGCCTCATAATCTGGTACATTTTTGGGCACAACACGAAGATAATACGTCTGATGGCTATCCACCTTTTCCTTGATTCTCACAATCTCATTAGTATTAGATGCTCTCACTGACCGGTCAACCTCATCCATATCTTGATTATACAAGTAAAGGTCATAGTTATGTTTAGTAGGAATATTACTCATTTTAATAGCAAACCTTCCCCCACTGCCATCCGTTTTGTTAACTGAAAACATATACCAATCTTCAATATCATCTTCGCCATAAAAATTACCAAGTACATAACTTGATGTCTTTTTCAACAAACCAGTAGTAGAAATCAGTTTAGCATCATCTGCCGAATTGTTGTTTGTAATTGTTGAACCAGCAGATTCTAATTCATCAATATAATCTGCCGCATGAACTGTTGATACAGTCCCGCTTGTTCCCACTGAACCAACCACAATACCCAAAGCCAACATTAGTGCAACATTTTTGAATTTTCTCATAATATTTTCTTCCTTTCATTTGTCTTATATCTTTAAACCTATACAATTTCTTAAAATTACTGTTACCCCAAAACACGGAGTAACAGTAATTCAGAACATTCCAAAACCAAATGTTCCAAACACAATAGCAATAAAGCCTTTTAAAACATGCTATCTATACCATTTCTATTGATACCGGAAAAGACAGCCTTCATATTGGAAATCTGTTTTGTAAAAGAATTCGTATCATCCTTTAACATATCATTTGTTGTCCTTCCAAATCCAACAGCCAGATACGCTGCATTCATCATATCTTTATATTCTTTGAAAACATCCGCCAACCGGCCTTCATCCGTAATGTCAGTCTCGGCAAACAGGCTTCGGACACTCCTAGCCAGTTCTTTATTTGACGCACAATAGATAAGACCTCCGCTTCTGTCCTCTACAGAATGGTTTCCTGATACTGCTTTTGACCCGGAATTTCGTCCATAGACCTTGTATTTAGCCGCAGCAGTATTAAACTTAGCCAGCGTAGCAGCCAAATCATCCCGTATCCACTGCGGTGTAGTCTGACGAACCCCATAGTAGGTATTCATTTCTCCGGTATCCCCTACCCCTTCCGTATCATCAATATAACATTCTGAATTTATCCACTCTTCCTCCTTATCCAGTAAACCGGAAATATAGCCGGACAAAGATTTATTTACCACCGCTGCCTGATCTTCTGTAAGGTTTTCTGCCGCATATTTTGCAACTGAATTTTCTGCAATCCCCATTTGTGCATAGTCTTTGTAATCATAATATAGTTTTCCACCTAATAACGGAGAAACTGCGTTTTGAAGAACATTCCGAACAGCATCAACTTCTTCAGAACTAAACTCTGCACCGTCAATTACATATGACTTGTCATTGCTGTTTTTTAAAAGGTAATTATTATAAAATATTTCACTGCTCCTTGTTACTACCTTTTTATCAGTATTTGAACTTACAGTACCTGAATTATTCCGTACACCCTCAATATTAGCATTCTCATCCTTATTAGTCTTTGCAGATGAATTTGTAACAATATTGCTATTACCTGCCTTAGAACGTAAAACCATTGAGGATAAAGCGGAATATCTCTTTAATGGTGTTCCCTGTAAAGACCTTGCATAATTCATAAAAGAACTACTTACTGAAATAGACACATGGCATCCCCCCTATCCAACATAGCTAGAATAAGCAAAATGATACATAGCCTGTGTATAAGAAACGCTTCCACAGTACACTCCAAATGCAGCAGTATCATAATAGTGCTCAAATGTTATAGCACTTCCATTTACATATGAATAATTTCCCATTGCCGAAGGCAAAGACAGATTAAAAGTAGCCTTTCCACTACTATCTGTTGTAACTGTCTGCCTCCTCTCGAGAAGGAACCTGCCACACATACCAATCCTGATCATTTGATACATTCAAACTGTTTCCTGTCACTTTTTGCCCTGTAGTAATAGTTGTTGCATTAAAAGGATTATCATTTGGCTTTGCTGCATCATAGTATCCTTCTTCATCAATACTTACTGTTAAAGAAAAAGGATCTGTAGCACTGCAGCCTGATGATGCCACAACAAATAATGCATATGATTGATTGCCTTCTCCTGAATGAATATAAGACAATGCATCTTCTACAGATTTTGTTTCTCCATCGGAATATTCATTCATATAAGTATCCAATCCACAGCCGGCAACACAGGTACCAAGATTTCCAGCATCATCAATGGTATATAACAATATATCATAGTTGATTGAAGCATCATTTGGTCCTGCTAAAGTAGCTTGTATAATTTCTTCCGAAGCAAGCGTTAACATCAAATATGTTGTGTTGCCTTCAGCCTCAAGTACACCTGTAAAAGTTTCTGTTACACTATTCGCTGAAGAACGCTGCATTTTATTTGTTGTTCTTTGCATTTTACCAAGTTCATCTGAATCGTCTATAGAAACTTTTGGCATTTTTTCTTTCTCTGCAATACGAGAATGCTCCGAAACAACTTCCTTAGAATTTGAAGCACTGCTAGCACTTGCTGCCGAAACACTGCTAAAATTTGCTGTCATGGTAGAAATAGCCATTGCGGCAATTAACATACCTGTTAAAAATTTTTGTTTTCTCATAAATTTACCTCCCTTATCTCTCATTTCTCTGACACTGATTTTTTTTGGTCTCATTGGTTGATGCAGAAGACCACCACATAATGGTGGCCATCCACGAAGATTATGAGCAACCTCATTTCTTGTAACACGTTCAACCGCCTTTAAAACCTTTTTGTCTAACTTTTTCATGCATCTCTCACCTCCTGACGTAATAATTTAGAAATAACTAATAATATAGCACATAACATCACTGCTGTTGCCATATAACTTATAATAATCATTTCAACATTTAATAATCCTGCAAAAAAAATCACAAATAGCTCTATACCTAAAACTTGTTGTGCTGTTTTTCTTGACTCCAATAGTTCTTCTTTGCTCATTTGCATACAGGGATGGTTTACAGTCCCTATTAAACATATTATTGCTGATGCAAGAATTACCCCCACATAAAGCACAGGACTATTTTCTGCTAATATAGGATTTATGTAAAAAATAATTATATAAGTTCCCACCGTTTCTAAATAACAGAAAAAAATGTACTAGGGCGTGTTTGAAAATTAAAAACTGCACAAAAATATTGTAAATAATTTCCTATTTAAACTAATAATATGGGTAATTTCTCTGTTATAATGCAAAAAAAGTATCATTTTTTATGCATTAATTGATGTTTTTCAGCATATTCACGGAAAACAGGTATTTTTCAAACACGCCCTAGCGTAAACTCAAAAAGGGACTTCCAGTTTCCCGATATCCAATACCCTGCAATATTACTGTCATTAGATTTTGGGCAAGCTGAAATATTTAAATAATATTTGGCAGTATTACTATACTGGTTTGCGTTCATAGTACTAACAATAAAGTAGTATGTTCCAGCAGGAAGATTATATAACTCATTATTATCTAATGTAAAAGTCGAATTTCCATCATACATTACCATTTCATATGCATATCCTGCTGGTGCCGTAAAGGATGTTTTAAATAACTGTGCCTTAGAAAATGAAGCCTTATATAATTTATGTCATATGGGCTGTCAATTGTCGTATACATTGTAGAATTATTTGAATATGAACTTGATGTATCAAATGTGTCATTTATTTCTTTTGCATCATTTGTTACACCATATACTATCATAGAAAAATTACCATATCCTGCAGCAGAATTTACACATATATAATATTGTCTGGCATCTAACGGACCCTTCACCCATTCATATGCACCTAATTCATCATTTGTAGAATAACCAATCATTTCAAGTCCAGAACCGTCATCACTAACTTTAAAAACATATAAATCAAAATCCACATCTGATGCCATTAACAAATCAATAGTAATAATGGTACTGGTATTAGTTGTTGAAAATCTGTACCATTGTTCCTCTTTTCCTGTAGATAAATTTCCAGAAATGTCAGAATAAAAATCAATATCCATTGCCTCTGGAAGATTTGATTCTGTATCAGTAGCTGCATATAATCCAGAAGCACTTATGCTAATGCTTTTATTGTTTATCAAATTGATTTTTTCCTGTATTTTTTTGTCTTCACATACATTACCTGCATCCAGATTATGTATATCTTTTTTTTCAAAAAAACCTGCATCTGACTGCATAACCTCATTTGGAAGTGATACAGTTTGGTTTTCTTCTATGCTAACTGAACTGGCTTGTGCTATATTATTTGGACATACTAATAACAAAGCTAATCCAGTACATAGTATTTTCTTCATTACATTTTGCATAAGAATTTCTCTCTTAAAAAATAATGTATTGATTAAATAAGTTTTTTCCATGATGTTTTCATAATAGAAAATATATTTTTTGCATCTACGTTGGCGTCATATCTGCAATACCACTTTTCTATATTTTGTAACGTAACATAAATATCTGAAAGATTCCTTTTTCCCTTTAAATCTGAAAATGACTCACGGATTTTATCCTTTTCCTGCCTGCTGTATTCCAAATAGTTTCTAACTACCACACTTTTTTCTTTATTAACCAAACCGTCCCCTAATCCTTTTAGCACAATATCACAAGGCATACGGTCAACAAACATCTTCTCCCTGCTACTCTGGTTAAAATAATCACATTCCTCAATCAATTTCTGAAAATCACTCTGCAAATAATCTGGCACATAATTTGTATTAAAAAACTCTAACTGTGCAATCATATTCTGAGACAGCAGCATTGACTTTCTTGATATTCCATTATATCCGCCACCACCATATTCATCCATTGCCTTGGTTATATTTTTAAGCATTGAACCATACTTTCCCCTTAATTCCGGATTCATATGTTCATAGGCATTATTATCCTCTAAAAAATTGCTAAAAACTTTATACTGCTTATGTTGATACCTTTGAAAAACATTGGTTTCTGTCCCTGCTATATTGCTACTTTCCAGATAATACAGAACCTTTACTCCTGTTGCTGCCTCCCATGCTTCTTTTCCCATTTCTCCAATATCGTAAAATGGAATCCGCTCTGTATTACCATATATCCGGGTATTCATATACTGTTTGTTCCCTTCTGCACTTATTTCCAGGCAGCCGACAGAATTACCAAATTTTTCTGAAATATTTTTGCTGTCTATCTCATAACATTTAACTTCCTTCTTCATAATTTGTGACACAATACTATTCCTCTGGTTCGTAGTTACCCTTTCTTCTCTTAACATTTAAATCTTCCTCCCTAAATCTATGCATAAAATATGCAACATACTAACACAACATCCATAAAAACTATTATTTTCAAAAATTATGAAGAAGCTTTTTCTAAAACAACAAAAAAGCACTTTAAAATAATATCATAGACTTTTTAAACACCAAATATAAAAGTCTTTTCATATTCTTCCATCTTTAATTCCTCATTACGTTTGTCATGCTTTATTTGCTCATTTAGCTTTTTAGAATTTTCATGGATTTTATCCATCATATCAAAAAGTCCTTCCAGTTTCTGTTTTTCATATTCCTCAAGAATGTGCTTTGCAATATTGTCATCCTGTAATCCAGACAGATTATTTTTATTATCAAAGTATAAACCAGACATCCAGTGTGGTTCTTTATATACTGTAGTAGTATAACCAATCGTTCCATCTGCGTACAGGAACACATTTGTATGTATATATTTCATTCCATCGATTAAACAGCCTTCTTTTATATAAGCCCATTCGTTATTTAAATCCTCTGTAAATTTTGTCAAATCCTCCATAAATCCAGGGTCATCTGCCGCTTTTTCAAAAATTTTTTTGTCAAAAATAATACTGACTGTTCCTGGATTACTAAAATTTTGTAATTTGGAATTATCTAAAAATCTTTCTGGCAGCCAATCCCGGTCTGTACATTCAAAAGAAGAATCACTTACGGCAAAAGAAGCATTAGGAAATTTCTTATATAATTCCTTAAAACAATCTACATCACTTATATCATTCCCCTCTGAAAGTGGTTCATTCCCTGTTTTTGCCTGTTTTCTTAAAGAAATAGAACAAGTGTCGAAACCAATATTTTCATATCTAAAAGAATTGGTATTAATTATATCCATATTTTTACCTCCAACTTAATTCACTACGTGTTAA
Organism: uncultured Lachnospiraceae bacterium; assembly: GCA_910588655.1. GTDB lineage: Bacteria > Bacillota > Clostridia > Lachnospirales > Lachnospiraceae > Butyribacter. Next base: position 6,763 of record CAJUPJ010000042.1, on the reverse strand, counting down.
TCAAACTGTCTTTAAATAAATTTCCTAGGGCAAGTCCTCACTACCAGACAGAATTTACTTTCTGCATTACAAGACCAGAATATTTGCCCCAAGAAATATAGAACTTCTCTTGCACACTTCACAATATTTTCCTTCATGAAATGTCTGGGATGTACCACTAAAATCCCTCATCACACCATAACTAATATTTTTCACTTTGCAATAAGGGCATGGTGAAATCATAGAACTTGGATGGTATCATGTTATAGCACTTACATTAATTCCTGGCATAACAGAAAACATTATTGAAGCTATTACTATTGCTCCTAAAATTCTCTTAACTAACTTTTTCATAATTAAACCTCCATTCTTAATAACCGCTAATTCAATAAATAACAAAAAGAATTATTAACTATTACATCTTCTGTTTTACATTCTCATCAGGTCTTTTAGGCTGATGAAAAATTGCTGGGCAATAAGGAGGGCCTCCTCTGTACTTATAGCCATAAATCTCCAAATCTACTACCTTTTTCACCATTTCAAGCAATTTCTTTTCAGCTTCTTTCTTCTTCTTAACTCACATCCTGTCTTATTATTTTTGCTAATAACAACATTATTGCACTTAAAGTTAATCCAAAACTCATAAACAGGATATAACTATAAGACACACCTAAAACAAATAACAATATTATACAATTCACTTCTATAATTGCCACAACCCTTGCAATATTCCTGCTCATAGCATATTCTTCCATATTCCAATGCATATTAGGATGATTAGCTGCACCAAAAATCAAAACTATAAATAAACTAAAAACTAATATACACATATTTAACAATATATTCCGTAAGAGAATTGGATATAGTATTTTTATATAAACTAAATATATTGTTACAGAACAAAATATACAACCACCAAAACTGTTTGCATGAAATCCTCCTGAATATCTTCTAATATATGAAAAAAATATATAAAAGAAAACTGTTTCATACATCAGTCCGCAAAATACCGAAATAAATAAAAGCAAAGAAAATCCTATAAAACGTTCTATATGTATTTGAATGGAATATTTATAATATTCTTTAACATCATTTTTAATTAAATTATATACTAACATTTTTTTAGCTAATATATTGGCTAAATTATATATCATTTTCTCTCCTGATATTTGTAAATCTAAAAAAGTTTAATTTTTACATTATTTTTTTCGGTAAATAAATTATAATTATTACATTCTTTGCAGAATTTAAAATTTCTTTGCAGAATTTAAAAAAATAGATAACTCTTATAAGGCATCTATTTTTTAATATGGATAAAACTAGATTGTCAAAATTCCTAATTAAATAAAAATAATGAAATAAAACATATAATTATCATGTCTGATAACACATGTCCCTCCATATTTACCAACCACCTCTTTCACATTCTTGATTCCCATACCATGTAGTGACAGGTCATCTTTACTGGAGCAGTAATTTCCATTAACCACCAAAATATTACCATCAAATGAGTTAACTACGGAAATCACAATTTGTTCATTTTCTTTTATAAACTTTATTTTTAGTATTTTATCATTACATTTTTCACAAGCTTCCAATGCATTGTTCAAAAGATTAGATAAAATAACCACAACATCTTCATCTGATATTGGTAAATTTGATAAGTCGTTTACCTTTAATACAAAAACGACATCCTTTTGTTTTGCTTCCTGGTATTTTGTATTCAATATTGCATTTACAATCACATTATTTGTATCAATACAGTCTGTCTTATGTCTAATTTCATCACAAGCTTTATTCAAATACCTGTCTAAATCCTCTAACTTGCGTTTTTGAACCAGTGCAGATATTACCATTATTTGATTTTTATATTCATGTTCTCTTTTGCATTGCATATCATAATTTGCCGAAATCTGATGGTACATTCTGGTTTCATTTTTTACCCGTTCACGGAACAGCCTGTCTTCCCTGATTTGTTTTTCCCGTTCTAAAATATCATGAATCAAATAAAATACCAGGACATTTATAATTAACATTCCAAATGCTATGTACAATAACACATCCTTCTGCCTGGCACTTACTGTAGTATCAAAATCCGCCAGCATGGCCATTATAGAACCCATGGTAAAAACAGGAAAAATTGTAAACCTTATCCATTCCAGTTCTGTCAACATACCAGCACTATTATTTGCAAAATATCTCCCAATCCCTAAAATAATGAAAAAAAGTAATATTTGGCTTAAGCACCCCATAAGCAGATTCATAACAGGAGACAACAACTGTTCCCTCTGTACGTGGATAAAAAAGTGTCCAACCATAGACAAAGAAATATAATCTGTTGTAATACAAAGCCCCTCGTACAATAATACTAATATAAAAATTTTAATTATCTTTTGCTCAAAATAAAGCCACATAAAAAACGTTCCACATAAAATGATACCTAGTACCTTTAATAACATAATATTTGCAAATAATGTTGACTGCAAATATTCTATAATTATAAAACCATTTAATATTAAAAATCTGTATATTTTGCCCAAAACACGCTTTTTTGTAAAACTTTCTATAAACATTTTACAAAACATTACATACAATATTGTATAAACGACTCCATAAATATATAATAACATCTATATCTCTCCCCAGAAGCATATAAATTCCTCCCTGACAGCATTATATTTAGGTTGTGAAATGTTAACTTTAGTCCCATCTGACAATGTTGCTACATACCGCTCAATTTTGTTTACAAACTTTAAGTTAACCAGATAACTTTTATGTATCCTGCAAAAATTAGAATTTTTCAATAATTCATCTATATGGTCTAACCGGCCATACATAGTATACTGGCCTGGCTTTTTTGATAAGTGAAAATATAACTTATGCAAATTACTTTCAATAAATACAATATCATCTATAAGAAGTGTTTTCCGTCCCTCACGGAATTCAAAGGTATACTTATTTTCTACATAATGCATTTTATTAATAATTGTATCAAGGCATTCTATAATTGCCTTTTCCAATAATTGGTTATCTTTCAAAATATACCTTACGGCATCTACCTTATATCCCTCCAATGAATAAGTAATAAATGCAGTCACAAAAACAATATATACATTTTGGGTATATTCCCTTATTTTCTTAGCTGTTTCAACACCATTCAACTCCCTCATATTGATATCTAAAAATATAATGTCATATTGTTTAACTTTATCACCAATTTCCATAAAACTGGTTCCTGATGCAAAAGTATCGATTTTAAACTTATACCCTGCACCTTTCATATATTTTGTAATCCACTCCTTTTCTTGTTCCAAAAAATATTTCTCATCATCACAAACCGCAACCTCTAACATTATACCACCCTTCCAAAAAACTTTAATTCATATATTATTACATTTTTATATTTCGGCATAAAATTCCTATATCCTGACATTAAAAACTTGCTTCCTGTTACTTAATATAACTCAAGCCCAAATATATGTTCTTTATACGTAATACATGGCAAAAAACTTATTATATCATAATAAATTACAAATATACTATTAAATAAAATAGTTTGTAAGTAAACCAAGTTTCATTTATGAAAGAAGCGTTAGTATTCAACTTTATGTTTTTACAATAATATAACGGTGTTTTTAGTACTGTTATGTATACATTTTGCATAAAAACGTGCAAAATGACACCATAAAACTCATATTTTTTTCATAAAACATGTCAAAAATCTTCACATTTTGTTTAAGACTAAACTGTTACAAAGAAGCAAAAAGTACATAAATGCCAAGTACACAAAATTAAAAAAATTTTTAATCAAATTCATAATAAAAATGCCAGCTATTTTTCTCTTAATTTCTTTAACTAAAAAAGCACAACAGCTATCCCTCAAGATAACTGTCATGCCTTTCTAAAATTTGTTATACCATATGGAGTACAAATTCTATTTCCCACTGGCTGCGTCTTTCTACCAGAAATAAAAAACGTTCTGCATAATCTTTTGTATGCCCCTGTTTCATAAGTGAAAATGGTGCTGCACCTAATGCCTGTACAATATTTAAATATGTATCAAGACTCATTGTCCGCCTGCCATTTTCCACACTCTTAATTGTATCTACTGAAACATCTGCTTTTTCTGCAAGCTGTCCCTGTGATATATGGAGACGTTTTCTCTCTTATCTGATGTTCCCTGCTATAATTCCATATAAATTTTCCCTTTTATCCATCATAGTATCCTTTCTGGTACTGCATTATACCAGAAAATACTATAATTGCAGGCAAACTGTAACAATTTTACAGTTAAGTGTAATACTTTGTATTTATTTTCTCTAAAACTAAAAATAATGCCACAAGAATTATGCCTGCATACCCTGCACAAAAACACCTGTATATCCCCATACAATACAATAAAACTAGAAAACAGGCTTGTATTATTATAATACAATGGCTGGTTTTCCTGTAATATTTTTTCTCTTTATTATCCGTTTTTTATTTTTACTCTCCACAGGGCTTAATATAAAGATTGCCAGAAAAGCAGCAATCTGGTATGTATATACATGGACTCTGCCATATAATACATAATAAACAACTGTTATGTATTATACCAGGCAATCATCCATTTTTTGTTATACATAATAACATTGCCGCCCTGGCTTCTGGTGTACATCCTGGCTTATCAAGGATATAAGATATCCTTTCATCTGCCTCCTCTTCCCCAAGCAGTCCAAACTTACACGAAGCTCCATTATAAGCTAAATCACAAATACGCCATAAAGTTCCAAGAATACTTTCCTCTTTGTCATATGCCCCTTCTTCTCCCAGCATAATACAATTTAACTTTTTTACTGCATCATAAATATATATTATATGTACCATATCTTCCATTGATAATATTGTTTTATCCCCGTCTGCCTTTTGCTCCACACCAATCTTTACTCCATCCTTTACTTCGGGTTTGTATGCAGTTTCTGCATACAAAGATATATATTGTATAACCTTATCCTCTATTTTATCATATAGCTTCAATGTTTCTTTGGACATCCCTTTGCGCCATATTTTAGTAATTCCTGTAATTTCTTTCAGTTTTTCCCTTTATCCGGCTTTTTCCAGTTCCTCCTCTAATGCTTCACTTGTCCTGTTCATTACAATTTCATCCAAAAGTTTGTCCATAAACCATTTCCTCCCATTTTTAATATACATCCAGCCATAGCATAAATTATTATAGGGTTATTTGCTGGTTATCATAGTTTTAAAAAATTACATTTTCCAGCATACAACACCACAGTATCCTGGATTTTATATAATACAACAATACTATAGTCCATAACCTTCTGGTATTTCTTATTATCAGTAATAATAAATATTTATTTGTACATATATTTCTCCAAAAACCTAATTTGTCTCACTTTTACAACCAATAATAATACAAAACCGAAGTAAAATCAATACATATAGTGCAAAAAATGAGACAAATTTAGAAAAGAGGGTTATTATGCCAAAACCAACATCTTTAAATGGCAGTAAAAATCTTATATCCCTGCGTCTTATTGGGTTGAGGAAACAGCATGGTCTTTCGCAAAGAGCACTTGCACAAAAACTCCAGCTTGCAGGTTATGATATAGACAAAAATGTAATTACAAGGATTGAAACTAACAAAAGATATGTTACTGATATTGAACTAAAAGCCATCGCTTCTGTCTTTAATGTAAGTTATGCTTATTTAATTGATGGGACAGAATAGTCTGTATGTTTACTTGGTTTTGCGATAAATAATAATTATAAAGGTTAATACCAGTTAATTGCTGGCACTTCACAATTATTTTTTCAATGATGTGCCTTTTATGTTTTTGTATATGCTGCATAACACCCATCAGACTGTTTCTTTAATGTTTATATAATGCTCTCCTGAATGCTTTTTTTGCAGTCTGCATTGCCGCCTCATCCAGCAGATACACATAAACTTCCTTCCATCCTGATGTACCATCTGGTATAATCTTAGTTAATATTCTATTAGTCTGGACACCGTCCTGATATAAGTTTTATAAGTTTTCTGTGTTTCAATCCTGTCTTATGCTGCTTCTAATTCCTTTTAATAAAATTCTTTTATTGTTCCCGGATTTCACATTCCAGTCCACAAACATATCAAAAGATTTATTATCCTAAATCTTCCAAAAATACAAGCTTTTCCTCTATAATAGTTTCACTATAAAGTTTGCTTTACATATTTTCTTAGCCATTAACATCATAAAGAAAAACTGTATAGTTGATATATGTCAGAAAAACAGATATTTTCTTTTAAGAAGCATTCCTGTTTTTATCAATAATAAGTATATTTTAACAATTCTGAACCTAAAAAATTATTTTAACCTCATCAAGCCAGCCGTTTAAAATGCACGCTTCTATATTTACCGAAACATAAAGTGGCAGGTTTGTTTCAGCGGAAGTCCAAATCCCACTGAAAAGCTACGGCAGCAGCTATGAGGCTGGTTTGTAAGTGTGTAAACAGATAATACCTGCTTGCAGGCAAAGCGAATTAACACATCAATTAAATATTCAAACCCTCTTTCAAACCATACAATCTTATTTTCCACAAGCGACCATAAATAGGCATCAAATGTATTTTTTGTTACATATCTATAAATAGCAATTTCCTTGTTTTCATTCCCCTGGCGTTTGCCCCTGCCTTCCCGCTGTTCTATGCAAAGTCGGTCATTTTTTACGGACAGTTCAATACATGCTATCCTTTTCTGTTCCCTGCTCCTGCGTTTGCTCTCGTTTGACTTCTCCCTCTGTA
>CAJUPJ010000041.1 GCA_910588655.1 uncultured Lachnospiraceae bacterium | reverse complement strand
ACCTATTATACATTATTGGAATATATTTGAAAATATTTTTATGAAACGGACGTGATATAATTTCCGGTTATGATGGAGTTTAAATAAAATTTAATGAAATTGATATACAGATATGGTAAAATAACCATATAAAAAGAAAAAAATAGCACCATAAAAGAATTAATAGCAGTTATAAGAAAGGAACAAATATGAATATTATTATAAGAGAAATTGAAAAAAAAGATTATATATCTGTAGCGGCAATCTGGCGTAATGTGCTTGGTTTTTTACCAGCAACTGATGAAAGCGTCACCAGAACATATGAAAAGATGAAAAACGACAGCCGCTACTGCACATTTGTTGCTGACATGGACGGCAATACCGTTGGTTTTGTTACAACAGTTGAAACTTTAGCAATAGAACATCCAAACGGATACATAAAAATAAACGGACTTGCCGTTCTGCCAGAGTTCCAGCATTGTGGCATCGGCAAAATGCTTATGGACTGCGTTGAAAAACTGGCATATAGGCACAACGCTTCAGCCATCGGGCTTGCATCAGGTTTCCAGCGGACAGGCGCACATGAATTTTACGAACACCTGGGCTATAAAAAAACATCATTTTACTTCCGCAAAAATATCTAATTTACAGTTATATTATTATCTTATATTTTATTGCAGATTGCCAGTAACAGGTTTCACGTGCCAGATGCCAGCAATAATTCCATAAAAGGGGGTACTTTAAGCCCGCTTATGGAATATTCTGGCTCTGGCACGCAGAAACCGTCCGTCCCCAGCAAACTAAATTATAACTGTAAACTATCAATCACTTTATTTAACGCATTGACTGATTTTTTCAGCAGTTCTGCTTCATGCCCGTCCAAGTCAATACATACCACCTGTTCAACACCGTCACTGCCTATTACACATGGCATACCTATGCAGACACCATCTGCTTCATAATAATGGTGCTGCAGGCTGCTGACTGTAAGTATGCTTTTTTCATTATGCACTATGCTTTCACAAATCCTTCTTGTTGCCATTGCTATTCCATAATAAGTTGCACCTTTTCTGTCTATTATCTCATAAGCACTGTTTTTCACCATATCTGACAGTTTGCTTCTGTTCTCCTCATGTGTTTCATAACCACGCATTTCACAGAACTGGTTTACAGGTATACCGCTTACGTTTACACTGCTCCATGCAGTAACTTCACTGTCACCATGTTCGCCTATTATAAATGCATGTACACTTCTTGGGTCAACTGAAAGGTGTTCCCCTATTACATATTTAAGCCTTCCTGAATCAAGAACCGTACCACTTCCCAGAACATGGTTTTCTTTAAAACCTGACAATTTAAGCGTTACCCACGTAAGTATATCAACAGGATTGCTTACTACAAGCAGGATTGCATCCTTAACATGCTCTGTTATCCCTGGAATAATCTTCTTAAATAATTCCACGTTTTTATTTACAAGGTCAAGCCTTGTTTCACCTGGTTTCTGCCCCGCCCCTGCTGTTATAATTATAACACCTGCATCCTTAAGGTCACTATAATCCCCGGCATATATATTAACTGGACGTGCAAAAGGGATACCATGGTTTAAATCCATAGCCTCTCCCTCTGCCTTGTTTTTATCAATATCAATAAGTACCATTTCACGGAAAACCGGACTTTGCATAAGTGTATATGCAATAGTAGCACCAACTAACCCACAGCCAACAATCCCTGCTTTTGATAAATTCATAACACACCTCATTTCTGTTTTTTACTAAATTCTGCTTTATATAAATAATGCATATTTTAAAAACAACATAAATAAAACAGGCATACTTATAAGCTTTATTTAGTATGCCTGGTTTTTCTTAATATAATACATGTATTACATTTAAAATAAATGCCTGGTTTAAACATCCATTGCAACTTTATTCTGTTTAAACCATCTTACAACTGCGTCATCCCACGCATTTTCAACAGATTTGTCCAATGTAAAATTATTATTATAAATGCCTGTTACAACACATAATGTGCCATTTTCATATCTTAGCTGGAGGTGCAGTTCTGGTTTTTCCTGTAAATATTTTTCATAAAAACCACTGTCTTTTAAAAAAATTTCTGCCATGCTGCTATCGGCTTTTAAAGATACTTTAAATAAATCTGGTGTTTTCTTTCCTTTAATATATTCAAAAAAAACATGCCTGGTTTCTTTCCATCTTACAAGCTCTGTTAATCCTGTACTGCTGCCTGTTATATTATCTTCATTAATATCATTATCTGTTTCACCAGCATACCAGTTTTTGTTTCTTCTGCCATTTATTTGAAGTTTTGCAAATGTCATGACCTCTGCTTCCTCCAGAAAAAAGGCATCAAACGCATCTTTCAGCAAAAGCATTGACATCGTAATCCTGATATCATTTATCTTAATTAAATTCATAAAAAAAACCTTTCTGTAAATAATAATAGCACGACAGATTGCCCTGTTACAATTAACAGTAACAGATAATGCATTTGTCTTTAATATAAATTAAGTTTTATAACAACAAAAAGTTTTATGCCTGCGCGCTGCCCGGCATAAAACTGCAAAACTAAAAAAGCAGCGCAGAAAAGAGGAGAACCATGAAAAAAGATGCTAAAACAATGAAGGAAGTTGCTGAAAGGTGCACACGTTACTGTTCATGTGGAAAGGATGGCTGCGGCTGTGGTTCATCAAATGCTACAAACTCCACAAAGGAAGGCAATGTAACATGCCAGACATGTACACATTATGACCAGTCTAACGTATGTGACATTGACTTGTATGAAGAAATTGTGAAAAACCATAACCTCTAAAAAAAACATCATATGCCATAGCAACATTCCAGTAGCACTTAACATCTTCTGGTAAGATTGCTGGAAACCACATGGCATGGGCTGGATAATAACCTGCCTGGATTTCCTGGTAATGCATTATGTATATGCAGTACCAGGAAATTCTTTTTTACCAGTTTTAACGTCCAATAAATACAACAACTGACCTTGGCGGCACAACTGTTTTTCTTTGTAATTCCATACCATCATTCTTATTTTTCACTGTCTTCTTACGCTTTTTCCAGCCGTTTTTCTTAACAGGCATTTCATAAAACATATCATCATATGTTGTTATGGCTGCATACCATTTCCTGCCATTAGGAAGGGATGGCAGGTCAAATGTTTTCTGTTCCCAGTACATATTAAATATAAAATAAATTATATCATCTGTTCCGCCATTGGCATCTTTGGCATAATCACCATTTAATAAAATACCAAGCATCCTGTTATAATTAGAATAATCCGCCCTCCACGCCTGTGTGCCATGTACTGATATGCCAGGCAGCCCAAGCCCCCTGTTGTCTGATGATGGCAGCCCGTCCTCCTGCCATAATACATGGTGTTCTTTCCTGAACTGGACTAGTTTCCTGACATATTCAAGTATCTGCATTTCCCGCTTGCTATGTTTCCAGTTAAGCCATGTTACCAGGTTATCATGGCAGTATGGGTTATTATTGCCAAGCTGGGTATTGCCAAATTCATCGCCTGCCAGAATCATAGGCGTGCCCTGGCTGCATAAAAGCATAAGAAAAGCATTCCTTATCTGCCTCATACGTCTTTCAATAATTGTCTGTTTCCTTGACCTTCCTTCTGCTCCACAGTTCCAGCTGTAATTATAATCTGTCCCGTCATGGTTTCTTTCACCATTTGACTCATTATGTTTCACATCATAAGATACAAGGTCCATAAGTGTAAACCCGTTTATATGGGTGATAAAATTAATAACAGCACATCCTGCCATATTGCGCGTAAAACGTCCGGCAAAACTTCCTGTCATGCCTTCATCACCTTTTAAAAACTTCCTGGCGTCATTCATAAATCCCTCATTATATTCTGCAAGGAATTTACCTGGCTGCCTTATGCCCGGGCTCTGCAAAAGTGCATTATCCCAGCCTGAAGAAAGTATCTTTACACCCGAAAGCACTGGGTCTGAAACAAGGGCAACCGACGGCATGACTTCGTTATTTATACGGAAACCATCAACATGGTAATCCAGTACCCAGTTCCTTAAACAGTCAGCCATAAGGTATAAATTAGTACCTGGCAGGAAATATATATCCATAAGCACTTCTATGCCCTCTTTATGGAAACTTTTCACAAAAGCTTTAAACTCATCCACAGGATTGCTTCTATCGGCGGCATATGCAGCTTTGGGGGCAAGATAATATGTATTATCCGCACCATAACCCCAGTAATTAAGTTTAATATATTTAGAAGAACTGCTGCCTTCATCTTCTGTATCATTTAAAGGGACTGGCCTGCCATTATAAATCTTATATTCTTTCTGTACTTCATCAAATTCATAACAGGGAAGCAGAAGAACTGCATTAATGCCAAGTTCTTTCATATAAGGAAGTTTTTCAACAAGCCCTTTATATGTCCCCTTATGTTTTACACCAGAAGACTGGTGTTTTGTATATCCCCTTACATGGAGCTGGTAAAGTATAGTTTCATTGAAATTACGTTTAATCTGGCAGTCATCATCCCAGTCAAATTCCCCAGGACAAATCCCTCCGCGCACAAATCTCTGCCTGCTGCTGTTAACCACCTTGCCCCATGAAGGCTTTCCATGTATAACCTGTGCATATGGGTCTATAAACTCTCTCCCATCTGCCTCATACATATATTCAAAATCCTGTGACAACGCCTGCATAATGCTGCGTCCGTCTTTAACTTCATTATTAATGCCTGTAATTACCACAAAATATACCCCGCCCCTTTTATACTCTTCTGTAAGTGGGATTACACAAGCGGGTTCTTTTCTTCCAATATAATAAAATTTCAACTTACAGTCTTTTTCATCTGGAAGGTATACAGAGAACTGCACGCCTGTGGCTGCCTTTATTACACCAAAAGACAATGTATCACCTGGTTTTATGTTAAAAAGATTATTCCTTTTCTCCATATTCTCTCCTTAAAAGCCAGGCGGATATCCGCAATCCGCTCCGCTGCCTGTAATTTGTGCCGTCATAAACCAATGTATCTACATAATCTGTTTCCAGGAAAAATATCCCGCCATATAAATGGCAAATAACATTGAGGAAACAGCCACCACCATATTATAAAGTTTTGGATGCCTGTCAAGCATTTCCCCAAGAATAATAAAAAGCGGGAATGCACAGGACATATAACGTCCGCCACTAATAAGAAATGTTACTGAGTAATTAACAATTGTATAAACAAGTAAAAATGCAGTGTACTTAAGCGGATGCCTGCGGAGTCCGTAAAACAGCAGAATTACTGTTACTGCAAATAAAACAAGCTCTGGTACCCATACAGAAGCAGCCATAGTATTCTGTGTGCTTTCCCCAAAAGCATATCCCCATATTTCACTTAATGCATTTGTAAAATAAGTAGTCCCATGATACCAGTGTTCTTTCTGGTATACTGAAAACTGGAACGGGTTTTTCTCCACCCTGTAATTAATATAAAAATATATTAAGTTGCCAACTGGAATTAAAAACAGGCATATCCCTTTTGTAAAAAGCAGTTTAATAAATTCCTTTCCCTCCTTTTCTTTAAACATTTTAAATGGTTTGTAATATACAAAAAATTCAACACCTGCAACACCAAACAGAAGTACACCCTGCACCCTGCAAAGTGAACATAGTATGCCCGTAAGCCCTGTTGCAAGCCAGTTATGCTTTTTTACAAAATAGAATCCTGCCATCATTGTACATAAAAACAGGCTTTCTGTCATCATGCCGCCAAAGAAAAACGAAAATGGATATACAGATAAAAGCACCAGGGATTTCCATGCTATCCTTTTCCCATATTCTTCTGATACCAGTGCATAAAAGAAACATGCCCCTGCTGCATATGCCAGGCACGAAAGCACCAGGCATGCAATTTCCCAGTCCCGTATTACAACATGTAACGCCCTTAAAAGCCAGGGATACAAAGGGAAAAATACCAGAAACAAATGCTGCCCGTTTTCTACATACCCTTCATAACCCTTTTTTGCTAAATCTATATAATGTGGTGCGTCCCATCTGTTCCAGGCAGACAGGAAATCTGAAAAACCGAATGTTGTTTCATCTGAAAATATATTTAAATATACCACACTGGCAATATATACTGCAATCCTGAATATTAAAGCAAGTACAAATATATAAACAATATCCTTCCTGCTTACGCCCTCTCCCTGGCATGTCCGCTTCCCTGTTATAAAAGTGCCAAGCCTGCCATTAAACGTAATGCCTGACTGGCCTGCAAAGCAAATAAACCACGCAATAATAAATACAGCTATTATTGCAGTCAACACTACTGCCATCTGGTAAAACCTCCATACAATAAATTTTTGTATATAATTTAATTATAATACTATACTACTACATTTTTTCCATTCATGCAAAACATAAGCAGCCAAAAATCATAAAAAATTTAGATTATATTCAAAAAACCTTGCAAAATCGCCATTTTACTGTAAAATAGAAAAGGTTAGCAATAATATAGTATACAGACAGACACTTGTGCCTGCGCGCTGCCTGGTACAAGGCTGTTTTACCAACACAAGCAGCGCAGAAATGAGGATTAATATGATACAGTCAGCCAATGTCACATTACGCCTTGGCAAAAAAGCGTTATTTGAAGATGTTAATATTAAATTTACAGAAGGCAACTGCTATGGCCTTATTGGTGCAAATGGTGCAGGAAAATCCACTTTCCTGAAAATACTTGCTGGCGAAATTGAACCAAGCAAAGGTGAAATCATTATTACACCAGGGCAAAGGCTTTCTTTTTTAAAGCAGGACCATTTCCAGTATGACAGCTATGTTGTGCTTGACACTGTAATTATGGGCAATGAACGGCTTTATGCAATAATGAAGGAAAAAGAAGAAATATATGCAAAAGCTGATTTTACAGAAGAAGACGGCATTAAAGCAAGTGAACTTGAAGCAGAGTTTGCCGCAATGGACGGCTGGGAAGCAGAATCAGACGCTGCTACCCTCTTAAACGGTCTTGGAATACCTGTTGATATCCACAGCAAAAAAATGTCTGAACTCCCTGCAAATGAAAAAATAAAGGTGCTTCTTGCACAGGCACTCTTTGGAAACCCTGACATACTGCTTCTCGACGAGCCTACTAACCACCTTGACCTTGAAGCTATCCGCTGGCTTGAAGAATTTCTTATTAATTTTGACAACACAGTAATAGTTGTTTCACATGACCGTTATTTCTTAAACAAAGTATGTACACATATTGCTGATATTGACTATGCCAAAATACAGTTATATGCCGGTAATTATGACTTCTGGTATGAGTCAAGCCAGCTTATGATTAAGCAGATGAAGGAAGCCAACAAGAAGAAGGAGGAAAAGATTAAAGAACTCCAGACATTTATCCAGCGTTTCAGCGCTAATGCATCCAAATCAAAGCAGGCTACTTCACGTAAACATGCCCTTGAAAAAATACAGCTTGATGAAATGAAACCTTCAAGCCGCAAATATCCATATATTGACTTCCGCCCTGACCGTGAAATAGGCAACGAAGTCCTTACTGTGGAACATATCTCCAAAACAATTGACGGTGTAAAAGTGCTTGACGATATATCATTTATAATCGGGCGTGAGGACAAAGTTGCATTTGTAGGAAGTGACACAATTGCCAACACTACACTCTTTAAAATACTTGCTGGCGAACTAGAACCAGACAGCGGTTCTTTTAAATGGGGCGTAACAACAAGCTTTTCTTACTTCCCAAAAGACAATACAGAGCTTTTTAATACTAGCGAAACCATTGTAGACTGGCTTATGCCTTTCTCTCCAGAAAAAGACCCGACTTATGTACGCGGCTTCCTTGGACGTATGCTTTTCCCAGGTGAAGACGGCATCAAGAAAGTAAACGTGCTTTCCGGTGGAGAACGTGTACGTGTAATGCTCTCTAAAATGATGATACTTGGTTCTAACGTACTTATAATAGATGAACCTACAGCGCACCTTGACATGGAGTCCATAACATCACTTAACAACGGGCTTATCAAATTCCCAGGCGTTGTGCTGTTTACATCACAAGACCACCAGTTTATACAGACAATAGCTAACAGGATTATGGAAATAACACCAGGCGGCCTTATTGATAAAATCACAACATACGATGAATACCTTGACAGCGATGAAATGGCACGCAAAAGACAGATACTTTCAGTACAGACAGAAGAAAGCGATTAAAAATCCTGGTATAAATTTATATAAATCTTTATTACAATGTTTAAAAGAAACTTCGGTTTCTTTTAAACATAATAGATAAAAATATATAAAGAAAACCCCACAAGATACATTCTTGCGGGATTTTCAATGGGTTGGGCTGTTTAATTATAAACAGTAGCAGTCTGTAGGGGAATCGAACCCCTGTTTCCGCCGTGAGAGGGCGGCGTCTTAGCCGCTTGACCAACAGACCATATACTATATTGTTATTTAGTGGCTTCTCTGTACCAACGAAAACTAGTATACAACACTTTTTTATAAAATGCAAGCTTTTTTTTATTAATTTCTACAATTTATTTTATATTTGTATTAATGCCCGCGGTAAATATGCAGGCATTAATACATTTTTATATATAATTATGGTTTTTTGTATTCCAGTTTTAAGTTATTCTGCCTTCTTCTGTATTACAGGTTAGTATAACCCATCAGATATTTATCAGCTTCTTTTGCAACTCCCCTGCCTTCTTCTATACCCCATACAACAAGTGACTGCCCCCTGTGCATATCCCCTGCTGTAAATACTTTGTCTGATGTTGTTTTATAAGAGCCTTTTTCTGTAAGCACATTGCCCCGCGCATCCAGCTGGACACCAAATGCCTTTGCAATATACTGCTGTGTCCCAAGGAAGCCGGCTGCTATTAACACATAATCAGCAGGTATTTCAAATTCACTGCCTGGAATTTCTGCCATATCCATCCTGCCTGTTTTCTCATTTTTCTTTGGCTCAAGTTTTATAAGTTTAACTTTCTTAAGTTTGCCATTTTTATCTTTTATAAATTCTTTAACTGTTGCCTGGTAAATACGCGGGTCTTTGCCATATACTGCAATAGCTTCTTCCTGGCCATAATCTGTTTTGCAGACACGTGGCCACTCTGGCCATGGGTTGCTTTCTGGACGGCTGTCTGGAAGCTTTGGCATCATTTCAACCTGTACAACAGATTTAGCACCCTGGCGCACTGATGTCCCAACACAGTCATTACCTGTATCACCACCGCCAATTACTACTACATTTTTACCTTTTGTATTAATAAAACCATTATTTTGTCCTGAAAGCACATGTTTTGTAGAACGCGCCAGAAAATCAACTGCAAAATAAATTCCCTCTGCATCCCGTCCTGCTGCCTTTATATCACGTGGTTCTGATGCACCACATGCGAGGATTACGCAGTCATATCCATTAATTAAATCCTGGGCTTTTACGTTTTTACCTACATCAGCATTAACAATAAACTGTATGCCTTCTTTTTCCATTATCTCCTGTTTTCTGTTAATCACCCATTTTTCAAGCTTCATATTTGGAATACCATACATAAGCAGCCCGCCAATATGGTCATTTCTTTCATAAACAGTTACTAAGTGCCCGCGCCTGTTTAACTGGTCTGCTGCCGCAAGGCCTGCTGGCCCTGAACCAACAACTGCAGCCTTTTTGCCTGTACGTACTTTAGGAGGGACAGCTTCCATCAGCCCGTTTTCGTAACCGTACTCAATAATTGCCATCTCATTTGCTTTACATGTAACAGGGGCGTCATTCAGCCCGCATGTACATGCTGCTTCACAAAGTGCAGGACATACCCTTGATGTAAATTCAGGAAAATTATTTGTCTGCCTTAATAGCTGTAATGCTTTTTCCATATTTCCAAGATAAAGCAAATCATTCCATTCTGGCACAAGGTTATTTAAAGGACAGCCTGATGCCATGCCATTTAACATCATGCCAGACTGGCAGAACGGTACGCCGCAGTTCATGCAGCGTGCCGCCTGTTCCTTACGTTCCTTGTCACTGGCAGGCGTATGGAATTCATTAAAATTCTTAATTCTCTCCAAAGGCTCTGTTGCTTTATTATCTTTTCTGTTATATTCCAAAAATCCAGTTGGTTTTCCCATAGCAATAACACTCCTATCATTTTCTGCTTGCATAAAAAGCTTCTATCTGTGCCTGTTCATATCCCAGCCCATGCTCTTCCATTTTAGCAATAAGCTGTAACATCTTACTATAATCATAAGAAACAATTTTCTTAAACTTAGGCAGGTATTCACTAAAGTTATCAAGAATTGTTTTTCCCTTTTCTGAACCTGTCGCATTTACATGCTCTTCAATTATAGATTTTAACTCAATTACATCATATTTATCAGTAACAGGGGCAGATGAAACAAGCTCTTTATTTAATTTAAGGTATAAATCACTGTTTTCGTCAAGTACATATGCAACACCGCCGCTCATGCCTGCCGCAAAGTTTTTGCCTGTATTGCCAAGTATTACAACACGCCCACCTGTCATATATTCACAGCCATGGTCGCCAACACCTTCTACAACAGCAGTACAGCCCGAATTCCTTACACAGAAACGTTCCCCTGCTATCCCGTTTATAAATGCCTTGCCACTTGTAGCACCATAAAATGCCACATTTCCAATAATAATATTTTCATCTGCCTTAAATTTAGTGCCCGCTGGCGGATATACTATAATCTTGCCCCCGGAAAGCCCTTTTCCAATATAGTCATTAGAGTCTCCTATAAGTTCAAGTGTAAGTCCCTGTGGTATAAATGCACCAAAACTCTGCCCGCCGCTTCCATGGCATTCTACAGTAATAGTATCTTCATCTAATGTGCCATTATGTTTCTTTGTAATCTCTGAACCAAGAATTGTACCAAGTGAACGGTTAATATTAGTCACATTAACAGATACTCTTGTCTTTTCCTTTGTTTCAACTGCATTTTTCAGCTTAGGCAGCAGCACTTTTTCATCAATTGTCTTATCAAGCCCGAAATCAAATACATTTTTGGGATTAAATTTATTTTCTTTTCTTTCATTTGCAAATGTGCAATCAAGCATTTCCGACAAGTCTATATTGTATTTTGATGCTTTACTGTCCTTAACCTGCAGTAAATCAGTACGCCCTATAAGCCCGTCAACAGTTTTTATTCCAAGCGCTGCCATATATTCACGCAGTTCCTGTGCCACAAACCTCATAAAGTTTTCTACATATTCAGGCTTTCCTTTAAACCTTTTACGCAGCTCAGGGTTCTGTGTTGCAACACCTACAGGACATGTATCAAGGTTGCATACCCTCATCATTACGCATCCCATTGTTACAAGCGGTGCTGTTGCAAATCCATATTCTTCTGCACCAAGCAGCGCTGCAACCAGCACATCACGCCCTGTCATAAGCTTTCCATCTGTTTCAATACGCACATGTGAACGCAGCCCGTTCATAATAAGTGTCTGGTGTGTTTCGGCAAGCCCGAGTTCCCATGGAAGCCCTGCATTATAAATAGAACTTCTTGGTGCTGCACCTGTACCGCCATCATAGCCTGATATTAATACTACTGCTGCCCCTGCTTTGGCAACACCCGCTGCAACAGTTCCTACGCCTGCTTCTGAAACAAGTTTAACTGAAATCCTTGCATCTTTGTTACTGTTTTTCAGGTCATAAATAAGCTGTGCAAGGTCTTCAATAGAATAAATATCATGGTGCGGAGGTGGTGAAATAAGGCTTACACCTGGTGTAGAATGTCTTGTTTTTGCAACCCACGGGTAAACCTTCCCTCCTGGAAGATGCCCTCCCTCACCTGGTTTAGCACCCTGTGCCATCTTTATCTGTATTTCTTTAGCACTTACAAGATAACGTGATGTTACGCCAAAACGCCCTGATGCAACCTGTTTAATAGCTGAACAGCGGTCTTCTTCCTGTCCTGCTGTAAGCAGCCTTTCAAGGCTTTCCCCGCCTTCACCGCTATTTGACTTTCCGTGCAGCCTGTTCATCGCTATAGCAAGCGTTTCATGTGCTTCCTGTGAAATAGAACCATAAGACATTGCACCAGTTTTAAACCTTTTTACAATCTCGTCAACACTTTCAACCTCTTCAACTGGTATTCCTTTTTCTGGATATTTAAAATCAAGCATACCCCTTAAATTCATGCAGTGTTCTTTTTCATTAATTGCTTTGGAATACTGTTTAAATAATTCATAATTCCCAGTCCATGCTGACTGCTGTAAAAGATGGATTGTTTCAGGATTATATAAATGTTCCTCTTTATTTCCACGTGCCTTATGCTGCCCTCTGCTTTCAAGTGTTAAATCAACAGAAAGCCCAAGCGGGTCAAATGCCGTTGAATGTACCCTGTCAACCTGTTCCTGTATATCTTCAAGCGTCAGGCTTCCTACACAATATTTTGTATCAGTAAAGTATTTTTCTATTACATTTTCTGAAATACCTATTGCCTCAAATATTTTAGACCCCTGGTATGACTGGATTGTTGAAATTCCCATTTTAGAAGCAATTTTAACAATTCCATGCAGTACAGCCTTGTCATAATCATCTACAGCCGCATAATAATCTTTATCTAACATACCACTGTTAATAAGTTCTTTAATTGTGCTATGTGCAAGATATGGGTTAATTGCACATGCACCATAACCAAGCAGTGTCGCAAAATGGTGTACTTCCCTTGGTTCTGCCGACTCAAGTATCATTGCTACCCTTGTTCTCTTCTTTGTTGTTACAAGATGCTGCTGCATTGCTGCAACGGCAAGAAGTGAAGGTATTGCAACATGGTTTTCATCTACTCCCCTGTCTGTAAGAACCAGTATATTTACCCCTTCCCTGTATGCCCTGTCTGCTGCCAGGCAGAGGCGTCCAAGGGCTTTTTCCAGTGAAGTGTTTTTATAATAAGTAATAGGGATATCTTCGCATTTAAAGCCTTTTTTATCCATGCTTTTAATCTTAATTAAATCTGTATCTGTAAGAATAGGGTTGCAGATTTTTAATACATTGCAATTCTCTGCTTTTTCTTCAAGCAGGTTTCCATCCTCTCCAATATATACGCTTGTTGATGTAACAATTTCCTCACGTATTGCATCAATAGGCGGGTTTGTTACCTGCGCAAATAACTGTTTAAAATAATTAAAAAGCGGCTGCGGCTGTTCTGACAGCATAGGCAGCGGGGTATCTGTACCCATTGAAGCAATAGGTTCTGCGCCGTTCTGTGCCATTGGCAGTATTGAAGTCTTATATTCTTCAAATGTATATCCAAATGCTTTTTGCAGCCTTGCCCTTTCTTCATCTGTAAATTCCACTACCTTTTTATTAGGTATTTTTAATTCCTTTAATGTAACAAGGTTATTATTAAGCCATTCACCATATGGCTGGCGTGAAGCATATTTTTCCTTAAGCACATCATCATCTACCAGTTCTCCCTTGACTGTATCTACTAAAAGCATACGTCCAGGCCTTAAACGGTCTTTTTTAACTACTTTTTCTGCTGGTATTTCAAATACACCTACTTCTGATGAAAGCACAAGCTGCCCGTCTGTTGTTATATAGTAACGTGAAGGCCTTAAACCATTGCGGTCTAAGACTGCACCCATTAAATCACCATCTGAGAAAAGTATTGATGCCGGCCCGTCCCAGGGTTCCATCATTGTTGCATAATACTGGTAAAAATCCCTTTTCTTCTGGCTTACACCAAGGTCATGTTCCCAAGGTTCAGGAATTGTAACCATAACTGCAAGTGGAAGTTCCATCCCGCTCATTACAAGGAATTCCAGTGTATTGTCAAGCCTTGCGGAGTCAGAACCGTTTGGATTAACAACAGGCAGGACTTTGTGGAAATCACCTGACAGATAAGGTGTTTCCATTGTTTCTTCACGTGCAAGCATTTTATCTGCATTTCCTACAATAGTATTAATCTCGCCATTATGCACAATAAACCTGTTAGGATGTGCCCTCATCCAGCTTGGGTTTGTATTGGTACTAAACCTTGAATGGACTATTGCAATGGCTGACAAGTAGCCAGGGTCTTGTAAATCCTCAAAGAAAAGACGGAGCTGTCCTACAAGGAACATTCCTTTATATACTATAGTACGGCTTGAAAATGAAACAACATATGTGTCATCATTACTTTGTTCAAATACGCGCCTTGCTATATACAGCTTCCTGTCAAATGCAAGCCCTCTTTCCACATCTTCAGGACGTTTTACAAATGCCTGCATTATACAAGGCATGCAGTCTGCTGCCTTATGTCCAAGTATTCCAGGTACTACAGGCACTTCCCTCCATCCCAGAAGCTCAAGCCCTTCTTTTTTAATAATTACTTCAAACATCTTTTTTGCCTGGTTTCTTTTTAGTTCATCCTGCGGAAAGAAAAACATGCCAATTCCATAGTCACGTTCCTCACCAATTTCAAACCCTGATGCCTTTACAGCCTTTTTAAAGAAGTTATGGGAAATCTGTAAAAGAATTCCTACGCCATCACCTGTCTTTCCTTCTGCATCCTTGCCAGCGCGGTGTTCTAATTTTTCAACTATGCCAAGAGCACCAGTTACAGTATCATGTGTCTTATTACCTTTTATATTTACAATAGCACCAATACCACAGTTATCATGTTCAAAACGCGGGTCATAAAGTCCTCTTTTCTTATTTCCTAATGCTTTATAAGCCCCATCAGTTCCAGTTCCATTAGCCATTGTAACATCCTCCATTCCAAAAAATAAAAAAGGAGTCCAGCAATAAAAGCTGAACCCCTTTGTCCATCAATCCTGTAGTATTATATTACATGGTTGTTAAAAAAGCAACAAAAATTAGTAAAAAGGTTATATTTTTTAATATAATTAGGTTTATATGACATTTTGCTTAATTTTATTAAGTTATGTCTAGCTGTGGGACGCAAGGTTTCCATGTTCCATCTATATTATTCCGTACATGGGCACGTTTTAGTTATGGTACAATATCATTTAGTCCAGAAAGGATGTTTAAAAATTACATATGCTGGATTTGCCAGCAATCTGCACTTTGGTAATTTATAAAAATATTTTCCACCATATCTTAACTAAACGGCATTGCGCTATGATAACACACCAGTAACAAAAAACACATCATAACTGGAATTATCAATCATAACTTTATTTTATGTATGGATAGATTACTGTTATATATGATGCCAGGTTATACCCACAATGTGCTATTATACAACAAACCACTGATTTTGTTTTTAAATAAAGCAACCCTAATATTATTCCACACACAAATGCTGATAATGTCTGTACCATATTAAAATGCAGTAATGCAAAAAGCAATGAAGAAACCAGCAATGCTTTTATTGCTCCCAAAGATTTTTCCGACAATCCAAGCACAAACCCTCTCATTAGAATTTCTTCTATAACAGGTGCAATAATGCACACCTGCCAATTATCTAACAGCAGGAAAAACAATACAGAGCAAAAAACTGCACCCAGAATACCTGATGCTGTAATGCCTGATAGTATATCTACTTTATATTTTTGCATTAGTAGATATATAAAGCCACACCCCAATATAATTATGGTTATAATATTTACCCAATCTGAATATCCAGGAAATAATTTTCTCCATACTGCTATATCTAAAAATGTATATAAAACCATAATGCCAAAATATGCAGCTGTCCATAAAATAGCCGTACTAGTTTTTAAAGTATTTTGTGCCATATACTAACCTCTCCCCCACTTTTTATACTTAAACTATGGAATAACTTATCCTGTTATTATGAAAATAATACCAGATGGATATTTTTTGTCAATATATTTATATTAATTATATATCTAAGGATATAGCTTTACTCAAAGAAACTGTACATCTGCTAAACAAAGTATAATTATGAATATGTACCATAAATATATTCTTATTTACAATATATTACAATTTTTTATAATTATTACTGTAGCCAATTTTTCGGTATTTTATGCAGGCTATATATAATTAAATAAATTTATTATTTCTTTATCTGGAATTAATGTATAAAAATACCATAATTTCCAAATGAAAAAACTCTTTTTAACTTATAACATTCCAGCTAATGAAAAAAGAAAGGAAAAACAATGAAGAACATACTTAAAAGATTAAGTAAAAAATCCCTAGTAATTCTAATTTGCTGTTTTATTGTGGTCATATTGATAATAACAACAATTTTGTTTGTTAATAAAAATGGCAGAAAAAAACTTGAAATTATTACAAAATCCAATCTGGAAAAAATAATCAACGTCAGCGATTTATCAACCCTTGAAGCCGTTTATAATGGTATTGCAAAAGTAACAAATAATGAAGAACCTGATGAAGTTGACTATTATGTTTCTTATGATGCAAAAATTAAAGCTGGTATTGATTTCCAGCAAGTAGACATTAATCTGGACAATGAAAAAAAGGTTATTAAGGTTAAAATACCTGAAATCAAGATAAATGATATAAATGTGGATATTGCTTCTTTAGATTATATATTTATGAATGATAAGGCAAACACTGAAACTGTATCAGAACAGGCATATGAAAAATGCATAGAAGATGTAACCAGTGAAGCGGACACTGAAGATGCTATCTATGAACTGGCAAAAGAAAACGCACAAAATATAATTGAAGCTTTAATAAAGCCATTTATCAATCAATTAGATGCAGAATATAAGCTTGAGATAAATTAAGGAGGTACTTGGATGAAAAAACTAGTTTGTTTATTTATAATTTTTACTATGTGTATAACAACAGCAAGCTGTTCTAAGGACAATACACTAAAAGAAATTGAACCACAAGCGTCCCAAATGAAATCTATCTGTGAATTAGCAACAATGAAATGTTATTACCACAATGTTGCTAAATATACAGAAGAAAATGCATCTGGAATGTTACTTTGGACAAAAGACAGAAAATTCTGGGTCGAGTATGCAGGTATTGTTAATATTGGGATAGACACCTCCAAAGTAAAAATGGAAGTAAAGAAGGATAATGTAAATATTACTATTCCACAGGCGCAAGTGTTAGATTGCAAAGTTGATAATGCAACTTTAACAGAGAGCTCTTTTATTGTTGCAAAAAATTCTGCAAAAGTTGAGGCAGAACACCAGACAGCAGCATTTAAGGAAGCACAGGCAAAAATGAAGGAAGCTGCCAGCAATGATACAGCTCTGTTGTCTAATGCACAGCAAAGAGCACAGAAACTTTTGGAAGATTATGTAAATAATATAGGAAACTGTATTGGTAAAAAATATAAAATAAACTGGACTTTTGAAGATAATGTACAAACAGAAACACAAGAAAAATCTGAAAATAAATAATTTTTACCTATACGGTTACAATCTTGGCAGTTCCTTGCACGCAATTAATTACAGTGCAAGAAACTGCAGGTATTCCCCACTGTTGATGTATCTGCTGTTACAATTCCAGTTCTGTGAAATCAATATATAAATCATTAAAAAGACCTGGGGTTATGCTTTCCTGGAATGTATAAGAAACAGCCCTGAAATTTTGTTCTTTAAGATGGTATACAGATATTTCCTTAGTCAGGGGGTCGGCAATCCAGTATTCACCTACACCTGCATCTGCATAAAGGTTAAGTTTCCGTACATAGTCATGTCCAGGGTTTCCAGGGGAAATAATTTCAATAATCCAGTCTGGCGCACCAGTACAGCCACGTTCTGTCAGCTTGCCAGTGTCACAGATTACACTTATATCAGGTTC
This sequence comes from uncultured Lachnospiraceae bacterium, assembly GCA_910588655.1. Classification (GTDB taxonomy): domain Bacteria; phylum Bacillota; class Clostridia; order Lachnospirales; family Lachnospiraceae; genus Butyribacter. Next base: position 10,165 of record CAJUPJ010000041.1, on the reverse strand, counting down.
TACTATAGTATCTGCATCCTGGAACAGCTTGACAGCAAACGGGGCAGGGTAAACTTTGCATGAACCGTTTTTTGAATTAATATGGTTTACAATTTTATTGGATAAAAACATAAGTATTTCCTGGTGTACCCTGCTTGGTGCTGACATGTTATAAAACTGCCCGTCAATCAGTTCTGCTCTAGTATCATCTGGGAGATTATAATAATCATCCTCATTGTAAAATTTTGTTTGTGCTAATGCTGGTGACATAATAACACATCCTTTCCTGGTTATTGTATTTGGTTATGTGGTTATTTCTGCTGTCTTTTCCATAATCATAATATAAAAACATTTATAAATCAACTTTAACAAATTAAAATGCAGGACAAACGCCCATTCCGTAAAAACTACCCTGATACATCAGATATTGGATAATTTTATTTTTCCCTCTTGAATTTCCAAGGAAAATCTTGTAAAATAATCTAATGCTCCATCCAGCCAGTATTTTGCCCCAGGCTGGATTGGAGCAATAATTTACAGAAAGGAAGTATTTCACATGGAAGATAAAACAACAGAAATTTTTAAAAATGCACCCGTTCCAAAGGCAGTTTTAAGTAATGCTATACCAGCTATTATAAGTATGATTATGGTACTTGCTTATAACCTTGCAGATACATTTTTTATAGGACAGACCAAAAACGCATATATGGTTGCCGCTGTTTCAGTTGCAACTCCTGCATTTCTTATTTTTATGGCTATAGGGATGCTTTTTGGTATCGGCGGGACTTCGCTGATTTCAAGGATGCTTGGACAGGGAAAGAATGAAAAAGCAAAAAGTATTTCTTCATTCTGCTTCTGGACAGGGCTTGTAATAGGAATTATTTCAATGGTTTTAATATGGGTTTTCAATAAACCTATATGTTATCTTGTAGGCGCAAGTGACGAGACACTGGAATATACATCACAGTATCTTTCAATACTGGCTGTTTCAGTACCTTTTTTAATTATTTCAAATATGTACAGCAATATTATAAGGTCTGAAGGATGTGCCCAGAAAGCGATGGTTGGTATGATTATTGGAAATGTTGCTAATATTGTACTCGACCCTGTTATGATACTCTTATTTAAATGGAACATAGCTGGTGCAGCAATAGCTACTACTATTGGAAATATACTGGCAACGCTGTATTACATGCAGCACCTTGTATCGGAAAATTCCCTGCTTTCAATACGCCTAAAAGATTACAAGGCAGGAGACCATATTGCAGCAGGCGTACTTTCAATAGGTATTCCTGCCTCGTTTAACAGCCTGCTTATGAGTACATCTAATATTATTATAAACAACCTTATGAAAGTTTATGGTGATATGGCGGTTGCCGGGCTTGGCGTTGCAATGAAAGTAAATATGATTGTAGTTATGCTTTTAATAGGGCTTGGAACTGGCATACAGCCGCTTCTTGGCTATTGTTTTGGTGCTAAAAACAAACAGAGGTATCTTGCAGTTTTAAAATTCTCAGTCTGCCTTGCGCTTGCAATGAGCATAGTTATGACCATAATCTGCTACCTCGGGGCTGGCCCGCTTGTAACTGCATTTCTTGAAAATAAAGATGCTTTCAGCTTTGGCTTCCAGTTTTCAAGAATTTATATAATTTCAGGCCCTGTACTTGGTATATTATTTGTTATGATTAATGCCATACAGTCTACAGGGGCTGCCCTGCCTTCACTGGTTCTGTCTATATCAAGACAGGGGCTGTTATTTATACCTATCCTTTTTATTTTAAATGCATTGACAGACTCAGCACAGATGCTTGTAATTGCACAGCCGGTAACTGATTATCTTGCAACAGCTTTTTCAATATTACTTTTTGTAATTACTTTTAAAAAGTATTTTAAAGATTTTTAACTGCTAACCAGACAGGCTTGCTGGTTTCTTACGGGCTTATTAAACCTGGACAATTAATACTGGCAAATAATATTAATTGTCCAGGCTTTTTATATATCTTTTTACATCTCCAGGATTTCTTAATATTGTAACTTTCTCCGGGTATTTTTTGCAGACATTCTTATAATTATTCTGGCATTTTTTATTTCTGCCTTCATATAAAACCCACCATATAAATTATATCTGTTCAATTATTGTAATACACTTTTCAGCCATTTTACATTTTGCCCCTTTCCCTATATTCTGCCAATAAGATAATCCTGCCTGCCATTACGCAGGAATACTGGTATTGTCCCTATTGGTGCAGGAATATCATGCCATTTACCGCCTTTGTATTCTTTGCCATCTGATGCATTAACCCATACAGTACCTTCTGGCAGGTATACTTTTCTCTCCATCTGGTGTTTGTGGCATACAGGTGCAACCAGCAGGTCTGCACCAAACATATAAGAATCTGTAATATCCCAGCATACAGCATCTTCTGGAAATTCATAAAATAATGCGCGGATTACAGGTGTGCCTTTTAAATGTGCTTCTTCCATAAGGCTTCTGGTATAATTACGCATAAGCTCCCTTATATTAATGTATTTTACCATAATTTCATAATTATCTTCACCATAGCTCCAAACTTCATTATCTGCACCTGTCCACTCACGCTTTTCACCTGATTTGTTAATTATATCTTCTCCTGGAAGACGGCAGCCATGTATTCTCATAACAGGGCAGAATGTGCCAAATTCAAACCATCTTATTAATAACTCCTGGAAATCTGCATCATCTGTTACACCACCATGAAAACCGCCAATATCTGTTGTCCACCACGGAATTCCGCTTATGCCCATGTGTATTCCTGCACATATCTGTTTACGGAAATCCTCATATGATGACATAATGTCACCAGACCATACAAGTGCACCATAGCGCTGGCTTCCAGCCCATGCACAGCGTACAAGGTTTACAATTTCCTCCTGTCCTGACGCTTTCTGTCCTTCATAGAAAAACCTTGAATATTCCCTTGGGTAAATATTTCCAATCTGTGAAACAGGCCCTTCATAATAGCGGTAATTATCAAAGTCATATCCTGTAAACTCAGGCTCTGCCTCGTCAAGCCAGAATGTCTTTATCCCATAGGCAGCATAATTTTCTTTACATTTATTCCATACATATTCCCTTGTTTCCGGATTAGTTGCATCCATAAATACATTGTTGCCATGAAATAACATCTGGACATCAATCCCTGAATTTGCTTTGACAAGTAACCCCTTCTGCCTCATTTCCTCAAAGTTTTCACTGCGCCAGTCAACCTGCGGCCATATGGAAACCATTGTTTCTATTCCCATGTCATGCAATTCTTTTACCATTGCCCCAGGGTCACTAAAATACTCCTGGTCAAATTTCCAGTCACCACACCTTAACCAGTGGTAATAATCTATTACAATTACATCTAACGGGATATTCCTCTTTTTATATTCCCTGGCAATATTTAAAACCTGTTCCTGGTTATAGTACCTTAGCTTGCACTGCCAGAAACCAAGCCCGTATTCTGGCATCATTGGCGCTTTGCCTGTAACACCTGCATATGCTTCTTCAATCTGCGCAGGAGTGTCACCAGCAGTAATCCAGTAATCAAGCTGTTTTGAAGAATTTGCAATCCATTCTGTAGTATTAAGCCCGAAATGCACCTCTCCAATAGAAGCATTGTTCCATAAAAACCCATACCCAAGGCTTGAAATATAAAATGGTATGCTTGCCTGTGAATTGCGGTGTGCAAGTTCCAGGTTACACCCTTTTAAATCCATGATTTCCTGCTGGTACTGACCCATTCCATATATTTTCTCTTTACGTTCTGATATAAAAGAAGCTTTAATTTTAAAACTTTCACCATTTAAAGGTGTAAAATGGCGTGCCTTAAGGGTTAATGCCCCGCCATTTGGGATTTCAGACAGCAGGCACTCACCCCTCTGGTTAATAAACCTTGTCTGCAATGCATTGCCCCAGGGCTGTACTGTTAATTCTGCCGTAATATTTCCATTGCGTATTGAAGCTGATGTTTCCTGTATATTAATTTCCGCTTTAACTGGAGGTACTTCTAAAAGTGCAGCGCTGTAACTGGAAATATCCCCTAAAATAGCAGAACGGACGCGCAGGCTGTCTGCACCCCACGGAGTTACCAGGACAGTTTCTCCATTTTCGCGGAAAACAAGGCTTCCGTCCCTCTCTTCAAAAAAACCCATTACATATCCCCTTCCATATAATTCTTTAATCTTGAATATATTTCTTCCATTACTTTCATCATTTCCCAAATTTTTTTATGCGGCACTTCATCACATTCTGTCTTTCCTGCAATAACCGCCCTGGCAGCAGCTTCAAGTTCATATTCATAACCGCTGGTTTGTTCTGGCGGCATTATTTCCTTGATACATTCATGCTCTTTATTATAAATCCTGATGCTTTCAAAGTTATTTATATTTTCTACTATTGCATAGCCCTCTGTGCCATAAATTATGCCTTGGCGGTCTGAAGGCGACGCTACGGAATTTAAAATTGTTGCAATAATACCCTTCTCTTTATAATAAAGCACAATGCTGCTGGTCTGGTCAACGCCCTGTACATTATGTGCTGTTACATGGCAGGCAGAATAATCCATTCCTGCTACAGCGTCTATAAATGTCAGGGGATATATGCCTACATCCATATGTGCGCCTCCGCCAAGCTCTGTACTGTGTATGCGTTCCCTTTCCCATACAGGGTAGGCAAGGTTTGCTGTAACAGCAGTTATCCTGCCAAGCATTTCCTGGTTCTTTAAAGCCTGTATTTCTTTGTACAGCGGCATGTACCTTGTCCATATTGCTTCACCTGCAAAAAGGTTTTTACTTTCTGCCAGCCCAAGGACTTCCTCTGCCTCCTGCAAATCCATTGTAAACGGCTTTTCACAGAAAACGGCTTTGCCCATTCTAAGGCACATTTTCATATGTGCGGCATGTTCTGAATTAGGCGTTGCAATATAAACCATGTCAATCCCAGGGTCATTTAATAAATCCATATAGCTGCCATAAGCCTTTGTAAGCTTATATTTTTCTGCAAATTTCCTGGCGCGCTCCATGCTGCGTGAAGCAATGGCAACAGGCTCAATATTTTCCACCCTGTGCATTGTTTCCATTATTTTGCCCGACATGCTTCCAACACCAAAAATACCAGTTTTTACTTTTTCCATAAATATACCCCTGCCCTTCCTGTGCCAGCAGGCACAAACTGTCTGTGTATAAACTTTATACTATGATGTTTTCATCCTTGCAATGCTCTCATTAACTTTTGCATATATTTCTTCTGCATCAGTACCTATATTAAACCTGCCATCTTCGTAAAGGATTTTACCAGCTACCATTGTCATTTTCACATTCTGCTTGCTGCCGCTGTAAACAATGTTTTTGCTTATATTATTAAGTGGCTGCATATTTGGCTGGTGTATGTCAAGCATTATTAAATCTGCATATTTGCCTTCTTCAAGAGTATTACACTCTTCAAGCCCCATTGCAAGCGCCCCGCCAGATGCTGCCATACAAAGCACATCATCTGCGTCCATTGCAGATGCATCAGGTATTGAAACCTTCTGTAATGCTGTTACAAGGAACATTTCCCGGAACATGTCAAGGCAGTTATTGCTTGCAGGCCCGTCTGTACCAATTGCAAGCCCTATCCCCATGCCATGCATCTTCTGTACAGGCGCAATCCCGCTTGCAAGCTTGACATTTGAAGCAGGATTAGTTACAGCCCAGATATTTTTCTCCTTACATATAGCTAAATCTTCATCTGTCATATAAACACAGTGGAAACCGCCGCCGCCATATTCAAACATTCCCAGGCTGTCAAGAAATGCTGCCGGCGTCTTGCCATACCTTTCAATACAGCCCTCCACTTCTGCCTTGGTTTCAGAATTATGTGTATACACTGGTGCTTTATACTTCTGTGCAAGCTGTGCCATTCCTTCCAGTGTTTCCCTTTTAGTAGTATATTCTGCATGGAAGCCAAGCTGGTAAGATATTAATGGGTTATAATTATTAAAATGGTTATACTCTTCTTCTATTTCTTCAATTGTACCACCAAAGTCATTAATGCTCCCGCATAAAACCGTCCTGAAGCCAGCCTCTGCAGATGCCCTTGCATTAGCTTCATTTTTCATATACATATCAAAGTTTGCTGTAATACCGCTTGTAAGGTATTCAAGTATTGCAAGCCTTGAACACCACAGCACATCTTCTTCTGTAAGCTTTGCTTCCATCGGGAATACCCTGTTATAAAGCCATTCCTGCAATGGAAGGTCATCCGCATAAGAACGCAGGAATGTCATTGCGGAGTGCGTATGTGCATCTTTAAACCCTGGCATTACTATATTGCCACAGGCATCAATTTCCCTGTCCCATGCAGTATTATTTTTAATTTTACCTGCTTCTTCCTTTGTCCCTGCAAATGAAACCCTCTCACCATCAATATGGATTTCACCCTCTAAAATATCCGTCCCATTTGCCATTGTAATAATTCTTGCATTGTAAATCCGTATTCTCATTTAATTCCCCTTTCACTGTTCCTCTTTGGCAGGCTGCCATGCCTTCCCAAAACTCACATCCTTAAAAAGCTCTGTAAGCCCTGTTATCTGTTTCAGGCGCAGTATCTCATCCCTTTCCATTCCAAGATGTTTTGAAATCCAGGCATCAGACCTGCCAAGTTCACAAAGCTCTTTAATAATATTGCTCATAAGGTCTACATTATGCGTGCCGCGTGCCCTGTTATGCCTGATTGTGCTTGCCATACGGTAATCAATAGGCTTGTCAATAACAGATACAGGCAGCATACCTTTCTCACGTTCATAAATATCTGTATAATCAAGCATAATCCGGTATCTATGGAAACCATCTACTATTATATACTTATCCTTTTCATTGTCAAAATAGCACACAATAGGCATTGTATAGCCATCCTCTTTAATGCTGTCATATAATAATTCCAGTTCAGGGGGCGCTACAGAATTCGGGTTGTATGTATTTGGCACAATTTTTTCAACAGGTACGGAAATTACATTGTAAACCGGGCTTTTATAAGACATATTATTCCTCATTTCTGCTATATATTTAACCTCATCAAGTAAGTCCTTTAAAATGCACGCTTCTATGTTGTGGAAACATAAGCAGCGGGCAGGGACTGGCTTGTTTCAGTGGGAGTACAAGCTCCCACTGAAAAGCTGTGGTAGCGGCTATGAGGTTATGAGCAAGTAGCCAATGCCTGCAAGCAGGCATTGCGAATTGCGAATATCCATTTGACTGTCATGGTTCTGCTTCTAAACACCTACTTTGACATACTTCTGTTTCAGTGTATCTATTAGCTTTTTCTGTTCTCTTGAAACCCCAAAACCCATAAACCGGCATGTATGGTCATTGCGCAGTATGCAGTAACACATCCTTTTCCAGCTTGGAAGGTCTTTTGAGGATTTTATATCATCTGTATGGTCTGGTATTCTTTCAAGAAATATAATACGGGAATTTTTCATTATTGTATAATTAGAAACACCATTACGCTTTATCTTATAACCATGTTCTACAAGTTCGCGTATGGTTTCCTCTTCCAGCCCTCCGCCGGTTTTATGCCAGAATTCTATTGAAGTACGGAATTTCCTTACATAATTGTTCCTTAAGCGGACAGGAAGGGTATCTAATAAGAATTTAGTATATGACTCCCATGTATGCCCTTTTGGCAATGAGAGGCTTCTGTATCCAAGTGCTTTTGTTTTGCCATAAATAGCGCCAAAATTAGCGCCCTTTACACGCCCTACAAGCTTTGCCCATATTTCCGGGTCAATAACCCTGTACAGGTTAAGGCTGTCCTTTGCATAGTCATTAAAAGGGGAAGCCACCCGCATCTGGTCAGGCTTAAGCCCTGCCATATGGTACATGTCATAAAGCCTGTTATAATCGTAGCCAAAAATATAGTTAGCATGCCATACATCACTAAGAAGCCAGTCATAAACTGGTGATGCTGTCCACACATCTTTAAACTGTTTGCTTATCCAGTACTCCCCTTTATATCCATATTTTTTATTTAATATGCCGCTGTAACGCTGCATTGACTCCTCTGCCCTTATACCAAGCAGGCATACAGTTTTCCTGTTGCCATGTGAAATCCTGTACCACCTGCTGAACTGCTTTGCCAGGTCTCCCTGGTGCATCTTATAGCGGTAAGTTGTTATTGGGTTATTCTCAAGATTAATTACATATGGGTGTTCTGGCATAGGGCGCACCCATGCCTCTTTTTTAGTGTCATCCCATGGAAACCAGTACATCTCATAACTGCTAAGCGCTGTCCTTGTTGCCATTGGAAGGCATACCCAGTATAACTGCGCCCTGCCTGCAAGCCTTTTAAATGTACGTTCCACATATTCTGTTGTAACTGTATACTGTGCCTCAAAATCCTGGTGGAACACGCCAATTTGCTTGTCTGGATAATTCTTTTCCTGGAAATCCAGCACCAGGTTTAACAGGACGCCACTGTCCTTTCCACCAGAAAATGACACAAAAATATTGTCAAATTCCTGAAAAATAAAATCAAGCCTCTTCTGTAGTGCATCATAAACATTCTGCCCTGTATATTTTTTAACCATAATAACCCCCATGCCTTGTAAATATGCCTGTATTATCTGTTATGCATGTCTTATATTGGTAAATTCTGAAATTTCCCTGTTTATTGTTACTAAATCATCTGTACTTAACCCATGTACTGAATTATGCCCTGTAATGCGGGCAAATGTTTTTAACTCTTCTAAAGTAACATCCAGGTAATTGGCAGTCCTCTTTGCTGCCTGTTCTATATTTAACCTTTTCCTTAATTCTGGTTCTTGTGTTGCAATGCCCACAGGACAGTTCCCTGAACCGCAAATCCTGTACTGCTGGCATGCTGCTGCCATTAATGCTGCACTCGCAACAGCAACAGCATCTGCACCCATTGCAAGCGCTTTTGCAATATCAGCAGACACACGCAGCCCGCCTGTAATTACAAGTGAAATATCTGAATGTACCGAATCCAGGTATTTCCTTGTACGGTAAAGTGCATAAATAGTTGGGACAGTTGTTGCTTCACGCAGGAAAAACGGGCTTGAACCAGTTGCACCTCCCCTGCCGTCAACTGTTATAAAGTCAGGTTCTGCATACACACAGTATTCCAAATCCCTTTCAATATGCCCTGCTGCAATCTTAATGCCTACCGGCCTGCCATCAGAACGCTGGCGCAGCATATCCACCATTTCTTTTAAATCCTCTTTGGAATTTAACTCCTTAAACCTGCTTGGGCTTTGTATATCCTCACCTGGTTTTCTTCCGCGCAGCTTTGCAATTTCCTCTGTTACCTTTTCACCTGGCAGATGCCCGCCCATTCCTGGCTTTGTACCCTGCCCAATCTTAATCTCAATGGCGTCTGCTGCACGCAGGTTTTCATCTGTTACACTGTATTTATTAGGTATATACTCAAATATGTACTTATAAGCGGCCTCCCTTTCCTCTGGCAGTATACCGCCTTCACCGCTGCACATAGCTGTCCCTGCCATTGCAGAACCCTTTGCAAGTGCAACTTTTATTTCTTTTGACAATGCCCCGAATGACATGTGTGAAATATATACAGGGCTTTTGAGCACCATAGGTTTCTTAGCATTTCTGCCAATAACTGTCATTGTATTAACATGTTCCCCTTCATCAAGTGGTGCTGGATTTAACTGTGCCCCCAGAAGCAATATATCATCCCATGAAGGCAAAGGCATCTTTGTCCCCATAGCACTGCTTAAAGACTTCCCTGTTACTGCCATCTGGTGTATTTCTTCCATATAACGGCATGAGCTGTCATTACGGTAAAAATTTTTATCATAATCTAACCTGCTGGAAGGAACAGCCGTTCCGCCGCCATCATTTTTAACAGCAGTTTCTTCCCTGAACTTTTCCCCTGGCTGTTTACACACAGGACATATGTCTGGTGCGCTGTCACCTTCGTATACATAGCCACATACCGTACAAACAAATCTCTTCATACGCTTCCCCTTTCGTTTCCAGAATATTCCATAATTGTCAAATTTTGTATTATTATGTATTATATATCAAAAAAAACAAAATGGGAACAGTAATTCCATAACTACATAATATTAAATATTTATAAACTTTGAGTTTCCCCATTTTTTAATTACAAATGTAATTTAAGCCAGGGTATAAGAAG